>JBEBPN010000001.1:0-332292 GCA_040395895.1 Dysgonomonas hofstadii
ACTGGGCATGGCACATGGCGACTTTTTCTTCGAGCGTCATACGAGACAGGGCGTCAGCAACCCTGTCTTCGATAGGCGCATTCGGATCTAAATACAAAGGCTGACTATTTTGAGCAGCTACATTTACAGATATAATTCCTATAAACAGAAAACCTAATAATGATTTTACTCGCTTAAGCATAATTTTATGTGTTTGATCTGGATAATATAATTGATTTTTAAATTCCTATCTCTATAAAAAAGGGGTAAAACAAATTCTTTCCGGGACTTTTGAAAATACTATATTCCTCATTGAAAACGCAAGATTTCAAGATGTAATTGATGTAGTCCTTATACTAATAATTTTCGTCACAAAGGTGTTAAATAAATATCATCTATATCAGGATTTATTGTATATTTTAACCAAAAGGAGATATTACTAACATCTTTTAGCTTTTTGGATATTACAGGTGTATATGCTGGCTTTTTTGATCGAGAAATTATGTATTATTCTTGTTTGTATATGCAAATCTGTAATTCAATAAGATTATATGTTCGATTATCTTGAGCATAACTCCCATCTAATTTTGCTTTTTTAAGTTTAGCTCATGCCTAACGCGCACTCCCGTGCTTGTTTTTACTTTTGCCATTGCCGCAAAAGTAAACAAAAGGTCTAGTGCTTCGCTCCTCAGCGACCTGTCAACGGCTTGCCGGCTGAAAGGGACAAACGGGCTATCGCCCCATCCCTTTCTACGCCGCCTGCACCGGACAGGTGCCCGCTTGCGTAGCTAATGCACGGAGTCGCACGCGCTGACAAGGCAGGATTTATTATCGTCTCCCAATCGTGCGTCAGCCCGCGCCGTTAGCTTTATGGACGGGGCACCCGTAGGGCGAGAAAGGCGTGAAACAAAAACGTGTTTGAGCTTAGTAACCGATGCGTATTGCACAAAGCAATGAGCGAGTTTTTTTGTTTAGCCTTTGAGCCCTTTATCGGGTCGGCCTATGAAGCGTGGCGCTAAAGACTTTTTGATTCCTTTTGCGGCTTTGGGCAAAAGGAATGCAAGCAATTTTAATTGCGCGCAGCAAATAATCGAACATTTATTAACCACATTTTCAATGACTGATTGACATTACATATATTTTAATAACAGACATTCATATAGATTTAATTTTGTAATATTGCATTTTCTTATAACACAGAAACATATATAGTATAAAACTCGCTCTACTTATGAATAGGGATACAAATATCGTCGGCATTGAATTTGTCTGTCTGCCTGTTATCAACTTTGCCATGCAGCAAAACAGGGTTTCGGTCATTCGCCAGTTCTCCATAGAAAACAAAACAAACGAAGCGCTTAAAGACATCAGCATTATATTATCTGCCGAGCCCGAATTTGCAACTGCTGCGCCCTATCTCATCGAGTCTGTTCCGGCAGGAGCAACCGTAAGAATAGAATCGTTCAGAATAAATCTGTCTTCAACATATTTTGCACAACTTACCGAACGGATGGCGGGAAACTTTACCCTGAAAGTCCTTTCGGGTGAAGAGTGTATTTTTGAAGAAAAATATCCGGTAGATATCCTTGCATTCGACCAATGGGGCGGCTTATCGGTCTTACCGGAAATGCTGTCCTCTTTCATTACACCTAATCATCCGGCGATAACCCCTATCATAAAACGGGCAGCCACCATACTCGAACAATGGACGGGGAACGCTTCTTTGGACGAGTATCAGAGCCGTAATCCCGACAGGGTACGGAAACAGATGGCAGCGATTTATACAGCCATATCGGAACTGAATATTATATACAGCACTGTTCCTGCCAGTTTTGAGGAATACGGGCAACGTATCCGCATGGCAGACATGGTACTCACCCAAAAACTGGGAACATGCCTCGACATGGCTGTACTGTATGCCTCGTGTCTCGAAGCAGTCGGTATCCATCCTTTTATCGTAGTCACACAGGGGCACGCCTTTGCCGGAGGCTGGCTCATACCTGAAACATTCCCCGACAGTATTGTAGACGATGCCTCTTTTCTGACAAAAAGAACCGCTGACGGCATAAATGAAATTACCCTTGTGGAAACTACCTGTATGAATATGGGCAGCAATGCAGACTTCGATCAGGCTGTGAAAACTGCCGATGGCAAACTATCACCATCCAGTTTCGTTCTGGCACTGGATGTAAAAAGATCGCGCTTTACAGGAATCAGACCTTTACCACAACGAATACAGAAAGGGCTGCAATGGGAAATAATAGAAGAAGAACCGCTAACCGACAAGTCACAGGCGGCTCCCGAAAGCGTAAACCCTTACGATCTGTCGGGTATCAGTACTGAGGTGGAGCTCACCAAACAACTGATGTGGGAACGTAAGCTATTAGACCTCAGCCTGCGAAACAACCTGCTCAACATAAGGGTTACTAAAAACACACTGCAACTGATAGCTGCCGATCTGGACAAATTTGAAGATGCATTGGCCGATGGCGGAGAATTCCAGATTATGCCGAAGCCTACCGATTGGGATAACCCGCTGTACGATTTCGGTATCTACCAATCACTCGAAGCCACCGACCCGATGGCTGAGCTTATAAAATCGGAGATATCGCAAAAACGCTTGCGCTCATACCTTTCTGAAAACGATCTGAGCAAAGCACTTGTACATCTGTACCGGTCATCACGATTATCTATCGAAGAAAACGGAGCGAATACACTCTACCTTGCTTTGGGATTACTCAAATGGTATGAGACACCCAGCAGTGAACGCCCGAGATATGCGCCTATCCTGCTGCTCCCTGTGGAAATTATCCGCAAGTCGGCAGCCAAAGGTTATGTGATCCGCTCGCGGGAAGAAGATACGATGATGAACATTACCCTGCTGGAAATGCTACGCCAGAATTTCGGCATTACCATATCGGGGCTTGATCCGCTGCCTGTAGACGAGAGTGGGGTGAATGTAAGGCTGATATATTCCATCATCAGAAAGAGTATCAAAGACCAGCGCAAATGGGATGTGGAAGAACAGGCCATTCTCGGTATTTTCTCTTTCAACAAATTCATTATGTGGAACGATATCCACAACAATGTACATAAGCTGATAGAGAACAAGATCGTATCGAGCCTTATAAACGGTAAGATAGAATGGAATGTGCAGGAAGATATGGTCGACGCTGCAGTTCTCGACAGAGACCTTGCTCCGACCGACATTGTTTTACCTATCAACGCCGACTCGTCGCAACTGGAGGCAATATACGAAGCGGTAAACGACAAGACATACATTTTGCACGGCCCTCCGGGAACAGGTAAATCGCAAACCATAACCAACATTATAGCCAATGCCCTGTACAAAGGGAAAAGGGTACTATTTGTAGCTGAAAAAATGGCAGCATTGTCTGTCGTTCAGAGCCGTCTGGCCGCTATAGGACTGGCGCCGTTCTGCCTCGAACTGCATTCAAACAAGACGAAAAAGTCAGCAATCCTGGCTCAACTGAAAACAACAACAGAGGTATTGAAGCATTCCGCACCGGAAGACTTTGAACAGGAAGCTGCGCGGTTACACAAGCTGCGCAACGAGATGAATGTGTATATAGATACACTGCATAAGAAATATCCTTTCGGACTTTCCATATACGACGCCATCGCCCGCTATCTGTCTATCAGTAACGATACCGAATTTACCATGCCTCAGGAATTACTGGACGGACTAACTAAAGAGACCATTCTGGAATGGAACGATGCAGTAGAACTGATGGTGAGTACAGGAAGGGCTTTCGGGCATCCGTACAATCATCCGCTGACAGGTATTGAAATATCGGGTTATTCATCTACCGTAAAAGACGAAGCTACTAAACTCATCTCCGACACTATCGGCTTGCTTTCGGATATAAAGTCGAAACTGAATGTACTTGCCCGACTACTTGGCGATGCGAATGCAAATTACGACAAATACCAGATCGACATTATATCGGGCATTGTATCTAAGCTTCTGCAAATACCGGAACTAACTCCTACCCTATTGCAACAGCCCCGCATAAACGAGGTACTGGACGACTACAAAGAGGTGGTAGTACATGGTAAGGAACGTGATAAGATAAAGGGAGAGATAACTACTAAATTTATGGACGAAATCCTGTCCATCGAAGCCCGAATTAAGCTAAACGAATGGAATCAGGCCTCGAACAAATGGTTCATCCCGAAATTCTTCGGTCAGCGCAAGATAAAGAAACAACTGAAACCTTATGCACTGAGCAGCAGTATTGCCACAGAAGATGTAAAAGGTATTCTGGTGCAAACAATAAAATATCAGGAAGAAGAGAAATACGTCAGTCAGTACAATGACAGAACCCCTTCCTTGTTCGGAAAGTACGGAAAGAAAAGCAATGAGGACTGGAATGCCATCTCGCAAATCATCAGTGACTCCGAAAGCTTAAATGCGTTGATACTGAACTATGCAAAAGACATAAGCAATACCGCCAGAATAAAAGAAGCCATAGCCGGACAGTTATCGGAGGGAATAGATTCGTTCAGAAGCATTCACGGAAATTCCCTTACAGAAATAAGCAAGCTTTTATCAGACTTGTCTGTTGCCGAAAACAAGTTGCATACGACATTGGGAGTCGATAAAGGCTACTTGTATGACGATTCTGTGTACTGGACAGACACCGCTCTGTCGCGTCTCAATCTGTGGCTGACAAACATAGATAAACTCAAAGACTGGTATCAGTGGTTGCAGGCATGTGAAAAACTGGACGGACTGAACATTGGTTTCATTGCCGACGAATACAAGAACAGGAATATACCGACTGATGCAGTCATGAATGCTTTTCACAAAGGCTTTTATCATACCTGTACCGATTATATTATTGCAAGGGAACCGGGTCTGGAATTGTTCAAAGGGAAGCTTTTCAATGATGTGATAAAGAAATATAAGGAACTGACTGTCAACTTTGAAGAGCTCACAAAGAAAGAACTCTATGCAAAACTGGCGACCAATATCCCGTCATTTACCAAAGAAGCTGCCCAGAATTCCGAAGTGGGCATTCTTCAGCGGAATATCAAGAATAACGGACGGGGAACTTCTATTCGCAAACTGTTCGACCAGATACCTACCCTGCTGTCGCGGATGTGCCCTTGTATGCTGATGAGCCCTATATCGGTAGCGCAGTACATCGACCCCGATGCCGACAAATTCGACCTTATCGTATTTGATGAAGCATCGCAGATGCCGACCTATGAGGCCATTGGAGCTATCGCACGCGGAAAGAATGTAGTTATTGTGGGTGACCCTAAACAGATGCCACCGACCAGCTTCTTTGCAGTAAATACTGTAGACGAAGAAAACATAGACATGGAAGACCTCGAGAGCATTCTCGATGATTGTCTCGCACTTTCCATGCCATCGAAATACCTGCTGTGGCACTACCGTAGTAAGCATGAGAGCCTTATAGCATTCAGCAATTCGGAATACTACAACAACAAACTACTCACCTTCCCGTCACCGGATAATATAGAATCGAAAGTAAAACTTGTGCAAATCGACGGATTCTATGACAAAGGAAAATCGCGACAGAACAAAGCCGAAGCTCAGGCGGTAATAGACGAAATAGCAAGACGCCTGTCGGACGATAATCTCCGTAAACGCAGTATTGGTGTAGTTACATTCAGTTCCGTTCAGCAAACACTGATCGAAGACCTGCTTTCCGATCTTTTCGTGCTGCGTCCCGATCTGGAAACAATAGCTCTCGAAAGCGAAGAGCCGCTGTTCATCAAGAATCTTGAAAATGTACAGGGAGACGAGCGCGACATTATACTATTCTCGGTAGGCTACGGCCCCGATGCAAACGGACGTGTCAGCATGAATTTCGGCCCGCTCAACAGGCTCGGAGGAGAACGCCGGTTGAATGTTGCCGTATCGAGAGCGCGTTACGAAATGATTATCTACTCAACGCTGCGCCCTGACCAGATAGACCTCAACAGGTCTTCTGCCGTAGGTGTGGCCGGACTGAAACGCTTCCTCGAATACGCTCAGCGAGGTGAGAGAATAACAATAGATACACAAACCACAACAGATACAACGATATCTATCGAAAACGTTATTGCCAAAGAGCTTCGCAAAGCAGGATATACTGTGCATACCGACATAGGCTGTTCGGGATACAAAATAGACATCGGCATAGTAGATGAAAAGAACCCCTCGAATTATATTCTCGGAATCTTATGTGATGGTGAAAACTACAAACAGACTAAAACAGCCAGAGACAGGGAGATTGTCCAAAACGGCGTGCTGAAACTGCTGGGATGGAACATCTGCCGGATATGGACTATGGACTGGTGGGAAAAGCCGGAGGAAGTGATGGAGACGATCAGTGAGGCTATAAGGACGGTAAAGGAAAATGAGGCGAAAAAGCCACAGGAGATAAAATATAAACCGGCTGTTACCCAACCGGGAGATACTGTGATAAAAGATATTCCGGCTACCCCTACAAAGAAATCAGATGGCAGCGAACAGCCTTATCGCTTTGTTACACTTAAACAAGTCTCTTACCCCGCAGAAGATTTCTTCCGCACCGAACACAACAGCCTTATACAACAGCAGATAAAACAAATAATGAGTTCGGAAGCACCACTCAGCCGATCACTGCTGTATAAGAAAATACTGTCGACATGGAATATTTCACGCTTAGGGCAAAGGCTGGAGACGCATTTGGATATGATCATATCTGAGCTTCCTTTCTTCAAAACCCAGCATGACGGCACGGTCTTTTATTGGCTGAACGAAGAGCAATACAAGTCTTTCGACACCTATCGCACCATGTCGGAACGCGATGCTGCCGATCTGCCTCCCGAAGAGGTAGCCAATGCTGTCAGACAGATACTGACCGATCAGATAAGCCTGCCTGCAAAAGACCTTCTAAGAATTACGGCACAGCTTTTCGGATTTGCCAGAAGCGGTACGAATGTTGATATTGCCATTAACAAGGGTATTGTAGAGGCCGAAAGAAAAGGATTTATTAAAGCGAACGGAGACAGGATAGTTATAGCATAAACTCTCAGGCTTGGGCAGGGGTTTCCAGCTTTCTCAACGCTGCGATAGATTCCTGCACAAACTTATTGTCCGGCTCTACCGATAGCCAGAAACTTAGATAACCGAGTGTTCGTTTCAGGTATGCAGGATCTGTAGAACCGATATGCTGCTTGTGGTTTTCAAGCCCTTTGGTGAGTATGTAGTGAACATTTTTGCGTAGCTCTCGCTTTTTGGCTTTCGGTACGGTAAGTTTACGTCCCGAACTAACCGATATGCCTGTGATTATTTTCCGTCTGCCTTCTTTTATATGTCTTGTTTTCTTTTCGTTCAGTTCCAGTTCGGCTTCGTAGACTATTTCTTTCATTCTAGGAATGAGCGTTTCAGGCTCGATGACATCACCCGAAAAAGTAAGGTCGTCGGCATAACGTGTATATGTCAGTCCATATTGCCGGGCGAGTTCTGCCAACTTCTGATCCATTTCATAGACAAATATATTGCTAATAGCCGGACTTGTAGGCGCACCCTGAGGCAGCACTCCGCGTAAACAACACAATTCGGCAAATATTTCCGCAATATTCTGAGGATAACCGATATTTAGAAAAACATCTATTACATAATAATCCCTGATGGAACCAAAGAAATCTTTTATATCTACCTTCAATATCTCCTTTTTTGCCAGATGAGGCTTAGCATTATCTACAATAGAAACCCTCCGGCGAAAACCGGTACTGGCAGGATGTACATTCGCCGCCAATAAAGTCCTGTAATAAATATTCCGTTGTATAGCCAGCAAAGCCGGTTTGGGCGCAGAGATCGTACGGAATCCTCCACTGCGTTTCATCATCCTGAACTGCGTGTATTGCCCCCGTATATTCCGGAGTATTGCTTCCAGTTCTTTGGGAGTTACATTCAAAAAATTGGCACACCATGCGACAGACTCTTCATCAAAAGCGTCTGCCTCATACGCGTCGTACATTATATGATAAGGATCATATTTCTTGGGATTGTTATAGGAAGAACTTCTCTCCGAACTCTGAATAAAGATAATAACAAGCAGGGAGGCGAGTAGTATCACAAAGATGAGTATTACCATAGTAGTAGCATATAAAGTAAGAGGATGAGTGTTTACTTTTAGAATTGATGGCTGTTATTCTAATATCTGAAGGATTTAGAACAATAACAGCCATCAATTCTAAATCTCAGAAAATAACTTGAATTAACGGGGCGACTACACCCCCTTCTTGCTAAATCTTTGCTCATCCTCTGTGTGACGAAAATAATACTTTTTTTCATTGTCAGAAAATTTGAGCAGTAAAATATTACATAGCAAAAGATGTAATTTCTATAGCTGAGACAATATCACACTGATTAAATCATGAGAAAATATAATATTGCTATATAATAAAAATCCATATCGAACCAGATCAATAAAAACACAAAGCATTGATTAAAAACAATTTACAAACACCCCATGAGGTCAAAAACCTATATACAGGAATAATCCTCAAGGAAAGGGAGCCATATTGCTTATCTTTACTAATTATGAAAATCAGACAAGACGATATCAGTTTTTAAATTAATCAACGTAGGGAAATCTTAAGGAAATAAAAATTGACAAGATTAAAAATATCTGGTATTATTTAAATTAAAGTCTTCAAGAAAAATAGTAGTGTGTTTTCTACATTAAACTAAGTAGATGATTGGAGAGGCATAGTGAGGGATTCACAATGCCTCTTGCTTTTAGTATTAGTATGTCGTTATAAAGCAAATTCCAGCCCCTCGATCTTATCCCAGTCTCCGCGTGTAAAATCGGGAATCTCGACAGGCATACTGCCATTTTGTACCGAGATTTCAGTAAGTTCTACCAGACACGACCATTCTACGGCATCGTATACGTCCTGATCGAGCGGCAAACCTTTTTGCAGACAATACATCAGCCGGTAATCCATAATAAAATCCCTTGCCCTTTCTCCACATAACGAGACGGCTTTCTTTCCCAATTCCTTAATAAATGGATGCTCGTACTCCAAAAGCAGACTTTGCATACGATCTTCCGTCAGAATGGTTTCCGAATCGGGGTATAAAGCCATCTGGCTGACAGGATATTTCTGGATATAGCCTCTCGTACCGTTCAGCAGGTGTAAACGATTGTACGGACGAGGATTGGATATATCGTGCTGAATAAGGATGGTTTTATTTTTTTGTGTCTTTATCAGTGTCGTGTTCATGTCTCCCAAACGGTATATCTGTTGTGCCTCAGGTGAATCGTCTCCGTATTTTTCGCGGGCGTAGTCGGTCATACCAACCTGTTTGGTCGACATCGAAACCAGAAAATTCATCTTGTCGCCCCGATGGATATCCAGAGCCTGACATACAGGGCCTAACCCATGTGTAGGATACGGATTTCCAGTGTGCTGCATATTGTATTTTGTCTGCCAGTTATCAGAAAGCCTCTGACCGTATTCGTTCGAGAATATCCTCTCGCGCAGATCGTGTATATAAGCCCCTTCTGCGTGTATTATTTCTCCGAACAGTCCCTGCTGAGCCATATTCAGTGCTGTCAGTTCAAACAGGTCATAGCAGCAGTTTTCGAGCATCATGCAATGTCTTCTTGTCTTTTCAGCAGTGTCTACAAGCTGCCAGCACTCCGACACAGTGGTCGACGACGGTACTTCCATTGCTACATGCTTGTTGCACTGCATGGCATATATCGCCATAGGAGTATGCGTAAGCCAGTCGGTGCAAATGTATATAAGATCTATATCTTTCTGTTCGCAAAGCGATTTCCACGCATCTTGTCCTATGTATTCCTTTGCCGCAGGACGACTATTATCTTTAAGTATTTGCTGGGCATGCTCTATATTGAGAGGAACCACATCGCACAGCGCACTGACCTTGACACCATCGAGGTGCATAAAACGATTTAATGCGCGGGAAGCCCTGACTCCCAACCCAATAAGCCCTACACGGACTACTTTTATAGGTTCACAGGTTAATTTCAATACATTATTCTGTCCTGAGGAGCGGGGTGGAAACTGCATGGTATTTATCATCGAGCACATTTAAAGTTCATTACAACAAAGTAACAAAAAGGGATTTCTTTGTCAAAGAAAATATTCTGAAAACATGTTATAAGGGGTAAAAGGGAAAGGGTTCTAGTTAAAATCCACCTCACCCCGACCCTCTCCAAGAGGAGAGGGAGTTGCACGCCCCAAAGAGAAATACTTGTAACTAATGTTAGCTTTGTCAGCTTTTAGTTAAAATATTTCATTACATTTCTGAGCGTTTCCGTTTTTTGTATTTCCAATTTCCTCTATAACAAACATTATCATTACCTTTGCACGATAGTTCGTTAGCCCTTGAGAACAGAATGGACACAAATAAGAATATATACAAGCTGGGAATAGCACTCAGCGGAGGAGGAGCCAAAGGATTTGCCCACCTGGGGGTACTACAGGCACTGAACGAAAACGGTCTTTACCCCGAAGTCATTGCGGGAACAAGCGCCGGAGCTTTTGCCGGAGTGCTCTATGCCGACGGACACAGCCCTAAAGAAATACTTACTTTTTTCCAGAAGAAAGTGTTTCGGGAATTCGCCGAGTTCACAATCCCTCACGGAGGATTCTTCAAAAGCGAAAGATTCCAGTCTTTTCTGAAAAAGCACCTGAGGGCAAAAACATTTGAACATCTGAAAATACCACTACATGTAGTAGCCACCGATATAGAATACGGCGAAAGCCATACCTTCACATCGGGGCCGCTCATATCTTCGGTTATTGCCTCCTGCTCGGTTCCTATTGTATTCAGGCCTGTAGAGATCAATAAGCACTATTATGTAGATGGCGGGCTGTTCAAAAACTTTCCGGTATCGACTATCCGCCGCGAGTGTGTGAAGATTATAGGCGTAAATGTCAGCCCTATTACCAAAGCCGAGTTCAGAAGTTCTATAAAATATATTGCCGAGCGTTCGTTTCATTATATGTCGGGCTCGAACACCCTGCTCGACCGCAATCTGTGTGATTACCTGATAGAATCGGTATCATTATCCAAATACTCGATGTTCGACCTCGATCATGTGGAAGAAATATATCAGGCAGGCTATGACCTTACAATGGACTTTATCGAGGAAAACAAAGAATCTCTGATAAAAGATTTTCCCGAAATACAATTAAAAGACAACAAACAACACAATACACCGATAACCAAATTGGGATGAGAGAAAAATTATTTATTTATCAGGTGCTTCCCAGACTTTTTGGGAACAGCAAAAGCATTAACAAAGAAAACGGAACGTTGGAGGAGAATGGAACGGGAAAGTTTTCGGACTTCGACAACAAAGCACTGAAAGAAATCAAGAAAATGGGCTTTACCCACATCTGGTATACAGGTGTGCTCGAACACGCATCTAAGACCGATTACTCGGCACAGGGAATTCCCAAAGATCACCCCGATGTAGTGAAAGGCAACGCGGGATCGCCATACGCCATACGCGACTATTATGATGTATCGCCCGATCTGGCCAACGCTGTCGAAGACCGCATGAAAGAGTTTGAAGAACTGGTAGAGCGTACACATAAAAATGGTATGAAAGTAATTATAGATTTCGTACCCAATCATGTTGCCCGTCAATATCATTCCGACGCCAAGCCTAAAAAAGTAAAAGACTTCGGAGAAGATGACAACACTGCTGTATCATTCGATCCGGACAATAATTTCTACTATATACCGAATCAGCGACTGGAACCGCAGTTCCCTGTTCAGCAAGGAGAAAATGCCTATATAGAATATCCGGCAAAAGCTACGGGAAACGATTGTTTTTCTAACAGACCGTCGGTCAACGACTGGTACGAAACCGTAAAGCTCAATTATGGTGTAGACTATGCCAACGGGCGTTCGAGCTGTTTCACTCCTACTCCCGACACTTGGCTCAAGATGAAAGATATACTCCTTTACTGGACGGCGAAGGGCGTGGACGGCTTCCGTTGCGATATGGCTGAAATGGTGCCTGTAGAATTCTGGAACTGGGTAATACCAAAGGTAAAGATGAAGAACAAATCGCTGATCTTTATCGCCGAAGTATATAATCCATCCTTGTACCAGAACTATGTACACTGGGGATTGTTCGATTATCTATATGATAAGGTAGACCTCTACGATACGCTGCGCGACATTACTTGCGGACACAAACCGGCTTCGGATATTACATTTTGCTGGCAACGTATCGGAGAATTACAGCCTAAAATGCTGAACTTCCTCGAAAACCACGATGAGCAGCGTATTGCTTCCGACTTTTTTGCAGGAGATGCATTCAAAGCCATTCCGGCAATGATTGTCGCCGCTACGATGAATGTCAACCCTGTGATGATATATTTCGGGCAGGAGCTGGGCGAAAAGGGCATGAACAAAGAGGGATTCAGCGGAATAGATGGGCGAACTACTATTTTCGATTATTGGTCTGTCGACAGTGTACGCAGCTGGCGTAATAACGGTGTGTTCGGCAATTCGGGACTGAGAAAGGAGCAAGTCGAACTACGGAAATTCTATACACAACTGATCGGCATCGCCAAAGAGGAAGAAAGCATCAATTCGGGTAAGTTCTTCGACCTGATGTATGCCAATTATGAAAATCCGGAATTCGATGCTGCCAAACAATATGTATTCCTGCGTTCGGGGAAAAAAGAATTCTCATTGATTGTTGTCAACTTTGACAATAAGCCTTTGGAGATTACTATCCGCATTCCATCTGAGGCATTCGATTATATGAACATCGATCCTCAACGGATCAAGAGTGCTAAAGAACTCTTTTCCAAAAAGAATTTCGTATTGAGTTCACGTTGGGATAAAGCATTGTATGTACACATGGAAGCTTGTTCGGGAAAGATCATCAAATTTTCTACGACATAAGGAGCCTTAGAGTGATTAGTTTTTTATAATTTTACAGTTTGTTAGAAACAATAACCAAACCTACCTTAAAGATTTATTGACAAAATGGAAAGTAATATTCCTTTTAAGATTTTTTCGGGAACAAAATCCCGGTATTTAGCAGAAAAGATTTGTGCCAGTTTAGGATGTCCTCTGGGAAAAATGAATATCGAGCGTTTTGCCGATGGTGAGTTCTCAGTATCTTATGAAGAATCGATCAGAGGCGCGCAGGTTTTTCTGGTACAGTCTACATTCCCGTCTTCCGACAATCTGATGGAACTCCTACTGATGGTAGATGCTGCAAAGAGAGCATCAGCACACTCCATAGTAGCTGTAATCCCTTATTTCGGATGGGCCAGACAAGACAGAAAGGACAAGCCACGTGTATCTATCGGTGCAAAACTGATTGCAGATATGCTTAGTGCTGCCGGCATCAGCCGCCTGATCACGATGGACCTGCATGCCGACCAGATACAGGGATTCTTCGACGTCCCGGTTGACCACCTATATGCTTCTGCCATTTTTGTCGATTATATCAGGTCTCTCGACAGGGAAAATCTGGTAATTGCTACTCCTGATGTGGGAGGAACAAAACGTGCCAGCTCTTATGCCAAATATTTTGGTTCGCCAATGGTTATTTGTTACAAACTAAGAAAGAAAGCGAACGAAATATCCGAAATGCAGATCATCGGCGATGTTACCGGCATGGATGTCCTGTTGGTAGATGATATTGTAGACACTGCCGGCACCATTACCAAAGCTGCCGACCTGATGATTGCCAGCGGAGCACGTTCGGTGAGGGCAATAGCCAGTCATGCAGTAATGTCCGATCCGGCTTCGGAACGTGTAGATCAGTCAGGACTTACCGAAATGGTATTTACAGATAGTATTCCATATTCCAAGAAATGTGAGAAGGTAGTGGTACTTTCTGTTGCCGAAGTTTTTGCTAATGCTATCCGCCGGGTTCTATGCAATGAGTCTATCAGTTCGCTCTATGTATTGTAAACTTTAGATATCATTTTTGTATCCGATACAATTAAAAATAAATAAAAAGGGGGATTTTAGTGAAATCTCCCTTTTTGTTTAACTCAAAAATCAGATAGCAAATTTGTATATATCACCAAATAAAGATACTTTTGCAAGTTACAAAGAATATGTTTTTCAAAATAGAATAATGAAAGTTCATCACGAAGGACGCGGCGTTTTAACGACATATCTTATCATTCTGGTTCTGTTAAACGGAGCATTGTGGTATTTTTTTCACCATCATATTTTATCCTATACTATAGGAGCTATTTCTTTGGTACTATTTCTTATAGTACTTAATTTCTACCGAAGCCCTTACCGTCAGTTCAAAGGAGACCCCGACGGAACGGTTGTAGCCTCTGCCGATGGGAAGATCGTTGCTATAGAAGAAGTATATGAAGGTGAATATTTTAAGGACAAACGTATTATAGTTTCCATTTTCATGTCACCGTTCAATGTACATGCCAACTGGTACCCTATAAACGGAAAAGTTCTTATATCGCAGCACCACGACGGACGCTTTATGGCGGCATATTTGCCTAAATCGAGTACTGAGAATGAGAGATCGACAGTAGTAATGGAAACCGAAGATGGTAAACACCAGCTACTGCTACGGCAGGTTGCCGGAGCTATGGCGCGTCGTATTGTTACCTATGCCCAAGTAGGTGATACAGGCCATATTGATGAACATCTCGGATTTATAAAACTAGGATCGCGGGTCGATGTATACCTGCCTTTAGGCTCTGAAATATTAGTAGAAATGGACCAGAAGGTTACAGGCAATCAGACAATAATCGCGAAACTTAAACCATAAGAAGGATGAAAAGACATATACCCAATTTTTTTACTTCACTAAATCTTTTCTCGGGGTGTATTGCAACTGTAATGGCATTTCACGGGAATTTCTTTATGGTTGTCGTATGGGTTATTATCGCTGCCATATTTGATTTCTCCGACGGATTTTCAGCGCGCCTATTAAAGGCATATTCGCCGATGGGCAAAGAACTGGATTCATTATCGGACATGGTTAGCTTCGGGGTTGCGCCCAGTGTTGCAGTATTCACGTTTCTGATCAAGAATCTGCCTCTGATCACTCAGAATGAGCTGATACAGATATATCTGCCTTATATGGCATTTCTGTTAGCTATATTCTCGGCACTGCGCCTTGCTAAGTTCAATGTAGACAAACGTCAATCGGAAGCTTTTATTGGGCTCAACACTCCGGCAAATGCGTTATTCTGGGTGAGTTTCTGTTACGGGCTTACACACAATGTGTACCTTACTCCCACCCTGATGTATATATTTCTGGCTGCCATCCTTGTATTTTCATCATTGATGGTCTCAGAGATACCGATGTTCTCACTCAAGGTAAAGAGTTTCAAGCTGAGAGGAAACGAGTATCGTTATTTTCTGATTGTCGCAGTCATTGTATTAGTCGCAGTCTTTAAAATCCTCGGTATTGCTGCCGGCATATTATTATATATCACTTTGGCGATCATAGATAGCCGCAATCATCAGATACAACAAGCAGACTAAGAGGATTCTAGTATTTTTTTACTTCATTTTTTATCTAAAAGTTTGCTCGTCTCAGTAAAAAGCAGTAATATTGCAACCGATTTCGGGATAACCTCCGAAAATCAGGTCCTATAGCTCAGTTGGTTAGAGCATCTGACTCATAATCAGGGGGTCCCTGGTTCAAGCCCAGGTGGGACCACATTTTACAGTAGATAATCCATTGATAATAAATAATTTATCAATGGATTTTTCTTTTCGGGGTATATCGTGGGGTATATTTTAATGCAATAAATATCCTATGCCGTACGGACGGGAGCCCTGTATCCATCCAAGTAAACTCTATTAAACAATGGGGTGCTTTTGAACTTGGATTACACCCTGTTTATCGACACATTAATATTTTTCAAAGTAGAAAAGCAGTTGTATTTGAACTATATTAAGCCTATTTGAGCTACTTTTCTTAGTTATATCGGTCAATAGAAAAAGTCGGAAATAGATTGTAATTGTTGTAAACATCCCTCATTATGGTTTCTATTTCGTCAGTCTTACAATTTTCGTTATTCGGGGTATCAAGAATGACTACCGCATCGTGGATATTAATAGCGTCATATTCCGTTTCCTTATATATCCTTTCCAAGATTTGGTGAAATAGCTCACTCTCCATTTTCATAATAAGATGGCTCAACTTTGTATCTTCTTCTTTTGGTTTTAGCTCGTTGATTATCTTATATACATTTGGATAGATAGATTTGAAGACCTTACCATATTCTTTATAAATGGTTGTTCGGGTCTTGGAGTAAAAGACCTCCGCAAACATTTGAGCTTTCAATTCCCCTCTATCATCAGCTTTCAATCCCTTAAATTCACAAGCACTCAACAATTCCTCCCACATCTGACCTTTGGAGGTCTTGTATATGTATTGTCTAACATCCGGAGGAATATTTTTCACCTCATTCAATAATTCATTTATATTGTTGTATATTAAATTATTATGAATATTATCCGAAACATAGTGGGTATATAGTTTACTATTAGAAATAAGTATAGTATTTATATTGATATGTTTAATTTCTTTATTTATAATATTATTAAATAATTCATTATCAATACAATAAATTAGTAATAGTTTATTTAGTAATAATGGATGTGAATTCTTAATATCAATAGAGAATTTTATATTTAGATATTCTTTCAAATCTTTTGGGGTATTTGTGAGAATATGATATATACGATTATCATTATCAATTTCAGTTATTTTGAAAGGACCATTTTCTTGAATAATATATTTTGTAAATATATTCTTGTAATATTCCTTTTGCCTAGGTTTATTATCCTCATATATTTTCCCTGTTAATATAAAATCTTTACATTCATCTATTCGTGTTATTTTAAGCTCTGATAAACAATTATCATACTTTTCGACTATGAACTTATCTCTATCTATCAATCGTTGAAATTTGGCTTTCTTATGGGCTTCAATCTTTTCAATAGCTTTGTCAATATATTTTTTGACTTGCACATGGGAAGATTGCCTCACTCTTATAGAACGAACATAATCGTTTTGTAAACGATAGGCACTTGATTTCTTTCCAATGACATAACCACCAATAGTATATATTAATCCGATTCTATTCAATGTATAAAGAGCTAAATTGTATTCATCACCGATAATATTTTTCAATAATTCTGCATTGATATTAGTCTGCCCATTTTCATTGTTGGTGCATCGGGAACAGAATAAATGTATTAGGTAAGTAAATTTGTGATGTAATTTTAGCTCATGCTGTTTTCCTATTGGCTTTTGATTTAGTTTTCTCTCAATATCCCTTGCTTTATAGTCATTTAAAGAATTCTCCATTCCTTGCCTCATCTTTTCTTCGATTTCTTCCCATATCAAAGATTCGGGAACTTTGCCAACACAATTAGCTTTTGTTTGTATTGGGTTATATTGCTCATAGAAATCCCTTTCATCCTGTGTAAGGACACTATATTCTTTATGTTTCTTTATTATGTAGTTAATATCAAGCCCATCTATATAGTATTGTAAAAATTCCCCTCTTTTTAGTTTGATTTTTTCGGGGTTAAAAGTTTCTTTTTCCATTTTATCAGATATTTATATATAAATATAGTTCAATAAAGAAAAAAGTCAAGAATAATGAAAATAATAATTACAGATGATATGGCACGAATATTTAGAGAAGCAAGCGAACTAACTAAGACAAGAATGTCGGTAAAGAAGCAAGGAATTAATAACCCTAACTATGGACGGGAACGAAGTGAAGAAACAAAGCAAAAAATCAGTGCCAAAATGAAGCAATATTGGCAAGGGATTCCAAATAAACCTGTTGATAATGGTGATAAATGAGTACCTTTTGACACCTACTACAATTCGTTCTGATTTAAGCAGTTTCATTAATCGCAAATATAAACCGCATATTTTCAGCACATTAAACACATTAAACAGTTGATATCTATATAAATAAGCGGTGTGTGAATTATCCAATGTTTATATTAAAAAAAATTCTAAAAATATAGGGGTTACATTGATAACAACCCCTATATATTCAATTATTATTTAATCAATAGTTATTTATATTGAAACTCCAATACTCCACTTTTGATTATAAACTCTTTCATCTTCTTATTATCGCCATTGAGAGAATATTGGTCTCTCCAAATATCTAAATTTTGAAATCCAAATGAGAGTTTTTTATTGGTCGTATCAATCGATTTTACAATTAATTTCCCTGCATTGATATAATTTGTGTGAATATCACCAACTGATACATAGTCCGTAAATTTTACGTCGTTTTTTTCTGCCAATTTTAATTGCAACTCATCTCCGACTTTAAGCTTGTCAATATCCAAAGTGAACTTGAAGTCCAAGGCGTAAAGTGCTTGGATATAAACTATATCTCCAATTTCAAGACGTTCTTCTCCAAAACCGAAACTTATGTTTAATGCTCCGCTTTTATAAGAGGCTTTCTCCTCAGTTGTATAGTAAGTCTTAAAATCCGTATAGTTTCGGGATGCGATAAATTGAGAAGCGTTGTTATTACCTGTTGCTATTTCTTCATTGTCATTATCACTGCTACAAGAGATAAACGAGATGCTGAAAATTATGATTGACAGTGTGAATAGTAAATTCTTTTTCATTTGATTAGATTTTAATTGGTAAAACGATAACTAAATGGCAAAACCCCTGAAACATACTTTGTATTAGTTTGTACTCCACCTATGGTTAACTCAAGATTAAACTTTAAATAAATAATTTCTTTCTCTTCATCTATGTGAGTGATTTTTATAGAACGTTTATTTGATGTTGGTGTGTCCCAATATTTCGTTGAACGCCCCTTATCATCTTCCCATAGAGTGGATGATAGGTATAGGTCACAAAGAAAGTCGGCTTCTGCCGATGGTATGTATTTACATATATTGTCACCAACTTTTAACTCTTTAAAATTGATATCTGTTAAGTTACCTATAATAGAATAATCTACTATCATTGGGTATAATTCAAGGATTCTTGCTTTATACAAGAGTTGTGCAGTCCTTTTGCCACTATCAAATGTCAGGGATGCATAGTTTTGATTAAACTTTGTCAACTTACTAATGGAAAAGATTGTAGTCGTATCACTATCGACTGTATTTTCTTTTTCATTTTCTTTCAAATCGGGACTGTCATCATCATTACTACAAGAGGAAAAACTCAACATGGCTGTCATGATAATAGCTAACAAATAAAAATAATTTTTTTTCATAAAAATAAAACTTGTTTACTTATCGCCTCCTCATAAGTTATAACAAAAAAGAAGTGTGGAGGCTGTATATCACACCAATTCTCACGGTATCTCGCAAAAGACCGAATAACAGGATATGATAACAGACCCCCACACTCTATATGATACATATAAAGCATGGAGCGTACTGTCAACTATCCCCTGTTATTGTAGAAACTTGCGAGATTTCAGAGAATTGGGATAATATAACGCTTCTTTATGATTCTAATAAATTGTGGCTAACAACGCTTTGTTTATTCCACACTGCAAATGTAATTATAATTTTAATATAACTGCAAATGTTATCAAACCTCAACTGTTATCAATTATATCTGATTATATATTTTGATTAGTCTAAATATTGAAATCAATTTTATCAAAGAATATTTTGATAACAAAAAAAGGACCTGTACATTTGTATTAGCAACATAATACTAATTGATACTGATATGAAAACAGCCGTAATCTTTGCTCGTATAAGCTCAACTAATGGAGATAGACAAAATACAGAACGTCAAATTTCAGATTTATCATCTTTTGCTGATAAAAATGATTTTCAGATAGTAAAGGTTTTTGAGGAACGCATAAGCGGAGCAAAGAAAAACGAAGAACGTGCTATCCTTATGGAATGTATTGATTTTTGTATCACTAATAAAATAGATACTTTATTATGCTCTGAACTATCTCGTATCGGGCGGTCAACACTTCAAGTCTTAAAAACGTTGGAGGCTTTACATGAAAATGGTGTGAATGTTTATGTACAAAATCTATCTATCAATACACTTACAGAAAATAAACAAGTTAATCCCATTGCTTCTATCCTACTAACTGTGATGGCTGAAATGTCGAGCATTGAACGCCAAAACATTCAATATCGCCTAAATTCGGGTCGTGCAACATACATCGCCAATGGTGGAAAACTTGGACGTAAAAAAGGCTCTACCAAAACAACAGAACAAAAAAAGCAAGAATATAGTGAAGTTATATCCTTGCTTAAACGTGGTTATTCTGTTCGCAATACTGCTAAATTAACAGGTTTTGGTTCTGCTACTGTACAGAGAGTGAAAACAGAATTCAATTTATAATTATATCAATATATTTTCTGTTAGTTCTATTTTTAAGATATCTTCTTTCCTATACTTGAAGATAACATGATTAAGTAGCATTGTTTGCTTATTAAAGAAATCTTGCAGGTCTATTTCTTTCTCTAAACGCCCATTAAGTTCTATTTCAGAAAAATGTTGAAGTAATAAATTTAAAGTAAAGATTAAATAATATTTTAAATTACCTGTCAGATTTTCTATGTTTTGGATAATTGCAGCATCATGCATTAATTCATTCCTTACACGATATAATCTTATTAAATGTATATCAACATTCTTCTTGTGGTTCACAATACGTTCTTTTAAATTTTCAGTTGAATGCAATACTGCTTTTTTTCGATTTAATTTAAACGCCAATAGTGGATTTATATTTATAAATTCGAGAACAAGAGTACTTAAATAATTCTCATTGGATATATATGTCAAATCGTTATTCTCTATCAAATCTTTTAAAGGACTATTTAGTGATATTTTATTAAGATTCTTTTTCACATCTTCATGTAAATATTGGATATTTCTTTTTAGATAATAAATAATTTGCATATTGGTTAGGTTAGACTTCATTCGTTGAAAAGTCGAAGCTCTTTTTTCATGTTTAGAAAAAATATGTTCCAAAGCAATCCAATAGCAAATATATTTTTGTTCAAGTTCAATAGCTTCATTTCCCATCCTTAAATATCTAATGGCAGACTTTATTTTATCTTTAACATTATCACTAATAAAAGTCTTTTGAGATATTTCTGATATTGTGGAGCTTAACACTCCATAATCAACGCCTTGATTAATATATCCGCCATCTATAAAATAATGTATTTTTTGGACGTTTGCTTTATCTTTAGCATTTTGGTCAACAACTAAAACATCTAAATTTAGAGTTAACATTATATCATTATAGCTAAAATGTAATATATCTAAAAAATGAGCCAATTTTTCATTGGCTATTCTTATTGCTTGATAAAAATCCAATGCTATTACCTCATATGATTTAAAGACTGTTTCTACATTTTCTCGTACAAAAGAACTAACAATAGCTCGTGGTGTAGAGTTGGGTAGAGTATCTGATGGGATTGAACACTCAAAATGTTTTAAATAATCATCTTCATTATGAGTTTTAAATTTGAATGTTATTACATATTTTTTTTCTGTTTTTTCACTAATAACCCTTTTGAAAAAATCCCACCTTTCATCAAATGTTCTTCTATTTTGATGCATAAATGTTCTTGATATTAGTTGATAAAGGAAAATTTTTGAATATCCAACATTAATAAATTCACTTGCAAGAAATTCTATTTCTTGAGAAAGAGAATTAAAGTGAGGAACACAGACGTCTAAATTAGTGTCATTAACCGTGAATAAAGAATTTACTTTATCAAACAAGGCTAACATATAGTTTCCATTTAAGGCTATTATATAGTGTAATGAGTAATCTAATGAATTCGCAAAGTCATTATCAATCTCATCATCTTTTTGTTTACAAGCTTCACCTAATTGCTTTATAAAGTCTTCTTTATTTATTATTCCGAATTCAATCGAAGAATCTTTTATTAAAAGACCTATGAGTTCCTGAATTACAGAACTAACTGTTTCAAATCTTTTAATCCTATCATTCTTCCAATCCTTTATTAACTTATATGCTTCTCTTAGACAGGTATTTGCGTTGTTATATCTAACTCTATACGAATCCAATGCATTTTCATAAAATAGGTCTAATATTTTTTGAACAAAAAAACGTTGACTAATGTTATAAGTATCTAAAGGACTTGCCATATCAAAATAATTATGTATATTTGTATATATATTAATAGCAGATTTATCTATACTATAGATTAAGATATAGATGGGAGTCAAACATATTGAATTTGTATAGTAGAGAACCTTGAGTTCCACATTTTCATATATTAGTACTCCCTACAGTATAAAGGGTAATAGTTCTTATTACCCTTTTGTTATTCCAAAGGTAATGATATTAATAAAATAAATAATTCGGTTAATTATTTATTTTATTAATATCAGTCAACCTATGAGTTAAAACGCCATTTTTAATTTTATTTTTCACATCCTCCTTAGAGTATAATATTGGTCTTTTCCCTTCTTCCGATATTTGAATAAACTTACCTTGAACTTTCCATTTATCAATAGTTGGTCTTGTTATATTGAAAATAAATTCAAGGTCTTTATTTGTAAGTGTATCAGAATCAGAGTATCTAGAGAAATAATTATCAACATATTTAGAAAGAGAATTATTTTTTACGAATACATCTTTATTTGATATGTCAACTATTTGTTTTTCAGTATTATAATTATCCAATAGCAGTTGTAAATCATTAATACCTTTTTCAATAAAGTATGATTGTGTGCTTGACATTTCTTTAAAAAATTTGGCTGTATTATATTCATTTTTTGCTCCTTGATTACTTCTTATACTCTCGCTATAATACTTTTCACAACTCAATATATAAGCAGCCCAATCCATATAATTTTTTTCGTTATAATTTGATTGGAGGCTATTAAATAACATGATTTTATCATTCAGATATACCAATATACTACCTTTATCACTGAATAATAGGGTCTCAATATTTTCTCTCAACTTTTCAAAATAGTCATTATACAACTTATCCAAATGATTATAGTAAGCTTCACAACCTTGCATTCCTAAAAAACCATTATAAGAATGGTTTTCATAACCAACTTTATCATTACTATCAGAATACTCAACTCGCATTAATTCTGATACTAAATTAACGTTTTTCATTTTTCTTGTTTTTATTAAAGTTTTCAGCCATTGACACAGCGTTATTTTCCCTATTTATCTTAATATAGTTTTGAAGCATATCATTACTACTATGACCTGTTAGCAACTTGACCTCATCATAAGTATATCCTCTTAATATCAGATTTGTCGCTGCACTTCTTCGAGCTGTATGACTTGCTATCAAGCCGTATCGAGGAACTCTAATTAATTCTGTAATACCACCCTTTGTTTGATGGTATTCCTCCACATTAATAATTCCTGCCCTTTGAGCAATATTTTTGATGTTTTTATTGAGCTCAATACTACTGATATAAGGTAAATTATAATTATATCTTTGTAGAATTTCTTTTAACTCATTCCAAAGTATTGGAATTGTGGCTCTGTCTTTGGTCTTATGTGTTGCTTTCTCAATAACTTCTGTTGTCTTTCCATCACGAACAATAGTTTTAAAATTATTAGGTTTAATAATTGAGAAATCAGAATATCTAAGGCAAGTATAAGCTCCAATTAAAAATAAATCTTTGGTTATTTGCTCTTTCTCATTGAGTATAGGGGTTTCGTATATGTTATGTAATTCAATCTCACTTAGTGCTATTGCAAATGAATCTTCTCTTGGTCGTATAAAATAATCTCTATCATATTCAGCGGAATTACTTATGCCTTCTTTGTGAGCACGTTTCATTATGAATTTTAGATTCTTAATATGCTTAGAACCGATAGTATTTGCGCCCAATGGTTCTTTTACATAATCCAATTCACCTTCATCATCAAAAATCTCCTGTTCTTCAAGTAGAAATTTTACATATTCATCATACCATGTGTTATTTATATCTGCAAAATATGTAGTTCTTTTATTTATTCTATCAAATTCTTGTAGGCATTTTAAACAAGTTGTATGACTGCTGATTGTGCCCTGTTCGTATTTTTTTCCATTTTTAGGCTGAACGAATGAACCATCCTCCATACCCTTAATTTTCTTTTCATAAAAACTCACTAAACTTGGGTTTTCGTCCACTTGAATTTTACCCTTTATCTCCAACCTTTTATCTAATTCTTTTCTTAAATAATCATTAGTAAGTTCGATACCATTAAGCGAAGCATTAGTTATTATATGCTTTATATTAGATTTAATTTGTCCAATTATATTTTCAGCTAATTCAATATCTGCAGTATAGATTTTGTATTTTTGTTGAGATGGCTTTATCGTTTTTTGATTTTTGCTATCCCAACATTTTGTAGGGATTGAAATAGCTTTTTCTACATGGGGAGCAATTAAGTAATATTTGAATTGCTTATGTGGCTTATGGTTTATCAACAGGAACATACATGAAAACTCCTTTTTGGGATACTTCAAATGAAACTTACAGTTTAAAGCCATATCTTTATATTTAGTATTGGCAAATATAGTAAGCTTTTTTCATTTTGGGGTATATTTTGGGGTATATTTTTAATGTAAAATTCTTTATATTTAGTACAAAGTTCCAAAATTTGAATTGTAAAATATTTACATTAATACCTGAATATCAATATTTTATACTCAATCAAAAATGCATTAGTGTAAAATAATTAACAGTCCAGGTGGGACCACAAAAGCCGAAAGCCAACATTCGGTCAAAATTAAGAAAAGCCTTCTAAATGTTTAATTTAGAGGGCTTTTTTAGTTTTTATACGCTTCTGATTAGTCACCATTCAGACCCGAAAAAGCCAATCTAAAGTCAAGAAATGCCTGTGTTATTAATCATTCATCATTCTAATGCGAATCATTTTATTTTGTTGATCACTTCCTATATTAATATTGGTTGTACTAATAATATTAAGCGGCCAGCCATTATTATAAAATTCTGAATGTATCGTTATCTTGTGATCTAAATCTTCTTCCAAGACTTTATCTATATTAGCTGGATTATTAGGGTTTATCCGCTTAGAGAGATCAGCCATAACTTGTCCTAGCAGCCTTTTTACTATCTCTTGATCAATTTTTTGTTCATAACAAAGAGTGTAGGTATCGTAATCTTCAGTTATTGAGTCAAACCAGACAACCCCCTGAGCTTTTATACTTTGAATATCTGAAATTGGCATTGGTATTTCTATTTCAGATTCTAATACTTCACCCAATCTGTATTGCCCTCCAAAAAATGAATGAAAAACACTTACAGGCTCAATTACTTTTTGTTCAACATATTCTTTAGTCATGAGAGATTCTGTAAATGCATTTACCTTATTAATCACAGAATCGCTCAGAGTATTGTTCGTCTTAGATACAGAGTTAAGTGTAACTCTTGCTGTCGCTAACACATTATCTCTGACCTCTTCCCAATTAAGGAGCTCTTCAAATTCACCCAACTCATTTGTCCGATAAATATATCTTTTCTTATCTAATAGATCTTTTAACTCCGGCATAAGATCTAAATTCGGAATATCATGTTTCAAGAAACGCCATTCTATAGTATAGGATACTTCAGTTGAATCAATTACACTGATTTTGACCTCAGACCTAATTAATCCTTCAGCAGCAAATCCTCCATCCTTGCCTTTGCTTTTGCCTTGTGTTATTTCATAAGTATGGCTTTCATTTAAGTCCCAGTAAGTTATTGCTTGAACTGTAGAGTCTTCATAGTTTATCTGACTCTTAACTCCCACTGATACGAGTGTAACTAACAACAATAATAAAAACTTATTTCTCATAGTTTAGGTTAACTTATTTCGTTTATGTGAAAGTAATAAATTATTCAATACATTGATTATTTAAAATATCCGAAAAATGATAAACTAGGAAGATCCCATTTTTTCAGCTATTTGTAAAGTTGTTTTTCTGAAGGATGAGCAGTCCCTGCCCATCCTTCATATAATTTAGAATTGTCTTTTGGTACTATCTGGCTACTTCTTTCTCAACAGCCTCACTATCTCACCTATCCAAAGCACAACTGACGTACCTCCGATAATGATACCCCAGTCTTGTATAGTCAGTGGCATGGTACGGAATACATCACCACCGAATGTAACGATCAGTATCTGACCGACAAGTATAATGAGCGCGACGACTTCAAATCCGGCACTCTTACTCATCCCTGCAAAAGCAGATTTGCCCGTTGCATAAGCTTTGGCGTTGAACATATTCCAGAACTGTAACAAAACAAATACAGTAAAGAAATACGAAAGGAAATACCTTCCCCTGTCTTCTTCGGCTACATAGCTAAAGAATGAGTTGAGATGTTCGGGACTGGAGAAATAGTACATCATACCAAGAAGCAGGATAACAAACAAGATACCAGTAATAAGGATATGTCTGGCTATAGACGGTGTAACGATAAAATCGGTATTCTTACGCGGTTTGCTGTTCATTACATTCGGATCGGGTGGCAACGAGGCCAGTGCTCCGGCTGCAAATGTATCCATTATCAGGTTTACCCAAAGCATCTGTGTAACCGTCAGAGGTAATTCCTGTCCGAAGATAGATCCGAGAAATACCAGCAACAATGCAGCGACATTGATAGTCAGCTGGAACAGCATAAACCGCTGTATATTCTTGTAAAGCGAACGCCCCCACATAACAGCCGTAGCTATACTGCTGAACGAATCGTCGAGCAATGTGATATCACTTGCTTCTTTAGCTACAGATGTACCCGAGCCCATAGAAAGTCCTACATCTGCATAATTAAGTGCAGGAGCATCATTAGTTCCGTCTCCCGTAACAGCTACGATCTCACCGCGCTGTTTTAGCAAATGTACAAGGCGCTGCTTATCCGTAGGACGTGCGCGGCACATTATCTTCAGGTCTTTAACTCTGTCGTAAGCTTCTTCGTCGGATAGTGCTTCAAAATCGACACCACCTATAATATTGCGGTCGGTATCTTCAGCATCTTTCCATATACCAATCTGCCGACCGATCTCTTTAGCAGTACCATAAGTATCTCCGGTCACTATTTTTACACCGATACCGGCATTCAGACAGCGCCCTACTGCATCGGGCACATCGGCACGCACCGGATCGGAGATACCGGCTATACCGAGAAATATCAGATCACCATTGACAAGATCATCAAGCGCACTTTTTGCATCTTCCACATACTGATATGCAAACCCGAGTGTACGCATCGCCTGATCCTGATATTTCAGCAGTTGCTCATCTATCTGCTGTTTGTATTCTTCTACCGGAACAAGCCCTTCTGCTGTAGCTACAGTCTTACTTTTTGCCAAGACCACTTCGGGCGCACCTTTTACATAAAGCACTTTCTTTTTCAGCTTCGGAGAATCAACCAGTGTAGCCATAAACTTACGTTCGGTAGAAAATGGCAACTGTTCTATTATATTTTCTTTGTTACGGATATTGCTATATAATATCTTGCTACGATTGAGCCATAATAATAATGCTCCTTCTGTAGGATTTCCCAAAGCCTGTACTTTCTCTGGATTGGAAAAATCGAGAAAAGCAGTAGAATTGACAGAAATATTACCGATCACAAGACGGCTGATCTCGCTATCGGTCAATCGCTGATCAGGTACGCCGTAAAAATTGGTACTGGCAACCTGCATCTGATTTTGTGTGAGTGTACCGGTTTTATCAGTACAGATAACAGTAGTAGCACCCATTGTTTCCACAGCGTGCATTTTGCGCACGAGATTATTCATTTTCAGCATCCGGCGCATACTAAGCGCAAGGCTGAGCGTAACACTCATCGGCAGACCTTCGGGTACAGCGACCACAACCAGTGTAACGGCCACCATGAATGCCTGAAGTATCTCGGTAGCTATATTCAGGTTTACCCACGAATCGGCATCCAGCGGATCTACATCGAACAGATATCCGGCAGAGGCTATTACGACTGTAACCAATGCTCCTGTCAGTAGCCAGCGAAGCCATCCGCCTTCGGCAACTGCCTTCGGCAACTTGCGTTCTTTTCCTTTGAGCGACAGCCCGTCATATATAATAGGCATCCATACCTTTACCAATGCAACAACAACCCCTGCAAGTACAGCCCCGAGCAGAGCTACCTGCCCCAACGAAACATGAACCGCAGGATCGAGAAATACATCTTTTATCACCAAAACGACAAACGTCAGTCCGGCTAATATAAGCCCTACAAAACCGATAAACTTAGCCAGTGAATCGAGCTGACGGTTAAGCGGTGTTTCGCCCTCTACTTTTTCAGTTGCCTTTTCGGCTACCTTACCAAACTCGGTGGTATCGCCTACACGGACAACTTCAAAAACACCGTGTCCGTTGATAACCTTTGTTCCCCGCAGTACCCAGTTGGAAGGATACGTTACTCCCTCTTCAAAATGCTCGGGATCGGTCGTTTTATCGATGCTAAGCTCTCCGGTAAGACACGATTCGTCGATCTGCATCGAAACGGCTTCGAGCAACTCACCATCGGCAGGCACTTCATTACCCATTTCGAGCAATACGATATCGCCTACTACAATATCCTTTTTGGCTACTTGTCCCACATTACCATTACGGATAACCATAAGCATATCTTCATCGTTCACCTGATTGAGAACATCAAACTTCTTATTGGCATCCATTTCAAACCAGAAAGACACTCCTGTTGCCAGTAATATGGCACAGAAGATACCTATAGTCTCTATATATTCGTTGTGAATGATAGATATTCCCAGCGACAGAAATGCCGCTATAAGCAATATGCGGATAATGGGGTCTTCAAATTTCTCGAAAAATAATTTCCAGAGCGGTTCTTTCTTTGGTGGAGTAAGTATATTCGCACCATGCTTTTGTCTGCTCTCCTTTACTTGAGCATCGGTTAGTCCCGTATAATTTTTCTTTCCGTCCATTTATTATGTAATTGAATGTCTGTTCCTTTATTATTATGTAACTCTATCGTCGTAAAAATTTAACAAATATACGGCGATTAGGAGATAAAAACAGACAGGTATTGTTAATTTATTGTTACGAACAGAAAACAAAAGAGCAGATTTTCTACATCTGCTCCCTTATTTTTTATCTTTTAATTCTCCGGCTCTTTCCAGTCACCGTTATCTTTTATAAGCTGTACGAGCCTTTCCACAGCCTCTTCGGAAGGGATATTCTTTTCTATCAGGTTCTTCTTCTTATAGAGTGATATCTTCCCTTTCTCAGCCCCTACATAACCATAATCGGCATCCGCCATTTCTCCGGGTCCGTTCACAATACAACCCATAACGCCTATCTTGAGGTGCTTGAGGTGCGAAGTCGCCCCTTTCACTAAAGCGACAGTAGTTTGCAGGTCAAAAAGCGTACGCCCACAACTCGGACACGAAATATACTCGGTCTTACTGGTGCGCACACGCGATGCCTGTAAGATACCGAACATATAAGCATCCACATTTTTGAGCGGAATATTCCCGTCATTCTGCAACATGATACCGTTGCCAAAACCATCGAGATAAAGTGTGCCCAGATCGGCAGCAGCCTTTATCTGCAAATCTTCCGATTCGTTTTCGGCATAATGGCGGGCAAGCACTACAGGAGTGTCGCAATCGTTGTTCATCAACGTATGGATAAATGCGCGCTGCTCTCCTACTCCATTGATGTGATCGGTGATAATAATTAGCACTATCGTTTTATCATTTTTCAACAATGATATAATTTCCTTATTTAGCTCTGGGTATGACAGGCGCAGAAACTTAACAGCCGCATCTGTATCTTTTATTTTATTCCAGTTCGAGTTATCAAACAATGGATATGTATTCTTTTCGTTTTTCCATCCTGCAAAGTCTATAATGGAAGGAATAGCACGCGGTGCAGCTACAGGCAGTTCCCTACACACATAGATATAATCGGGCAGGAAGTGACTGTTCAACTCGAAATTACCCTGCGAACGGTCGGAAATAACGACAGGCAGATTATCGCCACCTATGTTCCCCACAACATAAGTCTCGCGACGATCGGTAGAGAAAGGCGAAAACTTATCGCTGGCAACAGCTACTATTTCGGGATGATTTGCTTTGCCGGTTATATAATCGACCAGCTTTTTTGCTACCGGAATTTCAAATTCAGGATCTTCGCTCAACGATACACGTATAGTATCGCCGATACCGTCGGAAAGAAGCGATCCGATACCTACTGCCGATTTGATACGTCCGTCTTCGCCGTCTCCTGCTTCGGTAACACCCAAATGCAGCGGAAAGGCTAACCCTTCTTTTTCCATGCGGGCAATCAGCAGGCGTACGGCTTTCGACATCACCACTGTATTAGAGGTCTTCATGGAGATAACAATATCTCTGAATCCTTCGGCAATGCAGATGTGCAAAAATTCCATACACGACTCTACCATACCTTCGGGTGTGTCGCCGTAACGGCTCATAATACGGTCTGACAGCGAACCATGATTCACCCCGATACGGATGGCTGTCTTATGCTCTTTACATATATCGATAAGCGGTACGAGTTTTGCTCTGATCTTTTCTATCTCCTGAGCATATTCCTCGTCCGTATATTCAAATGTCTCAAAAGTCTTTACCCTGTCTACAAAGTTTCCGGGATTTACACGTACTTTTTCTACGATTCGTGCGGCAGCTTCAGCAGCACGCGGATTGAAGTGTATGTCGGCAATCAGCGGAGTAGTATAGCCCTGCCCTCTTACCACATCTTCGATATTACGCAGGTTTTCGGCTTCGCGAACTCCCTGTGCAGTAAGGCGGACATAGTCGGCTCCAGCTTTTACGATCCTTATTACCTGCTCAGCGCTAGCTTCGGTATCGTTGGTGTTTGTATTGGTCATCGATTGTATGCGGATGGGATTGCCACCACCCAGCGGGGTATTCCCTATTCTGGTTTCGGAGGATAAACGCCTCTTATAGTTGAAGTAATTCATCTGTGAATTTTTAGTTGTCATCTGAAATATTATAACAAAGATAGCCTTTTTTTGTTTCGGAGAATATATAGGGGAAATCTATCTGGGACAAACACATCAAAATTTATTTGAAGTGTTGTAGGGGTGAAACAACGTTCGGCGTTAGCCAATTCAATACACCCGATTAACAAATTGGGTATATACGGACGTATTCAATACGTCCCTACCCTAATAGTCCGATAAGGAGAAGATTTTGATGCGGAGAATGAGAAATGAAAAAATTTATCTATAGTATATCAATGTGCCGATTGGCAAACAACGTTCACCGAAGTGAAGATTAGGTAAATATGCTGATGTGTCAATGAAACGATCTTTGAATTAACAATCAGCGGAGCTAATTGATGATGAGTGTACTAGTTTTAAGTATACTAGAAAAAAGAGCTTTAAACTAGCAAGCTAGTAGACTATATGCTAATTAACTTGTAATCTTTGTCAGGTTTTAGTTAAAATATCTGGGTTTGCTGTAGGGGCGGATTATCATCCGCCCGAATACGAGAACAATGCGTCTAAAAGCAGGCGGATAATAATCCGCCCCTACATATCGGAAACTTGTAAAATTTACATACGCTTTGCTCCTGTGAGCGTTGGTTGTAAGGTTTTAGTTAAAATTATTGTCTTTAATAGGGTACAATCAACAGCACTCTTTCTTATATCTGAAAAAGAATTATACCGTCAGCTTATTGTAAAACAGGCGGTTTTCACCAAAAATTAGACTGTATAACAGTTTGGACAAATAGATTTTTAATGCTTACTTTTGTTAGACTAAAATCACTTCACCATGAATAATATTATAAAAAGCGTACTTATTATTTTCTGTCTTTGTTTCGGGTTATCGAATATACAGGCAGAAGTCACATTGCCATCCGTATTCTCGGACAATATGGTAATACAGCAAAATAAACCCATCAGGATATGGGGATGGGCAAACAAAAACGAATCTGTAGAAGTCCGATTTCTCAGTCAAGTAAAAAAAGCGAAAGCCGACAAAGACGGCAAGTGGGAACTCACTCTGAGCCCTGTTTCGTACGGAGGACCTTATTCGCTGAAAGTAAAAGGTAAGAGCAATAATATTGTACTAAAAAACATACTGGTAGGCGAAGTATGGTTGTGTTCGGGACAGTCGAATATGGAATGGACTGTGCAGAACATTAACAATGCCAACTCGGAAATCAACAACGCCAACTACCCGCAAATAAGGTCTTTCAATGTGGTAAAAGCAATCGGGATGAAACCCGAAGAAAAACTTGCAGGAGAATGGCAAGTATGTTCACCGTCTACAGTCGCCGATTTTTCGGCAGTGGCATATTTCTTTGCCCGCAAGCTGAATCAGGAGCTGAATATTCCGGTAGGGATAATCAATTCTTCGTGGGGAGGTACAGACGTGGAAACATGGATCAGTCCCGAAACAGTTACCGCTTTGGATGATAAGTTCAAGGAACGATACAAAGATTTTGAAATAAAAGACTTCGACAAATTCTTCAAAGAAAACGAAGCCAATAAGGCTTTATACTGGGAAGCAATGAACAACGATCCGGGTATGAAGCAGGAATGGTACAAACCATCACGTAACACGGCTACATGGAAGAAAATGCAGATACCTCAACTATGGGAAAACGTAATTGGTCAGATAGACGGCATTGTATGGTTCAAATATACAATATCGTTACCGGAGGAGGTTAAAGGTAAACCCGCAGCTATACATCTGGGTGCTATAGACGATGACGATACCACATGGATAAACGGCATACAGATAGGTGAGACAAAAGGTTATTCGACCAAAAGGGTGTACGACATATCGAAAGATGTATTGACCGGAGGAGCAAATACAATCGTAGTGAAAGTAACGGACTACAGCGGAGGTGGAGGTCTTTACAGCAGTGCCGATAACATTTACCTCGAAGCGGGAGGAAAGAAATATCCACTTGCCGGAGAATGGCTCTACAAGGAATCTGTAACAAACAAAGAGTTCAATTATACCGACCTGTCGCCAAACATGTTCCCATCGTTACTTTACAATGCTATGATAAATCCGATTATCCGCTATGGTATAAAAGGAGCAATCTGGTATCAGGGAGAGAACAATGCCGGACAGTCTTATAACTACCGCACCCTGTTTCCGGCTATGATAAACGATTGGCGCACCAAATGGGGATATGAATTCCCATTCTACTGGGTACAATTAGCCAACTATATGGCAAAAGACGCTATACCTACCGAAAGCGGTTGGGCTGAACTGCGCGAGGCTCAGACGATGACATTATCGCTTCCGCAAACAGGTCAGGCAGTGATAACAGACATCGGTGATGCCGACGACATACACCCGCGCAACAAACAGGACGTAGGACTTCGTCTTGCGCTGATAGCTTTGAACAAAGATTATGGAAAGAAAGATATTGTGTACTCCGGCCCTGCATTCAAGACGATGAATATTAGCGGCAATAAGGCTGTCATTGAGTTCAGTAATGCAGATAAAGGCTTTGTAGTGAAGAACAAATACGGCTATATAGACGGTTTCACCATTGCCGGAGCGGATAAGAAATTCGTATGGGCAAAGGCTTATATAGATGGTAATAAGATCGTAGTGTCTTCCGATCAGGTACAGAATCCTGTTGCTGTACGGTACTCTTGGGGAAATAACCCGGATGTGAATCTGTTCAATACGGAAGGGTTGCCAGCCATACCATTCAGGACAGATAACTGGAAGGGGATAACACAATACGACTAAATACCAAAAGAGACTGTTACACAATGTAACAGTCTCTTTCACTTTAATAATTGTACGCAGTGTTGTTTACAGCTTTTTCAATCCCTTTGTCATTTCCTTATCTGCTGCAATTATACTGATGGCATAGCCCCCTGCCGGAGCTGACCATTGAGTCAGTTTCGATTTATTGGTTACTACAACCTTACGGATGGTATATGCCTGAGGATTCGACTTGTAATGAGCATCTTTTGCATCGGCATAGATAGTCGCTACATACACCTTATCAGAGTCTAAGAAGTCGAAACTTATATTAGATGTGAAACCGTCTCCGCCACAGACATTGCCTACAAACCAGTTGTCCGTTCCTTTTACCTTACGGGCGACTGTTATATATTCACCCGGCTCTGCTTCGAGATACTTGCTATCGTCCCAATCGACAGCCACATCTTTAATGAACTGAAATGCGTCTATAAAGCGTTCGTAGTTTTCGGGAAAATCGGCAGCCATCTGCAATGGGCTGTACATAGTAACATAAAGCGCCAGTTGATTACACAGGGTTGTGTTCACCCACGAATTATTCTCCGGATTAGCCTTGCTGATATCCATCTCAAATATACCCGGCGTATAGTCCATAGGGCCACCCATCAGACGGGTAAACGGCAAGATAGTCGTATGATAAGGCTTGCTGCCTCCGAACGCCTGATACTCGGTTCCCCGTGCCGATTCCTGTCCCAACAAATTCGGATATGTGCGATGCAGTCCGGTCGGGTGTACGGCTTCGTGTGCATTAACCATTATCTTATAATCGGCAGCCTTTTTCAGAGCATACAGGTAATGATTTACAAGCCATTGCCCATAATGATGTTCACCTCGCGGAATCATATTGCCTACATATCCACTCTTCACAGAGTTGTAACCATTATCTACCATAAACTGATATGCTTTATCTATATGGCGTTCGTAGTTGCGAACCGAAGAAGAGGTTTCATGGTGCATCTGCAAGCGGATTCCTTTACTCTTGGCATAGTCGCGGAGCATAGGCAGATCGAAGTCGGGATATGGTGTCATAAAATCGAATACATAGTCTTTGGTCTTACCGAACCAGTCTTCCCAACCTATATTCCAGCCTTCGACAAGTAGCTGATCGAATCCATGCTTAGATGCAAAGTCGATATAGCGCCTTACATTTTCATTAGTCGCTCCGTGCTTTCCATTCGGTTTCACTTTAGAATAATCGGTCAGTCCTAATTGCACATTCGGCAGATCGCTGTAAGACCATGTGCTTTTACCGGTGATCATTTCCCACCAGACACCCATATATTTGACCGGTGTGATCCACGAAGTATCTTCTATCTTACACGGTTCATTCAGGTTCAGTATCAACTTGGATGCCAATATATTCCTTGCATCGTCGCTAACTACAACTGTCCGCCAAGGAGACTGACAAGGTGTTTGCATATAGCCTTTATCGCCTACGGCATCAGGTGTCAGCCACGACTCGAATACGAAGTTCTTATCATCCAGATTGAGAGACAGACAGGAGTAATCGACCAAAGCCGCTTCGTGAATATTAATATATAAGCCGTCATTCGATTTCAGCATTAATGGCGTCTGCACTCCGGTTTCAGAGAATTGTGTCTGTGACGAGTTCGGTGTAACAGCATCTTTAAACAAGCCTTTTATCTCTGACAGTTTGGATATAACATAATCGTACTCCTGCGTATCGTAATCGCCGGGTATCCAATATGCTGTTATATCTCCTGACATAGCAAATTGTGTACGTTCTTCTTTGATGATAAAATAGTTAAGATTCTTCTGCTGTGGAAATTCATAACGAAAGCCAAGACCATCATCGAACAACCGGAATCTGATAAGGAGACTTCTCTCTGTACTTGTCTGACTAAGCGTTACAGCCATTTCATTATAGTGATTACGGATATTGCTTACCTCACCCCATACAGGTTTCCATGTTTCATCGAAAGTCGAGGTTTGTACATCTGCTATTCTGAAATTGTCATACAGCGACATGCCCGATTCTATCCGGCTCTTTATATCTGCTTCTGTACCGAAATTGAGCTCTACCGATTCGCCTTTAAGTTCCAGCCCTAACTTACTTGGTTTTACAACTGTTTTTCCTTTATAAGTCAGTTCATAAGCCGGCACTCCGTTATGCTGCAATGAAAATTTCATTATCAGATTTCCATCGGGAGAGCGTAATTCCTGCGCATTCAATACTCCTGTTGCCAGTACGACAATAGTCAGTACAAATGCTTTTAAAGAGGTCTGTTTTATATTCATAATTGATTTTATTCTATACAACTCTATATACCTTATTTATCGATCTGCAAACAATCGACACTGAACAGTCCGTTATCTCCCTTGTCTTTCTGTATGGAAATGAGATTCACTCCTTGCGCCAACGATACTTTCGTGCTGACAGTACCCCATTCATTCTTACCCAAAACAGGGAATGCTATTTGCTTAGACACTTTGTTGTCATTGATATAAAGACTACCTGTACCGGATGCTTGTTCAGCATTCGCATATCTTACTTGCAATGTGTATTCTCCTTTAGCCGGAACTTCTACAGCCAGCAATATGCTTGCGCCTGTATTCGCGAAATCGCCAACATAACCGGATGCACTATATCTGAAGTCTTTAATGCTTTTCTTCGCGCCGTTCATCATCGAAGCAAACTCGGCCTCATATTTCAAAGAGTTATTCTTAATCTTTATAATCTTACATTCGTGCGGAGCCAACTCTACAGAATAACCGCCCGACATAGCACCCAGATCGGTATGTGCCCACAGATCTCTTACATTCTCTACTGTACCTGAGATTCCCAGATCGCGGTCGAAATCGATGCTTCTGATCTGCTTTGTCTCTTCTCTGTTGAAAAGTCCTACTACCCAGTCGCCATTAGGTAACTGTCCTGCCCAAGTGGAACTTCCGACAATATCTTTATGATCGTAACTCAATGGTTTGCCTACAAAGCCCTGATCGTTGAGCGCCAATAGTTCGGTATTCTGATATATCCATGCACTTTCGCCAATGGTATCGTACTGGTCTGCTATAGCCAGTGCCGAACCACCCATTACCATGAGTGAGAACAGGAACATTCTTTCTCTGTCGTTCGCCATTGTATTCAACCGGATAAAATCACCGTCGAGAATCAACTGACCGCGTCCGCCGATATCGGCAAATCCGATGAAGCCGTCAAACGCATTCCCGTATTGCGGCCAAATGGCCTTTTGCTGTCCGCGCCTGCGGTTGCTGATAAACTCCCATCCTCCGTCGAAGCAATCATCATCGATACGGATCATATCGCCGTATGTGATTTCATTGCGTCCGTGATCGAAGCAGTTAGGCATCACCAGACTAAGGAATATTTTATCTCCGGCAGCCTCTTTTATCCAATCCAGAACGCGTATATATTTAGCCGTTCCGTAATTCTTCTCATAGTTTTCGAGGAAGTCGATACGAAGGTATGTAGCTCCTATTTCGATAAAGTAGTTAACATATCCCTGTATCCATTCTTTTGCTCCCGCCTTGTCGGCGTCTACCCAGTACAATGGCTCATTGAAAGAAATAGGCCCTACAATATCCTGTGCTTTATAGTTTGTCCCTTTCACGGTCACATTGCGATCGTAGGCAGCTTTTGTCATCCACATAGGATTGTAGTAGACACCCAATTTCATATCGCGCTGGGCAAGATATTCTGCCCAGTATTTGAAACTGTGTTCCCAGTCATCGTTATACTTTACAATGTATCCGTGTTCATCGATTGTCTGAGCAGCTTCTATCCAGCCATCGTTACAGATCATATCGTAACCGAACGACTTGAAGTTTTTGTCCATCCAGTCTATATTGGCTTTCCATCGGGCTTCGGGTATAGCGACATCGGTTACCCAGCAATGTTCATAAGCAATCCAATATTTAGGGCCTGTACCTTTTCGTGTGAAAGGGCTGTCACGCGCGACAGACAATAAGACATTGGACGACAATACGATAATCAACAAGATACACGTGACTATTTTATTCTGAATATTCATAATAATTTGTTTATAACATTTCGTTTTGAAAATAACACAGCCTTATCCGGAGCACAGAGCAACAAAAGGCTGTGTTATTCCCATTAAACCTAAAACTTTAAGTAACTTACGATATACTAATACCCCGGATTTTGTTTCAGATTAGGATTTGCATCCAGCTGATCTTTCGGAACCGGATACAAGCGTCTGAATTCTTCACTCTTGTATGGTCTAAAGATCGTAGGATCATTGTACTTATCGAAACGGATCATATCCGATCGGCGCCAGCTTTCCATAAACAATTCGCGTCCGCGTTCTTCGAGCAGGTCTTTTTCTGTCAGTACAGTAAACGGAGCTACTCCTGCACGGGTTCTGAACTGATTGACAAGTGTCAGAGCTTCGGTGTTAGCCGGATTCATTCGCCACAGTATTTCAGCTTTCATCAATACGATATCCGAATAGCGGAAAGGAAAGAAATCGCTGTTAAGAAATCCGTTGCTACCCATTTCTATCTCCCATTTCTTGACACGTACACCCGATTGACGGATAGTGTTATACAGTGATACAAATTCAGGTGTAAAGTTAACCTGAGGCCCATCAGGATCGAGGTCTTTTTCGTAACCGCTGTCGGTTATAGGTTCACCTGTAGAACTATATTGTGGCCCCCAAAGGAAGTTATCACTCTTACGGATATCATCGTCTTCGTACAGATAGAAGAACTCTGTTTGTACTGATAGTCCGTTCCAAGGGCCGTTTGTCATATTGAATGTCTGCTGACTGGAATAGTGCAGCGAAACAAGCGGCAGAATCCAACCCCATTCGGTATAAATATCATCGAACGGTATGGCAAAGATGGCTTCGGACGAACCTTCATTCTTAGAGATGAAGTTTTCCCTGTATGTATTAGTCAATGAGAACTTACCGGAGTTGATAATCTCGTTGCAGGCATCCAATGCCTTCTGCCATTGTGCTGTTCCGGTATATACTTCTGCATTCAGATACAACTTTGCCAATATTGCTTTAGCTGTCCAGTAATCGGCACGCGCATAGGTAAGATTTGATTTGTCCTTTGTCAGATTCGCGACATTGTCGTTTATCTCTTTTTCTATAAAGTCATAAACTTCCTTACGTGTATTCGTAGAAGGCAGATATCCGCTAGGGACATCAAATTTTTCGACGATAGGCACATTGCCCCACATATCTATAAGCCACAGATACCACAAAGCCCTTATCGTTTTCACTTCCGATATGTAAGCTGCGTATTTTGCAGGGTCTATTTGTTCCAACTGATAAATAAGGCGGTTACATGTATTCACCTGTGCAAAGAAAGCCTCCCATGTTCCGCGATAGAAACGGTTATTCGCAATCCACTTGTGATCCGTCATTTGCTGGTCTTGTCCGTCACCCGCCCAGTCGCCGCCGGTTCTGCCCGGTACGGCTACTTCATCGGTGGTACAATAGATAGTCCACATATGGTCGTTTTTCTGGAAAGTTCTCAGTCCACTGTATGCCGCTCCCAGAGCAGAAGATATTTCTTCTTCGGTTTGCAGGAAGTTATCATTGTCTAACTGGCTGTATAGAGTCTCATCCAAGTCTGTACATGAGTAGTTGAGGGAAAGGCAAATCAGTCCGGCTGCCACAACGGACTTTTTCATGTATGAGCCGATTGTTTTTAATATATATGCTTTTTTCATGATTGTCTGTTTTTAGAAAGTAAGATTAACGCCTAAAGTGAATGTACGGGTAGTTACCCAACTGTTAAGAGGCTCTATGCCCGGAGCCAGTACATTGCCATCATACGAATAGCGAGGTTCAGGATCGACACCCGAATAGCCTGTGATATAGAACAGATTTTGTCCTGTAACATATACTCTTGCAGCTTCGATTACCGAATTCTGAGGCAATTTGAAGTTGTAGCCCAAAGTAATGTTATCCAACTTGATAAAAGAAGCATCTTCTACATAGTGACTGTTGTAAGCAACAGGCCCTTTGTATTCCGGCTGGAAATGTTTTGTCTTTATCAGATTATATGTACTGATGCGGGACACCTGTTCAAACATTGTGCGATGCAGATTCACCAGATCGTGACCATACACGCCTCTGAAGAAGAAACTGAAGTCGAAGTTCCGATAGGTAAATGTATTTCCGAATCCGAATTCGCCCTTAGGCATACCGCGTCCGATGATGTCCACATCTTTTTCATTGATTTCACCATTACCATCAAGGTCTTTAAGGATGTAGTTTCCGTCTGCATCTACCCCCTCATATATCCATCCTATCATTTGTCCGAGTGGTTTTCCTTCCTGTACTCTGACTACGTTTCCTGTTAGTGGTGCAGGCAATCCTCCTACTTCTCTTACTCCATATTGCAGATCTCCCATCGACAGGGAAATGATCTTCGAGCTGTTTGTCGAATAAGTCAGGCGGGTAGTCCACGAGAAATCTTTTGTCTTTATCGCTTCAAAGTTCAATCCTACTTCAAATCCTCTGTTTCTCAGTTTACCGGCATTCAGTACCGATGTAGGATACAAATTCGGCGGAACAGGCACATTCAGTGTAATCAACGCATCAGATGTTTTCCTGTTATAATAATCGAGTGTACCAGTCAATCGCGAATTGAACATGCTAAAGTCAATACCGAAGTCTATTTCTGTTTTTGTCTCCCATTTCAGATCGGGATTCGGATTACTTTGTGGCGAATATACCGGTGTAAATTTATCGTTGTACAGATAATAATCTAAAGATGAGCCAGGACCATAGATCTGTTTCGACAGATAACTCTGTGCAGGCAATGCACCTGTAACACCATAACTACCTCTCAGTTTCAACTGATCTACATGAGGGATATCCACTATCTTAGAGATGTCTACCCCTGCACTGACTCCCGTAAAGTTACCCCATTTGTTACCATCACCGAAGCGTGAAGAACCTTCGCGTCTGAGTGATGCCATCAAGAAGTAAGTATCGTCATAGCTCAGATTTACACGACCGAAGAATGCGATCAGTTTGCTCGATTCTTTAAAGCTTTCGGCTTTTGCTTTTCCATCGGCAAGGTCTCTTGCTGCCGCAAGGTTGTTGTAAGAAAATCCATCAGTAAGGAAATTACCTGCCTGCAAGTAATAATGCTCGGATGTAAATCTCTGATATGAATATCCGGCTAAAGCATTCAGGTTTAACTTATCGAATGATTTCAGATAATTTCCTGTAAACTCGAACAGGTCGCTCTTGTTGTTGTATGTGCTGCGTGAAGCCAGTCCCTGACGATCGATACCGCTGCCGTAAAGGCTGTATTTACTGATATATTGACCATTCATAATATCCTCGTTATTCTGAGCAAAGCGCAATGTTGCCGACAGTCCGTCTATTATTTTCAGATCGGCCTGTGCATTGTATGTCACACGGGTAGTCTTCTGATCGTTTATATTCTGATTGATAATCGCCATCGGGTTATACAATTCGTGTGCACGATTCTGGAAATATCCTCCATACTGGTCGTATTCTTCACCCGTACCATACACAGGTGCTGTAGGCGGCATAATGATTGCCGACCGGAATACATCATCGAATCCCATCTTGGCTTTCTTATTCGCCAGTGCCAGATTAAGGCTAAGCGTCAGCCTGTCGTTCAGTATTTTCTGGGAGAGGTTCAGACGTCCGCTCAACTGGTCGTAGCCTGTATTGTGAACGATACCCTGCACATCGCGGTAGTTGAGCGATGCCATGTATGAAAATTTCTTTGTTCCTCCTGTCAAAGATATGTTATGTACATGCGAAAGGGCTGTACGTGTAATTTCATCCATCCAGTCGGTATCGCCACCATAATCGGTTCCACCATATTCGAGATACTCGCTGCGGCTCATTATAGGCAGTGATCTGTCCATGTTTTCCATAGCCACATAGCCATTGTAGCTTACAGTCGCCTGATCTTTAGCACCCGTTTTGGTGGTGATAATGATAACCCCGCTGGAACCGCGCGTACCATAGATAGCCGCTGCTCCCCCGTCTTTCAATATATCCATGCTGGCAATATCGTTCGGATCTACACTGCTAAGGTCGGCACCGATAACTCCGTCTATAATGATCAGAGGCTGGGTGTTGGCTCCAATAGTGGATAAACCGCGCAAACGGATATTGTAAGTCCCATTCGGATTTCCCTGTGGAGAGACAACACTCAATCCGGCAACTTTACCTTGCAAAAGCTGGGCAGGATTGTTGATATTCCCTTTATTGAAATCCTCCGGCTTAATGTTGGTAATAGCACTGGTGATCTTGTTTTTCTCCATACTGCCGTAACCAATGACTACAATTTCTTTGAGCATCTGGTTGTCTTCCTCTAGCGTGATGTTAATTGAAGTCCTATCTCCAACTACAACTTCCTGTGGAATAAACCCGATGAAAGAGAATACGAGTGTAGAATTAGATCCGGCTGTAAGGGTATAATTACCGTCTGCATCTGTAGCCGCACCTGTGGTCGTACCTTTTACTACTACGCTAACCCCTATCAGAGGTTCGTTGTTTACATCCTTTACCGTACCGCTTATGCTCTTACCCTGAGCATAGGACATCTGGCTGATTCCTACCATCAGTAAGATGAAGAGAAAAGCCCGAAAATGTTGTTTGTAATTTTTCAGATTCATAATAACATAGATTTTAGGTTTAATCTTTTTTAGTTCTTTTATATATTAATCCCAGTTCTTTTGTATTGTAATAAATGTGTGAATAATGTGTGTGTTCCGGAGCGTATTACAAATGTATAGAAGATCCCGCCCTCATTTTTTTTGAATGAAGTAAAAAGTAAACATCAATTAGGATTAAATAAATGATATTCAAATATTTAAATAAAAGAAGATGAGGCTAAAAAGTAAATGGATACTAAAGCTTTAGTATCCATTTTTATGTCTTTTCAGAGAGGGGAAATCGTTAAAAACGAGATTTGAGAGAATAATCAGAACGAACTTATCTTCATTACTTCATTTTCAAACTCATCGCGGGCAACTACAGATTTGTTTCTGTACTTTGAGCGGTAATTATAAATTGTAGTGATCGAATAGCGCAAAAATTCAGCAATCTTCTGACTATCGGTAATCCCCAGACGGATAAGAGCAAATATCCGTAGTTCGGTAGTCAGTTTTTCGTCCTGCTTTGGAATTACTTTTTCTTCATCTACCAGAAGGGAATTAAACTGATTGACGAAGTTAGGGAAGATATTAAGGAATGCACTGTCGAAGTTATTATAGAAATCTTTCAGTTCATCGTCAATAAACTTATTCGACTTCAACAGTTTATACAATTCATCAAGATTGCCTTCTTTCGCTTTTTTGTTCAGGGCACGGTGGTGTTTCTCCATTTTCTCGATGTACATGGAACAAAGGTTCAGAAAGCGTCCTATGTATTCCTCTTTTATATGATTGGCCTCAGCTAGTGCGGTATTATTACCTTTTAGTTTCTCATTGGCTATCAGGGTTTGTTTTCGGGCTTCGGCCAGTTTTCTGAATTGGCTGATAATATAGATAATGGTAACAATGAGTAGTACGGACAAAACACTAACTACTATCAACAGCATGTGAAGCCTTTTTTCTTGTTGCTCGCGCTCTAATTGATAAGCATTTTCGATCAGTGGATATAACTTTGATATCTGAATGCTTCTCAGACGTGCATTGTAGAAATTGGCATCGCTCATACTTTTCTTTATATAACTGTTTGCCCTTTCCAGTTCGCCGCCTTCCTTAAAAAGTACATTAGCCAGACTCCTCAATGAGGTATTTTCCTTTACAGCAGCTTTTGTATCGGCAATGGCAGATATAGCCAGGTACTCTTTGTGCTTTTCCATATCATCGAAATACCAATAGAGAATCCCCGTAATGGAAGTAATCATAGCATAGTCTCTCGTATCAGGTTCTATTTTAGGCAAATAAGCAAGTAATAATTTCTTTGCTTTATCGTATTCTTCCTGCTCCATATACCTCCACGCGTATTCCATCGTATATTCGAAGCTATCGGGCTTTACATATAATAATACGGAATCCTGATACGCTTTTCCTAACTGCTTGTATTTGGCAGCATAGCTGTATTCAGCATATTCACCCCACTCGTTGTAGGCATGATAATAGTTTGTATAATACACAATGAGCTGTTCTTCGTTCAGAGTCGATTTATCTATCGATTCGAGTAGTCCCACAGACTCAGGATACATGCCTGAAATAGTCAGGGTATTGGCTATTTGCAGTTTACTTTCGTTTATCCAGAATATATTCTTTTCTTTTTCGGCTAACGACAGGCATAAAACAGAATACTGATATGCCGAATCGCAGATGAATGCTTCGTATTCGGTGAAAATATCTTTGTATAAACGAAATTTATCTTCCGGCCTAATAGCGTTGGGAAGTGCGAGCTTCAGGTTCTCTATCTTTTTTTCTTTCGCTAATGTGTACTGGCTCTCATTCTTTATCACGTTATCGAGGACGTTCAGCAATGAGTCGAGCCTGTTATTTGCCGATATTACGGGTATGCTCATTAGCAAACCGGCAAAAAGAATGATTACAAATTTTATATTGGGGAGGTATTCTCTCATGATCGTTCGATTATTTACAATACAGAAAATAAAGATATTAAAATTCAGTCATTAATTTTGTTAAAATACAAATTGGTAATTATTAACGGATATTCCATCTCTGTATATTTTATAAAAATATTTATCTATATGTCAGTTAGCAGTCAACAGTTAACAAAAAGAGATCTTTGAAATAACATTCAGCGGAGCTAATTAATGATGAGTTTGCTAGTTCTCAGTGTACTAGAAAAAAGAAGAGTAAACTAATAGAATTGTAAGGAATGTCAGGTTTTAGTTAAAATATCTGGGCGCTGTAGGGGCGGATTATCATCCGCCCGAATACGAGAACAATGCGTCTAAAAACGGGCGGATAATAATCCGCCCCTACATATCGGGAACTTGTAATTTTACATACGTTTCGCTCCTGTGACCATTGGTTGTCAGCTTTTAGTTAAAATCCACCTCACCCCGACCCTCTCCAAAAGGAGAGGGAGCAGCAAAGCCCCAAAGAAAAATACTTGTAACTTGTAACTGCCCGCAGGGCGATGTAACTTGTAACTAATGTTAGCTTTGTCAGGTTTTAGTTAAAATTATTTTTGTACGGTTATTATGGTTATAGAAAGAATATTATTGAACAGATGAAGAATGAAAAGTGAAGAATGAAGAATATGGAAACAAGAGACTCTTCTCGATGGTCAGAGTGACAGAGAGAATAAAAAGTAACAGAAATAAAAATAGTGCAGATGTGTTACCTTTGTGATCTTTGTCAGGTTTTAGTTAAAATCACCAGATCTACTATACTTAGAAACAGGAAATAAAAGTCCGGAAGTTATTCCTTCCGTGACCTCTATAACCTTTTCTTGGTATCTAATGCACCCTAAATACCAAGATATAGGTATTTGAATATTTTAACGGAAACTGTATTTTTGGGACTCGAAAATAAATCTCGTTTATTTGATGGATACAATTATTCAGTGCGATAATATCACTCATTATTATGGCAAGAAGTTAATATACAAAAACCTGAATTTTGAAGTAAAGAAGGGTAAAATCTTAGGGTTGCTCGGCAAAAACGGAACCGGAAAGACCACAATCATCAACATACTAAACGGCTATCTCAAACCCCAATCGGGTATCTGCCGCATCTTTGGCGAAGATATGGAAAGCCTTTCTCCTGCGACCAAAGCTCGTGTAGGCTTACTCCTCGAAGGGCATATACAACACAACTATTTCAACATAGAACAGATAGAACGATTCTACAGCCAGTTCTTTCCGAACTGGAAAAAGGATGCCTACTACGAATTGTTGAAAAAGCTACAGGTAACCCGTACTCAAAAGATAAGCACGATGTCGTGCGGACAACGTTCGCAAATCGCTCTGGGACTTCTATTTGCTCAAAACCCTGAGCTATTGATCCTCGATGACTTTTCGATGGGGCTCGATCCGGGATACCGCCGCCTGTTTGTAGAATATCTGAAAGAGTATGCCACAGCTGAGAACAAGACGATATTTCTTACCTCGCATATTATACAGGATATGGAGATGCTGATCGACGACTGCATTATTCTCGATTACGGGCGCATACTTCTGCATAAGCCGACGAAGGAAATACTGGATAACTTTAAACGCTACCGTTTCTCTTCCGAAACCTCAACTATAGAAGACAACAGTAACCTGTGGAACACTGAGAAGATAGGGAATTCGTGGGAAACCTACTCATTCCTTCCGGGTGAGGATGTAAAAAATCTGCTGTCTCCTTATGGAGTATCTGACCTCAAAGAGGAAAAGATATCTCTTGAAGATGCTTTCATCGGTCTAACAGGTAAATATTAATAACTATCGCGATGCTTAAATCATTATTCTATAAAGAGTGGATCAAGACTAAACGCATTATCCTATTGATGGGAATAATAGCGGTTGCTTTGATCATTTATACATTTATCAACACAGGGCAAATGTTTCGTGTAGGCGGTGCTTTGCAGACGTGGACAAACGTAATTCTGAAAGATATGGCTGTCCTGCCGGAGATCATAAAATGGTTTCCGCTACTTGCGGGATGTTTGTTAGGTTTGGTACAGTTCGTACCCGAAATGACAGATAAACGGCTGAAATTAACTTTGCACCTGCCATTACCTGAATCGAAGATATTGTCTTCCATGCTGATGTACGGTATACTGGCTCTGCTTGTCATTTATATACTGATATATCTGGCTTTGAGCATAGGGTTACAGTTATATTATCCGAGCGAGATAATCTGTGCAATGACCTCTCAAATACTTCCGTGTTTTCTGGGAGGAATCACCGCGTACTTCTTCGTATCATGGATCTGTATAGAACCGGTATGGCGTCAACGGGTATTTAATATAATTATCGCTATTGGCGGATTGTCCTTATTCTCTTTCAGTGCAAAATCGGGAGCATATGTTCCGTTCATTCCATACCTTATGGTTATAGTCATCATCGGATTTTATTTTCCGTTCTATTCTACAGCCCGGTTTAAGGATGGTGCTCAATAAATACAGTTGCTGATAAATTAGAAAAGAAACAATGAAACATAAGAAAAAGATATATTACGTCATCCTTATATTCGCCACACTGATCGGATTGTGGGCTATACCATCACTGGTAAAAAAAGCCACATATTCGCCGGATGACTACCCCTTTGTGTATTACAGTTCCATGCTTAAAGAACTGGGAATAATAGACTATAAAGACAAGAAAACCCCGCTGACCGATATGAAGGGGAATAAGTATACTACAGCTCAATTTGATTCGCTGATGCCTTTACTCAATTACAGACAGCTAATGTCGGACGGCAAACTGCCCGACAGCATAGGCGGCTACGAAATCACCCCTCCGCTACTGAGATCTAAATCGGTCGTATTCAAATTCGCTCCTACTGATATACAAACACCGGATATAGGGCTGTATATTATGTTTGAGTCGATGCCTAAGAGAGTAGGGTTAGAAATGCCGGAAGATGTATTCAGAATAAAAGATAAGATAGAGTTTATCGACGCTAAAACGAATACGGTGAACAAGGAAAAAAGCGATCTGTTCCAGAATGCACTGGATAAGGAAGGGTTTAACTTTCCGGCACAATGGGCTTCTGGAAATCCAAACCCGCGTAAGCCTTATGACGAAGGATATTTCAGTCTCGATGCAAAGGGAAATCTATTCCATATAAAAATGGTAAATGGTCGTCCGTTTGTGAGAAATACGCAGGTGGGTGAACAGATAGATATTGCATACTTCTCTATGCTAGAGGTGGCCGACAAGCGTTTCTACGGCTTCCTGTTGAGCAATGAAGGCGACATCTATATCGTAGAAAGCAAAGACGGGAAATATGAACCGCTAAAACTGGACATACCTCCGATAGACATAGCCAAAGATCAGATTAACCTTATGGGAAATCTGCTTTACTGGACTGTATGGGTAACAACTCCCGCAAAACGGGTATACTATGGATTGGAAACAGAAAGCCTGAAACAGGTGGCGGAATATAATGTGTTGCGAAAGGATAACAAATGGGACAACCTGTCGAAATGGATATTTCCCTACTACCTGACATTCCAGAAATCTGAAAGCGATTTCATTTCTCCGCAGATTATCTGCACAGGGATATACGCATTCGGCATAAATATACTGCTGGCTATTGTCGCCTGCATTCTCCTGTCAGGGACACGGAACAAAAGGATTTTCAATACAATATACATATTATTCACAGGTGTAGCAGGCTTCATAGCCTTATTGCTATTGCCTAACTTTAGGAAAAATTGATATCAAGATGAAAAAATTATTATTATTTGCTGCTATCGCTTTTTTCACTGCATCGTGCGGCGGCAACAAAACAGAGAAAAGCGAGCAGCAGGAAGAAAACACAACAGCTGCTAATGTAACGGGTTATAAACTGGACAGCCTCCTTGCCGTAGCCGATCAGCTAGTAGATAAAACAGTGACTGTTAGAGGATTTGTGACACACACATGCAAGCATTCGGGCAAACGCTGCTTCATTGTAGGTGATGATCAGAAAACATCTTTCAGAGTAGAGGCAAAAGGTGATATTGGTGGCTTCAACCGCGAATTGGTCGGTTCCGAACTAGCTATAACCGGTATTGTAAAAGAACGTCGCCTGACAAAAGAATACATTGCTCAGTATGAGGAAGAGGTAAACGAGAAAAAGGTTAAAGAAGACGGCTCTGCCGAAACATGTCAGGCCGAACTCAACAATATAAAAGGAATGAGAGAGTGGATGAAAGCCAATGACAAAGACTATTATTCCACTTACTACATGGACGGAGAAAGCTATGACGTCATCGAAAACAACAAGTAAATTCAACAAAATATCCCGTTGGTTACGTATCATACACCGCGATCTGGGTTTCCTGCTCGTAGGTGTATGCCTCGTATATGGTATTTCAGGATTCTTGCTAAACCATATGGATGGCAAGGATCCTGCCTTTAAGACAAAAGAAGAAACTTTACAGCTCGAGAAGAACCTTACACATGAAGAACTGACTGTATTGTGGGCTGATAAGAAACTACCCGAATTGAAAAGGATAATGTCGATAGATGAAGATCACCAGCGCCTGATGCTCAACGGAGGGATCGGCGTTTATAACTCGGCGACGGGCATTGTCGACTATGAGACACACTCCAAGAATGAGTTTATATACTGGATAAACCGCCTCCACTACAACAAAGTAAAAGGATGGAGCGTAATGGCCGATATTTTTGCCTTTTCGCTTGTCTTTTTTGCAATCTCGGGATTACTGATCGTAAGAGGAAAGAATGGTATTACCGGACGAGGAGAATGGTATCTGATCGCCGGCCTGATTATACCTGTAGTCTATATTATACTGGCTTAGAACGTACAGCCGATTCTTAGTGTAAACTCATTGCATGTATCACCTGTCAGATAAATCACATCTGAGGCTTTGGTAAGGCTATAGTTAAGAGAAGCATACCCTTTTACCCCTATCTTACTGAATAACCGTGAATATCTGAATCCTACATCACCCTTTATCCGGTCATTGGTAAGATATTCATATTCACGCTCAAGATACCTGTCTATATTCGGTGGTGGACTCTGACTTTCGGATGGCATTGCATATATCCCGTCATTCTTTATTCCTCCGCTACCCGACAAGTACGATGCTCCGAGCGAAACAGTGTACATATCCACGCCTTTTACAAAATTGCGGTCGGCAGACAGGTTAAATCCTGTACGGCTTAGATTCTGTTTTCTGAAATACGGATATACAGATACAGTCTGTTTACGTCTCTGATACTCTACTCCTGCTTTTAGCACCCAAGTGGGATTGAAATCGGTTACACCCAAGTTTCCTGTATATTCTGCCTTTGCATTGAGGAACTCTTTGTCGGCAACTTTCAGATTGCCATAGTATATAATATCGGTACTTCCCCCTGATGATGTCTCTGATCTGTATATATTCTCGAAGTTTTCCAGCTTCTCATTTTCAATATTAACAGCCAAAGCATGCAAATTTTTGCGATGGGAAAACGAGAATACACCCCGATATTCCAATATATCGGATTTGTGTTCACTGTAAACCACAGTCCGAGAGGAACGTTTCCCGTAATAGCCGTCACGCAACTTGTATGTAAATTCATTGAAGAGATTAATCTGCGGAGTAATCTTAACATCTAATTGTAAGCTCCCTCCGTGAAAACTATTAAACATCGGCTTCTCTTCTCCACTTTTTGTATACCCTGATTCTCCAAAAAGTTCCGACGAGCCATAGAATGCCCCGTAACTTATCAATGAATTATATTGGCGGTCTGTTGTACCATACATGGCAAACTCGAGCCCTTCGGTACTTCTGCGATAATAATAATTGGCCCCAACTTCAAACATACTATTTATCTTGTAGTTCAGTCCGGCTGTAACGAACATGTCCAGCATCTTATTCTTATGGCGCAAGTCTTTATGCTTGGCATAGTTGATCGCTGTATAATCTATCTTTCCGCCTAGCGTAAGCCCTTTGTATATATCGGCACTCACTGCACCAACAAGGTTGTATGTTTCTTTACTTTTATTTCCCCGTGTTGAATCTGCATATTCCACAATGTCGAACGAGTTGTAATAAGGATCGATAAAGGCAGAACCTCCCATATGCTTCCCCTTAAAATAGCTGTAACTTACCTTTCCGTAGAAAACTATTTTAGGATTGAGCCTGTAGTATGATTCCGCCTCTGCTCCCAACTGATAGCTATTGTCAGACTCATAATAATTGACAAACTTACCGTCTTTCTTATTGGCAAAAACTTCCGCAATGGATATTTTATTTACCGGTAAGTTCCTTAATCCAGCAGCATTATAGCTGGTCAGCCATGCAGAGGCTTGTTTTATATATTCAATATCTTTCCAACCGATACTATCAGTCTGAGCTGCTCCTCCGGTGGAGTAAAACACTCCACCGAGCAGCACTATTAAATTGATTATTAGAGTTCTTGACATTATAGCTCAAACATCTTTTTTAGTCTTTCAACGAAGCTTGCTTACGTTGATGGAAATCGTTAGTAGAATTGTTGGTATCCTGATAAACAATACGGGCACCGTTCTTTATAGAAGCTTCAGCGTCTATACCGCTAGGGTCGGTACTTACCTCACCATCAATATTTGTACCCATACTATAACTGTAAACCAACCTGTCTTTATTTTCCGCAAGAGCTTCGGTAGCCGATTTATCTACGTTACGATAAGAAGTATAGCCTTGTTGATTCGTCAGAAATACCTGTCCGGCATCTATTGTCGAAGTCAGGCGTTTCACATTTTCTTTATTCTTCACGAAAACTTCCACTCCATCCAGAATCCAGTCTACAGGAACTTTTCTACGTGCATTAGATGCAGAAACTTTATCTCCATGATAATTGATGTTATCAGCATTATTAGCAAAAGCAACAGGTGTTGTATCTTTTGTTGTAAAGATATAGAATGCAGGAGAAGTCGTACTCAACGGCCATGCGTTTCCGGCTCCGTAATGTATTGCCGACAGGTAATGAGAAGTAGGTATGGTTGCCGAAGGAGACGGATAATAAGTTGTATTCGGATATACAGCAACATCGTATGTACAATAATATTCAGCATTCGCAAAATTAATAGACTTACTGTATGTAGGAGTATGGTCGATAGCTCCGGTTAACGCAATCACTACTTGTTTACCCGGCTCTATTGTTATATTATTAGGGAAGTACCAGATACCTGTTCCTGCCGGAATCCATTTTTCAGCTTCGTAAAACAATACTCCATTCACATAATCATTGTTTGTTGCATTAGAATTATATGGAAGCACCATTCCTAAACACAAGTTATCGAGGCTTGCAGGTAGATCCGAGTTGTTATACAGGATTACATACTTATCCATATGAAATACTCCAGAACCATCATCTTTCTGACAACCTCCCACATATAGTTCTTTTATAACTACCTGTCCGGCTTTTGATTCCACAAGATTTATCGCTACAGATTCGCCACCCGTCCATGTGTCAGTTACAACGATATTACTTTTTATTCCATTATAAATAAAGGAATAACCTTCTGTTGATCTCTTATCTGTAGCTGATGCCTCATATATTCCTGTTGGAACAACAAAATCAGCCTTACCTGTAGCATCAGTAACAGCATCGAAAGTAGAGCCTCCGGTACTGGTCAGTCGTATAGAAACACCTTGTATAGCATCCAGTCCACTACCTTCCGGATAAACCAGCTGGACTGATACGGGATAAGTCTTATAACCATCATCGTTATCGTCGTCACTACATGAGTAACAAAACAATAATGTACAAACCAATAAATAGATATACTTTTTCAAAATATTAAATATTTAATTATTAGACAATTAATTTATAGTTTCAATCTAAGTGATAATCCGTAATAAAATTTCGGAATATTAGTACTATTATATAGTGTAGATTCGGTACCATCCCAAGATGATTTTACCATAGACATATTGCTAAAGAAGTTGGTTGCAAAAAAAGATATGGAGGCAAAATCGCCAATCTCTTTTGTTACGCTTAAGTTTGCTGAATAATATGCTGATATTTTATTGGGATTGAAATAGTAACTCGTATTTGATTTCACTACCAGTTTGGCTAGTTCATCATACAAAGCCTTATTGTTTTCCTTTGCGTCTGCAAAAGCCTCTGCAAAAGGAATTTTTGTATTAGGATCGTCCCATGTAGTATAATAGAGCGGATACACCGCTACATACCTGTCCCCTCCATAAATATTGGTATCGTCACCGAAATAGCCTTCCGGATCACTCAATACAAAACCTCTGTCCCCACCACTGTACTCGCTCAGGTTACGTTTATAATTGTAGAAAGAAGCTTCCAGCCTTAGAGACAGGATAAGACGTATCTTCGGTATATGCGTTGTTATAGTCAAATTTGTATTTACCTGCCTGGATAAACTTCCGTTAGCTACTGATGCACCTCCCGAAGAAGGAGAGGAAGTGATAGATGCAGTAGATGTAGCAGACGATGGTGAAATTGATGTACTGCTATTCCCTACATAGTAACCTACGTATTTGTAAGGGTTCCCATCTGCCATATTTTGTGCCGAACTTGGCATCCAAGCTATTGTAGTTTCATCTATCCCTTTGTAGTAATAGAAATTTCCGTCCAGACGAAACGTTGTTCTCAGTGCCGGTATTTGTGCAAAATCCACAGCCCAGTCTATCCCCTTACGCTCTACCGGTGATCCATTTGTGTACATTGTATTCGACTTGAATGTATTCCGCTCGGAATATACTAATTGCTCATCGCTAAGTACACCGTTCTTATCCGAAACCGTTACAATTCCCATAGACTGATCTATAGTATAAATTCTGTCAGCAGAGGGAATCAGACTACCATCGAGTGCTTTCTGATCAGTGAGCTTATAGGTATAAGGAGTATATACAGTTGTAGCTGTATAAGGGTTGTATGTCTTGTTGCGGAATGCCGAGATCAGTATTTTTGTTCCTTTAATATCTGCCTCAAATCCTATTTCAAATTGGTTACTGGACTGCCATTTCAAATCGGGGTTATAAATAGCTTTGCTCGGAATAGTATAATAAGCATAAAATGTAGTACCATCGGCCAGTGTGCCGGGTGCAAAAGCCAGTTTATCGGAATAAGACGGAGACGGATAAAGCACCTCAAATGAAGGTAATTTCACCGATTTACCCCAACCTGCATAAACACCCAGATCGCGGAACAGCTTATCCGAGTTTTTCCAGAATGTATATTTTGCATTGAAACGCGGCGATACATTACCAACCGTACCATATTCGGAATCCTTGATAAATGTAATATCGGAACGTAGTCCTCCTGTCAGTTCCAACGTGGATATATCATTGACCGGAACGCTGATCCTGTCTTCGGCATAAATAGCTAGATTGTTCATATACGGAATATCCTTATACTGATATTCACGCCATGTAGGTGCATATCGCATATCGTCATAATAAGTACCACGTCCGTTATTTCCGCTTCCGTTAAACTCTGAACCAATAAACAACTTATTGACAATAGTTCCGAATTTCCGCACCCAGTCGGCCTTAAGCTTTGCAGAATAGTTCACCGGTTTACTATCGTGATAAGCCAACTGGTACCAATATCCTGCTGGAGTAAGTATTATAGGTGCATCAGGATTCTCCTCATACTTGGTAGCGATAAAATAACCTTCTTCCGTACTGTGTATCGCTGCCTGCGATGAAGAACTGTTTTTATTAGTGTTCATCTTCGACAGTTTGTCGGAATAACTCACAGAACCTATCAGTTCAAGGTTGGTTATCCACGACTTATTCAACAGCCAGTTCAGGTTAAAATGGCTTCTGATGGCATTGTCACGCTTCTTCACATACGTATCGGCAAACTGGTCAGGATCGGCTTTAGAATCGAAACCGCCGACATTGCCCGAGATTCCGAAAGTGAGTGTAAGAGGATTATTTGCTGCATTGTTGAAAACTGTAGAATAAAGCAAAGACAGGTTGTTCCTGTCGTAAGAAGTATGCGGTGATGCCAGGTCTGAGACTGATTTTGTATGTTCGGCACTAAGATTCAATATACCTGCCTTTGGCCCGAGAGCAAAACCTTTGCTCAAAGCGACTTGCTTAGTATTAGGCTTTGTTGCCAAGTCCACAATCAGTGGTGACCGCCCTTTACGGGTATTTATTTTTACCACACCACTGGTAAGGTCTCCATACTCTACAGACGGAATACCTGTAATGACTTCTACGGACTCTATATTGACCGAACTTATATTGCGTGTGTCTACACCTCTGGTTTCATCGGGCGATGCGTTATTCTGTAACCGTACTCCGTCTATTTCCACAGCAGTACCGAATGATGGGTTTCCCTTCTCTCCGGAACTGGTACTACGCAAAGAGAACCGATCTGCAGAAGAAGCTAAATTGAGGTCACTCCGCGACTTTCCACCGGGAAGCAAGCTTTCTATATCTGTAATATTGAGTATCTGAGCGTGATCGAGTGTTGTACGGTCAAGTGTATAAGATGTGGTCAGATCACTTGTTTTCTGGCGAGCGGTGACTACGACTTCATTCAGTGTAAGGTTATCTTCCTGCAAGGTAAGTGTAAGGCCTGATATATCGGCATGAACATCGACCTCGAATGTAGTTTTCACATAGCCGAGACAATAGGCCGTCAGAAGATTCTTACCTGCAGGTACATTCTTCAGGGTAAATTCTCCTTTTTCGTTTGTAATAGCCCATAACTGATTATCGGGTAGCGATATAGTTGCAAATTCGATTGGCTTTCTATCCTTACTTCCGATCAGATGACCCTTTATTGTATATTGTTGACTAAAAGATGATTGTACAAAACTTAGTATAAAAACAATAACCAGTATATATCTACTCATAGATGAACGTTATCAGACTGCAAATTTCGTCAATAACGCCAGCTTTGACAATAACCATTTTTAGGTAATGTATTATCAAATAATAACAATTTATAGGTATTTGACAACATATTACCTTTACTTCTATTTACTTAAAACAAAGCAAAAAAGAAGATATTCGCTTGGAATACCTTCTCTATACAATTAACTATTATTTGTTATTCTTTATTTATAGGTGGTAATATTTTTCACCCCGACAATATTCTTTTCGGTGACAGATGTGCTAAACAGCTTACGGATATCTTCTTCTGTGAAACGGTTTTCTGGTGAAAAACCGGTTGACGACATATAATTCAGTATCGCATGTCTGAACTGGCGGCCTTCAGGTTTGTCTGCTATTGCTTTCAGATCGCACATACAAACCAGTAGCTTACCCTCGCCTATCTGCATCTCGAAGAGTAGACCGAGTTTATGGTTACGCTCTATATTATCTATCACCTGTACCAACGGCTTATAATCGTGCGGCATCATATTCAGGATAAATGGCCTTGAGTTCTTTGAGATACTCCACCATTGCCAGTTACTGTGCATATCGGTCGGAAACTCTTTGAACAACGGGTGTGCCGGATCGGTCAATATAGACAATGTACCAGGAGATACATCGCGTTTCAAATATTCCGAGATATTCTTAAACATGGCATAATTCCAATAGTCTGGGGTAAACAACCCGCCAACCGATAGTTTACCGATCCCGTTATGATCAGGTATGTATAGCACTTTCTTGCCATCTTTTAGTAAATCGAGTGCCTGTTTTAAAGACGATGTTTCCTGTATATCAGGATACTCGGTTTGTACCTTTTCGGGATATACCCATATGTCATATTTGTTGATATGCGAGCCGAGTTTCAATACAAATTGCAGTTGCGTAGCCTTCTCCAAATTTTGAAGTGGTGCGTCTATCTTTCCCTGTTCTACCAACTCTCCCTGTGGTATATTCGCTGCCAGTTCTCCACTCGCTAAGATGGTTTTATCTTCCGCTTTATTCAGGCTCCATTCCAGTTTTATACCGGATAATGCAGTTTTAGAATAGTTGCTTACTTTTACCGATGCCGTAAACAGTTCATTATTATTCCAGCAATATTTAGACATAATAGCCATCGGTACAATCTCTCCACAGAAACCGCTGAACTCTTCGGCGCTTACCCCATATTTACGATCCATAAAGGCATCTAAAAGCCCCACATAGGCACTACCCTGCCCCGGATAGTCCTGCAGGTCGAGCAGTTGGAATCCGCCGAATCCCTGTGTACGGAAACACATTTCTATATCGGCCTTATAGCACAGAGTTGCAAAACGGGCAGTCGCTTTATGAAAATCCTCTGCCTGACCGGAAAGTCCGTTTTCCTGTAGTCTGCGCCGGAATATCTCCATATTGTAAGGGTATAGCACACCTTTATATTTCTTTATCTCGTTATAATCGGGATATACCTGAAACTGTCCGTTCTCGTGGCTGATAACTGGCACAGTACAGTCGGCAACTGCTTTGGCAAAAGTAAGCTCAGTAGACGGATAAACACCGTTCATATAGCCACCGTCCTTCGCATCGGCAAATGAGAATGTAGCACGTGCGTGCTGCGAGTAATCGTCTGAACCGACCTGTCCGCCGACACGACAGGTAACAAAGAAATCTTCGCCTTGCTGCTGTCCTGCTGTTCCCAACATATTATTAGCACCAAAGGCATAAAGGCGACGATTGTCCGCCGTTCTGAAATCGGTAACAATACTGCGCATCAGTTCTATATCTCCACCAAGTTCGTTTCCCAGAGCCATCATCACAAATGATGGATTGTTACCATATGTCGACAATATGTGCTCCCCTTCGCTAATCAGAAAAGTATTGAGCTCTGTATTTTCCTTATCCATTACTCCCCAGAAAGGAAGTTCGGCCTGCATGTATATTCCTTCTTCGTTTGCTGCATCGAAAGCTGCTTGTGGAGGCGTCCACGAGTGAAAACGGTAATGATTGAAGCCATACTGTTTTGCGATACGCATCTGCCTTACCCATTCATCTTTTTCCATAGGCGGATAGCCTGTCAGCGGAAATACACAGGCATCGTGCTTACCGCGCAGGAATGTTTTCAGCGAATTGATCGAAAACTGTGTTCCTTTAGTCGAAAAATCTCTGATTCCGAAGTCCAGTGTATAAGTATCTTTTACCCCTTGTTGTTCGAGTTCAAAATTGACCTTGTATAGGGCAGGATCAAATTCGCTCCAAAGCACCTGTTTTTCTCCTATATTAATATCGAATTTGTATATTTCTTTCCCGGCTTTCAAATCCAGTTCTATCACTTGTTCTGGTACTGAAATTTCTTCTGTTGTATTCCATGTATATCCTTTGACTACTACCCTTGCTTTTCCTGATACCGCCGATTCTATCTGTGCTGTCACCGGTACTGTGGAAGAAGAAACGCTCGGATAAACCTGAAGATTCTCTATCAGTATACCATCATGTGCTTCCAATCCAAATTTGCCGATCACTCCGTTCCAGTTTGTCTGGGTAGCATCTGTCCACGCATGCGAACCGTGTATTCCCTGCGGCACGGAAGCCGGACTGTTATCTATCTTTATCTTTATAATATGCTTTCCTGCCGACAGCTTGCCCAGATTATATATCTGAGATGAAAGTATCAGCGAACTTGCACCTATACTATCTCCATCTATCCAAACTACAGATGGTTTGCTCCGCTCCATAATCAGACGCCACTGCTTTTGCTCCGACAATGCGGGAATTTCTATCTCACGTGTGTAAGTCATCACCCCCACGTAAGGATTCAAACGTGTAAGCTGTCCCGTATTCAGCGTATCTTGTGTACGGGGAGCCAGACGACTCTCGTCCACTGTGCCGGGCAGATTGATTTCACCCAGATCGCATTGCCAGCTTCCGGCAAGGGATATAAATTCGCGCTGATCGAAAACTGGCTTTTCCTGATGCCCACACGAGAATAAGAACAAAATAGCACTAACAATGGCTAATAGTAAGGTTGAAGATTTTACAAACCGCATAACATTGATTTAGAGTGATTTATTTTCAGAATCAGATTCATGAAATATATAATTGGTTGTAAAAATAGAAAAATATTCTCAAATGACAGACAGGAATGATGAATCCCCATCTGTAATATGTAAACTATAACCAGTCAAAGATTTAGTTTCCGGGAATAAAATATTTTTCATTTTCTGCCATAAAAAACATACTTTTGTATTAATCCATTAAATCACCGGCATGTTTCAGAGAGTTACTTATATTCTCATCTGTTTGTACCTATTCTTACCTGTCTCCGGACAAAAGCGCAGCTACCAAAGCTTTAGCAATATAAGCCTGAACTTTGAAGCATCTAACATCAACTGTTTCGCGCAGGATAGGCAGGGATTGATATGGATAGGCTCTAACAGAGGCTTGTTCAGCTATGACGGTTTTTCTTCCCAGCAACATGCTATAGAGGCGGCTATCACGCAGATATACTGTATCGTGATAATAGATGATGAACGCATGTGCCTAGGCAGTGATAAAGGCATCTTCTTTTACAATTACAAAACAGACCGCTATGAAGAACAAGATACTGCATTCCCTACCGATGTGAGAACGATGGTGATAATGGATGATATACTGTGGATAGGCTCACTCAACGGCTTGTACAGGTATCACCTGAATAACGGAAAACTGGAAAGCGTCAGTTTAAAAGATAATCCAGGACTACCTCACGAAACAATATATTCGATTATTGAATCCGACAACAATATCTATATCGGAACTTATAATGGATTTTGCAAATATACCCCTACTACCGGAAAGTTTGAAAAAATAGCTCTCCCTTATGATTCTAAACGAAGCAACCAGTTTGTAAACTACCTGCTGGAAGACAAAAGCCGCAAGTGTATCTGGATAGGGACTGAAGGAAATTTATTCAAATACACACCTGCAACAAGCGAGGTAGAAACACTAAATCTGTTTCTTAACAATTCGGTAAAGTCGTTGGCAATAGACCATGACAGCAACCTGCTTGTAGGAACGGATAACGGGCTTTACATATTTGACGAAGCAACAAACAGCATACAACATGTAGTACATGACTCGCGAAACGACAAATCGCTGGCAGATAATATTATATGGAATATATTCACCGACCACGAGCAAAACACATGGCTAGGAACGGATTACGGTATTTCCCTGTTGCGGTACAACAAAGCTTTCCAGTTTATTCCCATATCACAGATAACAGGAATCGGCGACGGAAACCGCTTTCATTCCATATTCAGGGATTCGCGTAACAACTTCTGGCTGGGAGGAACAAACGGGCTGATCTTTTCCCCATCGCTTACCGACCACAAGTCTTCTATATGGTACCGGATGGGTGACTCGCGCTATCCTATTTCACACAACCGCATCAGGCATATATACGAAGATAAGGAACAGAATCTGTGGATTGCGACCGACGGCAGTATAAATCGTTATGACTATAACCGTAAACAATTTATACATTATGCCATTGTAGACAGTACACATACTTACAATTCAAACTGGGCATACCACATCTTTGAAGACAAAAACGGCCGTTTATGGATAGCGACCTGCTTGGGCGGAATATTCGTGGTAGATAAGCAAAAACTGATGCAATCGGGAGGTAACTATATTGCCGAGCGGAACTATACGATGAAAGACGGGCTTAGCGGCATGTTCATAAACCAGATAATTCCCGACAAAGAGGGTAATGTGTGGGTACTTCTCTATCAGAATGGAATCAATAAGATAGATACAAAGCAAAATAAGATTTTTAAGATTCCTGTAGATCATGGGACAAACGAAGAAAACCCCAATTATATTCTCTGCGACAGCGACGGTTTCATCTGGGCAGGATTCAGAGACGGATTAGTACGCATCGATCCGAAAAATAACGAATCGAAACTAATCAGGTTCAACGAGTTCGACAATAGCGAAATACTGTCGATGATAGAAGAGGGTAAACATATATGGCTGTCTACCACAGAGGGAGTATGGGCTATAGATAAAGAAAGCCATCACACGCAAAGACTCAATATTGCTAATAAATCTTTTACGGCAGGCTTTTTTGACAAATCATCCGGAGATATTTATCTGGGAGCGAGTGATGAACTGGCTATACTTTCACCTTCATCGCTCAAAGATACGGAAACGGAGATGCCTCTCGTACTCACCGCCCTCTACATAAATGAAGAATTGTATAATACTAGTGGGAAAAATAAAATAAGCATTCGTTATGCAGATAATATAGAACTGAATTACAGGCAAAACAATCTCGTTTTTGAATTCTCCGATCTGGCTTATTCACAGGAGGATAATAATAAGTTCGTATACAAGCTCGACAACTGGGATAAGGAATGGAATGTATTGAAACAAAATACTAACCGCATTTCGTATTCCAATCTCGAATATGGTAAATATCGACTGCAGATCAGCAAGCTGGACTCGTCAGGGAAACCATCTGACTCTATCCTTTTTTTCACGATAAATATTACGCCACCCTGGTATTTTACCATCTGGGCTAAGATCATATACGTACTTCTGGCGCTGGGTATAATTCTGTGGGTAATCAATTTCTTCAGGGTTAGGAACAATCTGCGGATAGAACGCATCGAAAAGGAAAAAACACTGGAACTTTCCAATCTGAAAATAGACTTCTTTACGAATGTATCGCACGAATTCAAGACACCTCTGAGCCTGATTATCGCCCCTGTGAGTAAGCTCCTACTGGAAACAAAGGACATCTATAAAAAGAAGCAGTTGGATCTGGTGCAGCAGAATGCGCTGAAACTGAATTCACTGATACGGCAAATTATAGACTTTAACAGGTCGGACAATATAAACTCAGGGCTGATCTTATCGAAAGTAGAGTTCGTAGAATTTGCACGCAGCCTGTTTTCCATCTACGAAGAAGGGTATAAGGACAAAGGGCTGACATTCTCTTTTACCACAAATAAAGACAAAATATATACCGACATAGATGTACTAAAAATAGAATCGGTACTGAACAACCTCATAGCCAATGCCTGCAAATATACCGAACAGGGCAATATTGGTTTAAACCTTGACTATAACGAAGATGAAAAGAATCTGATAATACAGGTAGCCGACACAGGCATGGGCATTCCTGAAAATGAGATACCGTACGTATTCGAGCGTTTCTATAAATCTTCAAAAACAGCTAAAGACAAAGAAGGAACAGGAATTGGGCTATACTTGGTTAAAACCTATACAGAACAACACAAAGGAAAAGTAGAAATAAGATCGGAAGAGAATAAGGGCACAACCATCACCATTAGTCTGCCCGTAACGGAAAATGCAAATAGCGACGATACTGTGACGCCTGTCATGCAAAATGAAAACCTGCCGAAAATTCTGATAGTAGAAGATAACCCCGAAATAGCAGACTTTATCTATCATATACTTGCCGACAGATATCAATGTGAGATATGCCATAATGGTAAACAAGGGCTCGACCTGTGCATACGGACGAATCCCGATCTTGTGATCTCTGACATTATGATGCCGGTAATGGACGGATTGGAAATGACACGGAAGATACGCAGCAATGTGCCGACATCCACTATTCCTGTTATTCTGCTCACGGCAAAGGACGACAAAGAAACGGAGCTGAAAAGTATAGACCTGAATGTGGACATATTCATTCCGAAACCTTTCGATCCGGGAATACTGCTTTCACGCGTGGAGCAGTTATTGACAAACAAACAACAGATAGAGAATAAGGTAAGACTGGAAACACTATCGGCACCCAAACCGATAGAAGCTACTTCGCCCGATGAGAAATTCTTGTCCCAGATCACCAATATTATAGAAGACAAAATAGCCGATGCTGATCTTAATGTAAATTCTCTCAGTACCACTTCGGGTATCGGGTCGAAACAGATTTACAGAAAGATCAAACAACTTACGGGCATGTCGCCTGTAGAATATATCCGTTCGGTAAGGATGAAAAAGGCAGCAATGCTACTCACCCAAAGTAAATTTACGGTCTCTGAAATTATGTATATGGTCGGTTTTTCCAATCCGTCTTATTTCTCAAAATGTTTCCAGAACGAGTTTGCCAAGACACCACGCCAATTTGCAGAAGACAGCGATCAATAACCTGACAATAAGGAACTAACAAACAAAATCCTCACTTGTTAAACTTTTTCCTTGTCCAATCTGTATTCATATATGTCTAATCTGTAAACCCTACTGAACAAAGCCCATTGTACATTTGCATTAACCCGAATAACCAAATGTACCATGAAAATTTTTATTGCAATAACCTGTTTATTGTTCGCCCTATCGGCTTTTACTCAAAACAAACAGAAAACCCCCGAAATATACGTTGACAAGAAGGGCGTTATGCGCTGGAACGACAGCAATCGCGAAGCCTCTTTCTACGGAGTGAACTACACTGTACCGTTTGCCCATGCCTACCGCGCTTTAGGTTATCTGAATAAAGACCGTAAGGAAGCGATAGACAAAGACGTATATCATTTTTCCCGTCTGGGCTTCAACGCATACCGCATACATATCTGGGATGTAGAGATTTCGGACGGAGAAGGCAAACTCATAGTGAACGATCACCTCGATCTGTTGGATTACCTCATTGCCAAACTACGGGAACGCAATATCCGTGTACTGATCACTACTATGACCAACTTCGGGAACGGATATCCTGAAAGGAATCAGAATAATGGTGCTTTTTCGTATCTGTATGACAAATGCGAGATACACAGCAATGAAAAAGCCATCGCTGCACAAAGAAATTATGTAAGCCAGCTGGTCACACATGTCAACCCTTATACACAATTATCATATAAAGACGATCCGTTCATTGTAGGATTCGAGATCAACAACGAACCTTGCCACGCGGATACTCTCACACAAACAGAAAGTTACATCAACACCATGCTGGACGCCATAAAGAAGGCTGGAAATAAAAAGCCTGTATTCTATAATGTGAGTCACAACATGGAACATGTGCAGGCATACTTCAACACAGCCGTACAGGGCACTACTTACCAGTGGTATCCGATAGGATTGGTTGCTGGACGTACCCGCAAAGGGAATTTCCTGCCGTTTGTAGATGGTTACAACATTCCGTTTACCAATCTGAAAGGATTTGAGAACAAAGCTAAGGCTGTTTACGAATACGATCCTGCCGACATCACATATTCATATATGTATCCGGCTATGACACGTACTTTCCGCTCTCAGGGCTTCCAGTGGATCACCCAGTTTGCCTATGACCCTATAGATATGGCTTGGGCAAATAGCGAGTATCAGACACACTTTCTCAATCTGGCTTATACTCCTGCAAAAGCGGTGAGTATGGCTATTGCAGCAGAAGTAGCTTATACTGCTCCGCTCAACAAGAAATACGAAAAGTATCCGAACGATACTATCTTCGACAATTTCCATGTTAGCTACAACTCTGACCTGAGTGAACTTAACAGTCCCGATAAGTTTTTTTACTCAAACAATACTACATCAAATCCAAGCGATATAAATAGTCTGAAAAAGATTATAGGACATGGCAGTTCTCCTGTCGTAAGATATGAAGGTACAGGCACATACTTCCTCGACCAACTCGAAAGCGGAGTATGGCGACTCGAAGTAATGCCTGACGCAATACAGACAAACGATCCTTTTGCTAAACCGTCTCTGAAAAAGGAGGTCGTTACCATCGCGTGGAATACATGGAATATGGAGATCAGCATACCCGGTCTGGGTGAGAATTTCACCGTCACAGCTATCAATCGGGGAAATGTTCATAATGGGTTATCTTCGGGAAAAAGCATTTCCGTAAGGCCGGGTGTCTATCTCCTCAAAAAGAATGGTTATACGCCGGCTAAAGACTGGCAAGCCAGAACTGCATGGAACAACATCGCGCTCGGTGAATTTGTAGCGCCCGAAGCCCATGCCAAAACATTTTCGGTAGTTCATAATCCGTCAATCGTCATCGAAGAAGGCAAGCCATTGCAAATAGAGGCACAAATAGTAGGGCCGGAAATGCCCGATTCGGTTATCATCTATACCGATAAAGTATCTTTCTGGAATGATCAGAATAAATATTACAAGATGGACAGGACGCAGGGTTATACTTATCGTACAACAATATCTGCCGAAGATATAAAAGAAGGTAAACTAAAATACAATATTATTGTATGCAGCAGCAATAAGAACTATACATTTCCATCGGGCACTACAGGCAATCCACTCGACTGGGATTATACACAAAGCACCTATTGGGAAAGCGATGTTACCAATGCTGCAAGCCCCGTAAGCCTGTTTACAGTAACAGACGAATACAGCGATCTGGAAACATACATTATGCCTGAATGGAGCCGTACGGACAGAAAAATCATAAACAGCAACCCTGCCGAAAGTCCTACATTGCAGATCACATTTGAGTCTGATTCCCAGTCTCCGCGATTCTTCCTGCGGAAATATGTGAAAGATGCTGTTGCCGGACGTATATCCCGCCTGACACAAGGCAAAGAAATATGTATGTATATTAAAAACGCACCGGAAAAACTATCGGTAGGATTTATCACTGATAAAGGATTTACATACAGCACTGTTGTAAACAGTAAGCAGGGAATTGTTCGGATTCCGCTATCGGCTTTGCAACAAACACGTACAGCACTGCTGCCACATCCTTATCCCGTATTTCTCGATAAATACTTTGAGCCGGACACACATATACCTTTCCATGCAGCGGATATAGAAAGTCTTGAAATATCCTTCGACGGTGAAAAAGAAAAGAAAGCTGAAATAGAAATCGGCAATATCTGGATTGAATAGAATAATACCATAAAAAATAAAACTTCATTAAACTAATACAGTTGATACAGTATGAATCATAAAAACTTAAATCTCCGCCATTCGGTAGTATTCCTGCTGCTATGCACGCTACTACTGGGAACATCATTTCCTGCTCTCGCCCAACAAAAAGGGAGAGAAATTACAGGAACAGTTATAGATGAGATGAAAGAGCCGCTTATCGGTGTCACTATCATGGTTAGCGGAACTTCCACAGGCACAACCACAGATCTGGATGGGAATTACAGTCTGACAGTTCCTCAGGGAACTACAGAACTGCAATTTTCGTATGTAGGCTACGAAATGCAAATTATCACCATTCCTACAGGAAACGTCCTGAATGTACAAATGAGACCCGATGCCCTGTCACTGAAAGACGTTGTAGTTATCGGTTACGGTACACAACGCAAAAGCGACCTTACAGGTTCTATCAGCAGCGTTAGCAGTAAGGATTTCAATACAGGACTTATCAGTTCTCCCGAACAGTTGATCAATGGTAAAGTATCCGGTGTACAGATCATGTCGAACAGCGGATCGCCTACCGGAGGAAGCACGATACGTATTCGCGGAGGAGCCTCGCTTAATGCCAGCAACGATCCGCTTATCGTACTCGATGGTGTACCTCTCGAAAGCGGAGGTATCAGTGGAAACACAGGCAACTTCCTCAGCCTTATTAATCCTTCGGATATAGAAAGCATGAGTATACTTAAAGATGCATCGTCTACAGCCATTTACGGTTCACGCGCATCTAACGGTGTTATCATTATCACTACCAAAAAAGGAAGCGGTGATGGCGTAAAGGTCTCTTTCAACACTACCAATTCGGTACAGACACGTACTAAAATGGCCGATATGCTCAGCAGGGATGAATTTATCAATGTCATCAACGCAAAAGGTACAAACGAGCAAAAAGCATTATTGGGAACAGCCAACACCAACTGGAACGATGAAATATACCAACTAGCCTTCGGTACCGACAACAACCTGAGTGTAGCGGGACGTATGGCTGCCAATGTGCCGTTCCGTGTATCTGTAGGTTATTACAACCAGAGCGGTATCATGTTGCAGGACAATGCCGAACGTTTTACCGGGAACATATCGCTTTCTCCGTCTTTCTTCAACGATTACCTTAAATTCAATTTTAGTGGAAAAGGTTCTATCAACAACAATCGTTTTGCCAATACAGGAGCTATCTGGGCTGCATCTACATACAACCCGACAATACCGATTTACTCCGACAACGATAATTTCGGCGGGTACTACGAGGCTGTCGACAACAGCGGTTATCCTGTAAATGCTGCCGTTCGCAATCCATTAGGGATGGCAAATCAATACAGTTCGACCAGTAAGGTAAAACGCTTCATCGGTAATGCTGATGTAGACTACAGACTACATTTTCTGCCTGATCTGAGATTGCATGCCACACTGGGATATGATTATGCAGAAGGAAAAGGGAAAGTTTATATCCCTGCTGAAGCCGCCGAATATTATACTACTTCGGGACGTGATTATGTGTATGGCCCTCAGAAGAATACAAACCGCCTGTTGACTACATACCTCAATTATAACAAAAGTCTGTCTTCTATAAAGAGTACCATAGATGCCACAGCCGGATTCGATCATCAATTCTGGAAAACAACGACTCCTACCTATTCCGAACTGAATACACTGGGAGAAGTACAGACCTCTTATGCCGCAAAAGACCAGCGTCACGTACTGATGTCCTACTATGCACGCCTCAACTATACATACGATTCACGTTATATGCTCACAGCCACTATGCGCCGCGACGGAACTTCACGTTTCCACAAAGACAACCGTTGGGGAACATTCCCGTCCATTGCACTGGCTTGGAGAATCTCAGAAGAATCTTTCCTGAAGAATAACGATGTGCTGAGCAACCTTAAGCTGCGTGCCAGCTATGGTATCACCGGACAACAGGAAGGTATCGGCAATTACAACTATCTGCCTGTATATACTTACAGTCAGGAAGGTGCACAAGTACAGTTCGGCGACCAGTGGTATTACTCTTATCGTCCTCAGGCCTATGTACAGGATCTGAAATGGGAAACAACTACCGCATGGAACATCGGTCTCGATTTTGGCTTCCTTAAAGAACGCCTTACCGGTAGTGTCGATTTCTACACTCGCCAGACAAAAGACCTGTTAGCAACAGTACCCTCTGCAGCCGGAAGTAACTTTGACAAAACAATCCTTACTAATGTGGGGAATGTAGACAGTCATGGTATAGAGTTCTCGCTCAATGCAATCCCTGTAGACACAAAAGACTTTACATGGAATGTGAGTTACAACATGACATGGCAGAAAATGAAGGTGAAAAACCTATCACTCATCGAAGGCGGCTCTACAACAAACACACCTGTAGGTCCTACCATCGACAGCTATAACTTTCAGGTACTCTCCGAAGGGTATGCTCCTTATATGTTCTATGTTTATCATCAGTTATATGATGAAAAGACAGGCAAACCGATCGAAGGTGCATACGCCGACCTCAACAATGACGGGGTTATCAATTCCAGCGACCTGTATCGTTATCACTCGCCATCTCCCGATCTTATATTCGGACTCAGCACCTCATTGCGTTACAAAAAGTGGAATCTGGGTATGAGCTTCCGCGCCAATGTAGGTAACTATGTGTACAACGGTATGGCAATGAACAGCGGAGCATGGAGTACGGTTAGCTATAACTCATACCAACTTAACAACCTGTCGTCGAGCTATCTTGAAACAGGATTCCAAAACCGTCAGTATCTCTCGGATTATTATGTTGAGAATGCTTCGTTCCTCAAAATGGACAACATCTCTTTGGGATACAACTTTGGTAAGATAGACAACCGTTGCTCTCTGAACATCAGCGCTATGGTACAGAATGTGTTCTGCATTACCAAATACAGCGGTGTAGACCCCGAAGTGCCGAATGGCATGGATGTTTCGTTCTATCCGCGTCCGCGAACATTCTCTCTTAGCTTAGGACTCGATTTTTAATTCAACAAAACAGCTAAAAAGATACGACAATGAGAAAATTATTATATACCGTATTATTCGCCTGTGCGTTCACGCTGACTTCCTGCCTCGAAGGGCTCGATCAGGTACCACATGCCGAAACCACTTCGGAAGATGTTTATGCCGAAGCGGCAAACTATAAAGCCGTACTGGCTAAATTATATACTTCGTTTGTCACTGCCGGACAAGAGAAAGGCGGCGAAAATCCAGACCTCAGCAGCAACAGCGGACAAGACTATATGCGCTGTTACTTCAACCTGCAGGAATGTGGTACCGACGAACTGGCTTCTACTTGGCTCGAGGGAGATAAGGTATCTGACCTTACATTCCTGTCGTGGGATGCAAACGACCCTTGGGTATCGGATACTTACTACCGCATTTTCTATACAATATCGTTATGTAACGAATTTCTGCGCAATGCCGGAGACGACCAGATATCTAAATTTACCGAAAGTGAACAAAGCGACATTCGTCATTATCGTGCCGAAGCCCGCTTTATCAGAGCATTGGCATACTTCCATGCACTCGACCTGTACCGCAATATTCCATTTGTTACCGAAGCCGATCCGGTAGGTGCATTTGCTCCTCCACGCTATGAAGCTAAACAGGTATTCGATTACATCGAAGCTGAGTTGAAAGATATAGACGGCTCTTTGCAGAGCAGAACGGCGACCGAGTACGGAAGAGCATCCAAAGCGGCTGCATACTCGCTGTTAGCTAGGCTTTACCTGAATGCTGAAGTATATACAAACGAAGCGCGTTACAGCGATTGCATCGAATACTGCAACAAGGTGATAGCCGAAGGTTATTCGCTCGAAGCCGATTATAAAAAACTATTCAATGCCGATAATGACAAACGTACCAATGAGATTATTTTCTCTTTCCCTGTAGATGCTAAACGTAGCATATCGTGGGGCTCTACTACATACATTATTTGCGGAGCAGTAAGTAATACATCCGACTATCAGAAACCCGAAGACTACGGTGTGACCAGCGGATGGGGAATGTTCCGTATCAGAGGAGAAGTACCTGCACTGTTCGACGAACAGGACGGACGCGGATTATTCTTCACAGAAGGACAAACTCAGTATCTTGATGTTATTGATAATCAAAGCAACGGTTACTTCGTAGAGAAGTGGAGCAATATGACCGATGCCAATGTTGCAGCGTCCAATACTGTAGATGGTGGTGTAAACACAGACTTCCCTGTATTCCGTCTGGCAGACGTTTACCTGATGCTTGCCGAAGCAGTTACACGCGGAGGAACAGGCAGTTCGACAGCTACAGCACTGGGATATGTGAACGATCTGCGCAAACGTGCATTCGGCGACAATTACGAAAGTGATGGTAAGGTAGTACTAGCTGAACTCACAAAAGATTTTATCCTTGACGAACGTGCCCGCGAACTGTATTGGGAAGGTGTACGCCGTACAGACCTTGTCCGCTATGGCAAATTCACCACATCGTCTTATCTGTGGCAATGGAAAGGCGGAGTAAAAGACGGAACAGCAGTAGACAGTAAATACAACTACTACCCTATTCCGGCAACAGACCTTACTGCCAATCCGAACCTTTATAATGAAAACTATTGATTTAAAACACAAAATATTAAGATATATGAAAGCAACAAAAGCAATAAAAGCATTCTCTGCAATATTAGCACTGCTCATACTGATGACAGGCTGTGAGAATGACGGAGATAAGATTCTGCTTTCGGGACTTGAGGGTAGCGACCTTGTAGCTACGGAAAGCAAGGTAGTACTGGCTCAGGAAACTTCAAACCAGTTGGTGCTGTCACTTGCATGGACATCGACCACGCTAAAGGTCAGCAATTCCGGAATGAGTGCACCCAATATACTTTCTACTTACATGCAGGTATCTACACAAAGTGATTTTTCATCGAATGTTACCGAATCACTTGAAAGCAGCCTATCAAAAGCTTACACAGGATCAGAACTGAATACCGTAGCCAAGAATATGGGCGTGGAGGCAGATGTGCCCGTTACATTCTATTTCCGGCTTAAAGGCAGTACGGGTGCTAACATGGAACCAGTATACAGCAATGTAGTCAGTGTAGATGTGACTTCATTCAAGATAGACATGAGTATCGGTTTCATCCTCGATAGCAAGATGGCAGACACAGGACGCACGCTTTACTCTGCTAAATCCGACGGTGTTTATACCGGATTTATGGGTGCGACCGGCTGGTACAACTACTTTATGAAAGAAGGTGACGGAACAACATGGGGTAACGACGGTGTAGACGGTACTGCATTCCTTATGTCTTCGGAAGAAGATGCCGACAAGCGCTGGAACTTCTGGTTCCCGGGCGTAACAGGCTGCTACTATACAGAGGTGAATACCAATAAGAAACTATGGTCTGCGTTATTGATACCGACACTTACAGTAAGCGGAGAAATCAGTGGAGAAATGACATTCGACCGTCCTAACGTGAAATGGACTACTGTTTTCAATACTACATCTGCAAAAACATTAAAAATTAAATTGCAGGGAACGGGTAAACAATATGATTATTCTACCGGAGCGGACGACACGTCCACACCTATTAATACTACAATAGCCTTTGCACAGAACGGACAAAATATAAGCTTAGCAAGTACAGCAGGCGAGATATCAGTAACTGTTCCCGAAGCCGGAGAATACTCACTGGTAGTAGACCTCAGCAATCCACAGGCTTGGACATGCGAAGTTGTTAGCGGCTCTACAGGCCCTATCGAGATCAATCCGTATGTATATCTGCCGGGAATAGACGATCTCACCAGCGGAGGATGGAATTTCAACACAACATTGGCTCTCTATAATGAGGATGAATTGTCTTATGCCGGTGTAGCGAATGTTAACTCTGAATGGGGCTACGGTATATACACCGAAATAGACAACTGGAGCAGTTTCTACAAACTGGGATCGGGTGACGCCTACACAGGCACGCTATTGGCAAGTAGTGAAAATAATCTCCCTGCACCTGCCGCCGGACTTTATCTACTGGATGTTTCGCTGAAAGGATTGACTTATAATCTGACAAATATCGGAAGTAGCATCTATGTAGTAGGCCTGCACGACCAGTGGGACTTCAACACTGCACTGACTGCAACTGCTACAGCCGGAGTATATGCGGGTTCTGTAACCATCAACAGTGCCTCTCCGTGGGGATTCCAGATACATGTAGATTCATCATGGAATCACTACTTCGGCGGTTCGGAAGGGAAACTGTATTACAAAGGCAGCAATATAACCGACGATGCATCACTTGCACCGGGCACATATCAGGTGACGGTAGACCTTATAAGCAGAACATATAGTATCACTCAATAACAGGAAAAATATGAAATTCAGATATATAATAATAGCTATAGCTATGGCACTATTCACCTTCAGTGCCTGTAGTGACGACGACAATACTCCTTCCACAGGCACTGAGGATCCGGTCTATGACATGACCGGATTCGCCAAAGGGGCTGATGTAAGCTGGCTTACAGAGATGGAGAAGGCCGGTTATAAGTACTATAACACTAACGGACGCGAGACCGAATGTATGACTTTGCTCCGCGATCTGGGAATAAACTCTATCCGCTTGCGGGTATGGGTAAATCCCGAAAACGGGTGGTGCAACAAAAGCGATCTGCTGGTGAAAGCATGGCGCGCCCACAATCTGGGAATGCGCATCATGATCGACTTCCACTACAGCGATACATGGGCTGATCCGGGCAAGCAAACAAAGCCTGCCGAGTGGGACGGTTTGACTTTTGACGAACTGAAAACAGCCGTTGCCGACCATACTAAAGATGTATTGAATGCTCTGAAAGATTATGGTATTACACCTGAATGGGTACAGGTAGGAAATGAAACGGGTAATGGTATGTTGTGGAACGATGGAAAGGCGGAAGATAATATGAAGAACTACGCCGATCTCAACAATGCAGGATATGATGCCGTAAAGGCTGTATTCCCGAATGCAAAAGTTATTGTACATATACAGGAAGGAGATAACAACTCACTGTTCCGCTGGATATTTGACGGACTGAAAAACAATGGCGGTAAATGGGATGTGATAGGTATGTCGCTTTATCCGCAAGCCGATACATGGAGTAGCATGAATACTGCCTGTATAGCCAATATGAATGATATGATAAGCCGTTACAGCAGCGAAGTGATGCTTTGCGAAGTAGGTATGCCTTGGGACGACCCGGAATCGGCAAAAGATTTCCTTACTGACCTGATAGAGAAAAGCAAAGCGATAAGCGGTGATAAATGTCTCGGTGTATTCTACTGGGAACCTCAATCGTACAATAGCTGGAACGGTTACACGCTGGGAGCATTCGATAACTCGGGCAAACCGACTGCGGCGCTTGATGCTTTTAAATAAGGTTTAGTTTACGAGTTTTTAGTCTACTAGCAAGCTAGTAGACTAAAAACTCGTAAACTTTGTAAGCCTTTTGTTAAAATTTCACTGATATTGTTATTACTTTAGAGAACGAATAAATTTTAAAAAAATGAGATATATAAAAATCATCTGCTTCTCCGTCTTAGGACTTTTATGTCTGAACACAGGGTATGCACAAAAAGTAAGGGATCAATTCCTGCTGGAAAAGGATTGGAAATTTACCAAAGGAGATTATCCCGATGCCGTAAATAAAGACTTCAACGATGCGAAATGGGAATCGGTTACCGTACCTCACGACTGGGCGATTTATGGTCCGTTCGATCGCAAATATGACCTGCAAACAGTAGCTGTAACCCAAAACGGAGAGCAAGTAGCTACTGTGAAAACAGGACGTACCGGAGGGCTTCCGTACATCGGAATCGGCTGGTACAGAAATACGTTTAGTGTCGATAATTTCGATGCCGGTAAGAAACGTGTTACCCTGAAGTTTGACGGAGCAATGAGTGAAGCTCGCGTATATGTGAATGGCAAGGAAGCTATATTCTGGCCTTTCGGATACAATTCCTTTCACTGCGATGTGACCGATCTGCTCAATGCCGACGGTAAAGCTAACACGGTTGCCGTACGCCTCGAAAACAAACCGCAATCGTCGCGTTGGTATCCGGGAGCCGGACTCTACCGTAATGTGCATGTAATTGTAACCGATGCCGTACATGTTCCTGTATGGGGTACTTATATCACCACTCCTTTTGTCTCTGAGGAGTATGCTTCGATAAAGCTGAAAACAGGAATAGAGAACAGTAAGAATGAAGATGTACGCATCGTTACCGAAATAAAGGACAAAGATGGAAAAACAGTAGCAACAAAGGACAATACATTGAAGATCAATCATGGGAAAGCATTCGAGCAGAATCTCATTGTAAACAACCCGAAACTATGGTCGCCCGAAACGCCATATCTTTACAATGCTGTTTCCAAAGTATATATAAAGGATAAACTGGTGGACGAATATACAACCCGTTTCGGTATCAGGGATATAAAACTAATAGCAGACAAAGGTTTCTTCCTGAATGGAAAGAAACGCAAGTTTCAAGGAGTATGTAACCATCACGATTTAGGCCCATTGGGTGCAGCTATCAATGTGGCAGCCCTGCGCCGCCAACTTACAATGCTGAAAGATATGGGTTGCGATGCCATACGTACAGCACACAATATGCCTGCGCCTGAACTGGTAGAGCTTTGCGACGAAATGGGCTTTATGATGATGATAGAACCTTTTGACGAATGGGATATTGCCAAATGTGAGAATGGTTATCACCGCTTCTTCAACGAATGGGCGGAGAAAGATATGGTAAACATGCTGCGCAACTACCGAAATAATGCCAGCGTAGTAATGTGGAGTATCGGGAACGAAGTGCCGACACAATGCAGTGCCGAAGGGTATAAAGTAGCCTCGTTCCTGCAAGACATCTGCCATCGCGAAGACCCTACCCGCCCTGTAACCTGTGGTATGGATCAGGTGACTTGCGTACTGAACAACGGCTTTGCTGCCATGCTGGATGTACCGGGTTTCAACTACAGGGCACACCGCTATGAGGAGGCTTATGCCAAGCTACCTCAGAATCTTGTACTGGGATCGGAAACTTCATCTACAGTAAGTTCGCGGGGAGTGTACAAATTCCCTGTAGAGAAGAAGGCTGATGCTATATACGACGATCATCAGTCGTCATCATACGACCTCGAATATTGCTCGTGGGCAAATGTTCCCGATGACGATTTTGCACTGGCAGACGACCATGAATGGACTATGGGACAATTTGTATGGACAGGATTCGACTATCTGGGCGAACCTTCGCCGTATGACACGGATGCGTGGCCTAACCACAGCTCATTGTTCGGCATCATCGATCTGGCAAGTATTCCTAAAGACCGTTACTACCTGTACCGCAGTATATGGAATAAGAACGAAAATACACTTCACATACTTCCTCACTGGAACTGGAAAGGCCGCGAAGGACAAGTGACTCCTGTATTTGTTTATACAAATTATCCTTCTGCCGAACTGTTTATCAACGGTAAGAGCTACGGCAAACAAAGCAAAAACAACACTACGGTACAAAACCGCTATCGCCTGATGTGGATGGATGCAATATACGAACCGGGTGAAGTGAAGGTTGTGGCTTATGATGCACAGGGCAAAGCAGTAGCCGAAAAGGCGGTACGCACTGCCGGAAAACCCGATCGCATAGAACTGATTGCCGACAGGACGCAACTATCTGCCGATGGTAAAGACCTTGCCTACATCAATGTACGCATAGTAGACAAAGACGGTAATCTGTGCCCCAACGATCAGCGTATGGTTACATTCAGCGTAACCGGAAACGGTAAGTACAGGGCGTCTGCCAATGGCGACCCGACAAGCCTCGATCAGTTTCATCTGCCTCAGATGCCGGCATTTAACGGACAGCTTACATCTATTGTACAAGCAGGAGAAAGTAATGGCATCATTACCTTTGAAGCAAAAGCCAAAGGACTGAAAACAGGAAAGATAAACATATCAGTAACAAAATAAAGACCGAAAGCAGGAGAAAATAAAACGGGCTGTGCAGATATCTGCACAGCCCGTTTTAGCACTTTATAACTATTAATTATTGCTTCGTAAGGATTATCGCTGTTCCCCCGCTTGTTGCAAGGTTCAAGTCGATAACCGTATCGGAAGTCACATCCATTTCTTCAATGGCTACAGGGTATGGGTTCGATTTGTATTCAGCTCCTTCCCCGTCTTTGAATATCTTGGCTTTATATTTAGCTCCCTTATCGAGGAACGAAAGCGGCAATGTCAGCTTGCGGCTATCAGCATTGGTAATGCTGCCTACATACCAGTTTTCGCTGTTTCTGTCTTTACGGGCAATAGTCACATATTCGCCTATCTTGGCATCAGGCACCACTGTTTTAGACCAGTTGGCAGGGCATGAAGTGATGAACTCGAAAGCCGGATTGTTCTCATAGTTCTCTATCATATCCGAAGCCATTTGCAATGGGCTGTAGATCACTACAGACAATGCAAGCTGCTTAGCCAGCGTAGTCTGCACACGGGTATTCGGATATACAGGGTTTGTATAATTGAATGTTCCCGGTGTGAAGTCTATCGGACCCGCCAATCCTCTTGTAAACGGAATGATAGTGGTATGATCCGGCGGATTCCCCCCGTCTCTCGACCATGCGTCATATTCTTGTCCTCTGACTCCTTCCTGTGTCATCAGATTAGGCCATGTACGCTGTAGTCCTGTAGGCATTGCCGGCTCGTGATTGTCTATCATTATATGATATTTTGCAGCGGCTTCTATTACCTTACGGAAATGGCGCACTCCGTATTGGCTGCTGTGTCTCTCTTTGCCGTCGAGCAACGGGCTTACATAGCCTGTCTTCACGGCATTCACTCCATATTTCTGATAGAAAGTGAAAGCGCTGTCGAGCTGTCTCTCATAGTTCAGCGTAGAGCCTCCCGTTTCGTGATGTCCTACTAAGCGTACATTCTTCATAGCGGCATACTTGGTTATCTCTTCTATATCGAAATCTGAGTATGGCTTAGTGAAGCTGAATTTATCTCCTTCTTTCGTCCAGTCGTTTTGCCAGCCGTCGTTCCATCCTTCTACCAGTACACCGGAGAAGCCATGTTCGGCAGCAAAGTCGATATAACGTTTCGTATTCTCTGTAGTCGCACCATGTTTTGGTCCCTGATACCATGTGTATTTTTCCATATGCATTCCCCACCAGATACCGATATAGCGTCCCGGTTTGATCCATGAAGTGTCTTCAATCTTGCATGGCTCGTTGAGGTTAAGCATCAGACGCGAAAGCATCAGATCGCCCGGAGTAGCTGCTATAATGATCGTACGCCAAGGAGTAACTCCCGGTGCTTTCATATGCACCTTCTCTCCTGTCGACCAAGGTGTAAGATCGGCTTTCAATACCGCAGTCTTATTCTTCGGTAACAGGTTCATTGCTGCATAATCGGTCAGGTTGGCTTCATGTATAGTCAGATACATGCCGTCTTTGGTTTCCATTGTCAGCGGAGTGCATACAGTATCCAGTTCGTTCACCGGAATTGTTCTGTACAATCCTTCGTAATACTCGGTGTGGTATGCGGGTATAGACCATGACTTGTGGCTGTCTGCCAAAGCAAACTCAGTCAGTTCATCCATTATGACAAAGTCTTTCAGGTTCTCCTGCTCCGGAAACTCATAGCGAAAGCCCACGCCATCGTCGAATACCCTAAACACCACTGTGAATCTGCGTTTTAGCCCATCTTTTTCGGTAACATCTACCGCCAGTTGGTTGTACTTGTTGACAACAGAGGTTTCTTCGCCCCATACCTGATCCCATGTTTCTTCAAATGAAGTCGTTTTTATATTGGTAATGTCAAGGTTCTTGTCGAAGTCGGAGTCTTTCAGCACAAAACCCAGAAAAGACTTGCCCAGAATGACTTTATCGTTCTTATTAACCGTGTAGAATAGTTTTCCGTCCTCTGCTCCCACCTCTACGCGGATACTACCGTCGGGCGATGATACAGCCGGTTGTAGTGGCGACGTACTGCATGCCGTGAGACAGATGAGAACGAGAAGTAATAGTTTTGATACTTGTTTCATTATTTTCTTGCCGTTTAAGTTTTCAAAAAAGAGTACGGTCACAGGATCATCCCATGATCCGTACTCAACCTTAAAGTCTAGTAACCCGGATTTTGTTTCAGATTAGGATTCAGCTGCATTTGCGATGTAGGAATCGGATATAAACCTCTTGTCTTATCAGAAGCTTCTTTTTGCCACCAAGCCTCGAAGAATGTACCGAAGCGTATGTTTACCGTACGGCGCAGTCCTTCGAATACAAACTCGTGTCTCCACTCAGTATCTAATGCTTCCAGCGTAAGAGTGCCCAGATCATCCAGACCTGCTCTTCTTCTAAGCTCGTTAACTAATGGTAGCGCTTCGGATGCCTTTCCTGCACGGAAAAGAGCTTCAGCTTTAGACATTACGACTTCGGCATAGCGAATCAGTACAAGGTCGTTGTCACGCTCCCACTGATCATCTGCCCTTACTTCATATTTGTGTAAGCGGGCGCCTTCATTCTGCGGTGACTCAAGGAATGTTGTGATCTCTTCTGTATAATCGAGCGGCATTCCGTTCGCCATTTTAATAACTTCTCCTGTCGACAGACTGATCTGAGGGCCGATAAGCAATGAATTGCGACGAATATCGTTAGCATCGAATGATGAATATAATCCCGGTTGTGCACAGATACCGTTTCCACACCAAGGATAAGAACCAGATAGGGAGAAAGCAAATCTCTGCTCATAGTGGTATGTCATCGAAGCGAGGTAGTTCCCTACAGTACCCGACTTGTGATCGTAAGGTATAGAAAGGATTATCTCATTCGATATTTCATTGTTGGTTTTGAAGCTCTGGAAGTAATTATCTTCTATGATATAGCCTGATACTTTATCGCAGGCATCTATACAATCCTGCCAACGGGCTGTTCCTGTATATACTTCTGCATTCAGGTATAAGCGGGCAAGTAAGCTATATGCCACACCACGTGTAAATTTGCTGTAAGTCTTCTCAGCAGGCAGAACGTCTGCAATAGCTTTAAGTTCATCCTCTACAAACTTGAATACCTCAGCACGTGATGCATTTGTAGGATATTCAGCATCCTTCTTAAACTCTGTCACAAGAGGAACATTCCCAAACTGATCTAACAACAACGAATAGTAATAAGCACGTAATCCTCTGAGTTCGGCATCCGCCTTTTTGCGGGCAGCATCTCCCATATCCGATTCGTTTACCTGAGCTATAACAGAGTTGATCGTAGCTATACCCTGATAGCAATACTTCCAGTTAGCAGTGAACAATACGTTATTCGGTGTCCATGTATGGTGCTGCAATTCGCGGTATCTGCCGCCATCACCCCAGTCACCACCCACACGGGTAGGGATAGTGGCTTCGTCGGAAACACACTCGTTCACGAAGAATACGAACTCTCCTGTCGGATAGCAGTTTGTACCGCCTCTGTCGGCATCGCTGAATCCTCTTAATGTAGTATAAGCTCCTGAGATTACAGGCTGCATCTCCATTTCCGATTTACCGGTACCATCCATCGGTTTTCTGTCATATACCGTTTCATCCAGATCGGTACAGGAAGAGACTGTCAGTAAAGCAGCTAGTGCCAGTAATGATAATATTTTAGTTTTCATATTTTTATTGTTTTTTCAATGGTTAGAATGAAAGATTTACACCGAACGAGAATGTAGTAGGACGCGGATATGAGTCGAAACGATCGATACCCGGAGAAGCAGTCACATCTCCATTGCTATTCATACGCAGGTCTGTTCTTACTTCAGGATCGATACCTGAGTAACCTGAGATCACAAACAGGTTTTCTCCTGTTACATAGAATCTGATCTTTTCAAATCCTATTTTCTTCATGTCGAAAGGCAATGTGTATCCTAAGGTTATCGATTGCAGGCGGAAGAATGATCCGTTCTCGATCCAGTAACTTGAAAATCTCGGGTCTTGTGCACTGGATATACCCGATGTAGAAAGGTCTTTAAGTATATTCTGTGATTGCACGCGGCTTATATTCGACAGTGCCATTGCTGTTCCGTTCAGTACTTTCTGACCAAACATTCCGTAACCGGAAATATTCATATCGAAATGACGGTATGTAAAGTTCATAGCGATACCCAGATTCACCTTCGGCTGTGCGCTTCCCAGATATTCATCAACCGGATTGCCGTCTGCATCCCTGTTCTCAAATATATATTTACCATCTGCATCTATACCGCTGCACTTAGGGCCATAGAACGCTCCCAACGGATAGCCTTCCATAATGCGCTGGCTATATATTCCCGAAAAACCTTGCAGACCATGCAGTGAGCCGATTGCGAAACCGCTGGAACTGAAACTGCTGTTTGATAGCTTGGTTATCTCCTGATCGTTGTAAGAGAATGTCAGGTTACCATCCCATGAGAAGTCTTTTGTTTTGATGATATTGCTACCCAATGTCAACTCTACTCCCTTATTAGATAATGTTCCTACGTTCGCCAACATTGTATTTCTCAGATTAGACGGTTGTGCCACGAGGTATGTCCACAACAGGTCTTTTGTCTTTTTACTGTACAGTTCGATAGACCCTGTAACTCTGTTAAATAAAGAGAAGTCTATGCCCAGATTGAATTGCTGTGTAGATTCCCATTTCAGGTCAGGATTAGAGTTCTGTGCAGGAATATAAGAGTTTACCCACAGGCCGGTAGACGGATCCATATAAGAAGTAGTAGTAAGCAACGGCAACGATTTGTATTCGCCGATATCTCCCTGATTACCTGTAACACCATATCCTACACGCAGTTTCAGGTTGTCGAGCCACGATGAAGTACCTTCCATGAATGATTCTTCCGATACTCTCCATGCCGCTGATACGGATGGGAACCAACCCCATTTGTTATTGTCACCGAAGCGGGATGAACCGTCGTTACGAACTGTAGCAGTCAGCATATATTTGTTCATCAGGCTATAGTTTACACGTCCGAAGAATGATACCAGATTAGCTTTTGCCTTGTAAGAAGATACATCTCCTTGCCGGATATCCGATCCTGCAGCCAGATTGTTATAAGAAAATTCGTCTGTATCGTATCCACGACGCACGGCACCGAATCCTTCAGCCACATATTCCAGATATGAGTAACCTCCCATTACATTCAGTCTGTTGTCTTTATTGATGTCCTTATCATAAGTAAGGAATGTCTCCAGCTGCATATTGCGGGTCTCATCCATATTTCTTTGTGCGCGTCCTCTTTCTGTTTCCCCGTCAAGTCTCGCATAGGTAGGGATGTAAAGGCGTGTTTGCAATGAGTTGTATTCGTATGATCCGTTAGCAGAGGCTTTCAGTCCGTCGATGATAGTCAGTTCAATCTTACCATATCCCAACAGGCGTGTACGTGAGTTAGACGCATTTCTGTTGACAGCTATCTCAAGCGGATTTTCAGTATTTGTTCCTGCTATCTGGGTAAAGTTGCCGTTTTCGTCATATACAGGTGTAGTCGGGTTCTGGTTTGCAATACGCTCGAATACGCGGTCATCGAAAGGATTCCAGTTATCGCGGCTTCCGGTAACTCCGGCTTCAAGTTTCAGGCGTCTGTTCAGTCCGTACTGATGAGCCGATACGCTACCTGCAATACGGTTCATGCTGCTTTCCTTCATTACTCCCTGACTATTCAGGTAGGTGATGGAAGCACTGTAACCGCTGTCTTTACCTACATTGCTGAAATAAAGGTTGTGCGAGTGTGTAAACGCTGTACGTTCCAATTCCTTTTGCCAATCGGTATCACCACCGTTGTCAACATAATTGGCTATGTTATTGTCTTTTACATACGATCTCCATTCACCTGCCGTAAGAAAATCGAGATTTTTCGGCACATAGCCTGCAGCGACATAGCCGTTGTACTGAATGCTGCGTGCTTCTCTGTCGCTGGAACGGCTTGTGGTGATAATGATAACACCATTGGCTCCACGCGAACCGTAAATAGCTGCAGACGAAGCGTCTTTAAGAACGTCTATCGAAAGTATTTCCGAAGGCTGCACTGTGTTGATGTCTACTCCCGGTATACCGTCGACAACGATAAGCGGAGAGTTGCTCGCAGCCAGCGATGTACCCCCTCTGAGACGGATAGATGCTCCGGCGGAAGGGTCTCCCGAACTTTGCACTACAGACAATCCTGAGATTTTACCCTGTAATACCTGTTCAGCCGATGTAACAACACCTTTTTTCAGGTCTTCCTGCCCTACCGAAGCAATGGAACCCGTAAGGTCGGACTTACGCATTGTACCGTATCCGATTCCCACAATAACTGTTTCCTTAAGTGCGATCGCATTTTCGGAAAGCGTGATTCTCATATCTCTTTCGGCTGTGGCTTTTAATGAGTTAAATCCTATATATGAAAATTCGAGGACACTACCGGCCGGGCAGTTCAACTCAAATCTACCATCTACGTCTGTCATTGTTCCCTGAGTAGCGTTACCTTCTACTTTTACGGTAACTCCGGTCAGAGGCTCGTTTCTTTCATCTGTTACTGTTCCCGTAGCAGATATATCCTGTGCATACATCTGTACACTCATCCCTAAAAAGAAGAGGGCGAGGCAGCAGGTGCGTATAATATGTTTATATGATATGCTATCTAATTTCATAGTTTCCATCTTTTATTAATAATTAATACTACTGATAATAGGTTAACTGGTATGTGTATTGCCCAATGGGCCGGACAGGTGGTTTACATTGCCGATATCGCTGCGTGCTGCAAACGATAACATGACAGTCGATAAGAGAAAGGCAATAAAATGCTTCGGTAAGACTTTCATAGGTATAAGTTTTGGTTAATAATTATATGAAGTAATTTCAATCACGTATTAGTTATACAGGTCAATCAGGATTTGATTTCCATATGTATTTATGCAAATGTAGGCGGGGTAAACTGTAAGATGAAATTTCTTACGAAATATATAATGAATTTGGTATAAATATTTTATTCAAACATCTATAAAACAATATTTTATGCATTAACCGAAAGCAGAAAAATATAACGGTAATATAACGAAATAAAAGTTAAAAAGAAGACCTCAAGTCGATGGAAAAGATAATTAATGCGGTGAAGTACGAACTGTTTTTATCTCCATTATTTTTTGCTCGAACTGCTCGTTCGGAATAATGGATTTGTTTTTTACTTTCGTCTTATATGTGTTGATCGTGTTGACCGAATAGTCTAAAAATTTAGCGATACGCTCGCTCTCGTATATTCCCAAACGAATAAGTGCAAATATACGCAGCTCGGGTGTAAGCCCTTTATTTATATCGAACACAACAACGTCTTCGGGCTTGAACAACCGGTTGTATTCTTCAATGAAATCAGGGAAAAGCCGCAGGAAAGTCTGATCGAAAGAGGAATACATATTTTCGCGCTCTTTCTTCAGGTCGGATTCTTTGAGCAACGAACGTATATCATCGTACTGACGCGCCACTATTTTGCGGTCGATGGTACGGTACAGGCTTTCGAGGCGCTCTATATACTCGGATTTACCATACAGTGTTTGCACGATATACTCGTCTTTGATCTCATTGGCCTCAATGAGTTTCACATTGGCCGATTTAAGGTTTATGTTTTGAGTATGTATCGTTTTCCGGGCTCTTCTCAGCCGTTGCACTTGTTTGTAGATTATAATGGTGGCTGTCAGCAATAACAGGAATAACAGGGATACCACTGCGGCAAATACCATCAGGCTGTTGCGCTGTTTTTCTACCATATCGAGCCGCTCTTTTTCAATAATAGGTAATATCTGGCTGATTTGTATTTTTCGTTGTCGGGCGTTGTAGGTATTTGCATCTTCCATCGCAATGCGTATATACTTGTTTGCCCTGTCCACGTCTCCGTCTAGATATAAAAGTCCTGAAAGGTTGAGCAATGCTACAGCTTCTTTGGTAGCCGACTTTATATCACCGATAGCGGCCTTTGCCAGATACGACAAGGCTTTATCTTTATCTCCCAGTTCGGAATACATATATCCCATACAGGATGTACCTATAGCGTAAGTGTGTTCGTCGATACCGGGCAGATGTATCAAAGTCTGAAAAGCATCGATAGCTGCGGGGAAGTTTCGTTGTTGCATACGCTTCAGTCCCACGATATTCCATACTTCTGCCGATTCGGGAGATAAATAGGTTATTGCTGAATCACAATATTGTATACCTAGATTGATATAGCTGCTGCTGAAAAACTCGTCTGCCCCATAATCGGCCATATCGTAATACAATCTTGCCAACAAAGAATAATAATCCATCTTTATATCTTTAGGAGCATTCTTCATGTCCATCGTATTCATTATGTCGGAAGCTTCTTTGAAAAGACCCGAAGACAGATAGCAGAATGCAACCTGCTGTTTGGCTTCCATAATCTTATATGTATCGCCCAGTTTGTCGGCAATTTCCAACGACTGGCGGGCATATACGAAAGCCGAATCATACTTATATGATTTGTATTCGTCGAACAACTCGGAATACAGGGTTAGTTTTTCCGAATCATTACTTACATTAGCAGCTTTCTTTCTTAAAACATCTATCCTGTCTTCTCGCTGCTGAACATAATAATCTATTTGCTCTATATATTTATCCAGTTCTTTCAATACCTCATTGACATTCTCTTGTGACACAGCAACAGAATTCACAATATTAAGGATAAAAAGGAATAGTATTATAAAGGTTTTTTTCATACGATTACTTGATCTTCTACTGAAAATATACAATAAACCCTCCCTATTGTGAGCAGTTTATTTGTATATTTCTACCTGTTGTCTCAGGTATTGCACAATCTTTCTATTAATATTACACCGTCTTTTTTGGACTACTAAGGTATGAAAAACTTATCTACTTTAAAGATTAAAGCAAATATTTATCTTTTTAGGGAAGCGGACTCAGACTTTATATGCAGGTATTATGTTTTGTCTGAATTATTTTGGAAAATATTTATCTATAAGACAGGAAGAATTATGAATTATAAGTTATGAATTATGAATTTGAAGAATCGCCGAGCTAAAATAATGTAAATAGTGTAAGACTTGTCAGGTTTTAGTTAAAATATCTGGGTTTGCTGTAGGGGTGGATTATCATCCGCCCGAATACGAGAACAATGCGTCTAAAAACGGGCGGATAATAATCCGCCCCTACATATCGGGAACTTGTAATTTTACATACGTTTCGCTCCTGTGACCGTTGGTTGTCAGGTTTTAGTTAAAATGGATATTGCGGAGGCAGCGGCTTGCCTCTACCCAATCAATCGGTATACCTTCGGGTAACCACGAGGAATTGCCCCTATAGGAAGAGAAAAGTAGCAGTATCAAAAAAAGATGCAGATGTGTTACCTTTGTTACCTTTTTATAACTAACCTGCTTTTGTCAAACAAATTAATGTAACTTTGAAAGACCAAAAAGGAACACATGTATGGAATGGAATGATAATATTATAGATAATCTGAAATGGTCTGCTGAGATAATCAACAGGGAAGGGAAAGAAAAGGTTGCCGCAGAAATTGCCGCAAAGATGAAAGACGGTGATATTATAGGTGTTGGTTCGGGCTCGACAGTATATGTTGCATTACTGGCAATAGCTGACAGACAGAAAAGAGAAAACCTAAAAATACAGGTTATACCTTCTTCGATGGAAATATCCATGACTTGTATCCAACTTGGAATACCACAAACAACGCTTTTGGAGAAAAAACCAGACTGGACTTTCGATGGGGCTGATGAAGTAGACCCCGACCGGAATCTGATCAAAGGACGCGGCGGCGCTATGTTTAAAGAAAAATTGCTGATATGTAACAGTGCGAAAACATATATAATTGTAGACGAGTCTAAGTTTGTCACCCGCTTAGGAGAGAAGTTTCCTATACCGATAGAAGTTTTTCCTGCCGCATTGACTTATGCCGATCAAAAGATAAAAGGACTGGGAGCGCGTGATGTAATATTGAGAATGGCTAAGGGTAAGGATGGCCCGATTATAACGGAGAACGGTAATTTTATACTTGATGCTTGGTTCGACTTCATAAATTCCGATCTGGAGATTCAGCTTAAAGCTATTACAGGAGTTATCGAAAGCGGACTCTTTATTGGGTATGATGTGGATACAATATCTATATAACAGACTGTATAACAGCTATATAGTAAAGAGCCTCGCATCTTTCGATACAAGGCTCTTTACTATTTGATTATCAGCAAATTACTGACGCGTTATCTTTATCACATAGCCTCCACCGGAAGCCATAGATATAGGAAGTTTCTTATTGGACGGGATGGTAATAACCTCTTTCTTATAATCGCGGGCTACCTTATTGGCATTGACACCATCCTTGAAGACTTCACCCTTGAAGTTGCCTTCTCCTAAGAATGACAAGTCCAGCTCGAGCTGACGAGGGTCCCAGTCGGTCATGGAACCTACATACCATACATCGCCCTTTTGGCGGGCAATAGTGACGTACTTGCCTATTTCCCCGTTCAGGGATATTGTATTATCCCATACGGTAGGAACGGCAGCAATAAACTCAGTACATTCTTCCTCACGCTCATAGTTTGAAGGACTGTCGCACAGCATATTCAGAGGTGACTCGAATATAATATATTCAGCTAACTGACGGCAGCGCGTACCTTGGCTCATCGCTTCGGAGAATACACTGCGATAGTTCTCTTTAGTGGCATTACGCATCGAACCTTGTGTATAGTCTATCGGACCGGCAAGCATACGGATGAAAGGCATTGTGACATCGTAAGTAACCTGATCGAGTTCGGAACCAGACCACTTCATCTGCTCCAGACCGTTCACGCCTTCAAAGTTGATAACATTAGGGTATGTACGCTGCAGGCCTGTAGGTTTGTATGATCCATGAAAGTCCATCAGCATCTTGTACTTAGCCCCTATTTCGGCTGCACGACGGTGGAAGTCGACCATTGGCTGATCGTCCCTATCCATGAAGTCGACCTTGAATCCTTTGATACCCATTTCAGAGTAATGCTTGCAGATACCTTCTATGTCTTTGTTGAAAGCATAGTAGCCTGCCCATAGGATAAGACCTACATTTTTGCTGTTAGCATAGTCAGCCAGCTCTTTAAGGTCTATCTCGGGTACTACCTGAAACAGGTCGGCTTGCAGATTCACAGCCCAGCCCTCATCCAGTATAACGTACTCTATGCCATATTTGGAAGCAAAGTCTATATAATACTTATAGGTAGCATTGTTTACTCCGGTCTCAAAATCAACACCATACAAGTTCCATGTATTCCACCATTCCCAAGCCACTTTACCGGGTTTTACCCACGAGTAGTCTCCCTGTGCAGGTGTAGCCAGTTTGTAGACCATATCGCTATCAGCCAGTTCGGCATCATTAGCCGATACTACGACGATACGCCAAGGGAAGCTTGTACCCGCGTCGAACTTAGCGATGTATGACTCGCGAGACTTGACAAGTCCTTGTAGCATATTGTGTCCGCCCTGCTCTATGTCTTTCGGGTAAGGAGCAAACACACCTTTCAGTGAGCCAGTACCGTCGCCCGGATAAAGGAACATACCCGGATAGTTCATCAGATCGGCTTCTGCAATACATACCTTCTTCCCTTTTACACCCTCTACTACCAGAGGCGATATAGCAAGCCGCTTCTTATTCCATTCGGATAAGGAGATATGATAATATGGTTGCTCGAAAGAGTTCATATACTGGCTATCAAGCGGTCCTTCGGGTTTGTTCGCATAGTTAACGAAGGCCTTATTATCGGAAGGGAAGTTGAATACAGCCTGCTCGTTCTCTACTGTGAAAGGTTTATTGGAAGTAGAAATGAAACGATAAGCCACCCCATCATTATAAGCCCTGAATACGATATTATAATCGCCCTTGAACTTCAAGGTAAGCTCATTATAGTTGTCGACAACCTGCTTTCTCTTATACACAGGCGATTCTATCAGCTTATCTACTTTTGCTGTCGCAGAGCCTGATAGTTTCGGAGCTACACCAAATGCTGTTCCGTCTGCGAGTGTTATCGACAGCGGTGATTTGGCCAGCATCAGATCGCCTTGATGTGATACTGAGTACTCCACAGTTTTGTCTACTACTATACTTGCCTCGAGTTTTCCATCAGGAGATTTCAGGCTGAATTGTTTCTGGGCGGTAATAGTCATTGAGCAGCATATCAGAATGCTAAACAAAGACCAAACCAAGTGGTTTCTTTTCATTCTCAGGTTATTATATTAATTAATACTTATATCCTGTTTTTTTAGATGCTTCCGCCTGGCTGCCGATCGGGATAAGGGTAAAGCCCCATTTATATTCCTTATTGGCTGCTATGCTATATTCGGGTTCAGGCCTAGCACCCCAGCTATTATAGCCGGCTACTCCGTATTGCTTCATGTCTACGCATACTTCCACAAAATTGCGTGGTGTGATATCTATCTCATGCGTCTGTTTCCTCAATACGTTCTTAGCCTGCTCAGGGTCTTTATTGGCTATCTCCTGCGGAGACATATTACGCCATTGGTAGTCGGCATCAGATTCTTGTCCGTCAAAGTCTTCTACCGAGTTGCGCAGTGCATTGAACCCTATTGTCTTATCCGCCTCGATGAGAAGGCCTTTACCTCCGGCCTGATTCAGTGCTACCCAACGGGTATCTGTATGATGACCGTTTTCCTGAGGACGCACATACGGATAATACATATCTTCGGCCGTAGTAGTATAAAGTCCTACCAATGTTCCTTTCTGGCGATCGAGATAGTTCTCCTCAGGTCCGCGCCCTAAGTATTGTACCTGATTCATTGTAACAGGCAGGCGGAAACGCACTCCTATGCGTGGAACTTCCAGTTTAGAGCTTTCTCTTCTCTGGCGATCTCTTTCGGCACTTTCCGACTGTGTGGCTTCTTTGGCTTCAGCAGTCAATTCAGCTCTTGCCTCATCTGCCGTAGCTGCAGTAAACGTTATCTCTGCATTGACGATTCCGGACGGATATACTTTATAGTTAACAATATAGTCATTACCCGCCGGCAGTTCATAGTTGACCGACAATATTGCCAGGTTGCCATCCATACGGGCGGTAGCCTTCGACACCTTAAAGTTCTTGCTGGATTGTTTCCATATCTGCAAGCGTTTAGGAGCTCCATTGCCATAGTCATTGTCTGTAGGTCCTCTCCAGAAGTTAGGCTGAATACCGAATCCTTCCGAGAAATACTCTTGCCCGTCTACCTTATAAGATGTCACAAGACCTTCTCTCTTATCAAATATAAAGCTGACCTTTGAGGAAGCTATATTTATAGTATTTCCCGACTCAGATATTTCGAGATTCGGCCCGCTGACATTCTTGTAGTCCGGTTTTTCGACCATCAATGGCAACTCAAACTGATCGTAAGCTATTACATGCCCAGCCGGAACCAATGGCTTAGCCTCTTTAGTCGCCACCTCAAAGTTAACAAAATATTCCATACCCGGTTTAACTTTTAATCCTGAAGTTTGCACGGTCACTATTGTTGAGTCCTGTGGATTGAGGCTCAATGATAGAGGCACCTCTTTCACAACCTTTCCATTTTCCAGTATCTTGTACTTTACACTATATTCTGATAGATTGGAGAAGTAGAAACGGCTTTTGATCTTCACTTGCCCTTTGCTCAGGTCTCCGGCCTCAAAGGCTATATTCTGGTGAACATATTTCACTTCTGCCATCGCAGGGTGCGGGCTTTGATCGGGATTGACAATACCATCAGCTACGAAGTTGCCGTCTGACGGTTGATCTTTACCGAAATCACCACCATAAGCCCAATAATCTTTACCATCCTTATTCTTGATCTTAACTGCATGGTCTATCCACTCCCAGATATATCCTCCCTGCAAATTCGGGTATCTGTAGACCTGTTCCCATTGATCGTACAGGTTACCAGTAGAATTACCCATAGCATGAGAATATTCCGATGGAACATACGGACGGTTATCTGCACTCTCAGTACGCCTTCCGTTTTTGCCATAATATTCGAATGATCTAGTTGACGGATACTGAGGGACGACCATATCTGTATTCCAATCCTCAAGCGCTCTTTCATAGTTTACCGGACGTGCCATCAGGTCTTTATCCAGCTCTTTCAATAGTGCGTAAGCATTATAGAAATTGAATCCGTTACCGGCTTCATTTCCCATCGACCAGATGGTCAGAGACGCATAGTTCTTGTTGCGCTCAAACATACTACGGATACGGGATAAATGGCTTTCCAGATAATCAGGATTGTGCCCTAATGTACCTCTTTTTCCTCCATCCAGATGTCCGACAGCACCTTTACGCATATCGTCCTGATAGATGGTGTAATACATGCCATGCGATTCTATGTTGGCTTCATCGTATACATAGAGACCATATTCGTCACACATTTCGTAGAACTTGCGATCCTGCGGGTAGTGGCTCAGACGCACCGAGTTGATGTTATTGAGCCTCATCAGTTCAAAGTTGCGGCGCATATTCTCCGGAGTAAGATAGTGTCCGGTCTCTACCGTCTCGTGTATATTCGTTCCTTTCAGCTTGATAGGCTGACCATTTACAAAGAATAGCCTGAGCGGTTTCTTATTTACGATGATATCTGTGGTCTTCATCTCTATCTTACGGAATCCAACCTTGAACGGAATAACCTCGACCGTCTTTCCTCCGTCTTCTACCGACATAGTCAGTCGATACAGATTTGGAAATTCGGAAGTCCATGTAGAAACATCGTTTATAGTAGCATTAAAGTCGGCTGTAGTCAGACCATTCGCCTTTACTCCAACAGATTTAGAGCCTGATGCCACTGCCTTACCTTTCTGGTCGGCAAGCTCATATTTCACTGTTATGTTTTTATCAGAACTACTTGTATTCTTGAGGTCTATACCCAGTTTGAACAAGCCGTCTTTATATGTATCATTCAATGTGGAAACCACCCTGAAGTCTTTGATGGCTGCTTTGGGCTGAGACCAAATGAAGATATCACGCTCTATTCCGCTCATGCGTAAGAAGTCCTGACATTCGAGCCACGAACCTGTACTCCAACGGAATATCTTAAGGGTCAATACATTCTTTCCTACATTCAGATACGGATTAATCAGGAATTCGGCAGGGTCTTTTGAGTCTTCGCTATAGCCAACTTCTTTGCCATTCACATATACGTAAACACCCGATTTGGCACCGGCTATATGCAGATAGATATCTCTTTGCATCCAATCGGCTGGTATATCTATGTCACGACGGTAAACTCCCACCGGATTCTCTTCCGGCAACAATGGAGGCGTCGGATTGTAGGTAGCAAATTCGTATGGCTGATTTACATAAAAGGCTTCACCATGACCTTGCAATTCCCAGTTACCCGGAACTGTGATGTCTGCCCATCCACTTGTACTCAGCGAAGGGTCTGTTATATTGTCGGGAAGCTTCTTATATCGATCCACGAAGTAGAACTTCCATGTTCCGTTCAGCGGATAATAGTATCTGCTGACACTATATTCGCCATAAGCTCCCTGTATGGATTTTAACGCATCGGCTGCATTTTCGTAACTCATGAAAGTGGTACGGGGAGCCTCTTTATTAACTCCAACGACACTAACATCCTGCCAATAAGGCAACTGGGCTTTTACCGGAGAGACCAGTATAGCGAATAACAAGATAACAAGAAGGGGGAACCCCTCTTTTGTAATTGTACGCATGATATTGATTTTATATGAGGTTTTTATTCTACGTCAGAGAAAACAGACAGAGGACTGTGACACCCCCTGTCTGATATATTCTTTTATTGGGCAAATCTAAGTTTTTTCAGTTTATTCCATCCTCCACGTGTGAAATCAGGGATTTCCACCGGAGCAGAATTGTTATCCAGAGAAATCTCTGTCAATGGAACCAAACAACACCACTCTGCAAGGTCGTACACATCCATATCTAATGGCAGGCCTTTTTGCAGGCAGTAAATCAGACGATAATCCATAATGAAGTCCATACCTCCGTGTCCACCTACTTCTTCGGCTTTTTCCAATAGTGTTCTCTTATCGTCGAACATAGCCTTCGATATAGGATGCTGATATTTCTTCATCATGGCTATTTTCATATCCTCCGGCATAAAGGAGTGAGCCGTAAGATTCTCATGATTGGCTGCTACAGCCGGATCTATCTCGCCTTTGTCCAAAGCATAACCTTCTGTAGGATATTTGTTTGCAAAGCCTTTTGTTCCGGTCAACTGATACATACGGTCGTATGGACGAGGCGATGTTATATTGTGCTCTATCAGGATAGATTTACCATTCTCGGTACGGATAAGTGTACAGGTATGATCCCCATTGCGGAAGTCTTTTACATCTTCTCCTGTCTTCTCTTTTATATAAGCCGGATTACCGACTGCTTTAGTATCTACAGAAACAAGGAAGTTCAACTTGTCGCCACGATGGATATTCATAGCCTGACATACAGGTCCCAGACCGTGAGTCGGATATACATCGCCTCTGTGAGTCCTGTTGTATTCCATACGCCAGTTGTTCCAATATTGATCCCAGAACGGCTGCAATCCGTGAATATACGCTCCTTCCCCGTGCATAATGTCTCCAAGTAAACCTTCCTGCACCATATTGAGCGTTGTTAGTTCAAACATGTCGTACACACAGTTTTCGAGTTGCATACAATGCTTACGGGTTTGCTCCGAAGTATTGATCAAGTCCCAGATTTCATTCATCGTCATTGCAGCAGGCACTTCTATAGCTACATGTTTGCCATCTTTCATTGCCTGTACCCCTATCACAGCATGGTGCACCCAGTCTGTTGCAATGTATATAAGGTCTACATTCGGAAGGGCTGTGACTTTACGCCAGACAGCAGTATCCCCATAGAACTCCTGAGCCTTAGCCAGACCTTTTTCTTCGAGCATCTTATTTATCTTCTCGGTATTCTTTTGCTCTACGTCACACAAGGCAATAACTTCTACTCCGGGAATATGCGTCATACGTTCCACAGCATCAGGCCCACGCATTCCCAGTCCGATAAACGCAATACGGACTACGGGTAGCGGATCAGTTTTCAACTCCAGCACATCTGTCTGTCCGGCAGAGCGTGCAGGCACATCTGTTTTAATAACACGGGATTGCTCCTGAGGCTTTTGATTACAACCCACCAGAAGGACTCCGGCGATAATCAATAATGAAAAATGTTTTACAATGATCTTCATAGGTTCTAGGTATTATTTCAAGTCTTTAACTACACAGCTAACAATAGCACACATCTGATCGTAATTTTCCTCCATCGACTGGAGTAGCTTATACTGTGCATGAGTACGTACCAGATTGTGTTTCTCATTCTTTACTTTATAATAATTATCTCCGTCTATATAATCCATCAAGAAGCGGAGTACCTGCTCGAATGTTATATACTTGGCTGAAAATGCCAGATTTTCTATTTCAGGCTGTGTAAGAAACGATACTGTTTCAGACAAATAACCAGTTGTATATCCTTCAAAGATATCCATCTTAATATATACATTATCCAGATTCTCATCGTCTTCTTTTCCGGCATTCGTGTATGAACGGATAGCATCGCCATAATCATTGAGCACAATGCTGCTAAGAACAGTATCGAGGTCTATAACACACAGTACATTACCTTGTTTATCAAACAGGATATTACTGATCTTGGTATCGTTATGCGTAACTCTTGTAGGTATCTCGCCCGATTCGGCTTTAGCCCATAGGGCTATCATTTCGTCGCGACGGCTTTCTATCCATTCTATTTCTTTCTGCACTTTTGCCCTCCTGCCAACAGGGTCTTTCTTCAGTACATTATCCCATTGCTGAAACCTGAATCTCATATTGTGGAATCCCGGCAGAATATCTGCTAACGGTTCTTTCATATCGGCAAGCATAGCCTGAAATTTACCGATACCTTTCCCTCCCTGCGATGCCAGCTGCGGCGAATCGGCATATTCGTAAGTGATCGTATCTTCTATAAACAAGCAGGCAGCCCAGTAATCGTTATGTTCATCTTCGTAATACAGTTTACCATCGACAGTAGGAGTCACAGTCAGAGCTTCGCGTAGCGGGTTGCCTCCTTTTGCTTCTATCTTTTTCTTTAAGTGCATGGTCACCTTATGGATATTATCCATCATGGCAGGTATATACTTAAAGATGTTCTTATTCTTGCGTTGCAGAATGTAGTTCGGACTATTGCCTTCGGTCTCAATAAAAAATGTGTCGTTGATAAGACCCTCTCCTAATGGGCCTATCTCTTTAACAGTTCCTTCAATGGCAAAGTGTTTCTCAATGTTTACTGGTAATAAAATCATAGGTTATTAGTATATTAAGTATTAGACATTTATTCAGTTTGGGCAACAATATGCTCCGGTTTCTCACAGGAGTGAAACAAAGATAACAATTCCACTTCTATGTATGACCTCCATTTAACTAAAAATAAATGTCTTTGTATGTATACAGCTAAACTATGTTTTTGTACTCACTTTTTCACAAATATTAGTAAAAAAAGAACGCTTTACTAAATTGCAGGTCGTTCAGCAGGATTTTCCGTATATCAACATATAGGGAATATAAGAACTCACTAAAAAGTATTAGACCCGAATAAAGAGTAGCATGGTAGCAACTACAGAATCTCTACAGATTTGTATTTTACATTTGCTGTTGAATCTTTAATAATACAGGATTTCAACACAACACATAGAGTATTTACAAAATCGACTGATGATGAAAAAATTACTATTTCTACTGTTTATAGCAATTAGCTTTAGTTCCATACAAGCTGGCAATAATACTACCGGAAATCGTGAATGGAACTACAATAAAGGATATTATCCTAAAGGGAACATATCTCCGGAACAACTTCCGGAATCTATAAAAAAATACCTGAACAAAAATTATCCCGACTATAGTATTATGGTATGCAAAAGACAAAACAACGGGAAATACTTTGTAAAGGTAAGATATAATAATAACAATGGATATAATAGGTACAGAAGTTTAGTCTTCAATTCGGATGGCTCTGTTATAAAAGGATAGGTACAGAAACATAAACGGTAAAAAGCAAATGCCAGATCATTTTACAATGTTCTGGTATTTGCTTTTTATAATACATTGGATAGTATACTCTCGCTCCATACAGCTTGGCAGGTTCGCTATCCCAGACGCCCCTAGCCATTAACTATCAACCAACTATCAAACGCTTACATCAAGATTCTTCTTGTCCGAATAAGCAGATAAAACCAGAGTAAGGGCACCATCGCTACTTATATTATGTGTTGTTCCGAAACTATCGAGAAGCGCAAAAATCGTTATCATCAGTGCAGCTCCCGCATCATCTATACCCAAAACCGCATGAATCAACCCCAGAGAGGTAATGAGCGTACCGCCCGGGAGTCCGGGAGCAGCTATCGCGAAAATACCCAAGAGTGGAATAAAGATCAGCATCTGTGTTACATTGGGCATAGTTCCGTATAGCAACTGGGATACGGCAAGCGATAAGAAGACCACATCGAGAATCGAACCCGGAAAGTGAATATTGCCGAACAAGGGTATGGCAAAATCCCTTATATCATTCTTCAACACAGGACATTTCTTTGTCTGCTCTATGGCTACGCCTAAACTGGCTGCCGACGACTGTGTTCCCAAAGCCGTCAATGCTACCGGCCCATAATATCTGAGTACCTTCCAGGGGTTTACACCGGCCATACAATCCTGAGGATATATAAAGAAAGCTCATCCACGTAAGATGGCACAGAACCGTTACAACCAGAATGGCAAGAAAAACAGGCAGCCTTGAAGCTAATTCACCTTCGTATGCCAATATACTAAAGTTAGCCGCAATAAAGAAAGGCAGTATGGGTATCAGCACCTTTTTCACCATTGCAAAAATGAGTCCCTGAAATTCGTATAAGGCTTCTTCTATCTTTGCAGCCTTAGTCCATATAACAGACAGACCTACCAGGAAAGCAAAGACCAAAGCACTCAAAACAGACATTAAAGGCGGAATATCGAGACGGAACAACATTTCAGGTAGATCAGCCGCCTGCCCTTTGACAGGAACAATATCGAGTAAAGGGATTACCTTATAGCCCACAAAAGCCGCTAGCGAAGCACTGCCTATACACGATGCATAGGCAAGCAACAATGATCCGCCCAGCAATTTAGAGGCATTCTTTTTCAAACGGGTTATCGACGGAGTTATAAATCCGAAGATAATAAGGGGAATAAGGAAGAAGATAATCTGCCCGAGTATATGCTTTATCGGGAGTATAACACTGATAATCGACTTTGTGGCAAAAAGTCCGACTAATATACCACCGATAACTCCCAGAGAAAGCCTGATAGTTGTATTTGATAATAATTTCTTCATCTGTTCAATAATATTCTTTCTATAACCATACAAAAATAATTTTAACTAAAACCTTACAAAGGTAACATTAGTTACAAGTTACATCGCCCTGCGGGCAGTTACAAGTTACAAGTATTTTTCTTTGGGGCTTTGCTGCTCCCTCTCCTTTTGGAGAGGGTCGGGGTGAGGTGGATTTTAACTAAAAGCTGACAACCAATGGTCACAGGAGCGAAACGTATGTAAAATTACAAGTTCCCGATATGTAGGGGCGGATTATTATCCGCCCGTTTTTAGACGCATTGTTCTCGTATTCGGGCGGATGATAATCCACCCCTACAGCAAACCCAGATATTTTAACTAAAACCTGACAAGGCTTACACTATTTACATTATTTTAGCTCAGCGATTCTTCAAATTCATAATTCATAACTCATAATTTGTAATTCCTATCATCTTATAGATAAACCTTTTCAATTCTCATACATCTATTCTACAACTTACTTCTTCACCCGGTAATCGAGCGCTGGCTTACGGTCTCCCAACAAAGGCGCATACTTGAAATCAGCTCCTCTGCGCTTTTCAAACTCATCTTTGATTTCCTTTACCAACTGAGGGTTTGTATATAATTCGATAGCCGAAAGACTGAATACCTTTGCCGTGTTGATCAGAGATTTTGTACCGATGGTAGTTCCTCCAACTGCAACATTCTGCCAACTATGTCCCGCACTGCCGGGAACGAATGTAGCTGTGTTAAAACTCACGGTAGGAACAACCCAGCTAATATCGCCCACATCGGATGAGCCACCCCCGTTTGAAGGTTTCTCGTCCGCCAATGGCTTCACCGATTCCACTTCCTTTAATGCGCTGATATCCTTATTTAAACCTTTTGCTATCTCTTCTGCAAAAGTCCTTTCGCGTGCATCGTAATGTACACCTCCGACAATTTCCAGATTGCGTTGTACGAGTTCCGACAATTTCCGGTTGTTCAGACGCTCGTAAAAGCCGGAGATAATCTCCGATTTAACCTTTGTCTGAGTTCCCAAAGCTGCGCCTTCGGCAGCCTGACCGATCCACTCTACGAGGTCTTTCAATATTTCCCTTTTCGGACTGCGGATATAGTACGATACTCTGGCATAATCGGGTACTACATTCGGCGCTTCTCCTCCATTAGAAATCACATAATGTATGCGGGACGAAGTAGGCACATGCTCACGAAGCATATTCACCATATAATTAAGAGACTCTACTCCATCGAGAGCCGAACGCCCTTTATCAGGACTTCCTGCTGCATGGGTGGCAATACCGTAAAAACTGTAATCGACCATCTGTATGGCTGTGCCTGTACCTGTAGTAACTCCATTACCTGTACCGGGATGCCAGTCGAGAACAATATCGACATCTTTGAATAAGCCGTCACGCACCATATAGACCTTTCCGCCACCACCTTCTTCGGCCGGAGTACCGAAAACTTTGATCGTTCCCGTATGCTTTCCTGCACTGAGCCACTGTTTGATAGCAACAGCGCCGGCTGCTGCTCCCACACCGAAGGCATTATGCCCGCAACCATGTCCGGCTCCGCCTTCAACCAGTGGTTTGCGATATGGTACTGTATCTTGCGACAGACCGGGTAGCGCATCGAACTCGGCAAGTACGGCTATCACAGGATGCCCCGATCCGTAACTGGCAACAAATGCCGTAGGCATACCGGCAACTCCTGCCTCAACTGTAAATCCGTTACTTTTAAGGTGATCCTGCAACAGAGCAGAACTCTTTGTTTCCAGAAAACCAAGTTCGGGATCGCTCCAAATTGTTTTCTGTAGCTTATCATATACCGAGAAGGATTTGTCGAGATAGCTGATAGACACATTATCTAAAGAGCTGTTTTCTCTGTCTGCCTGTGCAAATAATGCAGAGGCTAATACTATAAGGGAGATTATCAGAAATATTCTTTTCATATTGGTTATTATATTAATGCGAAGTAGTAGTTAGATAAATTTAAGTGAGCCTGATATAATAATATCTAAATATCAGCCTGTTACGCATTTTCGTTGTGAACTTTGTGTAAACCTTGTGTTCTTTGTGGTTGAGTCTTATTTCTTACCACAAAGGACACGAAGATAAGCCGCAAAGAACACAAGATTTTAGTCGATCGTTCTGGCAAACAAAGAGCTTGTTTAAATTTTATAGCAAATCTTATTTATATCCTATTTATTTTAATAAGCCAGCCAATGTTTTACCTAATTCTTCTCCTTTGAGGTTCTTAGCTACAATCACCCCATTCTTATCTACTAGCACATTGGACGGTATAGCCCTTACGCCATACAGTTTTGCAGGTTCACTATCCCAGAACAACAGATCGGAAACATGAGTCCATGTCAGATTATCTTTCGCTATAGCAGCAGTCCATGCCTCTTTATTTTTATCGAGCGATACGGCAAATACATCGAAGCCTTTCCCCTTATATTCATTATATACTTTTACGATATTAGGATTTTCTTTACGGCAAGGGCCACACCACGATGCCCAGAAGTCGATCAGCAAATAACCTTTACCCAGATAGCCGGATAGTTTCACAGGATTCCCGTTCGGATCGTTGGCCGTAAAGTCAGGAGCTTGCTTACCTACCGAAACTACTTCCAGTATTTTTGTAAGATCGTTGAGAACCTGTACGTATGGTGTCTTCCATAACGATGAGTCGAGTAGTTGTACATTCGCCTTTATTTCTTCCGGAGATAATCTGTACGAGAAATCGCGGTACAAGGCATAAGCCGAAACCAAAGACTTCGGATTAGCTTTGATAAACTCGTCTATTTTCACATCTTTATTTTTCTTATACGCCACATAAAGGTCTTGCAGGGCGGAACCTGTGACAACACTATTCCTGTAATAAGAAGATGAATCGAGTTTTACTGTCGCCGGATTATTATCGAGAAATAACAGTAAAGAGCCTTTTGTCGTATCTACACTCAACCCGTATATTTCGGGTAGCTGTACATTTTTAGAAAAGCGGAATTGTCCGTTCGCTATTTCGGCCGAATCTATCACATAATACATCTTATTCTCAAACTTCTGCAAATACACTTTCCCGTTCGGAATACCTTCTACTGTACCGGACAACGACAGATTTCCCTGTTCTTTCTTTGTACAAGACAAAACGCCGACAAGTACAATCATTGAAAACAATATCTTTCTCATATCTTTTATTTTATTTTTATATCTTGTTTTTTACCACAGAGAACACGAAGTTTCTCAATTCATAACTCATAATTTATAATTCACTCAGAAGGCTTCCATCCGTTATCCTTTGCTGTTGCAAGTTCGCCATATATGCCCGTCTCTCCTGCATACTCGATACCTCCGAAGCTATACAGATCAGCCCTGATAAGTTCCAGTTGTTTCTGAGGAATCGGATATTCGGTAGGCGTACCTCCAATGAGAAGATCGTTACGTCTCATAAATGTGAACGGAACAAAGGCACCTCCTGCACCGTCTATCTCGATGGCATACTCGTAATGCAACGCTTTCCGCAGAGCATCTTCCGTTGGTGCCACATCGGGCAACAGGCCTTTCGCTTTTCGTGATGCATCTGTAGCATTCAATTCAGCAGCTGCTCCTGCATAATCTTTAAGCCAAAACTTTGATTCAGCTCTCAGCAGACGTAATTCCTCTATCAAAAAATAAGGATTGATAGCACCGGGCACATTCAGATTGTTGCTGCTGTTTGCCCAGCGTTTTCTTTTATAATTGCTGAATAGCCCCCGTCCACGTGCTTCAAGCAGAATACCGAAATTAGTCGTATATTCAAAATACTCATGAAAGCGGTTGTCATTAGTCTCCACAGGTCCAAGTATGGTAGGAGCCGCAGGATAATAGTTCGGATAATTTCCTGTATTATCGGCCAGGTAAGCTACTTTGATATCGACAGGCAGATAAGCTCCTCCGCTATACAGATACACCAAACGGTCTACCAATGCATTATAATAGCCTCCGGGTACTGTAGAGATAAGAAAATCTGATGTCAACCCTTTTTCCGCATAAGCCAGAACACGCTGCCAATGATTTTCGCCGAGAGCCTGCGCTTCAGCTTTATCTCTTGCCTGTGACGATAATATACGTGCAGCTATCGAATTCGCCAGTTTTATAAACTGTTCTTTATCGATAGGTGTTTCGATCAGGAAGTCAAAATTGAAATCAGATGAAGCTTCGGCCAGTGCAATCGACTTGTCTATCAAAGCAATTCCGTTTGTAACCAGATCCTTGTATGAATTAGGGAATGCAGCCTCTTTGACAGAGGTATTGTCCACTATTATACCGCGATCGTAGATAACACCCAGATAACCTTGCGATACTCCTTTGGCATAATATGCCCCGATAAGGCAGTCGGTAGTACGGTCGTTACCCGCATCATCATAAGCCTTTATGTCCTGATTCTCGATAAGGTCTATCACTTTGGTAGCATCCAGATTAGCCTGATAGAAGCTGTTATAAAATGGGGTTAATGTGGCAGAATACCCTCTGGCTGCAGAGTTGTTGACAATCCTCACTCTGGGCTCTTTTGCATAGTCCCACCACGAACCATTCCCGTTTGTATTCGTTGTTTGGTCGGCAAGCAGGCTGAAATGTACTCCGGCAGCACTTGTCGTTGTGTTGAACGTTGTTTGCACACTGCTTGTGGTCAACGAATAACTAAAGGTTTTTATTTTAGTTGCCGCTTCTTCGTTGGTCAGTGTAGACGGATCGTCGAAGTCCATAGACTCACACGATGCGAAAACTATTGCGAGCAGTAATATATATGGGTATAGAATTGTTTTCATAATTGTTTAAAACTGAATTGTTAGTTTAGCTGAAATAGTACGGTAAGTAGGGTAATTGAAGAAGTCGCCCGAACGTGCACTGCTGTACCCTTCACCATCTACATTTACGCCTTTAAAACTTGTTAACTGTACAAGGTTGCGGCCGATGAGTGAAAAGCGTGCATTCCGTACCAATTTATTTATACCGAGTTTCTTTACCGGAATCTGATAAGACAAAGAGAGTTCCCTAAGGGCTACATATCCGCTGCTTTCTACCCAATAGTCGGTTGGTAACTGTGCATTGAATACCTGTGTGGTAAAGTTGAGAGGATAACCCATCCGTGCAGTCTGATCAGAGAATTCAGACCGGTAGAGATAAGTAAGATACTGTACTGTCTCATTGTATTTATCTCCGCCCTGCTTCCAATCTATTACTGTATAAAGCGAAAACGGCCCATATGTGAAAGTATTGGTAAAACCAACAAGGAAATCAGGTTGTGCATCTCCGATTTTCTTCGTATTTCCGGTAGCAGCATTCACGTAGAAAACAGGCGTTTCGTCCTTAGTCCCTAATTTACTTTTTTCCACAACGATACCTATATTGTTCACTACATAGTCATCAACACGCTTTGTACCGTCTCCCGCATTTGTTACATAGCCGTCGTTATTGGTTTCCAGTTGAGACAAGTCTGTAAAGATGCTGTATCCCCAGATAGCGGATGTACTCAGGCCTGCTGCACGGCGGTAATCGCCATCGGTAAACTCAGGCACATCACCCAGTGATGTTATTTTACTCCGCACGCGGCTGAATGTAACTCCAGTGTCCCACGAAAAATTCTTACGTTCGATAACCCTGCCCGATATTTCCAGTTCAACTGAGTTAGACTTCACCTTTCCCAAATTGTCGTAGATGGTAGCAGAACCCGAAAGCGGGGCGAATGACGGCACTTCAATGAAGTCGTGCTTACTTCTCGAAAAGGCATAATTGAATTGTACATTCAGTATATTGGCAATGATAGCATCGAATCCTATCTCAGTTTCTTCGGTGACTGCGCGTTTCAGATCGGTATTATCGTTCTGGGTATAGCTCACACCACCCGAACTGGTGAGTGTCACCTTACTTTCTTTTGCTCCGAAAGGGGGTAAGCTACCTGCCTGCCCGTACGCTACACGTAGTTTAAGCTCTGTTATGGGATTCAGTTTCAGGTCTTCGGTAAGGCGATAGGCAACGGCGGCACGTGGGAAGAATGCCCAACCAACATCGCTACCAAAACGGGAACTTTTATCTAATCGGCCAAGCAGGTCTACAAACAATTTGTCTTTCCATCCTGCTTTTACATTGAGGAAATGCCCGTAGTTCACTGTTTTCTCCCATTCAGAATCGATCGTTCTGGTTGAAGCTTCCGTAACATCGAGAGACTTAACCGGAGCTGTCAGGTTATAACCGTTAGCGCTGAACCCGTCCAGTTCGGTAGATTCATATACAGACTTAACAGCAGCACTGAAATCGAGGTTACCAAAGGTCTTATTGTAGTTGACCTGTACCTGTCCGTTCTTAGCGCTTATATTCCGCGTCGATTTTCCATAATACCCGTTATTCTTCGTTACATCCTTCGATGGTGTCTCGTATCCTATAGGGTAATAATTCTCCGTATTGTAGAACTGTTTCTGAATGGAATATGAGGCCTCAGCACTCAGTTGATCGGTGAATTTGTATTTCGCCTTACCGCCGATCAACAGGTTCTGGGTTTTGTATTTATATTCCCTTATGGTCAGTTCATACAACGGATTAGCCAGTATTGTCGACAGCAGGTCAGCTCCATCAGGAGCAAGCATATAATTACCTGCAGCATCTTTTTGTTTCAGGTTGACAAAGGGTTCCACCAACTGAGTAGTGTACAGAAGCCCGTTACTTCCATCAGAAGTGGCATAAGAAGGAGTATCATCTACATTATATTGTGTGGTCAGTTCCACCTCTAGTTTATCGGTAAGTTTGTATCCTAAATTCGACAAAAAGCTTCGTCTCGTATCGGAATCTATCGCATCGGATATACCGCCTTTCGACTGGTTTTGGAAAGAGACATAAAAATTATACTTATCTCCGCTTGCTGATAATGAAACAGTATTGGAATAAAAAACTCTTGTACCCAGCACATTGTCTACATTGTTATAATAATCCTTGTATGAGTGCAGGTTTACCGAGTAACCATTATCCTGATAGTCGATAGTGCGCTTTCCGGCAGTCAATGCAAATGAGTTATCTCCATTAACTTTGAAGTGGTGATATTTTGACATAGCAGGTGTATGCAGAACACTGTTGAACCCAAGTTCATTATCTAATACTACAGAGAACTTTTCACCCTTGCCTTTCTTGGTGATAACCTGAATAACTCCGCCTTCTCCGCGTGTTCCGTACAGAGCCGATGCCGCTGCACCTTTCACTACCTCGATAGTCTCAATGTCGCCCGGATTGATATCTGACAATGACAAGGCAGTCACAAAACCGTCTACCACAATCAGGGGTTTTATATTCCCCGATACGGATTTAGCACCTCTAAGATATACGGTCGCTCCCTGATTACCTTCCGACTGATCGATACGAAGCCCTGCAACTTTACCCCTCAATGTAGTGGAGGCATCTGTGGCAGGCACAGTATTTATCAGATTGTTATCAACTTTCGTAAGGGCAAAGGATAATCCCTTTCTGGTAGTTCCCTGAGCTACACCGGTTACAACAATCTCATCGAGGATATTCTGACTTTCGGATAGTGAGATCGTGATATCTTCTCCCGATTCGTAAACATCTATCTCCTGTGTCTTATACCCTAAAAAGGAAATAAGAAGCGTAATAGGAAGCGGCTTATTTACAGTCAGCTCGAATTTGCCATCGAAATCTGCCTGAACGGCATTGGTTGTCGATTTTACTTTTACCAATGCTCCCGATACGGGGATACCACTGCGATCGTCCAATACTTTCCCTTTTATTGTAACCTGTGCCTGTGCAACAAGTGAAGAAAAGATAAGGAAAATGAGGAACAGATAGAGCTGCTTTTTCTCCTGTAAGGATAATATTTTACCCTTAAATAATTGTACATTTGTCATGTTCTAATGCTTTTTAGAATACTAAGTGCTTCTTTGTCCGGCTGCAAATTGGAGAGAAGAAGCACTTTTTCTCTTCTGGTTATATTGCTTGTCTGTTTATCTCAGGTTCATTGTATATAATACTTCATCCAGCTTTTTTATCTGGTGTGTCAGAAGTTTATCGTCCGGATTCAGGATACCATAACTATGGTTGAACGCTTTACCTTCTGTAAGAACCCATGCTAGAAATTCTTTCACCGATTTCTTTTCGGCAGTGTATGCAAAGCCTATATTCTCTACAGGAATGAGGTCGACAGGCTCCGATTCAAGTAAGCCGATCAGATTATCTATATCGACCGATCCGCTAAAATAACTGCGATATTCTTTTTTAACATCTAATGGAAGAATGGAAATATCAGCTTTCAACTTACGGCTGTCAATATCGAATATATTGCCTAAAGCATTGAAGGTAATACCCGTTTTATCTTTTTGTATGGCATTGATGAGAAATGCGTCATCACCCGAAATCTTCTTACCTTTCAGACTTGAAGAGGTATAGCCAAAATATGAAGCAAAGCTATGCGCTACAGATTCTTCATTATTCCCCGAATAGATGGTCACTTCCGTAGCAGGCACAGAAGAATCTTCATCTTCGTCGGGTATATCTTTCTCGAAAAACAGGTCTTTGATCCGCTTATCGTTCAGCTTCTTTTTCGAGAGTTCGCCTAGTAAGGGGTTTTCTTTTCCTGCAACAGGCAGGATTGCATAACGGCCAAAGAACAGTACCTGTTCGCTCGTTTGCGGTTTATTCTTATTGGCAACAACTACTTTGAGTGAAATATCATCTGCTTTCACAGTGTTGTCTGCCAGTTTGATACTTACATCAGGATTTGCTTTTGTATATTCGGCTATCCATTTCTCGATAAGCGGAGATGCGAAACGTGTACTTTTTATATATATGGTTTCTTTTGCTACATCCTGTGCAGATATAGATGTAGCAATGGCAAACACGAATAGTGTCAGTATAAGACTTCTCGTTTTCATAATCTTTTTTATTTATTTGATATTTTATTAATATTGATATGTACAGAGATTCATCTATATGCTACGATATAGAATAATCTGACAGAAAAGATAAAATAGGTTTGGGAAGATAAGCCGGACGGCTACAATGTGGAATCAACAACAACACATCGACATTCGCATGCCGCAAAGAGGAGAAGATAATAATAGTTGGGAAGTGAAATCAATAACCTGAGAATCATAGATCCGGGAGGAACTATGCTCTTCGCTCTTTTGTTGTCTGATAAGCCTTTTCATTTTTAAGATATTTAATCCTTTTTTGTTCTTTTTTACAGAGACAAAATTATGGATTGGCATTGTTATACCAAATACCATTATTATGGTATTTTTATACCATACATGAGGTAAGTATTAGTACAGAAAGTAAGGTATTTTAAGATATGCCTGTCTATCTCTTTATATATGCTATCCATATTTGAATATAAACTTAATATAATAGTTCAATTTCTTCCTGCGCGTAATCATAGATTACTTGCGTTCCTTTTGTCCCAAGCCACAAAAGGAACCAAAAAGTCTTTTGCGCCACGCTTCATAGGCCGACCCGTTAAAGGGCTTAAAGGCTAAACAAAAAAACTCGCTCAAAATATAGTTAGGGTTTCATTGCTTGCTAAGCTCAAACACGTTTTTGTTTTACGCCTTTCTCACCCTACGGGTACCCCGTCCATAAAGCTAACGGCGCGGGCTGACGCACAATCTGGAGACAACAATACTGCCTTATCAGCGCGTGCGACTCCGTGCATTAGCTCCGCAAGCGGGCACCTGTCCGGTGCAGACGGCGTGAAAAGGGATGGGGCGATAGCCCGTTTGTCCCTTTTAGCCGGCAAGCCGTTGACAGGTCGCTGAGGAGCGAAGCACTAGACCTTTTGTTTACTTTTGCGGCAATGGCAACCAACGGTCACAGGAGCGAAGCGTATGCAAAAGTAAAAACAAGCACGGGAGGGCGCGTTAGGCATGAGCTAAACTTTAAGAATCAGAATTAGATCGAAGTTATGTTTAGGATAATTGAACCTTTAAATTCAACTACTGATTCACACTATATACCGAGAATAATATCTTTAGCCCTACTCTCAGGTATTACGTTCAGTATCTCTACTTTATTATTCTTTACCTTACATTCTACAGTAGTATTATAGGGAGCATGCAATTTGAAATGGGCATCCCAGTCTTTAGGCCATGTCGGCAACAGATATATTTTATCACCATCGGTTTGTAACAGCATTTCCTGCAAGGCAATCATGCCCGACCCACCCCAGTTATGATCGGGAGTCCAGTCGAATCCGGGACCCCAGAAAACAGGGAAACGGGTTTCTGCATTTTCCAGTTTCTTTACAACAAGATCTTTTGCCTCATCAATCAAACCTAAGCGTGCTGCCCAGATAGCATCCTGTTTCCATCCTACATGGCTTCTGAATTTAATAACATCGGGATCGTATTTCCACGTATTGCGTGCAACCTCCAGATTATCTTTGCCTATGCCGTAGATACTCCAGGGAAATACAGGATATAACTGCGGTGTTTCAGTATTGTTTATCCGCTCCCAAAGCCATGCCGGAGCGATTGTTTCATGCCCGTCGATATGCCTTGTCTTTATCTCGGGAATTCTTGACAGGAATGTATTAAAATATGCTTGTTTTATACTATCCGATCCTAAAGAGGGCGATTCCAGTAAACGTGAGGCAACCACTTTCAGAGCAGCGATGGTAGATGACGCATTATAAGCCATCTTATATGTTTCGCAAGCTGAACCGGGATATAAAACGAGTTTACCCTGCTCATCGAAGACCTTACGTCCCCGTTGTTTAGCTATGTATTGATAGTGTTCGTCAAAAAAACGAAGAGTACTTTCTATCAATGGCAGATATTTTCTTATCTCCGCACCTGTATATCTTTCTTTCTCCAAAATCATATAGCAAAATTCCAGAGCTGTATCCCACTGATATTCGAGCCATGCATTATATTCCATACCCTTGTCGTACAAATCGGGACGTTTCCATCCATATTCACTCGGATTAGGTAAACCGAAGTTCTCGATCTGTTCGGTAAAGCAAGCTCCACCATGTCCCCAATAAACCTGACTTCGCAGTTCAGCCGTTGGCAAAATCCGGTTATAATATTCAAATTGCGAGGTCATCATATCGAAATCTCCACTCCTCAACATCGGGAAATATACCAATCGCTGATTCTGCGCCGTATGTGTCCCACCACCCCATTTACGGAAGTCGGGAGTAAAATTGAATAACGTATCGGTATGTTGCGGATCATAAGTAAACAGTCCTCCGTTGAATTTGGTAGGATATTCACCATAAGCATTACACCCCAGCATATAGCGGAACAACTGATAGTTACGGCTTATTTCTCCGGCTTTACTATCATTCTTTGAGTCAATATGAATAAAACTGCGATTCCAGAAATCAGACCACCATTTTTTATTTTCTGCCTCATTTGAAACGATATTTTTTGTCAGGGCAACTTTCCATTTTGCGATATCTGGAGTTTGCTCTGCATGTAACTTTATTTTTATATTACATTTTTTCAGAGGTTTCCCACTTTCGAGTTTCCATGCCTTATAATCTGTACTTGCATATATATCTTCCGTAATACCGGCTGATTTAAAACCTTTAGCTTCTATAAAGCCTCCGAAGACGAGGTCTTTTAATGGATTATATACTTGTGATTTAACCTCTTCCAATCCCTGTTGGGCAACTGCTGCATCGAATACTGTTTCTCCTGCATTTTGATGATAGAACCATATTTGGTTGCCTTCAAAAAAAATCTCGTCTTTCTTCGTCAACAAACCTTTTGGCGCAGCCCATTTGTAAGAATTCTGATTGCTCTCGTTCTTTCTCAACAAGCGATCTTTATAACGCCAATTCTCGTAGAAAACTTCGGCTTTCAATGCTTTATTATTAGATACATCTACATTGATAACCGGATTGAATACGTCAACCCAAATACGGATTGTTGACACGACCTCTCCGTTCTTTCCTTTTACATATACACATCCCTCTTCCAGTTTCAACTCTTGTGCAAATTCACCGTTAAATGGATTTGGGCTTAATCTTAATCGTATACGGCCAAGCTTAAGTAATGTATTGTTCTCATCAAATGTTCCGCTTCGGGATATATAGAACATGATCTCTCCGTTCTCCGTCCATACATTCAGACCGATATCTCCGCCGCCGCAAGGCATACTTTGGCTTGAGTTCGTACTTTGCGTATTCCAGATTATGTTGTGATCAGGAATTGACTGTGCTGACAGATAAACGGCAGACAAAATCGAAAGAAATAATAGTATATAAAAGCGGATGCACATAGATTGTTTTACTATTTTTTAGGACAATATAGTCAGAGAATAATATCCACAGGACTAACAATTTACATAAAAAAGGTAACAAAGGTAACACATTTGCATTCTTTTTTAGCCTTGTTACCTTTCCGTTTTTTTAAGACAAATACAATTCGCCCTTACATCATCGTTTTAACTAAAACCTTACAAACATTACACATTTTGCTTTCTATTCTTTTCATTGGCATATCGACATATTTATTAATTGACACATTAAATATGTATAGATAAAATTCTGAAAGAATAATAACTTTACTGTATATCGTCCCAATTATCAGTTCTGAAAGAAGATACAGGCAACTCTTCGGTACTGAACAGGTCACCTGCTACAAAGTCTTTGAACCCATAACGCACAGCCACAGGTTTACTCACCTTATTAGAAGATACTTCTACTTTACTGCGTTTTATCTCTGCTTTTGCAGGATAGAAAATCTTATCTGCTCCGGCTATTTCAAAGTTCTTCAAGTCTTTTTTATAAGATGTAAGCCACATTGGGGCATTGTCGAACGATAAAATAGCTTTTGAATCTTCTATGACCATTTCTTTAAACACAGGACTTTCATAGGCAAATCCGGTCAATCCGTAAGTCTTTCCCAGAGCCATCATAGCAAGGCGTTCTCCTCCTATATCTTTTCTTTGTGGGTGTATGCAATTTTCTTCGCCTATATCCATCAATACCACCATGCCCGAGTTCGGTATTACCTGAGACGATTTTAATTGCGCCTCCCTGAGAAAAGCCGCATTGAAATCACCATGCTTTTCAGGTGGATTGTTATATGGTGCTATCTGGCAATAATAGAATGGAAATTCTCCTTGTTTCCACATACTGCGCATTTCTTTTACAAATGTCTGAAAAAGGCGAGGGTATTGTGCTGCCCTATCGTAATTCGATTCGCCCTGATACATAATCGCCCCTTTAATAGTATATCCTTTTATCGGATGGATCATACCATTATAGAGTGTTGTAGGTGTACGGTTCGGCACTTTCACGTCATCTTTGCTTTCCGGCAGTTTTACCTCTTTAAATTCCTTGCTGAGAATATCCCTGCTCATCCAGCTTTCGATCCATGAGCCCCCATACGAAGACAAAATCAGTCCGACAGGAACGTCGAGTATTTCATTCATCATGCGCCCGAAATAATAGCCTGTAGCACTAAACTCTTTCACAGTCTCGGGTGATGCTTCTTGCCACTCTCCAATGAAATTATCTTGTGGTTGTAGTTCGGATGTCCGTTTAACAGTAATGAAACGGATATTCTTGTTTTTTGATTTGAGAATTGCCTTATTACCGCCTTCTACAGGTTGATTCTTAAAGCCTTTCATCGGCATTTCCATATTCGATTGTCCAAGGCATAGCCATACTTCACCAACAAGAACATTCTCATATTTTATTCTGTCTTTTCCATCAGAAACAGAAATGGAATACACTTCATTACTAGCTGCGGGGGTAGGTATCTGCACAGACCATTTTCCTGTATTATCTGCTTTAGTTGAATATTTCTGAGTCGTCCACATGGGCGCAACCTCAACAGTCTTCCCTTTGTCTGCCCAACCCCAGATGTTGACATTGGTATTTTGTTGCAACAACATATTATCACCGAATATGGCCGGTAATTTTAATTGAGCCTGAGCCGATATTGCCAGTATCAGCATTATAGAAAATATAGATGCGATCTTTTTCATATATGTATTATTTTATTCTTTCTATTTTAATCGTTCCTGTCAATCCGCTTTTAACTAATTCGGTCTGGAAAGATCGATAACGGGCATTTGTCCATATCTTCTTACTTTCGTCTTTCTCGGCTCCGAATACTTCATCACCTAATATACGGTTAGCCCATGTATTCACAACGGCTATTTCGATTGTATTCTTACCCGATTTTAACGCATTTGTTATATTCAGTTGATAAGGATATGTCCACAAGATACCGCATTTTTCGCCATTTATCTTTATTTCGGCCATATTGGCGATATCATCCAATTTCAGTAAATACTTCTCATTGGGATTTACAGCATAATCAAATTCATTTTTGTAGATCGCCGTACCGGAATAGTAACGGATACTATCATTCTTATTTTCACTCCAATCGGTCAAATCTTCAAATACAACCGGATTTACAGGGCCACGCATTTCCTTGTCAAAGAAAACTGTCCAAGCGCTGGTTATCGGAGTAGTCGCTATAACTTCCTCCTCTTTAGTTTTCGATTCGGTTTTCGTTGTCGGTGTTTGCAATACGATGAAACAAGATTCGTTTGGCTCCAATGATACATCCATCACTGTACGTCCATTAGATATGTGCCAGTTGTTATCGGTTTTAATCACACCCGAAGCAGGATTCCATAATTCGGGGATACGTCCGCTAGCGCGAAGAGAAACAGTAATACTCCTGACTTTATCCTGCTGGTTAGAAATAAAATATATATCAATCTTATCAGATTGGCGATGCGTATACGCTATATCTTTTGCATAGCCGTTAATGCCTTTCTCTACCACTATAAAATCTCTTTCGATTCCAAGATCGGATAACGTTTCTTTAGTATAAGGTAATTTAGCGAAACGATTTGTGTCGTTCCAGTCTACACTCATTCCTTTTTCACCGAAGCCTAACGTATTAGCCGGCAAATCTCCGATCAGGATTGTAGCCCCTTGTTCAGATAATTCTTTCAGTTTCTTAGCCACAGCTTCCGACATTCTGTAATCGGGTTGCATCGGATGTTTACCCGGAACGACCAATACCTTATATCTCATTCCACCGGGAAGAACAATTTCTCCATTCTCCACTTTTGCCAAATTCAATAAAGCATCGGGATTGAAGCTATCATATTGATAACCCCTCAGACAGTTAATCCAATCTTCTGCTGTAGTGATATTTGCCGAGTGAGTTACTTTCACAGGCATTGTTCTGCTTGGCTGTCCGACATTAGCCATTCGTGCTTTTTCCCACTCTACTTTCTCTTCCCCAAATAATCCAGGAAGAAACGGAACTAAACGATCGGGCAAAATAGATCGGCGGGGATATTCTTCTCCTGTAAACACAGCTATATCGACTACAGGTTTTCCATATTGCAATAAAGCATGGCAACGCTGCGCATAATCCACCCATTCACGTCCCATCTTCCACCATGTCTGATCACGTTGGAAGTACAACCCGATTCCATCGAGCGTCATGCCCGGCTTACGGTCGAGCCATGGGTTCAATGCGTTTACATGGTAGCTAAGCCTATTGATTCCCAATGCGTAATGCCTATCCTGCAATGTTTTCAACATAGCCGGATGCTCTGTAAATAGCATGCGCAGCTGGGTAAATGATTCGGCCTGAATAATATTCTTTTCATATATCCTGCCACCGGAAATAGCATCCAACACATCGTTCGGTTTATCATGAGTAGGACTTTGCAGCCAATATTCGTTCATGGGTATGTCTGTATATTTATAGTGCATCATACCGTCGCTCATCATAGTGGGTGAAACATTTTCGGCACTAAACTGGCAACCTTTCGCATTTGCTTCAGCTTTCAATACAGTATAGAATTTGTCGACAACCAATTCGGAAATAGTTTGGCGCACATCATACAAAATACGTTCCGATGTCTCTGCATTATCTAAAGGAATACCTGCCATTACAGGCAAATAGTCATAAATATCGTATCCTCTTCTTTGCTTAAATTCATCACGGAAAAGCGGTGACCAGTTCTGGCTACCACATTCCCAACTGTCTACATGAAAAACTTTCAATACACGTGATGCAATATCTTTTCCTGCTACTCCATACGCTTTTCCAAACCATGAATTGAATTGCAAGCGTATAGCCTCGGGATTGAACTTATCACACTCCAACCCTGCACCTTTCCCTCCTGTGGTATTGGTATGTCCGGTAGAAGTATGTCCCATGCGCAGGATCGTCCAGTTACCCTTCGGTGCTTTCCAGTTTAGCCTACCGTCTGCTGACAGATATTTAGTAATATCTATCAAATCCTTTTTCTTTACACATAGTTCGTCCGGTATTTGGGAGGAAGTCGTTCGGGAGCTAACTCTCCACATCGAACCGTTTTTCCCTTCATACTGATGAATACGGGCTTCGGATGACATCAAAACGCTCTTGAGTTTCAGGTTTTGTTTCCATTTAGCGGCATCCAAGTCTTCCGCACCCGGTTCCGTACCCTCTAAATTGTATTGTAGACGAAAATATTTTGCCGTTGTACTGGGAATGGAATGAGTCATTGGAAAATCATCATTTTGCCATCCCTGACGAGGCGGTTCCAGTTGAACGATCTTCTGGAAGTTTTTACCGTCGTCACTTGCTTCTATTGTAAAACGTTGCGGCTGAAAACTGCGGGGAGGCCCGCTAAGTTGTATAGTGCGGCATGTAAACGGCTTATCAAATTCGAACTGAATCCAACAAGGAGATTCGCTACGAAAAATCTCCTGATTATCTTTACTCACCAAGAATTGAGGGTCGACACCTTCAATGCTGCTTGTTATCTTCGGTTTTACTGTTTCTGTAGAAATACCTTCCCCATCGGGAGTAGAATATGCATAAACGGCAATATCCTTGTAATAGCCTTTATAGCTTTCGGGTGTTGGTAACTTATCATTAAGCTGTTTTCCTCCCTTTATATCCACTTGCGACCACACAACTTTCTGCATCGATAATTCAGGAGTGATCCATGGGCCACCTGCAAGTGCAAACCCATCACAGATATGGAAACCTATTTTGAGTCCGAGACGATCGGCTTCCCTGAAAGCAAAATCTACCATCTCCCACCAAAGTGGGCTAAGCTGCTCGACGACTGGAGTAAGATAAGGCTTTTCGGGAACACCTCTTATCGGCATAAGGTATGCTCCGGCCAATCCGATTTCTTTCATAGCTTCCAAGTCGGCTGTTATGCCTTCTTTGGTTACGGCACCGTTCATCCAGTACCAGAATGTCCACGATTTGGATTCTTCCGGTGGCGATGTCCATAATTGACTTAGATTTTGAGCTAAGCCATTTTGAACAATCAGAAATGATATGAGACAAATTAAAAATATCTTTTTCATATTATATTAGAGTATGCGGGCGAAACATTTTTCGCCCCTACATAAATATATTATTTAGTTTCAAAATCCAGATAAATACTACCCTGCTGTAATCCTGTTACCCATTTTGCTTGTGACGAAGGGCCTACCAAATCGGTAGAGTTAACCTTGTTGCGCACAGCAGGAATTACTTTCAATACGGATATTCCGCTGTTAGGGAAAGTATATAATAATACATCGCGTCCGTCTCTTGGACTGTAAACCCCAAGATAATTATCTTCATCAGTATTTTTCAGATTGATAATTCCTTCCGACGTATTAAGCGAAGCCCATTTCCAGTTACTGAAATATCCTTTGAATTCAGGATAGAGGAATGATTCCCCCGGAATAGGATCATTATATTGGTTTTCCCATATTCCCAATGTAGGGCCGTGCAGACGGTTTTGCCATACACGGTAAGGCCCGTTGCCCAGCCATTTCTTAGATACCACTTTATCTTCAGGATAATCGAACATAATACCCATTAGCTCAACCACTCCCTCATACTGATAAGCATAATCTAAGCGGATTGTCCCATCCTTTTTGATGACCCAGCGTGCCTGACGCATATTCCCGAAATAGTCGGCAACAACTTCCACACTATCTGCGGATACTTTATAGTCGAATTTTGTCAATTTATTTTCTCCCGAAATATCTTCATAGATACGTTCTTTGCTTCGAGCCGAATTATCATCATGGTTATAATACACATCCATAGAGCGGTCTCCACGACGGAAAGCCACAAAGCGGGGGCCATTACCTAAAGAGATATTCCTGTTATTTTTCTTTACAGAGGCCAATGTTCCGCTTTTCTTATAAAAAGTCAGGATAGTATTGCCTGTTGTTACAACCAGATTATCCCCCTCCTCTTTTGCCGAAACCGAACTATTTCCCTTAGATAAAGTATAAAAATCAGTAGTATTTTTCCATGTCCAATCCCATGTCCAGAGTTCTTCGCCTTGTGGATTATAGGCTGTGAGATATAATACATTTGCATCTTTCCAGTTGGCCGGAAGATTTACTTTCAAGGTGCCTGTTGCATGAGGCGCAAGATTGAAACCTTTGATCTCTCCTGATTTTACAATCGATTCCTTGTCATCCTTTATTGTTTTCAACGTCCATACGAAACGGCAATCTTTCAGATTAGTAAAATCGTATCTGTTCTCTACTGCAAATGATCCGTCGAAATTATCAGCCAGTTCCGTATTCATTATCTGCACAGGTGACCAAACTCGTTTCACGGTATAGAAGCTACCTTCTTTTTCGTGATGAGGACCGAGAATTCCATCGGCTCCATAATTACCTACATTATCGATTCGTCCGTTCTGATCGACGCGCTTTACTCCCTCGTCAGCAAACATCCAGATAAAGCCTCCTGCACAACGGGGATGCTTGCGCATCATTTCCCAATAATCCCAAAGTCCGGCTCCTGCTCCACCATCATACAATGCATGCAAGAACTCTGTAGGCATGAATATCTCCGGTTTACGCATATATTCCTGACTTTCACCATACGAACGGTAATGCATGGTTTCAAAACCGTTAAAATTCTTTTGAGGATGCAATACCACACGTTTTTGAGGATCGAGAGGGGCGTATTCCTTAACCAGTTCGTGGTTGTGTCCTCCTTCATTTCCGTTAGACCACCATGTTACAGAAGGATGGTTCACGTCACGCTTTATCATTTCATGCACAAGTTTTGCACCTACGCTTGTATCATAGCTATGATGCCACCCGCCGAGCTCAACCATTACATATAATCCCAATTCGTCACAAGCATCCAGAAAATCAGGATCGGATGGATAATGAGACAAGCGCACAGCATTCATATTCATTTCCTTGATTATTTTCACATCGTCATAATTTGCCTGACGGCTCAATGTACGACCTGTTTCAGGACGGAAGCTATGACGGTTTACTCCACGAATGTTCACCTTTTGTCCGTTCACATAAATGCCGTCACTTTCACGGATTTCGATAGTACGGAATCCGAAACGTTCTTTTACTTTATGCAAAACTTTACCGTCTTGTATCAACGAGAAGTTTACATAATACAGATTTGGAGTTTCTGCTGTCCAGTTCTTTATATTCTCAATTTTTCCTCTTATTACCGCTTTATCGGTTCCTCCCGAAATGGAGGTTTCCAATGGACTGCCCAACGATTTACCGGCTATATCGGTTAGTTCTGCTACTACTTTTGTATTATTGCCCATGGCAACACCTAAAAACACATCGGCATAAAAACTTCCATCCGCCTTAGCATCTATTGCCGTGCGATCGATAAATTGAGCAGGCAAAGCTTCTACAAAAACAGGACGGAAAATACCGCCGAAATTCCAGTAGTCGCCACGCCTTTCAGCCATATTTACACTTGAATTAGCTGATTCTTTGTTAACGGTTACTTCCAATACATTCTCCTGATCGCCGAAGAATATACGATCCGACACATCGCTTTTGAAGCGATAGAATGCTCCCTGATGCAAATATCCGCAACGACGATCGTTTATTTTTGCTTCACAATCGGTCATTACTCCGTCGAATACGATGCGGACTACACGCCCTTCCCACTCTTTAGGTAGCTTGAATTTATATTTATATAATCCTTGTTCTTTTGCTATACCCGGAGGATTGGCTTTTCCATAAAACGGCATTCCATACTGATAAGTACCAAAACCCTGTAATTCCCAGCATGAGGGAACAGGGATAGTTGTCCACTTTCCGCTGTTGTTGCCTTCCGTACAAAAGAATTCCCAGTTCACAGCATCGTCATAGCCTGTACCGGAGAGGAATTGTATTCCAGTCTCGGAATTTGCGCCTGAGTTATTATTTCGTTGCGCCCATATATTTTGTGAAACAAAGGCACTTAAAATCAATAATAAAAGTAAAATCTTTTTCATATTTAGTATAGATGTTTTATCGTAACGGTTCTATGGAGAAATTCAGTGTATAAGGTCTTTTCTCTATCGCATATTTCTTTAGTACACCCGGACCGCAACTGCTATTCCCTAATCCCAGCATAATGGCATCGAGCGAAAGAACGACTTCTTTCCTCGGTTTAAGCATATAGGCATGCGTTGCCTTATCTAAATCTCCGGCTGTATAATGCAATGCTGAACCCGACATTTGTTCAGAAGTGCAGGTAAAACGCAACCCTTTACCAGTCTTATCAATTAATTCCATCCAGCGAATATCCTCTTTATTCCCTGTTTCTTGCGGATGCGGATAAGGAATATATTGATCTGTAACAGTGGATTTATAAATCCCTACCGGACAACTTTCCTTTCTGTCGGAATAGTTTTCATAAGGGCCATGACCATGCCATTTAATATTTTCCAAATTCTCGTTCAATGACATAACTACACCAAGACGAGGCAATTCGGGTAATGTGCCTGATGGGGTAAAAGTATTTTCTATGTTTACAAGCCCATTTCCATATATGACATAAACAGCTTCGTGTATGAAGCTGCCTTCCTTAGTATGGCTCTCGGCAACCGCTTTTATCTTGATCCATGAAGCATTTTCTTCAATTATTTCAACAGACTTCAATTCCCGTTTCATACTGTCTAAGCCATGATTTTTCCAATCCTTTGCCAGCCAGTTACCAAAGCCTTTATCGTTATCTACAGGCGCACGATAGCCTTGAAATACAATAGGCGAATCAATCATCTCCTTATCATCGTATTTCAATGAGATTAAACAGCCTGCATTTTTATCGAAGATCAAGGAAAAGCCTTTACCATTCACTGATATCTGATCTTTGGTCTCATTTGCAGAAACAGGATATTCGTCCGAAATAAAGGGAGGTTTGAATAATACGGTTGCTCTTGGCTGTAATGCTATTTTTTCAAAAGCGACTTCATATCCTTTATCCGCCCAAAGGGTATTTTGTTTCAGATGAAAGCTAACATATAAATAATCTTTTCTTCCGTCTTTCTTATTCGGTATTTGTATTTCTCTTTTTTCTCCGGCGGGTATATCTAAATTTGGAATTACTCCACTGTCGATTGTATCCTCTTCATTGATTATTTTCCAACGCATCTCATATTCATTCAGATTGATATGATGATTACGATTAGTTACAAGAACAGAAAGTTTTTCGTTTCCTTCTCCTTCCGCTAACTCAATCAATACAGGCTGATATACTTTCTTTACCTCGAAATACTTTGGAGTAGTCTCTCTTTCGCCAAAAACAATACCGTTGAAACAAAAAGCTTTCAGATTCGGTTTGTCTCCGAAATCTCCGCCATAGGCCATAAAACGAGTACCATCAGAGTTTGTCTTATAAAGTCCCTGATCTACCCAATCCCAGATGAAACCGCCAAGCATTCTTTTATTCGAGTATATTTCGTCCCAATATTCCTTGAAATTTCCCATAGCATTTCCCATAGCATGTGCGTATTCGCTGGTAAGTACGGGACGGTCGTCATTTTCATCTTGTGCAATACTTAATAACCTTTCCCAACGTGCATTTTCGGCACGTTCCTTATCTTCCCCTTCGGCTATATTCGGATTCAAATATTCATCCTGTACACGAGGATAGAAACGACTGATAACATCTACTGTTTTAGGATCGGTCGGTACACCTTGCGCTCCTTCGTAATGTATAAAGCGTGTAGGATCGAAATCTTTGAGCCATGCTGAAATAGCCGCAAAATTTGGCCCATAGCCCGATTCATTCCCCATCGACCAACAAAAGATCGACGGATGATTTTTATCCCTTTCGGCCATACGAATGGCTCTGTCCATAAATGCAGCGTGCCATGCAGGCTCGCTTGCCAGTTTACCCCGCAATCCATGTTCCTCTATATCTGCTTCGTCCATTACATACAAACCGTACTGGTCACATAATTCATACCACAACGGATTGTTAGGATAATGTGCTGTACGCACAGCATTTATATTAGCTTGCTTCATTAGTTTTATATCCTGAAGCATTCTTTCGTAAGAAACGGCTCTTCCTGTTGCAGGATCGTGTTCGTGGCGATTGACACCGCGAAGCCTAACAGGATTGCCATTGATAAGTACTTGTCCGTCTTTTATTTCAATACTGCGGAAACCCACCTTGCAAGAAACAACTTCCACAACTTGTTTTTTATCGTTAACCAAGCTAAGCACCAAAGTATAGAGATTCGGTGTTTCGGCTGTCCATTTCAGCGGATTGGAAATATTTGTTTCCATCCATGCAAATTTAGCGAGTCCCCTTTGTGGTGTCCTGTCATTCAGTACAGCAGCTTTATTATCTGCGTTCAGAACAGGTAGCGCATCCTGCTGCAAAGCCTTTCCCAATACCGGATTATTATTTGCATCATACAGCTGAGCTTCCAGATTCCAACCTTCGAGTTTATCCCCATTATAAGATTTAAGTTCGGGTTTTATTTGCAGACTGGCATCTTTATAGTCCTTATCCAGAATAGTGCGAACTGCAAAATCTGCAATTCTGACGTCTGACGTCGAATAAAGGAATACTTCACGAAAAATACCGCTAGTTCGCCACATATCCTGATCTTCGAGATAACTACCGTCGCACCAGCGATAAACCTCTACTGCCAACTGATTAGTTCCTGCCTTTACATAATCGGTAATATCAAACTCCGCAGGCTCCATACTCCCTTGGCTATATCCAACTTTCACTCCATTGATCCATACATAGAAAGCACTCTGCACTCCGGCAAAGTGAATAAATGTACGTCGACCGTTCCAACCGGAAGGTAATGTGAATGTATGACGATAAGATCCTACCGGATTTCGTTCCTTAAACGAAGTATAATCCTGTTTCGGTTCACTTGTTACACGTGGCGGATCAATCTTGAACGGATAGCCCGCACTCACATAGATGGGTGTACCATATCCCTGCATTTCCCAGTTCGATGGAACGGGAATGGTTTTCCACGATTTATCGTTATAATCGGTTTTGTAAAAATCCATAGGTCGATCCTCCGGACGGGATACCCAGTTGAATTTCCAGTTTCCGTTCAATGATGAAAACCATGGGGATTTTTCCCTGTTGGCGGCTAATGCCTGTCCGTTATCAGCATAAGGGATAAATGTCGCTTTAGCCGGTTCTCTGTTGATCTCGAGTACAGACAAATTTTCCCAATCGGGTTTGTCGAACTGACAAAATACCGATTGAGAAAACAATACTAAAAATAGTATAGATAATATCTTTTTCATCGTTTATTGCATATCTAAGGCATCGAACCAAAGTCCCTCCAAATCTTCTCCACTTATAACCACCTTATAATGTCCGGCATTGATATAAGCCCCTGTCGTAGTACTCACCATCCGCCATTTTTCGGGAGCGGATGGGAACTGTATTTTATCTTCACGCATCACTCTGCCATCGGAAGCCAACACCTTAATATCGGCTACAATCGGTGTTTTATTTACATTCATATATTTAAAGCGCAAGGCATATACACCGGCCAGTCCCGGAGAAATAGTCCACGTGATCTGTTGCCGGCCTTTAACTTCGACTTTTACGCCGTCTTTTTTGCGATGGTTAACAGCTGACCAGCCTCCACTTACTTCCGCTTGTTCTGCTTCATAAGATATCTCCGGACGAAGATTCGGTTCCTCTATCCAGTTGATTTGCGGAACAGCTACAATATAGTTATTTCCTTTGATATTTACCAATTGTCCTTTTGTATAAGATTTCTTGACAAAACCTGTATCTACTTTTGTGTAAACATCAGCATTATCGGTAAGCTTAAAGGATATATTCTTCGCTTTAGCATCCGGTCTGATCCATTCCGCACCATATAGTATAGCCGGTAGACTGGCAAACTCTTTACCCGTATCGAGCCATGATTCTTTTGTTCCTCCTTTAACTTCCGATATAAGGCTCGGTGAAGCCGGAGCAGCTTTTACTGCATTATCTTTAGATGCAATAGCAATGGCTGATATCACAGCCTGTCCGGCAAGTGTTTTTGGGAATGATATTTCCAACAAGCCGTTTTTGGCTTGTCCTTTCACTGTTTTCTTTAACAGCTTATCATGCCCTGCTTCCCACCAGATATCGAGGTCTTTCAGAACAGTATCGCCACTTACTGCAACATCGAATATACGATAGCCCTCACAATCCATGCTCAGATCTGTACCCCACCAAGGTTCTATGAAATACAGTTCCACCAGATATTCACCATCCGGTAAAGGGAATTGATATTTCAGTTTATCGCGTCCGTAGCGGAATGTCTGAAACAATTCCCAGTCCTTTGTCCCTGCAATCGGATCTTTCGTCCTGCGTTGGGAGGCGAGGAAATTCGGCAAGTTACCAAAATCGTCTGTCCAAGAGAGTGAACCCCAGTAATTACCGCCTTTTTTATGTACATCGCCCAGCCATCGATTTCCGTTTTCATCGGTGAAATCAGGACCTCCACAATTTACACGGTAGATATAATTATATCCTTTTTCAGGTAAAGTCTGGTTTGAAACATCCTTGTACAACTTATCGAATGATGGAGACTTAGGTAGGTTTTCCATAACAATATAATCCTCTGCCACAGCTTTACCGTTTACATAACCTACAGCATAAAGTACATTGTATTTTATATCTACATCGTCCCATTGGAAATGTGTCCCGATTCCGTTTCGTGTACGTTTGCCCAACGATACAGATTTTACATCATTGAAGAGTTCCACTTCATCGCAGTTAGAGAGAACCCTGATACCGTCTTTCTTGCCCGGAGTTGTCCAACGATGATTCCATGTATGCGATACAAGATAAACCATTGGAGCCTCTTCTTTGGAAACATAGTTGGAACGGTACATATAATACACATCCAAAGGTTCTTCCCAAGGAGTAACCAATCCTTTATAATTGAACGGCCCGATACGGTCTATATCACGAAAACCCTCTTCATTTTGTATGCGCCCCGGATTATCATGTGAACTGTATATCCATTGGAATTGCCCGCAAAGGCTGTCTTTTGCTTGTTCGGCCAGTCTTATCTTCATTTCCATAAGTAAAGACATGCGGTCTTCACTGAAAACACCTTTTTGGTCGTAATCACCTTCAGTGTGCAGGTCGATACTACGCCATGCACCGTATTCGCCATTAAGAAGCTGATCTTTTTTGCTTAATTCTTTATCATAGATATACGGATCACCTCCATACGTTCCCGACCAGTTTTGTACGACATTCCAGTCTGTACCTGTTCCTCCGTTGCAGGTAGTGACCAGTCGTTGCGATGGAGAGGTAGGATCCATTTGACGGATAATTTCGGTACATTCTTTTGCAAAATCTTCAGGTAATGTGCTCTCATTCTGCAATCCCCAAAGGACAACAGACGGACACGAACGCCTTTCTCTTACCCATTCTCTCAGATTTGACTTAAATGTTTCCCTGAATTCAGATGTGTCATACCATACATGTGCGGAAAGTTGTGTCCAGAATAATATTCCATATTTATCCCACATCTGCTGATAGACCAAGTTATGTGGTTGATGAGCATCACGAAAAGCATTGAATCCGGCCACTCTCATCTGATTGACCCGTGATAATATCTGATCTTCGCTAAAAGCGTGGCTTTGCCCGAGCATATGTTCATATTCGCACACCCCATTCACGAATACAGGCTTTCCATTCAGATAGAAACGCTGATCGCCATCGGTGCGATAAATCGGCCACGAAATCCAACGGAAACCATAATCAGTAGTCTCCTGATCGATAACTTTGCCGTTTTCCTTTATCATCGTTATCAACTTATACAGGTAAGGATTTTCGGTATCCCACAAATAAGGATCCTCAATATCCTTACTCATTTGATTGATAACCCTGAATTCGTTTGCTTTCAACGTTATTTTATCCGTAATACGCTCTACTTGTATACCGTCTTTGTTTACAAGCTTTTGTATAACTTCAAGTTCACGGTCTTTATTGCCGTAATTCTTCAATTCTGTATTTACGTTCATTGTAAATACATTCTTTCCGTCAACCTTTTTAGGTTCATGGTTCCACGCATGTACACCAAACGGTTCTATGCGGGTAGTATTTGTAACAACTAATGTAACAGGGCGAAAAATACCCATCGGCTGTGAACCTTCTGAAAATCCCCATTCGGAGGAACAACCGCCACAAACCCAAGGAGAATCGGAAATCATTGGCGGATGATCGGCCTGCACCGCTAAGATGTTAGGCTGATTAAGCTTAACAGCATCTGTTATATCAATGGTAAAAGTAGTGCGCCCACCAGAGTGATAACCCACCTTTTCTCCATTGACATAAACAGTTGCATAGGAACCGACACCCTCAAAATAGAGGAAATAACGCTTGTCGACTCCCTGATCACTAACCTCAAACAATCTACGATACCATGAAAAGCCATGCCTATTGCCATGCTTCAGGCGACGTATACCTTCATATTTATCCCAGTTATGCGGGACACTTACTTTTTCCCAGTTATTATCGTTGTAACTCATATTCTGAAAACCGATATGAGCTTCTTTATTTACATCATCAACAGTTGTTGTCCAGTTGTCATTAAGCGGTATTTCTTTGCGGAATGTGCTTTTATCGGGTTTAGGAAAACGAACAAGGCTTCTCCCCATATCTTTGGATGTAGCCACAGCTATTCCTCGCTGATCGTCTTCGTTTACAGCACAGTAGAAATGATAAACGACACCATTCCATTTCACTACATACGATTTATGTGCAAACAGATTATCGTATTTTTCAGTTGGGATAATCAGATCGTCTCCATCCCAATCCGTCCAATGGATCAGATCATAGGAACATGCAAATGTATTGAATGCCTTATACGGCCTATCCTTGCGGAAAGCGCTGAAATAGAACATCACATATACATCACCGATCTTTTGGATAACGCCGTCTCCGGTTATACCTTCTTCATGATTGACGATAGGATTACCCTCATAGCGTTTCCAATCGATCATATTATCGGATAAAGCGATACCGATACGTTCAGCTTTTACATTATTTGCGGGATTGATTCCTCCGGCATTGTAATACATAACAAAAGGAGAGCCTAACGTTTTTTTCTTATCCCAGATAACTGACGATTTATATTGAGTGATGTTTTCCCACCAGCCTTTGTCTGCATCTAAAGGTGAAAGGCGGGGAGTATCAAAACTTTGCCATTCATGTGCTTTTGTTATATCTCCACTTGTGTAAGCAACGCCTTCTTTCAGAACTCCACGTTCGTACCCTCTGGTATCGCTACCGAAATACGACATCCAATACTTATTATCGAATTTCTGCGCTTTGTAACTGCCTCCCCACTCGTAATCTATCAGGGCTACATATCCGGCACGCTGGTTTTCATCCCAACGCCCGCTTCCTTCAGTGGGAAAAGACAGGATACGGCCTAAGGTATTCCATTTCAGAAGATCGTCACTTTCGGCAAGCCATGTTTCATAGCCACGACCGTCTGTTCCCGACTTTCCGTTGTAGATAAGATACGACATATACCATTTGCCATTTTCTCGGAAAACAGTAGGACAGTCTATTTTATGTTTATTATCCGACGGAGAAAATACCAATCCATATTTATGAGGAGTTTTTACTTCTTCGTAAATACTTTTCATAACATCTTTCGACACAGTTTCCTGTGCCGAAAGACTGTTTGAACAGATGGTAAATATAAAAAGAACTATGCTAAAAATCTTCATTGCTTATTTGATATAGATTCTTAATAGAAAATCCAGTCTATTTTGCTTGAAGGATCGCTATCCCCTAACCCTGCGTTATGAGGATTTATTGTTTGTTTGGTACTGGTAAATCCAAGTATCATTAATGCTCCTTTACCTAAGTTGAGCGTATGTTTTCCGGCTGTGAATGTAAATGTATGGATATTCACGGTAGATCTGCCCGGAATATTGATCGCGTTGGCAATCTTCACATCTCCCTGTCCGTAAAGGTTCGCACTGGCATCTGTTTCCAGTGTAGGAGCTTTGGCATATTCTTTACGTTCGGTATTCAGATACCCTACCAAAAGGTTTACATCTTCTTTACATTCAAATGTGAGCGTTGTTCCTTCTTCAAATTGCTTATCCTGACTAAAACGGAACGGACGCATATTTTTTAGTTCTCCGGAAAATCCATCTATTACAAAATCTTTATCGGAAAATACTTTCTCCCCGTTTTTCATTGAGTAAGTTGCCGGATTTCCGTCTACAACAACATTTACAGGTTTAAGAATCTCTATAGACTGAGAATTATCCGCACCATGTTTTTTCAGGAATTCTATATTCTTCTTAAAGTTTGCCAGTTCAGCCTGATAGTGAGGCAACAGCTCTTCCCAAGTCTTATTCTTCGCATCATCGCCTCCAATCGGAATGCGGCGTTGTGCCGTTTGCATACTATTGGCATACAGATATGTATCTTTTGTAAGATCGACAAGCTGTTGGTAATATTCCAGACTTTTCTCTACATGAGGAATTGCTTTCTCCAGATCATTTATATCATTTGAATGGGTATATTGCAGAATTAGCATCGCCGCTTTCACTTTTTCAGAGAAGAAGTTTGCGAATGCCTGATAGCAATAAACATCATTCTTCAAGCGATTGAATTCGTCTTTATTTTTAGACACTTTAGATATAGCCTTATCTATCGCTTCCACTGCTGCATTTCCATGAGCTACCGCTTCGGAGATTAATTGAGGTGGAGTTTCACCGACATGAGATTGCTTGTTCCATTCCTTATTCATATACTCTATAAGCATTTCGCCTTCAGGTCCGCACGATTCGTGAAATCCCGGATATACTTTCCATTTTTCAGGATTTACGAGCTGACTAAGGAACATACCCAATAATAATGTTTGCCTATTTCCTTCGGTAATACCGAATTTACGCAGCAACTTAGGTGCAATCTCTCCTGTTTGTTCATAAGCCTCAAGTATATTTTTTCCTTCCTCTCCACAACCATACATATCTCCAAGCTGCTTCGTCCAGTATTTTACTTCATCATTCCTGTCACGGTTTACTTTCCACGCATAGCGTGCCCATGCCTGATACCAGATCCAGTCGCGATCCATTTCACGCAAACGTGGTTCCGTTTTATCGGCTGTGTATGGCCAATCCCAGTATGAAGCCTGCGGATACAGATGGAGAGCATTTGCCCCATGTATATTATGCATTGCGTGAACACACTTCTGGATAAAATCAGGAGAGCCGTAACGGAAAGGTTCGAGATTAGCAAGAATATGTACGTTTGATATATGTACCGATCCCAGACTACTTAGGTCTGTATGTATTTTCGACCATGAGCCGCGAGGCTCATAAGTAGTGAGCGATTCTCCATTGTATTTGTGCATAGTGTACAGATTCTTATAAAGCGGCAATGAAGCCTCCATTACCATTTTGCAATCGGTATCATGAGCACGCACTACCACCGGAGGTTCTTCTGTAATATTTAATGCCTTTAATCCGTCCTTTACGCCCGGTATAATTGTTTTTGTAAACCATTCCACATCGTCTTCGTATGTGTCCATAGCTTCACCCAGACAAACCAAAAGACCGACATTCGGATATTTTTCTATAAATGCAGCTACCGATTTACGTGTATAGTCTGAAATGAGAGGCGTTATTGGACGGCTTCTATCCTGAGTCTTTATTCCATGATGTTCGGCAAATGGTTTTGATACAAGGATATTATAGAACATCTGTATCACCCAGATCCCTCTTTTATCAGCTTCTTCCGTTAGGAAAGCAAACATTTCCTCGTTCTTCTTGAATGTTTCATCGTCTACCTCTACGGCATAAGGATAATCATCAAGTTTAACCAAAGATGCAAACGGATGACCGTTCCATAAGTACAGGGAATTCATCTTGTTTGCAGCCAGCATGTCCAGATATTCTATCCATAAAGCTTTATCGTAGAACCAAGGGAAAGTTTCTTCTGTATAAGGATATTCATAAACAGTCCTACCCGGCAGATAATATGGTTTTTGTACACCTACACAAGCACCCCGAAGCACCATCTCAGGCTGATCGGTGATATTGAGGGTTTCAGGAAGTTTTCCATTATCCTTTATCATACTGATAAGCTCCATACAACCATACATGGCTCCGGAAGCATCGTTCCCCCCGATGCGGATACCATTAGCTTCGCTGAGTATGGAATAACCTTCTTTTGCTAAAGAATCTGTTGAAGTTTCAGTTATGTAGATCATGAAATCTTTTGCATTTCCACTTTGTTCGGCTGTGACTACTGCAACGTCATATTTTGCATTTTCCAGTGCTGACTTCAATTTATCGACACCATATGACACCCTGTTTGAAACTTTCTGATCTGTTACAATTATGACTTTCTCTTTGGAGCAAGACACAATCAGGATCATTAAACTGAGTAGGGTAAATAGATGTTTGATTTTCATTTTATTAGATTTATATATGTATGACTTATATTTCTCAAAATCCTTGTTTCAGGCATTAAAAATTCACAGCTATACTATACTGTACTGTGCTGACAAAGATACATCTTTAACATGAAAAGAAGAACGCGCCAAATATGCTATACAACATATTCGGCGTGTTTAAGTGTAAAAAATACAGTTTTGTAATGCTAGCGGTAACAGATGTTTAGGTTGGGAATCAAAACTTTCCTTCTATGACATATTCATTCGAGGATTCGATTTTTATTTTATAATTATTTTTATCTGTTTGCTCAATATTTTCTGCATTTGCTTTCGGTTTTCCTGCTGATGTAAAGTATAGATAACCTTCACCTTCTGTTGCGGAAACCCGAATCTGCTTTTTATCCATATATACTTTTATCTCACCGTTGGGTGTAGGAACAGTCCCTTCCATCCATTGCAGATCGCTAAGTACAGGACGAATACTGAATTCTTTATAACCTTCCTTTTCAGGTTTCACCCCAATATAATATTTACCTAATAAATATATCGGACTGGCTCCCCATGCATGACAAAGGCTTTTTCCAAACGGACGACCGTACATAGCCAGATGCTCAGTTCCCGTTTCATTCGGATTGTATTTTTCCCAGAACGAAGTAGCACCCAGATCGAGCATACCACCCCAATAATCACGGATTTCTTTTAACACATGATTGTGCTCTCCTAATTGACATAATGCCTCCAGTTCATAAAAGCGCATATATGGTGTTGTTATTTTCAGAGCATCAGGATTCAGCAAGACGTTTTCTTTCACGGCATCTGTCTTTTCTGCATCCAGATAATCAAACAGGACAGCAAACATATTGGTAAAAGGTGTTACCTGATCACTCATTATACCATTCTCTCTATTATGTATAAATGCGTTCTTATCTGTCGACCAGAAAGAAGTAAATAATTTTGATTTTAAATCGGAAGCAAGAGATGAATATTTACTTTCATTTTCTTTATCCCCCATGATATTTGCACATAGAGCCATTGTTTCAAGACTGCGGCAAAACAATAGTTGCTCGAAACTAACCTCTCCGCTTTTGCTCATTTTGAAGTCTGCCCAATCGATAAACACCCAGTCTCCGGCTAGTCCTTCCATCATTCCATTACTATTACGACGGGATAGACAAAAGTCCATAAGGGATTGCATGCGTGGATAGAATTGCTTTACGAACTGTCTGTCACCTGTATATTGCAGATAATCGTAGATGCCTATAAACCAATAGAATGTATAGTCCATAATAGTATTCATATGACTGGTTACAGGATCTTTTCCCCTGAGATTAAGCATCGTACGCGTTACGGATGGAGAATCGAAAAACAGATAGTAATTCATCAGATAACTCTGATAGGCATCGCCACTCCATATCCAACGGTCACGCTTGATTCCATCAATAAAAAACTCTCTGGAAGTAAGATGCATGGTGTAAGCCGATATGTCCCATATTTTGTTTATCAGTTCATCATTACATTTGAATTGTCCTTTATAATCCAACGGTAAATATTCATACAGCATAGAAACCGAAGAATAAGCGAGATCACCCTCTGTTTCTACATAAATATAACGATATGCTTTTGAATCATTGATTGTAAGGTCTTTAGCTGTCGGGGTATCTATATCGAAGCGGTCTAAAGTCTCACAATGAGTTGTAGACAAGGCCTCTTCGGGTGATTCTCCATAATATATGTTCAACTTACCTTTTCCTTTTAACTGGTGGAATTTTACAAAACCAAAGGTTTCTTTTCCGAAATCGATCAGTTCTCCTTTTTCTTTCTTTTCTCTGTTTACAGCCTCCATAGGTGTAGTTGCCAGTTTGAATTTAGATGGAGGTGTCAGCGGAGAATCAAAGTTCCATCTTCCGGCTTGCAAATATGTCGTTCCCGACGAAGTATCAGAGGCTTTTCCCGATTCATCTATCCATTCTTTATCTTCAAAAGTGACTTTCCATGTTTCATCCGAACCGAAAGTCTTTCCTTTTACAAAAATAGCCGGAACATTCGCCTGATTGTAAACCTTAATATTCAGGTTATGCTTACCCGCAGGAATAGTTATCTTATTATAAGCCGGAAGGATCTTTCCATCCAACTTTATATTATATTTTCCTTCTACATATATCTCAACCTCTTCAGCCGTAAGCAAATCCAACTTTGTAGAAAATTCCACAGCAACATAATGGCTGTCCATTTTCCAAAAAGGAGGAAAGAAGCCGCCTCTCTCTGTCCGTCTGTTTTGCATTTCATTTCCCAGCCATATCTCATAATCACCCGGATAATATATCCATGTAGCATTTTGAGCCGATAGAGAATATGAAGCTAAACAAAGAAACAGTATCGATAATATTTTCTTCATAGCATATATTTATTTAATGTCCTTAATCCATTTATATTCAGGCAACAATCCGGCTTTCTGCTTAATAGAATCCGAAACCATCGGGCCGTTATTTTCCCATGTATTCCCCGGTCCATTTGCATTTTGCAGGAATTTTTCTTCGGGACACCAGTTGTCTTTTACTGTGATAAATGAACTTCCTTCATCAGTGTACAGATAGAACCAGTGATGCGGATCGTGTACATAAGACGGCTTATATATCTCATTCACCACATTCTCCGTGATTGATGATTTTGATTGAACAGATAGCGTATACACTCCCGCCACATCGTACATATGTTTGCCATAATGATGGATATAGTTAGCATGCACAACGTTATTACGCATACAGTTAACTGTTTTTGTCCATCCCCATCCTAAACTAATACCCGTATATGACACTTCACTTATCTCATTATTTGATATATTGATATCTTTTACAAAACCGGCGGCAATACCCACACATCCCCAATCTTCGTTGGTTACATCGGTGATATAATTATTAGAAAGTGTTATATGTGAACAGATTTCACGCTCATCAGACGGATCATAAGGCAAATGTGTTTCCATCGCTATTTCTGAGAATCGACCGATCTGCATTCCGTTTCCGGCAATGTCCCTGAATAAAGATCCGTTTACCTGCGAATATTGTACACGATCAACAAAATCAATTCCGCAAGAACCTAAATGCTCGAAACGGCATTGATCGAATTTAATATATTGAGCTGCCTGAGCCATAACAGCAGCAGGCGGACGTCCAACCCATCCCTGGTTTTCAATTCCCTTATTGAAGTTTCCGGTAACGCCGGGAGGTCTTAGTTTATAACCATCGAGTAAATACATTCCGGCTTGCAAAGGCACATGCCCCATAAGAGATGGTCGTGTCCATGTTGTATAAGCGAAGTTTATATTCTTAAATTGGAAATGCTTTACAGGGCGATCAGGAGTACCGATAATCTCAATTAATGATTCAAGAGTAGGAATAATCGCTTCCGCTTTATTCATATCCTCTCCCTGCCGTGGCATATAGTATATTTTATTTGTCTTGGTATTGTGATACCATTCTCCCGCTTCATCCAACAACTCCATTGCATTTGTAAAATAAAAAGCCGAATTGAAACCTTCTTTCACCATTGGTTGTGGCCATGGATGTTCGAACTGGATACGGGCTTCGGGATTATGGAATTTGATTCCAGCCGAATCTCCCTGAACTATAATGGATTTCACTCTTAAATTAGCAATCGCCCACATCTGATGGATTACCAGTTCCAGACTTTCAGACTTCATAACACCTTTTACTGCCGATGCAGGTATCCAAAGAATTTCGTTCTTTTTATCGTTGCTTCTTATCCTGTCCATTTGTTCAAAGTCGGAAACATTGCGTGCCCTTACGGCTTTCTTTCCATTGATCCAAAGTTGACGGAAAATAAGTCTGTTTCCATTAAAATCAGGAACGTCGGCAACCCAGAATTTACCTTCTTTCTTCCATCCGTTTATTTGTATGCCACTGCTAAGCGTAACATCTTCACCTCTGACAGCTTCTACTATAGTCGGACTGGTTTCACTCCCGGAATCTTCGGGACGGATAAATACAGGTTCATATAAATTGTAAATACCTCCTGCCATAAGGATGCGAACAGGTTCATCTTTTCCTACTTTCAAGAGCCTTCTTAATTCTCGGGCTTCTCTGATTGCTCCGTGTAATGTAGCTTTCGGAGAAATTTGTGTTCCCGGGTTCTGATCGTTTCCTTTAGGTGAAACATAAATCTCAGCCGAAAAAGCCGATAGAGAGAAAAAGATAAAAATTATACAATATATAATTCTATTTATATTCATGGATAGATTATTTATTTAATATTTTTCGATAAATACATGTTTTATTATTGCAGATATTGCAGCCATAATCCCGCTTCTTTACTCCCTCGCCAATTCCGATTATACCACTGACCGATTTTATAGGATTCATCAAAGAAGATTCGCTTAAAGACACACCAACAGGATTTCCTCCAATCAACTTGAACAAGTCCTGCTGACCGACCAAAGTCCAATTACAATAACCCGGACTGTAACGGTTCGATATGGATAAAGCCTGACCGGATAACGATTGCGATAATTTCTCGTGAATGTGATCCATCGTATTTTCCACAGTAAGAGACCCTATTGCATCGGCAATATATGCTTCCAGAAAATCACCTTTGCTATTAAAATCTTTAGATAGCTTCGTGAAAATATCTCCGGCTGTACAAATAAATAAAGCCGCGTGTGAAGCACCTTTCAGATAAGTTGCAATCTGTGATCCTGTTTCAAGGATATTGCCATCCATCAGAAGTTTCCCTGATTTTACATCCAAAGATGATACAGGTTTTATAATATAACCTCCTGTTATTTTATTATGATCAGATAATTTTTGCAACAGATTTTCAATAATAATATTCACAGGATGATGTTCATCCGAATCTCCTGATCGAATGAAATCCAAAACATCACTTTTTGACGGGGCGACTTCCTGAAAAGTGAAAGAGAAAAATTGAAAACCTGTATCAATCATTAATTATTGTATTCTTTTAGCGCAGCAAAAAAGGCATCGATATTCTCTGCCGGAACATGAGGAGGAATATCACACCCTGTAGAGATTACAAAGTTTTTATACCCTTTTGTCTGCTCAAGTAAAGTTGCGGTTTCTTTGAATACGGCTTCTGCTTTTGCCTGTTTAAATACGCCTACCGGATCGAGATTGCCCATCACTATAATATCCTGCGGACACTCTTTCAGAGTTTGAACCATATCGATCTTATTTCCGAAATGTAAAGCTTTTGCTCCACTCACAACCATAGCTTCGGTACATTGACCTGTATTCCCACAATTATGCAAAACCACAGTAAAATTTTCATCCTGAACGGCATCTACTATTTGCTTCACATATTTGGTAGAGAACTCGGTACAATCTTCATTAGACAATAGTCCTGCTGCCGGTTCAGCCAATACAACGCCATCAGTTCCTATCGATTTCAGGTTTTTACAATAATCAATCAGGAACTGGGTACATTTTTCCAGTAACAGATTAACTGTATCGGGTTCGATGTAAATAGCAACCATTATTTCCGACATATCGTACAAACGGCCCGCCAAAGAATAAGGCCCTATACAACCGGATAATATCGGTTTGTCCTTTATATTCTCTACTGCTAAGCGATTTGCCTTTAGATATTCCGGAATACGTCCGGCATTCATATCCGGTACGACCAACGCATTAACCGACTCTTCATCCGATACTAACCGCCCTATTACACTAGGCACTTCATTATCTGATAATTGAACACTTGCGCCAAAAGCCTCAGCTTCAACCGTAAGATCCATAATAGCTGTACAAGCGGCAATATCATATTTATCAGCGAGATATTTTATAGCTTCAAAATGTACTTGTCCATTTGTAACAGCCTCTTTTACAGTTTTGCCGATAGCTTCTATACCCGGATGAGTCATAATAGGTATAGCTAATCTTTTCTCACTGTTTAATATTTTATCTGTCCAGTTCATAATTTTAAGCAACTATTGATTCTAACCAGTTAATACTTCCCTGTGGATCTTTACCATAACCATCTGCTCCGATAGAGGTAGCAAATTCTTGTGACAGCGGTGCACCTCCTACAATCACTTTTGTTTGGGGTGATGTTTCCTTTATTGCTTTTATGATAGGCTCCATATTTACCATAGTTGTAGTAAGCAAAGCCGATAATCCGACTATTGCATTAGGATGTTGTTGTAATGTGTCCACGAATTTTTCGGTTTTCACATCTATGCCGAGATCAATTACTTCCCATCCGGCACCTTCGACCATCATTCCTACCAGATTTTTGCCTATATCGTGTAAATCGCCAAAAACAGTTCCAAGAATGAAAGTTCCTTTTCTTTTTACTTCTCCCGATTTGAAAAACGGTTTCAGATGTTCCATAGAAGCATTCATTGCCTTAGCAGATAATAACATCTGAGGTACGAATATTTTGTTTTCGGTAAATTTCTGTCCGACTTTATTCATTGCCGGAATCAATGCCTCATTCATTATATCATTAGGCGAGATTCCTTTATCCAATGCTTCTTTTGTGTATTCATCTGCACCCGGCAGTCCTTTCATTTGAGGAGGAAAGTTTGCGGCAAGATTTATTTTTCCGAATTCGACACACTCAAAAAGTTTTTCTAATACTATATCCATAAGTTTTTTTATTTATTCAATATCAATTACCATTAAAGAAGACATATAAGCCTACCATTACTACAACCAGCAGGCTCCATGCTATTTTTACTCCCTTGTTTATTTTTATCGGTTTATAAGACAGGCTTGAGGAGGATTCTGTTTTGTCTAACAAAGAGCAGACAAAAACGAAGATCGCCAGTATTACAAAAATGAAAAATGACAGATAGAGGAAATGTAATCCCGGAAAGATCAATCCACAATAGTACAATATTCCTGTACCTATACTGAATACTGTTCCGAATGTCAATAATAAGTTTATTGCTTTAGTAGATGTCTTTTTCCAGAATACGGCAAACAGGAATGCTACTGACATAGGCGGAGCTATAAAACTAAGTACCGACTGAAAGATATTAAAGAAGCTAAGCCCTTGTATAAAAGTTATACTGATTGCCAGCAATACAGATAAAATTGCTCCGATAAGTACGACAATGCGACCTATACGGGTAATCTCTTTATTTGCACAATCAGGCTTAAAGTTTTTGACATATATATCCATTGTGAAAACGGTACTCAATGAGTTAAGTGCCGAACCGATGGTACTGATAAGCGCAGCAACCATAACCACCACAACCAATCCGATCAATCCCGGAGGAAATACTTCTTTTACCAGTTGCAGATAAGCATCAGTCGAATTGGTAAGACCCGGCAGCAATAAAAAACATAATATTCCCGGTAAAATAAACAATGGAATATCTATCAATTTAAGCCATGCGCAAAAGTTAGCACCTAATTGTCCCTGTTTCAAATCCTTTGCACCTATTACTGATTGCACCATCGACTGGTCGGTACACCAAAACCAGATACCCATTATCGGATATCCGATCAGGATGGCAAGCCAAGGGAAATTAGGATCGCTCAACGGTTGGAACAGATTCCAGTAACTGGATGGTGTATCGGCTACAACTTTCTCTATACCTCCTATTTTGTTGATCGCCATTACAGCCAGAAGTGCAGACACACCGATAAGCAGCAGCATCTGGAAAACATTGGTATAGGCTATTGTTTTCAGTCCGCCGGCCATAGTAAACGCAGCAGATACAAGAACTAATATAGCAATACATGTATAAAGAGACATATCCAGAATTTGAGACATAAATACCCCTCCTGAGAATAATGTCAGTCCTAACCACGAGATCAATATCGTTACAATAGTATACCATGCAATATATTTACGGGTATTGTCACCGAAACGTTTTCCCATATATTCGGGAAGCGTCATCACCTTTGCTCCTAAATAACGGGGAGCAAAAACGAAAGCTAACAGAAGAATAAACGGAAAAGCATACCATGAGAAATTTCCGGCAACGATTCCCCCTTCAAATCCACTACTGGCATTGGCTATCAACATAGACGGACCAACATTAGTACCCCACATAGTCAGTCCTATAGCAAACCAGCCAAGAGATTTATTAGCAAGAAACAAGTTTCCATCTTTCTCTTTTTTGCTAAAACTTGCCCAAATGGCTACACCCACCAAAATAACCACATATAATATGATTATACCAATATCCAGTCCTGTAAGTTCTATAAGGTTTTTCATCTATATGCTTCTATTATCTTTAAGGCTTCGTCTATTTCATGCTCCGATTTAAAATCCATTTGTATATTTAACCCCTGATTTCCGACATTATCAAGCAAAGGTTTCAGTTCGTCTAAAGTCACCCAGTTTGCCATAATTGATTTACCCCCTGCGAGTATTTTTTTATACAGGTCGTACCAGCAAGCCGCTCCACCTTGAGGCTGTCCTACCCCCGGAGTCCATTGTATGGCATTCAGGTTTTCCAGTTCGAGCAGGGCATCTACATGGCGCATAGCATCCACACCATCGAGATGGTAAAGTGTATAATCTATCTTATTACTTTGTTCACGCAAAAATGGTATAGCAAATGTGCGGAAATCGTCTTCCGATATCATGATGGAAATATCGCATTGAAGCTTGGATACTTTTCCCGGCCCCCAGATAGAGAAATAACAGAAAGCCATTTCTCCGTTCTCATTGATTATATCGTATATCTGATCGAACACTTTGAAATAAACATCATTTACAGCCTGTAATTGTTGCAGGGTAGTATCCGGATCAATCATTATATCCATCAATGCATTATCAGAACCTTTAAGACTGGCAAGCACATCCAATCCCTCAACCAGATCAGGGCATCCGATCATATAATTTCCTTGTGCCTTTTCTTTGCACTTGCGAAGTAAATCGAGATGTAATTGCCACCATTTGTTATTTTCGTCGAAAACAATCTCCCCCGAAAAATCGTGCTGTTCCCTGATCCAGATTGTATCAGAACGACCTTCCAGTTCAGCACCAAGTATAGCACCAAGCGAACCCGGCCCTAATTGGGTATTGGCAACTGGAAGTATATCCGCTTTATATGAATTGCGTGACATCTGATAATTCAGATAATCGGATCGCCACTCAGGATCGAACCATAACTGATCCATATCTTTTGCAGGAGCAGGTTCCGCCACATCAGCATAAGGCGCACCATCCTTAAAAAGATGTTCCCACATAGTGAGGACAATTCCTTTTTGATTCCACCAGTTGATATAGTGTTTTTTCGATTCTTCAAAATTAGATTTCCAAGTATTCATTAATGTTTGAGTATTAAGGCCTCCCCAACCCCTCCACAGGAGGGGCTTAGCCTCCCCTTGGGGAGGACGGGAGGGGCCGTTATATTAATTCTTTAAAGCTTCTGTCAAATGTTATCCGGACTACTTTCGTCATATCCATTTCATCCGTACAGTTCACATTATCAGGATAAACAGGAATTTCAACGCCATATTTTACAAATACAGGCATTTCTTCCAACGGCACCGTCACATTTTTCAACCATTGGTTTCCTTCATACACTTTTCCGTCAAAGAATCCTATCCATTTTCCTTCCGGTAGATAAATATCCCGTTTATTCTCCGAATTCATTACAGGAGCAACAAGCATATCATCGCCAAAATAATATTGGTCGTCTATATGCCTGCATGTCTTATCATCAGCATGATGCATCCATAAGGCACGAAGAACAGGGTATCCCGTTTGGGTAGCTTTTTCGCTTTGTTCCATGATATATGGAATAAGTTTATAGCGCAAATGCCACCAGTCTTTTACTATGTGATTGATATTTGGATAATACCAAGGCTCACGCTTATGAGAACCATGATAACGAATATGCGATGTAAATACCCCGAACTGAGTCCAGCGCACATAAATATCGTCAGGCAAAATAGAATTCATAAAGTCAGGCACTCCATGAAATCCGGGTACATCGTGACTCCAGAAACCAAATCCTGAAAGGCCAAGGTGTAATCCACCTTTTAACGATCCGGCCATTCCATCCCACGAACAAGCAGAATCACCACCCCAGTGTAACGGATAACGTTGAGCTCCGGCCCATGCTGCACGTGCCCAAATAATGCCGTCTCCTGTTATATCCTTAGTTATTTCATAAGCGGCTTTCTGGTAGAGTAATGGATAAAGATTGTGTAACTTATCGGGAGACATGGAATGATATTCTGCATCCAGATGGATATCTTCACCGAAATCAGTCTTTATACAGACTACACCCATATCCAACAGCTTTTTGAGCAAGCCTTTATACCACTCAGTCGCTTTATCGTAAGTAAAGTCTATGGTTCCGGCATAATCCTGTACACTAAAGTTGGATGCTCCCTGTATTTTCTTTTCGCTTTTGCTTATGTAGTTATTTTCCGCAGCTTCCTGGTATTGTTCGGCATTATAGGCAATATATGGAAGTTGCCAAAGACTAATCCTGTATCCGTTTTTCTTCAGATCCTGAATGAATTTTTCGGGATTAGGGAAACGTTCTTCATTGAATTTCCATTCACAAAGCCAGTCTGTCTCGAACCATCCAGTATCTAGATGAATAACGTCGCAAGGATAATTCTCTTTTCTTAAACGATCACATATTTCATTGACCTCATCGGCCGAAAAATAGGTCATACGACTCATCCATACACCATAACTCCAAAGTGGAGGCAGAGATGGGAAGCTTGTGATTTGCCGGTATCCGAATAATATTTCTTCAGGAGTCTCCCCACCAATCAGAAACATATCCAGCATCGGCTCTTCTACCATTACCTGAGACGAACGAGTAGAATGATCAGCCAAAGAAAACTTGGCAAACGACGAAGTATGCAGGAATAACCCATACATCTCCGTGGAAATATAAAAAGGAATATTTTTATAAGCCCGACGGTTATTTACTCCTTGCCCGTCCTGATTTCGTAATTGGACAGTCTTTCCCGAAAGATCGAGTTTTGTGAAACGTTCACCTGTTCCCATGAAACATTCATCAGATTCCGCGCGGAAAGAGCAGGTTGCCCTGTTTGGCTGTCCGTCACGCTCTACCAATGCTAAAGCAAAAGCATCGTGACGTGCAGGTGAAAACATATCATAAGCCGATAGCTTAACTTCTTTCTTCCCATCGGGATAAAACCGAATATCGATTGTTTCCTGTGGGCCGGGTTGAAGATCGCTCCACCATTCTGTTACAGGCTTAGCGAAGTTTACTGCGACTCTTTTATTCCCTTTGCCATCTTTTATGATCCACTCTGTTTCGTTTTTAGTAAATGAAAGAGGAATTATTTTCAGCGTATCAGCATATTGAAGCATTTCCGATTCTTCGGGAATAGCATTTCCGTCGAAAGAAACAGATGTTCTTAGTATTTTATCTCCATAGGCTCTGATTCTTAGCTTGTAACTTTTTCTTGGAATAGAGTTATCAGGAGTTATCTCATTCGAATTATTCTGAATCTGAAAAGGTATAGTTATGTAAATATCTCCGTTTTGTTCCTCAATATCAGTAGGAACACAAGCCCGCCAAAAACGGTCTCTGTTATTTAAAGACGGTTCAAAATCGAGAAAATCGAAAAGTTGATAATTTGTTTGTCTCATATTTAAATGAATAATAATCTGTGTTTACAAGGTTAAAATAAAGGAGAGAAAGTAACCCATACAGCATCTCCGGCACCATCTACTCCCTCTTGATACTTAGACATTATAGCATTCCATTCGTCGACACGAGGATTGTTTTCTGTTGTCTTCGGGTTCAGTTCATCCAAAGTCTTTCCTTTAGGAATACTAATAATAAGCATTAACCGCCTGTTACTTCTGAACATCAGAAGCTGTTGGAAATCGGCATTACAAAATCCGGTTACTACCTCCGGCCATTCTTTCGACTGGGTAGCATGATAATTCATATATTCTCTTTGCATGGTAGTATCTGCAACCAGATTGGCTGTCATAATGGTATGGCTCCATACAGATGCGACCTCTTTATTATCACAACCTTTACGATCGAAGACATAATATGGAACATCATAGTTTCTCACCTCTAACATCTCATCAGCATAGGCCATAGTCAGATCATGCATCAGTAATTGATCATCAGCTAAAACATCATAGACAATCAAGTGATTTTTCCATTGATAAACAGAGGTTGAATCGATATTATATTTCTTACAAATTGCAAGAAATTTTTCGGAGAAAATAGTGTCGGTTTTAGATACTACTTCTATAATCGATGGAAGTTTTTCTTTTACATTACCTACTTCTCCCTGAGATGATTTATTCCGTTGAGAACAAGTAATAAAGAGAAAAAGAGTAAAAAGTATATATAGGTTTTTATATTTCATGGTGCTATTCCTTTATTTTTGGAATACAGATTTCAGGTATTTGATATTTGCTCCATAGTTCTTTTTCACATTACGCACATCATTGACATCACGTGAACGCTCAACCACGAGCCAACCACTCCAACCCATGTTATCCAGCGTCTTCTTCACTTCATCCATATTGAGAGCAGGGTCGTTTTCTATCCAGTGACCATCGGTATTAGTAGCATGGATTTGCACGATACGGTCTTTACCTAGAGTTTTCAAGTCTTTTATTATATCTCCATTTCGTTTCAGTATGGACGAGAAGTTTACATAGCTACGGATTGCAGGAGAATTTATTTTATCGATCAGTTTAGCTTCCTCTTTAGCCGTAAGGGTAGTTTCAATTCCAATAACGACTCCTGCCGCTTCGGCTTTCTTAGCCACAACTTTCAAACGCTCAAGTACGATTGGATATAATTCAGGCTCTTTCACCAAATCGCTTTGATTACCCATTGGTAAAAAAGCAACTTTTACACCTAACGCTTTCATTGTAGCTATACATTCGTCTATCAGCTGCTCGTAATTGTCCCGCTTTGCAAAAGATTGCCCATAGAAAGCAGACATAGCAACAGAGCTAAACTCTATTCCTAAGCGGTTACATTCAGAAATAAATAATTCCTGAAAATGTTTTTCCGTGAATTTATTATCGAATGAAATACGTTTACCCAGTCCGCCCATATCCAGTTCAAGTCCATCAGCTCGTAGTTCTTTCGCTAATTCCATAGCACCTACTTTCTGACGTTTGAGCATCATCCAGTCGCAAACCGAAACCTTATAGCGTTGATTATTTACGACTTGTATCTCTTTAGTTTCTTTTACTGAAGGCCATTTCATGTCTTCAATCTTCGATAGTACCAGTTTGTTTGGATCAACAATAATATGTTTGATAGCCTTGCGTCTCCATGTATATACAATATGGACAAGCCCGTCTTTCGACTGAATAACAGACGGATAAGAGTACTGGCTGATAGGCGAATCTTCCAAAATCAATGCAGCAGACCATGTTTTTCCATCTTCGGAGATAGCTACATTTAACGGGGTACGTGCCCCTTTGCCCCGTTTAAGCGTGTCGTGAGGCAGCACATGGTTATAAACCAATAATTGACGGCCATCTTGTAATGTTACCGCATCAGTTCCGGAGTTATTATTTGGCATATTCGATTTTGCCACAGGAGTCCATGTTTTACCATTATCGTAAGACCATGATTCACCAATAGCTCTTTCCTGTGTGCGGCAAAGTATCTGTAAGCTACCATCCTTATGGAACAAAATCGAAGGTTGGATAGTATGAAGTTCTTTTCCTTCATTAATCGGACCTATTTTCGTCCATGTCTTGCCAAAATCTTTTGTCGCTTCAAAATGCACTTTCCATCCATTACCTTCGGTACTGGACGGACAAAGCAGTGTACCGTCTTTCAACAGTTCCGGTTTATTTTTCACAGGACCAATAAACCCTTCGGGTAAATCACGTGGAGAAGACCATGTTACACCACCATCATTAGACGTGATCATTTTACCGACCCATCCGGCTACATTCGGACCGACTTTGTAATATAATTGCAGTTCACCGTTAGGAACCTGATACAATACAGGATTCCATGTGGCATAACGAAGCGTATCATTTACTATTCCGTTCGCTACATTTTGTGGTGCTGTCCATTTACCGTTTATCAAACGGCTAACCCAGATACACACATCGGGATTACGTTCTTTCGTTCCGCCAAACCAAGATGCAATGATATGACCCTCTTTCGTTTCGGCTATTGTAGAAGCATGACTTTCGGGAAATGATGGTTTCTCACAGATGAATTCATCTACCAGAATTCCTTCTTTATATCTATTAGCCGCTTCGCCATATTTACAAACGAAAGTATAATCGCCTGAGCCAATCTCAAGATTAATACGATTCTCTTCTATACGAACATATTTCAAGCCCTCAACTTCTTTTACAGGTTTTCCGTTTTCCGTAATATCCTCCAAAGAAGCAGCCGGAATCAGTATATTAGCCCTAGAATTTGCAGGGATGGATATTTTCCATGTGAAAATACCGTCTTTCAAATTCCAATCGCTTTTTACCCAACCGTAAGGGGTTTTGTGGGAAGCTTTTGTATAAGTAAGATTTTCTGTCGGATTAGGTTTCATCCATAACCATTTGAACCCTTCTTGTATTTTATGCGATTTTATACCCGCCAAGTCTTCATACATCCATGTCAACAGATCACCGAGAAGCATCACATGATTATGGGAATTCATTTTTGGACTGGCAGTATCTCCGTTCCAAAGTTCCCATATTGTAGTCGCTCCCTGTTCTATCATATATCCCCAACCAGGATAGTCTTTCTGGGTAGCGATGGTATAAGCAACATCTACACATCCTCTTTTAGTCAATTCGCGCATCAGCCATTGCGTTCCGATAACTCCCGTACTGATATGTAGTTTGTTCTGATTGATCTTCGATATCATATTCTGGAATACCTTGTCCTCATTTTCTTTATCCACAATATTGAAAGCTAGAGGAAGAAGATTTGCGGTTACAGTATAATTACTGTATTGTCCTGTCTCAGAATTATAGAATTTCTTATTGAAGCCGTTCTTTACATTCTCGGCAAGTAGTGCATATTCCAGAATATCCTCTTTATGTCCTGCTATAACAGCAAATTCCTGCAACATCTGCAATAGCTTGTAAGTATATGCTGTTGCAATAAGCTGTCCATCAGTCTTGCGGGCAGGATCTTGCGAATGTATCATCTCTTTCGATTCCGGCGGTACACACCAATCTCCGTATTTATCCTTAGTCATGATGAATTCAGCATTCAGATAATTATCCTTCATATGCATGAACCACTTTTTCATATACGGATAATGCTTTTTGATCGGCTCGGCATTTCCATATTGCTTAAGGATCATATCAGCAACAAACAGATAAGTACCCGGCCAGGTCATATTATCGCTGTAATACGTCATGTAATATGGCGGTGCAATGTCTGATAATTTCCCTTCCGGTGTTTGTGAGTCTTTTATATCATCCAGCCATTTTATATATAGCCGCTCATTATCATAAGCAAAGCTTTCCCCAATACAACCGACTGTATGATCTCCAAGCCAAGGCTGTCTTTCATCACGTTGAGGACAATCCAGCGGAATACTCTTATAATTACCATTGATTCCCCACCACGCATTTTTATATATTTGGTTAAGAACAGCATTTGATGTTTCGAATGAACCGACAGTTGCTATATCATCATATACAACCTTACCTTCAAAATCGTTTATGTTAGGAGTTCCCGGATAACCTGTAACTTCTACATAGCGGAATCCATGGGTAACAAACCGAGGTTCCCATTTTTCCGTATCTGTTCCTTTCATTGTATAGACGTCGGTAGCTTTTGCACTACGCAGATTTATGGTTTTCAGGCGACCGTCTTTTTCTAACGTTTCGGCGAATCGCAGGGTAATTTTGTCTCCTTTCTTACCTTTTGCCTGCAAACTCAACCAACCCACCATATTCTGCCCCATATCGATAATAAAAGTGTCTTTAGCCAAAGCTGTTATTGCCTTAGGCTTCAAAACTTTCATGACACCCATATTTTCGGTCATCTGGGCTGTAATAGTTCCTCCCGGGGCTTTCACCAATTCGGTTTTCAGCCATTTACGATCATTGAATCCAACGGTGTTCCATGCTCCCAGTTCTTTAGTGGCATCATATTCTTCTCCATCGAAATCATTATTAGAACGAATCGGGCCATCTGAAGTGACTTTCCATGTTTCATCACTGATAATGGTTTGGCGCGTACCATCATTATACTCTATCTCAACCTGAAGAATCATTTTCGGATAACCGAAAGTCTTAACCTTATGAGGTTTAAAGTTTTGACGCATATTGTAGAATCGTCCGTTCCCCAATATTGTGCCGATTGCATTTTTGCCTTGTTTGATATAAGACGTTACATCGAATGTATTGTATAAAACAGTCTTGAAATAATCGGTTTGCCCTGGAGCTAAAACCTGATCTCCTATCTTTTGTCCGTTGATATATAACTCATAGAATCCCAATCCCGAAATATAAGCTTTAGCGAATTTTACCTGTTTCTGATTATTGAATTCCTTGCGAAGATAACGTGCGGAAAGACGTGCATGTTGCGTTTCGTTATCCCAAGGAAATACTTTATCCAATCCAATCCATTTTGCAGACCAATCGTTTTCGTTCAGTAGTCCGACACTGAAATTAGCCGGAGAGCTCCAAGCTGTTTCATCCTTGTTTGTATATATCTTTACTTTCCAATATACCTGACTACGGCTTTCCAAAGCTTTACCCGCATAAGAAACAAGATTAGATATAGGACTTTCAATTTTTCCCGAATTCCATAGGTCTGCATCCTGCTCATTTAGCTTCTCTAATGAAGATGCTGCCAGAATCCAGTATGCCTTTTGTACTATATTACGTTCTTTCGATTCTATGATCCATCCTAAACGGGGAGTAGTTGTATTAATACCCTCCGGATTATTCAGCATTTCGCAACGAAGATCCTTGACCTCAGTAGAAAACATGAACAAGGTATAGAATAATGCAGATAATAAGATTGTTATTTTTTTCATGATATTTTCAGATAAGAAACAAACGATTTCTAGTTGTTTTGCGATTCCAGATTATCTTTTACATAAGAAGCTTTAGCATCGGTAATGATAAGTACCCAATCATTTCCGGCGGCATATGCCGAATCGTGAATGAAAGACTGTTTACCATTGTCGAATTCACCAATATATTCCACCGAGCCATTTACCGGACTATACCACCATGCTTTTTTCTTAGCACCTGATATTTTAGTCATATCTATTTCTGCCTTCCGGTTGGTATAGTTGTAAACGAGAATATAGTTGTTTCCTCTGGTGGCAATTACGCGTTCATATTGCAATCCGTTTGTCCCCGTTATTACAGATTGATCAGGAATTCTTTCAAAAAATGGAAATGCCAGCATCAGATTTTTCAGATATTTCATTTGCTGACAACCTGGATCGTGTATGGCTTCCCACCAAGGCTTCTTAGCTCCGAAAGAAGCTTGATATCCCGGACGAAGCATTTGCATAGTTGAGTTGTGTCCGTAAGTATGTCCGAATGAACCTGCGAATACCGACCAATAAGCATAACGGCGTACATCTTCTGCCATCCAGCGACGCTCATTTACATCGTGTAATCCGTGAGGGATATCTTCATAAGACGGCTCTCCATCAATAACAGGTTTCAGTGGCGAAACTGCAAGGCTGCGTTCTGTAAACCGCCAGTTATCTTCCTCCGTATTTTCTTCAATAGGATAGTCTCCGTCTCCTTTTCGTTGATTGTAACGGCGGTGTCCTGATTGAAACATATTGAAATCGAGCCACGGCTCATTGTTAAACCATGTTGTAGAAATTGTACGACCACGAGGATGGAATGTCATCAGGTGATCGGAATCAATTCCCCTGATAGTTGTAGCCAAAGCCTGCCAAACTTCGGGTTCCACATCACCACGAATATCCCCACCTATCAGCCAGATGATATTCGGATATTTTTTATAACGTTCTCCGAGGAATTTACCATATTTCTTAGCATCTTCCACTGTCATTTGTTTTTGCTGCACAGGCGTTCCCCATACACACACAATACCGATATAAATACCATTACGTTGGGCACGTTCCACGATATAATCTACATGCTGCCAGTAATTATATTCACCTGGTTTATCAATATTTTTGAAGTCGAATCCATTCGGTAACGCCCAATCTCCATAAACATTCATGGCCGGAATGGTATGCAATGTAGATATCTGCAATACATTATACCCATTCTTCTTGGTTTCATTCATAAAATAATCAACTTCATCCCTGTTAGAACGGGAAGGTAAGAGCCAGGCCGTTTCTCCAAGCCAGAAGAACGGAGTTCCGTTTTCGTGTTGCAAGTAACGTTTATTATCACTCACTTTCAGTTTGCCGTTATCCCAAGGCATAGCGGGTTTCTTCGGTTTATCCTGGGCAAAAGCGATGTTAGTAATCAATAACGAAATGAGTAGAAATATATATTTTTTCATTGTTGTATGCTAAACTTATTTTGATTTTTCATGTTCTATTGCTGCCCATATAAACGGAGCCACGGATTTAGGATCGTTTAGTATCACAGGTTCCCCAATATAATATTCAAAAGAACCGTCGCGATACACTTTCTCTCCTCCAAGACCGGCAACAGCACAGCAATTAGTTATCGAATAAGTACCATCTTCTTCTTTTTTAAGAAACTCTTTTACCAGTCCATTAAAACCTTTATCAGCAGCAGCTTTATACTCATCGCTGATATATCCTTTATTCATAGCTTTATATAGGAAAGTAACAAACATAGCCGAACCCGAAGATTCAAGATAATTTCCTTCACGGTCTCCCATATTCGTTACCTGATACCAAACTCCTGATTTTTCGTCCTGCCATTTTACAATACCTTTTGCTACTTTATCAATAATTGCCAACACATCGGCACGTCCGGCATGATCCTGAGGAAGAAAGTCCAATACATCGACAAGCGCCATACCATACCAGCCAATACTTCTCGACCAGAAGTTAGGTGAACGCCCTGTTGTTTTATCTGCCCATTTCTGCTCACGACTTTCATCCCAACCATGATAGAATAGTCCTGATTCAGAATCGTAGCTGTTTTTATCTATCAATCGTATTTGGTTCAATACATCGTCATATATCTCGGGATGATTGAAATCTTTCGCATATTCCGCTAGAAACGGAGAAGCCATATACAGCCCATCGAGCCATATCTGATGCGGATAGATCTGTTTATGCCAGAATCCACCCTCTTTTGTACGAGGCTGTTTTTCCATCTGAGCCATTAATGTATCTATGGCGATTTTGTAACGCGCATCTCCCGTCGCCTTATAAAGTGGAAACAGTATTTTACCCGGGTTGATATTATCTATATTATACTTATCCATCCGATAGGTTTTTATCTGTCCATCGGTGGTAATCAAACTATCAGCATAACCTTTCGCATAATTATAATAAACGCTATCCTGTGTATAATCGAACATATCGAGCATCGCTTTTGCCACACATCCGTGTGTATATCCCCAGCGTGGCGATTTAGCCTTTTCTATCATCCACGCTTCAGGAAAACGTTGCATTTCTGATTTGGCTATTTTTTCAGACCATTTTTCTTCTGTTTCCTGTTTCTTGTCTTGATTACAGCTTATCAGTAATAAAACCGAAAAGATTGTAAGAATACGGTACTTCATTCTTATTTTATATTATGTGTTATTATTTTGCTGATTTAAAACTATATGTCTTGCCTTTCTCTGTTGGAAGATCATACATATGAGTTGTTTTATCCAAATTTGCCGGAGTAACATTCAGGGTCGCTTTTTCTGAAATCAGTGGTGATTTTACATCAGGAGTTTCAAATAAGATATTTTGATTCTCACCTTTTTCTTTCTTCAATCCTTGTCCTTTTATCGGAGTTGCTACACGGATACGGCAATTACCTCCGTAGCGGGAAGTTATTTTCAGATTACTTACCTTACCATCTTTCCAGTCCATATCGATAACAAAACCACCACGGGCAACCAAACCCTTCACACTTCCGTCTTTCCATACATCAGGTAGTGCGGGAAGCAGATAGATAAAACCATCGTGACTTTGCATAAGCATCTCGGCAATTCCTGCAGTACAACCGAAATTTCCATCGATCTGGAACGGTGGATGTGCATCGAACATATTACTGTATGTCCCTCCTTTTTTCTTTTCGTTGGTAACAAGATCCAGTTGGTTAGTTAATAATGTGTACGCATGATTACCATCGAGCAACCTTGCCCACAAACATACTTTCCAACCCATTGACCATCCTGTGGACGGGTCGCCACGGTATATCAAAGAATTCTTAGCCGCTTCAAATAGTTGTGGTGTATGAATAGCTGAAATCTGATTACTAGGGTACAATCCATAAAGGTGCGAAACATGACGGTGCTTATCTTCCGGTGAATCCCAGTCGTACATCCACTCCTGCAACTGATTGTGTTGACCGATCTGCATCGGAGGAAGTTTTTCTCGCTTCATTCTTAATGTATCTGCGAAGGCTTTATCCATTCCCAGTAACTCGGATGCTTTGATTACATTGGAAAATAAGTCGAATACTAATTGATTATCCATCGTACAACCTGCTGTAATAGTAGCTTTGTTCTTGCTTCCCGCATGCGTATTTTCAGGAGAATTAGATGGAGAAACGACTAACCATCCATGCTCCGGTTCTTCTATCAGAAAATCGTTAAAGAACATAGCGGCTCCTTTCATTACAGGATAGACAGATTTCAAATATTCCATATCTCCCGTATATTCATATCGATACCACAGATGCTGGCTAACCCATGCACCACCCGTTGGCCACATACCCGAAGCAGCTCTGTCCACAGGGCCTGTTATGCGCCATATATCAGTATTATGATGCAGCACCCATCCTCTACTGTTATACATTATTTTTGCAGTGTGAGTCCCTGTTTCGGCAACTTCACGAACCATCTGCAGCATTGGCTCGTGCATTTCGGTCAGATTGGTAATTTCTGCAGGCCAGTAGTTCATTTCTACATTGATATTGCAGGTATATTTACTATCCCATGACGGAAGAAAACGATCGTTCCATATTCCCTGAAGATTTGCAGGTTGCGTATTTGGTTGCGAACAGGAAATCAACAGATAACGGCCAAACTGAAAATAAAGCGCAGCCAATTCGGGATCGAATGTTTTAGAGAAATCTCTTATTCGCTGATCTGTAGGTTTTGCAGATTCTGCTGTTTTTCCCAGATCGAGAGACATGCGATTCATATATTGTTGGAAAAAAGCAGTATGCTCATTATTGGCTTTTGCATAGTCATTTGCATAAGCTGTTTCAATATATTTCTTGCATTTAGCCGTTTTATCTCCTGTTATATCTTTATAATTTACGAAGTTGGTCGCAATAGCAATATAGAAAATAACTTCATCTGCTTTTTCTACCGTTATAATATTATCTTTTACCGTATAATTACCACCTTTAACTTTCGGTTTCACTCTGGTTTCCAACTGAACCTTTCCGCTCTGTTTCTCATGTGCAGGAGTAATAGCAGTTAAAACGAGTTCTCCGTCCTCTATAGCTCTTTCCACTTTCTCCTGTGGAGTAGTAAGAAAAGCATTACAGGAAATACTCGCCGGTTTATCGGCTGTCAATCTTACGATTATAGCCTGATCGGTAAATGAAGTGAACATCTCGCGGGTATAAGTTACTCCATCAACTTTATAACTTACTTTAGCCGTTGCATCGCTGATGTTCAAATCACGATAGTAATTCGTATATTTATCATGTCCAGGAAAGGAAATGAACAAATCTCCCATCGTCTGATAAGGCATTCCATGATTTTTAGGAGACATTATTTTAGCTGTTGCCAAATCCTGAGCCTCAACATATTTTCCCTCGAAAATAAGGCGGCGTACTTTATCCAAAGTGCCATCCTCAAGTTTATGTGCATTACTGTTAGGAGATCCTGCCCAGATAGTCTCCTCATTTAATTGTAATTGCTCAACAGACGGATTACCGAAAACCATCGCACCTAAACGACCATTGCCTAATGGTAAAGCCTGATTCCAATCAAGCGCAGGTTTATCATACCACAGTTTCATATCTTGCTGGGCATGAACAACTAATATGAAACAAAGAAATAAAGGCAATAATAACTTTTTCAGCATTTCTCTTTAATGTTAATCGATTATACCAGTTTCTCTTAATACTTTCAACAAAGCATCTTTTCCTTTTATAGCATTAGTAGGAAGTTTCTCTCCGTTTTCACCAAAAGCATACATTTGCGGTTCCTTTTCAATAGTCACCTTCGATTCGTCTACCATACTATGATCCAATCCCAGATGCTTCGCTATAAAGCTATACATGGCTGTCCGTTTCGATAGTCCATAATCATGCCCTTCTGTCGGGAAATGAACATTTACCATATTATCTTCCGCGCCATAGAAACCATATATCCTTTTCAGAAAAGGTAATTCCAATTCGGGAACGGAACTCGACCAGTCTTTTCCATCAGTCAAGGCTAGTTGTGGCTTTGGAGCAAACATAGCCGCGATTTCAGTATTATTGGTTCGTCCTCCGCAAAGATGCGCCGGCATTCCGCTTTCACATGGACATCCTCCCACAAAATGAGAAGACAACATCACCACAGGGATACTTACTGTTATGCGGTCGTCGATAGCAGACATCATCATTGTCAGGCTACCTCCTCCCGAACCTCCGGTTATACCGACTCTTGTAGGGTCTGCTTCTTTAAGTGTCAGCAGATAGTCAAGAATCCTGATGGCATTTAATGTTTGTATTGTGTTGGCTGCACTCAGACGATGGAGTGTACCATCAAACTGTAACAAACTTTCGCCCCATGCAAAAAGATCCCAACTAACGGAAATAGCTCCCATGCGGGCTTCTGTTGCACAGCGTTTTTGCTGGTCTTCACGATAACGTCCGTTTCCAAAGTGTCCGTTAGGATTTAATATTACGGGACATTTTCCTTTTATCACAGCCGGTTTATAAATGGAACCACATACATAAATTCCCGGTAATGTTTCTATCGCAAAATTCTCGACAGTATAACCATCATACTTTCTCTTTGGAGTAAGGATCACTTTCGAATCTGGTTTCGCAGGCATTGGAGATACACGAAGAGCTTTCGGTAAACATTCCTTTAATTCAGCTTTGCGTTTTTCCCAACTTGCTTTATCAGAGTAATGCGTTTCCAGATAATCCAAAAACTTTTTGCCCTCAGCTTCAGTCGTGCGTGCGTACTCAAATGATTTTATTTTGTATTTACCATTGTCCATTACAAACTTATAGTCGAAAGGAGCCAGTACTGCGTTAAGCGATTCTTCAGCACTCCACGGCTTTATACGCCAGTCGGCATAAGTAAGGATTCTGCCATCGATCATTTTGGCATCATACTTTATTTTTATGTCAAATCGGGTTTCAATATCCTTTAGAACATCGATCAATGGACGAGAATATGCACTATCTGCTGTCTGGGTGTTTTGAGCAAGCCCACAGACAACAGATAAAATGCAAATTATGAGTAAATACGTTTTTTTCATATATTTTTCAATACTTAGTATCTAATCCAACACTATTGGACAATAATATTCGCCGATTTATTCAAACCTGAACTTTTTTCTACCGGAGTGGATAAACGGTTCAGATAATTATTCATAAGGATGATATTATCAGTTGAACCACCATCGAGCATAATAAATGACTGACTACCTGCTTCGGGATAACAACCCTGAATGAACATATCCTTTACATCTGTAACCTCCAATACCGGTTTATTTGTAAGCGGTTTCGGATTATAGACATTATTGATACGAAGATTTGAAGATTCGCTGATCTTAAATGCGGCACCTATTTCTGTACTAACCCTTACATTATCCAGTGTAATATCTTTAGCCTTGTTAATTACAAAGCCTGTTTTCGCCTGCACATTTATATCGGAAAATGAAATATCCGAAATTGGAGCTTCTTCTATACCCAGCACAGTACAAGCTGTATTCACATCCGAACCTGTAAGGCCTGAAATATGTATATTACGGAAAACAGGTGTACGTTCGGAGAATGATTCAGCGGGAACATTTGAATAAAAGAGATTCAAAGTAATAGCCTCTTTCGGTATATTTTTCATTACAATATTACTTACTCGTATTTCTTCGACTATGCCTCCACGACCACGCGTAGATTTCAGACGGATACCTCTGTCTGTTCCGTCGAACACACAATTCGAGATAGTTACTTTACGAACATCTCCCGACATTTCGCTACCAATAACAACTCCTCCGTGTCCTGCACGCATCACACAATTAGTGATAGTGATATTTTCACATGGTGTTGCATATTCACGTCCTTGCAGGTCACGACCTGATTTCAGTGTAATACAATCGTCACCTACTGTGATATTACAATTCGCGATGATTACATTTTTACATGAAGACGGGTTAATTCCGTCCGTATTTGGTGCATCAGGATTATTGATTGTAACACCCAACACACTTACGTTCTCGCAAAATTCAGGGTTAATAGTCCAGAATGGAGAATTGATAATTGTTACACCCTCGATCTTAAAATCCTTACATTTGTATGGTTGCATCAAAGGCGGACGAAAGAAACGTTTTCCTAATGTACGCTTCCAGTCAGAATTATCTTCAACAGTGAAGTTCGGATTCTCTTTCTCCCACATTTTCTGATAACCTTCCAGTTCTTTCCGGAAAGCTTCATCTTTGTGCGCTCCCTCAATAGTAAATGTACCATACCACCATTTTTTTCCGTTTCCGTCGATAGTTCCTTCACCTTTGATGGTTATGTTTTCTTGCTCATACGCATAGAACATAGGGCAAAAGCTTTTCATCACCACTCCTTCGTAACGCATTTCCACAAAGGGTACGTATTCCGACATATCATCGGTAAATTTTATTGTAGCTCCGGCTTCTATGTCAATGGTTATATTGCTTTTCAAAACTATTGGTCCAGTGAGGTATGTTCCTGCAGGAAAGAATAGCGTTCCTCCTCCGGCTGTAGACAATTTATCTATAGCTTTCTTTATCACAGCAGTATTTGAAGTTTTACCATCTGTCTTAGCTCCAAAGCTTTGCATATTTATTGTCTCGGCTTTGGAAACTAAAGACAGACTAAAAACAATGATAAACAATAATATCTTCTTCATTCTAAGAATGTTATTTTAACAGGTTATCTAATTTACTGACAGCAGTTTTTACTTTCTCTTTTTCCGGATCTTTAAATAGATTGAAAGGCTGTGCAAGGAAGTCACTACATATTTCTTTCAATGCAAGTGCTGTCTTTATTCCTTTGATATAGCTAGACCCAAAACGACCAATACTATACAGTTCTTTGCTCACTTGCATCATTTTGTTTTGCAGTTCTATCGTTTTATCTACATTTTTCTCTGCAGCAGCATTGTATACATCTACAAATATTTGAGGATACACATTCGCTCCGCCTGATACACCTCCGTGCGCCCCCATCAATACAACCGAAGCCATCATTTCCTCAGGACCAACAAACAGTCCGAATTCAGGACGGTCTTTAAACATCGAAAGTAGCTTACAGAAATAAACACCATTTGCTGAACTATCTTTCAGACCGATTATATTTTTATGGGAAGACAAAGCTAAAACCGTATCAGGTTCTATCATTGTTTTGGTATGCGATGGCATGTTATACAAATACAATGGCAAAGAACATTTATCGGCGAGTAATTCGTAATACTCAATCAATTCGGGTTGTCCTAATGCAAAATAGTAAGGCGGTGCGGCAACCAATGCAGCAGCTTTATATTCTGCAGCCAGTTCCGCAAGTTTTATACTTTCGTAAACAGAGGTATCTGTTATACCGACTAATACAGGCACTCGCCCGTTAACGGCTAAACAAGTCTGTTTAATTAATTCTTGTTTTATCTTTACGCTAAGATGTTGGGCTTCTCCTGTAGTACCAAGAATGAAGATACCATTTACACCTCCGTTTATAAGGTGTTCTACCAGATTTTTAACTCCCTGTATATCTAATGTATCGGTATCTATGAGTGGAGTTATCATTGGAGGAACAATCCCCTTTAATTGAAAAATTGGGCTATTTGTATTCATTTTTTATTATATATATTGTAATTCTTAATCTTCAGTTTTATTTATAACTGTCGGTTTTAAAACGGTTAACTGTAAAATAATAGCGACAAGGACAACAATAGCAAGAAGAGCAAAGTCGCGTCCCATATTTCCGGCATCTGCCGATTTCCCCATAACATTGGTTATCACCGCTCCTGCCGAAATACCCGCAAGGTTCAGTAAACCATATCCGGTTGCCCTGTAACGAGGAGAAACAAACTGGCAGAGAATTGGCATATTATTCACATCAAACATTCCAAAACCGAAGCCAAAGATTATGGCTCCTGCAACAATAACCATCAGACTGTTGCCAAAGGCTAAAAGCAAAAGAGCAGGCAAGGTGAGAGCTAAACCAATAACCCCTGTATATATACGTCCTTTGAGCGTTTTTTGCACCCACTTATCGGATAGATAACCACCAACCAGCACACCTATCAGTGATGCCATTGCAATCGTAATAGTTGCCATTGGCCCGGCATGTTCCATATCTATATTCAAACTACTGGAGAAAAGTGTCGGTAGCCAGTTCTTCGTTGCCCATCCCGGTAAACTCGGTGCAGAAAAATAGAATAATATAACCCAGAAAGAAATATTACCAAACAGGATCCCCAGACCTTTAAACATAGCCGAAAATTCTTTTTTAATCGATTTCTTTTCCTCCGGTTGCACTGTGTATGCCTTATGTTCCTTTAAGAATAGAATAAGTACAACACAATATGCAATACCTATCAATCCGAAAGTATGGAAAGTCGTTTGCCATGAAAAACTGCTGGCAACAACAGCCCCGAATCCACCCAAAGCTTGTCCCAGATAAATGCCGGTAGTATGAAACCCCACTGCCAACGATCTGGTCTTGCCCTGATGATAATCAGCAATAAGGGATAACCCCGCCGGAATATAAAAAGCTTCACTTATACCCATAACAGCACGCAAAACGTACAACTGATCGAACGTTGTAGCATATCCCATCAACAAGGTTACGGCAGACCATGTAAACAAACTACCTACTATGAGCCATTTACGGTTCAGGCGATCCGCAATAATACCTGATAACGGGCTCATAAAAGCATATATCCAAAGGAAGATGGCCATCAAGCGCCCGAAATTAGCCGCCGACACCAACTCCGATATATCCTCCATCATTGCCGGGCGCATGGTAGACAGCATTTGCCTGTCCATATAGTTGAGCAATGCTACGAACCATAGCATTGCTACAACTAACCAGGGATATGTTTTTTTGTCTTTCATGTGAAAGTTAGCAGTTTATATATTCTTATTTATATATTGGTCCGTATGTAGTACATGCCCTGTAATCAGAACCTTCGACATCGGAACCAAATGCAGCCCATGACGATGGACGGAATATTTTATCTTCGTCCACATTGTGCATGCAAACAGGAATGGATAACATCGATGCCAGAGAAATAAGATCGGCTCCGATATGGCCGTAACTTATTGCACCATGATTTGCTCCCCAAAAGTTCATCACAGAATAAACATCCTTGAAGTGACCTTTACCGGTAAGACGTGGCACAAAGAATGTACTTGGCCATGTTTTATCGGTGCGCTTATCTATTTTGTCAAATACTTCTTGAGGGAATGTAGCTGTTACGCCTTCTGCAATCTGTAATACCGGGCCTAAACCTTTCACCAGATTCAAGCGGCACATTGTAATCGGCATACCCGACTCCGTTAAGAACTTAGATGAATAACCTCCACCACGGAAATATTCCAATGATCCGGGATACCATTTTGTAGCTCCCAGCATTTTATCGACTTCCTCATTTGTTATTTCCCAGAATGGTTTCATTACAGGTTTTCCGTCTTTAGACTGGCGACCCGTTCCATCCAATGTACAAGAACCCGAATTGATAAGATGTATAGCACCTTGAGCCAATGCTCCATCAGGCTTCCAGCCTGTAACACGTTCGATAGATTGAGGGCTCCAGTATGTCCTCACATCGGCAAATATCTGAGCAGTATTTGTTAATAATTTACCGAATAACATGCTGACTCCGTTCAGATGGTCATCTTCCGTAGCAAAAGCAAAAGGCTCACGAATTCCGTTCCAGTCGAAAGAAGAGTTTAAGATAGCTTCCGAGAAATCTCCATTAGGAAGAAAATCTGTCCATTGGCGTTGTCCCTGAAAACCTCCGGCAATGGCGTTATGCCCCATTGCTTCTTCTGAATAACCTATTTCATGTAGTTTTTCGTTACCTATCATCAGGTCTCTCATAATGAGAGTCATTTTGACAACAAATTCCCAATCCTGATCTTTTTGTTCACGGTTGCGTTTCAAATGTTCAGGATTATAATCTTCACCCTCGTTTACAGCACAATTTTTCTTTGTCCACTCAAGGGCTTTTTTATATTCATCTTTGTCGTATATCTCGAGTTGTATGCGGCGAAGAAGTTCCGAGCAATCAACAAACTCAGCACGAATACCCAGATACTCTTGCAGGAAATCAGGGTTAACGATAGAACCGGCAATACCCATCGAAACACTACCTATTGCCAGATAAGATTTACCGCGCATTATAGCAACAGCCAATCCTGCTTTGGCAAAACGCAAAAGTTTTTCCTGTACATCTTCGGGAATAGTCATATCTCCCATGTCCTGCACTTCATGTCCGTAGATACCAAAAGTAGGTAATCCCTTCTGTGTATGAGCAGCTAAAGCCGCAGCCAGATAAACAGCTCCGGGACGCTCTGTTCCGTTGAATCCCCAAATAGCTTTAGGAATTAGCGGATCCATATCTATTGTTTCCGATCCGTAGCACCAGCATGGTGTTACAGACAGTGTTAGTCCAACATTATTATTTTTGAATTTTTCTGCACAATTAGCAGCTTCTTTAACGCCACCGATGCAAGTATCCGAGATTATACATTCAACCGGACTTCCGTCAGGATAACGAAGATTCTCCGTATAGAATTTGGCAACGTTCTTTGCCATGTTCATCGTTGTTTCTTCCAATGATTCTCTGATTCCTTTACGACGGCCGTCAATGATAGGACGTATACCAATTTTTGGATATTCGTTTTTTTTCATGATATTTCTTTAATTTAAATCTTCGTAAAAAGATTCTATTTTTTTACTTGTACGCAAAAATGAAGTGTTCTCCTGTTTTAGGATACCACTTCAACTTTGCAGACATTAAACTTTTACTCTTTTTTCTTCTCTCCAAACTCCGTTTGCTGAAGTTCTACTTCATTCAACGTATTTCGTTTTTCCTCTTCAGACATTTGTCTTTTGTATGAACCGAAATACGATTGTTCTTGATTAGCTTTAGGCTTCTCCGAATAAATCAGTTTATTCTTCGGAGCAATACTTTCAATTTCTATCTCGGCAGGAGTAGGAGCATGTTCTCCTTCAAACAGTACTCTAGCATGAACCTTTATTTTACCCGGATTAAGGGTAGAGCGTATAAGTGCAGGCGCCGAACCGAATTCCACAGCACGAGGATTCGCTCCGATAATATCATCTCCTATAATTTCACCTTCACCTGTTACAGTGAATAAAATTTGTTCCTTTGCCAAACGTCTTACATTTCCTTCATCATCTGTCACCTCGCAGATAACAGGGATAAAATCAGAAGCATTAGCGATAAGATTTTGCCCCTCATTATTTACAGACAACCTTAACTTAGTCGATCTTCTGGACGGCATTTTCTTAGTAGAGCAAACAACCTTTCCATCGATCAGACCTTCTGCAATAAAAGATACCTTTTGCCACTGTTTTTTCACATATGGATACTCTCTCATTTCATTGAATGTATATACATCTTTGAATGTTACAGGAGGATTAGGCATTCCATATTTTTGACGCGGTACTTTCTGTACCAACGTATCTTTTTCATATACAATCAGGCGTACTTCATCACAATTAGTAAATACCGTAACATCGGGACTGGAGAATGGAGATATTTCATGTGCAATAAATACCATTGGTCCCGTTTCCGATGTAGGATGCTTAAGCGATGCGTCTACCTGACTTTTAAACATATAATATGAATATTTCGGTTGGCGGAAAGCGTCCATTATTCCTCCCCAATATGGATCAGGATGGTATCCACGTTGATGATCGAATGGATGCCATAATGCTCCGCCAATAAATTGCCTGTCTTCGGGATACATTTCGTTATACGCTTTTGCCAGTTGAAGAGCCTGAACTAAAAGAGGACCTTCTCCCCAACTACGTGAAGCTCTGTTATTTGTATTATGGGCGTACCAGTCATCAACATTTTCACCAAACTCACGGGTAAAAATACATTGCTTGAAATTGCCAATGTCTTTTGGCCAGCCATATACTACCTCATAATTTTCTGCAACTCCGGCTGAATGATGATCTGCAACACAAGCGGCTCCCGGATATTCAGCTTGTGTAATTCCTTTCGCTTTTAATGAAAATTCGAGAGGAAAACGTGTTTCATTAAGGATCGGCTCCCACATAAGTACAGATGTATGGTTACGATCACGGCGGATCATATTGCGGATATCATCATAGACTAAATCTGCGAACTTCGGATCTTTATTCCAGTATTGCCATCCCGGTGTAGCTACAATAACGAACATACCCAGTTCGTCACAAGCATCCATAAACGACGGGTCTTGTGGATAATGGGCAACCCTGATTATCCGGCATCCGGCATCACGCAACTTCTTAGCATCTTTCCAATGCTGGCTGTTTGGAACGGCGTTACCAACATACGCAAAATCCTGATGGCGGTTTCCTCCGACCAATCTGTCGGCTAATTCTCCATTTAGCCATAAACCTTCTTTTCCTTTAAATTCTACTTTACGTATCCCTATGCGTGTGACTCCGCCATCTAAAGAAGCTCCATTGGATGCTAAAACGCGAGTTGCTACTTTATATAAATAAGGATTATCGGGATACCAAAGGTTTGGATTATCAACGGTTATTTTTTGAGTTATAGTCTTTTCTTCATTTCCTTTCAATGATAACTTTGAAGAAATTCGTTTAATCACATTACCGGATTGATCTATCAACTGATTTTCTATAGTTACCGATCGATTCTTCAGGTCTGCATTTGCAACATCTGTAGTTATTGTAATTTCTGCTTTCTTCTTATCGATCTCTCCATATTGTACAAATACGCCACCTCCAGCTGTTTTATTTACTTTATTCGGATCTGTAATATGAACTTTTGATGTTGCAATCAACCAAACATCACGATATATTCCTCCATGATAGGTAAAATCAAGGGTGGTCTGTTTTTTTCCGGGAGGATAGTTTTTATCATCCGAATTGTCCACAAATACAGTGATAACGCATTTATCTCCGGGTTTCACTCCATACTGAGTAAGTTCTATACTGAATGGCAGATATCCACCAAGATGCTCTAATACTTTTTCTCCATTGAGATAAACGATAGATTTACCCATTGCCGCCTCAAAATAGACATTGACCAATTTACCCTCAAAAGATTTATCTACGACAAAATGTTTCCTATACCATGCCGGACCTTGATAATTGCGACTACCACTAGCCTCCGCGGGCATCAGTTGCACTGTATGAGGAGTAGAAACAATATCCCATTTACTATCATCAAATTCTTTTTTCTCTGCACCTGAAATATTGCCTTTAAAAAAACGCCAGCCTACATTAAAATCGAAGACTTCACGTCCCGATTTTTCCAGATTATAAAAACCTGCAATCGAAAATTCCGGCTGCCTATCCATTGCTGATATATTGCAACAAACAATAAAGCCTACAAGTAAAGTAAGAGTATATATACGTCTCATAATAATTTAATTATGTATCTCGTCGAACACTAACGGCAAAAACAATGAAAGGTTCTTATTATAAAGAACCTCTGAGTATCAATTTTGTGGGCACATAGGTTTGAACCTTCTGCCTTGTTTTAATATATTCTGCGGCAAGCTTACCCATTTGCCTGAAGTCTGTAGATATCACGCTTATGCCATTCTCTATGACTTCCAACATAGGCGCATCATTCATGGTGACCAAACCGACATCTTTCCCCAGCTCATAATTTTGCAACCTGCATGTTTTTACGATCTGAATCATATCGATATGCCTAACCGCAATATACGCTGTACCGGGAACAATATCGAATGAATTTAAATCCCGTGTTATGATCTTATATTTAAAATTATTGTCTTTACAGAACTGTTCAAAATAAGGGACACTACTTGCAGGATGCTCTGACTTAGTATTGAATATCAGACATATCTCTTCATATCTGTTAAACTTATGCAACCCTGAAGTCAAACAATCATAAAGTGTTGTATCAAATCCCTGACAAACATAAGAGAACTTATCTTTCTTAAACTTACCAAGGTCTAGCAATAAAACCTTTGAATTGTCTAAACGATCGAGCACCTCCGAATAAATGTCATTTTGCAGATTAGTAATCAGGTACAGGTCGTACCGGCCTATGCTATCTTGTATTATATTATTGAAAGATCGTTTATTGTAATGATGAAAATACAAATCCAACCTATAATTCAACGGCAGATTGGCTGTCAGTTCTTTATAAAGGTTCTCCTTGTATGGGCTGAAAATATCCAGTAATACAAATATATTATTTACGGTATTTGAAACAAAATACCCTCTGGTAGGAGCCGACTCTATGATTCCCTTTTCTTTCAGATCTTGGAATGCTTTATATACCGTATCGCGTGCAAGATTATAATTTGCACTTATCTTATTTATGGAAGGCAAAGTATCTCCTTCCTTAAATTCTCCGTTAGAAATAGCAGTACGTATAGCATCTGAGAGCTGCCTGACTTTGCTTTTATTTTGATCAAACTCTAATATCATGAATTAATTTTCGTTAAATATTTTCACATTAATTACAAGAAATATCTATCCTGTTCTATCCTGATATTACAAAGGAAAGCATTTTTTTGTAATATCTCAATTTTTTTGCAACATGTTCTTAAACATTTATTTATTTTCTGATCTCTAATTTATTTTTTCATACTTTTGCAACAAACAGTACAGCACAGCATACCAATTAAGTATAAATTATGTTTAACTTTAAATTAAAAAAAACTATGAAAAGAAGCACTTTAAAACTTTACTGAGATCTTAATAATCCGTATATGAATCAAATGTATTGTAATAATTTCTAACCACTTTTAAAGCCGATAAACATCCATTAGAGAAATAATAAACACACAGCTGCAGCGCCCGAAGAGCTAAAACCATGTAGAATTTACATACCAATATCATTTCTCTCGGTTGTTTTGAAGTTTACCAAACCCAGCTAAAACACTTGTTTAATTAAAAATCTTAATATATGAAGAGTAATCATTCATCCATGCTAAAAAAGGCAAGCGGTCTGATATTTGCAGCCGCTATACTTGTTTTTAGCTCTTGTACAGACGGATACAAAGACGATTGGGAATTTACATCTGATGTAAGAGACTCCCAACTAGAATCGCCGGATCCGAGCAAAATAACGGTAACGACTGTAACTAACGCTACAGGCGGTCAAGACCTGAAAATCACATGGCCGGTGATACACGGAGCAGGTGGATATCAGTTCTCCTTTTATAATGTTGATGATCCTGATAATCCTATAGTTATAGGAACAGAAAATGAAATTATTGATGGATGCACTGCTATAAGAGATAGAGCCGATGACACAAGATATAAAATAGTCATTAAAACATTAGGCAATACTGAACTCAACAATACCGGAGCAACTGCAGCTACAGAAGCTGCCTATACTACATTTATTGCAAGTGTTGCTACTATTCCCAGCGGTTCAGACTTAGCAGACTATTTCACACAAAACCCAATACAGGGCAAAGACTCTATCGAGCTAGTATATGAATTAGAGCCGGGAGGGAACTATACCCTCAATAGTTTATTGGATTTTGGAACTAAGTGGATAACCCTCCGCGGGGACAAGGTCAACCGACCATATGTTACCTATGGAGAAGAAGGGCGCCTCAGCATAACAGCGGGATTTAAATTGAGATTTATTGACTTTGACTGTAGTGCAGTGCCTGCAAGTTCCAGCAATGGAGCATTCTTATTACTTAGCGCAACCCCAAATCCGGCTATATTAGAAACACAAAATAGCAATCATTACGCCATACATACTGATGTCATGATAGAATCTTGTAATATTAAAGGCATAAACAGACATTTATTATATGATAGTAAGGTAAAATATTGCTTAGAGAATTTCCGTATTCAAGATTGTATTATCTCTATTAATTCTACGGAAAGAATTATAAACACGAATGCCGGAGGTGGATATATAAACGGCTTAACCCTCACACGAAATACATTCTATGGTCTTGTTAATTCTAGTAGTTATCTCATACAATACGGAAGTAGTGGACGTCCTGATCGTGGAGGTTACCTCAGAGGAAATATCTCACTCTACAATAACACATTCTACAACATAGTAAACAATGGACAAATAGGAAACTATAGTGGAATGAACAGCGCTTTAGTTGACTTGAATATGACAAAAAATCTTTTTGTAAACTGTGGTGCTAAATATGTAGTCAGACGCATATCCGGAGGAGGAACAAATATGGTTAGGAATCTACAATACAACTGCTATTGGTATGATGGAGGTTTTGCTAGTGGTGAAGAGATGGGACACAATCAAGGAGATAATGCAACTGCGAATAAAGCTCCTGCCACAGGATTCTATGACGAAACAAGTTTTACCGGCCCTATCGATGATATGGATCCTTCAAATGTAAACTTTACCCCTACTGGCAGTCAAATAATCAGTAATGGAGTGGGTGATCCGCGTTGGTTACCTGCACAGTAATAATTGTAAATAAAATAACAAATATATATGGAGAAAAAATATTTACTTCTCAGTCTATGTATGAGTCTGTTGTTGGCTCTCTTCGCATTGCCAGCTCATGCACAGCAATCTCGAACAGTCAGCGGTACTGTTGCGTTCGAGGATGGAGAGCCAGTTATAGGGGCTACGGTAAAAGTTGACGGAACTACCAACGGCACCCTCACGGACGTTGATGGAAAATACTCAATCACCGTTCCTGCAAATGGTAAACTAGTAGTATCTTTTATCGGATACGCTACTCAGACAATAACTGACTTCACTAATACAAGAATTGTTCTGATAGAAGATGCTTTAAAACTGGATGATGTTGTAGTAGTCGGTTATGGCGTGCAAAAGAAAGCGCATCTTACCGGAGCTATCGCAACCACAGATATGGATGATGTTACCGACCTTTCCACAGGTGACCTGTCATCTGCCCTGAGAGGGTTGATGAATGGTGTTTCAGTCAGCTCGACCGGAACCTCCCGTCCGGGCGTTGCATCCCGAATATCTATTCGTGAAAACAACATAGCATCAGGAATGAGTTCGGCCAATGAAACCGATCCTCTATATGTTATAGATGGATACGCATACCCTGTAGAAGAAGGAAGAAATGCTTTCAATAACCTGGATGCAACAATGGTAGAGAGTATCTCCGTACTAAAAGATGCTTCTGCTGCCGTATACGGATCACGCGCAGGTAACGGTGTTATTTTAGTTACCACAAAACGTGGACAGGTAGGTAAGCCTAAAATTTCGTACAGCGGACAATTTGGTTATGCCGATGAAATATCCCGTCCAAAAATGCTAAGTTCTTATGAATACGGTAAAATATGGAACGGAGTCCGTGCCGCCAATCCGACATCTGAGCCATACGACTCTCGTCTGGATCTGTTTCAGTCCGATGAACTGGAAGTAATGAGAGGTCTGAATTATGATCTATTAGAAGATGAATGGAGCGCAGCATTTACACAAAAACATGCAGTGAATATTGGTGGTGGAACTGATAACGCAAACTATTTTGCAGGCATATCATACTATACTCAGGACGGAAACATAGGAAATCTCGATTATGAGCGCTGGAACTATCGTGCCGGTTTGGATCTTAAAATAAACAAATGGCTGAAGGTATCCATGCAGGTATCGGGTAACTACGGTGAAGATACTAAAGCCTACAATGGTGTTTCCTCAGCTACCAGTGCTGAAGCAGATTACAACAGACTATTGACACAACCGCGCTATATTCCGTCATCTATAAATGGTAATCCTATCGCATCGTACGGTATTTCAAACTCAACTGTACATGACTCCCAGCTCTATAACTATTCTGCAGTTCAGAATTCCGGAGATTACAAAACAAACATGACTCAGGATATGACTATAAATACCGGAGTAGAATACGATTTTGGATGGAATGAGTACCTCAAAGGATTAAAATTAAAATTCACCTATGTAAAAAGCATAAACACCAGTAAATCCAATCAATTAGGCACAAGCTATACCCTTTACCAAATGGTAAATCGCGGAGGTAGTGGCAATCACCTTTATACGGGAGACTTATCTGAAGATAACTTTGTTACATCTACTATAAATAATGGAAGCATGGTCGATCGTACCATGTATCGTACCGACAATTATCAGATAAACTTTATGGCAACATATCAACGTACATTCGGCAATCATAGCCTAAACGGATTGTTCGCCATCGAAAAATCGGAAAGAGAATTTGAAGACGTATATGCCTCCAGATCAGACTTGTTTCCAAATGCAAACGGACAAAGTTCCTCTACGGGTAATGATTCATCGACAAAAGACAACAGATTTTCCCGCGCCGAATCAGGTAGGCTTTCATATATTGGACGTATAAACTATGCCTATATGGACAAATATCTGTTCGAATTTTTGATCCGCACTGATGCTTCTACCAGATTTGCTCCTGAAAACTATTGGGGAACATTCCCTTCTGTTTCTTTGGGTTGGGTTGTCTCGCAGGAGGATTGGTTCAAAGAAAAAGTAAAAGCTATTGATTACCTCAAATTACGTGCATCATTCGGGCTTACAGGTCGTGATAATGTTCCGGCTTGGGCATGGTCCAAAAATTATAATTACAATGCGGATAAAGGGCCAGTATTCGGAAGCTCCAGTTCTTCCAGCGGTAATTACATTACCCTTCCCGATCAAGGGTATAACCGTGATGCCAAATGGGATAAAAGTTATAAATCCAACTATGGACTCGATCTGGGAGTACTCAACAATCGCCTGAGCTTCAACATTGATGGCTATTACGAATGGAACCGTGATATATTCCTGTCCCTCAACAGCAGTATACCAAGCACTGCAGGTTCTGCACCTGCGAATGAAAACTATGGAGCAGTCGATACTTATGGTATTGAGATTGGAGTAGGATGGAGAGATAAGATAGGCAATGATTTCAAATATGGAGTCAGATTAAATACCGGATATTCCGACAATAAGATAAAAAAAGACAACTGGCCTACCTCCATGGAGATGGATAGCAAGATACAAGGTGAAAGAAGTGATAGAGGTGTATGGGGACTGGAATGTATAGGTATATTCCGAGACTACCAACAAATTGAAGAATACTTCGACCAATATAACATTACGAGCTATCTGGGATTACAAAAATCCGATATGCGCCCGGGTATGTTAATATACAAGGATGTGCGTAGCAGTGACCGTGACGAAAACGGATATTACATAGAAACACCTGACGGAGTAATAAATGAAAATTCAGACAAAATTAGAATCTCTGACCGTAGCAGCAATATTTATGGCTTTACGTTGAATCTTAATGCTGAATGGAAAAGTTTCTCGCTCAGTGCTCAATTCAACGCCAGTTGGGGAAGCTATACCACCCTGTCGAAAAGTGCACGCTCAATCAGCAATAATATATTGAACACCTCCGGGTATAATTCGATGCAGTATACCAATCTTCCTTCTTTCTGGGCTAACAATATGTTTGTTTACGAAGATGTATATGATGCTAGTGGCAATCTCGTAGCTGAAGCTAATCGTGATGCAAAATATCCTAACCTGATGTATGATAAGGTAAACAATGTTGAATCTACATTCTGGAGAGTAAATAATGCTTCCGTTACACTTCGCAATATCACATTAGCCTACACACTACCTAAAGCACTTGTCAATAAAGTAGGGGTAGAAAGCTGCCGCTTAAATCTGACAGCACAAAATGTGATAAACTTCTACAATCCGTATCCGGACAACTTTTATAGTTCATTCGCCGGTACTTACGGGCAATATCCGAACTTGCGGAAAATTACATTAGGAGTTAATGTTTCATTCTAAAAAAGAAAAGAAAATGATAAATACAAAAAAAATAGTAAGTTCGGGTGCAGCTCTTTTGACTGCTGCACTCATCTTTACCGGATGTAGTGATGATTTTCTGGAAGAGAAAAAAGACTATAATAAAGTAGTTGATGTTTATAGCAACTATGCTACAGCAGAAGCAGCTATCGACGGAATATATGCTTGGGCCTTATCAAACTCTACAGGAAGCTTCGGTTGGCAATATTCGAGTGCAGGCTCCAGTGATGATCATTCTAAAGCTACGGAAGAATATTCCAGCTTATCGGTATTTGTTGACGGAACTGTGATAACCACCAACTCAGGACATTTACCTAGCGTTTTCTATCAGGAACGCAAAACTTCAAATAACCTGTATGGATGGATTTTTGCCTGTAATGATGCAATCGAAAGTATACCTGTAAGTACAGGTCTTTCACAAGAAGAAAAAGACAAGTTGATGGGACAAGCTTATTTCTTCCGTGCATGGGTTTACTATCGCCTGGTAAAAGAATTTGGTGGAGTACCGATCGTAACAAAGGTACAGAATCCGATAAGCTCAGAAGTTGAAGCGTTGACTATTCCACGTTCAACAACAAAAGCCTGTATCGATTTTATCTGTGAAGATTTGCGATTAGCAAGTGAACTCCTACCTTCCATGTGGGGTGATAATGATTTTGGACGGGTAACAGCTGGTGCTGCATTGGCCCTACAGGGACGTGCACGTCTATTGTATGCAAGTCCGGTATTTAACCGTGCCGATGACAAAAGCCGTTGGGACCTGGCCTATGACTCTAACAAGGCAGCTATTACCGAATTAGAAGCAAGTGCATTTTTCGAATTGGCTTATGCAGACAATCCGGGTACAAATGCTTCTAACTGGGCAAAAATGTTTTCTGAATTCAAGAGTAAGGAGGCTGTTTTTGCTACACTTTACAACAATGTAAATAAAGGAACAAATACTAATCCTCAAAAATGGAATAGCTGGGAAAATGCTATCCGTCCTATTAATGCGAATGGTAGCGGAGGAAAGACTCCTACGAACCTAATGATAGACCTGTTCCCTATGGCCGATGGAAAGAAACCGGGAGAATCGTCAATAACATATAGCAAAGAGCAGTTTATGTTAAACAGAGATCCCCGCTTCTACCGTACATTTGCATTCCCGGGCGTATATTGGAAATTCTCGGGAGATCCTACTACCCAGAATACTTCTACTGCCATTGCTTATCCGTATAAAGGGAGTGAATATGCATTGTGGAACTATGTATGGTATGAAACTGCAGCAAAACGTGACGCTATAGATCAGAGTGGATTTTCGGGAGATGGTTTAGCCGAAAATTATAAAGGTATTTATATTCGTAAACGCTCCGATGATTTTGATGCAAATACAACACCATTATATGTATTTAAAACTGATAAAGGGAACGGCTTTGAGCAATCAGCCTCTCCATACATGGAGATACGCTATGCCGAAGTGCTGTTGAACTTTGCTGAAGCCGCGTGTGGTGCAAATCATTACAGTGAAGCATTGGAGGCTTTAAGAAAAATACGTAAACGTGTAGGTTATACAGGAAACTGTGGGCTAGATGATGGTCTTGCTGGAGACAGAGGAAAGCTATTTGCGGCTATTTTGTATGAACGTCAAATAGAATTAGCATACGAAGGAAAACGCTTCGATGATATGCGTCGTTGGATGCTTTGGGATGGAGGTGTAGGACAAGCTGCATTGCATTCTACTTGGGCTCTGACCGGATTTGGAGGCAACACGTGTACATATCTCGGGGTTCAGCCTTTCAATGGAAGCTACAGAGGTGTTGTAGAAGTCCGTGTAACAGAAAACAACGGTGTTATTGGTAATGCCACAGCAACTGACCCTTATAAAGACTCTCGTCCTGCTCCATGGAATCTGTCAACTCAGACAATCGAAGACCGTCCGGATTTGGTTACATTCTATACAGAGAAGCTAGTCCGCAGTCTGGTCACAGCAGATGATGGTACCCTTCTGGATAGAAAGGGTGATGACACACAAAAAGTTGTAGCATTCCAGCCTCAATATTATATTGTTGGCCTCAAAGACAATGCGCAAACCAATAACCCTACTTTAGAGCAAACTATAGGTTGGTTAGATGTAATAAGGGGAGGTTACGGCACATTTGACCCAATAGCAGAATAATGATTGTTATGTACTTACAATTAAAAAAATAGATGAAAATGGAAAAAACTTCTGCAGGAAAACTGCGGAAGTTTTTCCGTTAGGATTAAAAGACCATTAGGTATATTTAAATATTTTTCAAGGTAATTAAGCCCTCAAACCGGGAGAAAGGTTATATTTAAAACAAAAAGATTATGAAGAAGAAGTTAATCCTTGCAGGTGCGACATTTTGCTTATTTGCATTTAATGCCCGGGTATTTGCCCAGTACCCAAAAGAATCTGCAGAAGTGAAGGCTAATGTGGCTCAAATGATGAAAGAAGCATGGGGAAAATCCGATGCAGCATTTGAGAAAGCGAAAGTTATAATGGATAAAGAAGCAAAAGAAGGGAAGCCGTATATTCCATGGGCGGCACGACCGACAGACCTGCCTCAAGCTAAAATCCCTGCATTTCCCGGAGCTGAAGGAGGAGGTGCATATAGCTTCGGTGGCCGTGGTGGAAAGGTAATAGTTGTTACCAGCCTTGAAGATAGCGGTCCGGGCACACTTCGTGAAGCTTGCGAACAGGGGGGAGCACGTATTGTTGTTTTCAATGTAGCAGGTATCATTAAACTTAAAACACCCCTTATCATCCGTGCTCCTTACATAACAATCGCGGGGCAAACAGCTCCCGGTGATGGCGTTTGTGTAGCAGGTGAAACACTGTGGGTAAATACGCATGATGTTGTTGTAAGACATATGCGCTTCCGTAGAGGAGAAACTTATGTAGGCCGCCGTGACGACTCGTTCGGAGGAAATCCTGTTGGAAATATCATGATCGACCACTGCTCTACAAGCTGGGGGCTGGATGAAAATATTTCATTCTACCGTCATATGTTTGATCCGGGTGATGGTTCTAAGGAACTGAAATTGCCTACAGTAAATGTTACAATTCAAAATACTATTTCATCTCAAGCGCTGGATACATATAACCATGCTTTCGGAAGCACACTTGGAGGTGAAAACTGTACATTTATGCGTAATCTTTGGGCTAATAATGCAGGACGTAATCCTTCAATAGGCTGGAATGGAGTATTCAATTTTGTAAATAATGTTGTTTACAACTGGGTACACCGTTCAGTCGACGGAGGCGACTATACTGCGCTTTATAACATGATAAACAACTATTATAAGCCGGGACCTCTTACTCCAAAGACTTCTCCGGTAGGCCATCGTATCCTTAAACCGGAATCGGGACGCAGTAAATTAGGATACTATGTTTTTGGTCGTGTGTATGCTAATGGTAATGTGATGGAAGGCTATCCGGAAGTAACAAAAGATAATTGGGCCGGAGGTATTCAGGTACAAAACCAAAAGAATACAGATGGATATACAGAAAATATGAGATGGGATACACCATTCCCTATCGATAATCCATTCCCTATAATGAGTGCTCAGGAAGCATACAGCTTCGTTCTTGATAATGCAGGGGCAACATTCCCTAAACGTGACATTGTCGATCAACGTGTGATAGAACAAATCAAAACAGGCAAGGTATATTATGCAGACGGTTTGGATTCTGAAGAATTTTACCAGTTTGAGCATCGCCGTTTACCTAAAGACTCATATAAACAGGGAATTATTACCGACATCAAACAAGTTGGCGGATATCCTGAATATAAAGGAACTTCATATAAAGACAGTGATGGTGATGGTATACCTGATGCATGGGAAATAAAATATGGCTTGAATCCGAATGATCCGTCGGATGCTGTTAAAGATATGAATGGCGACGGCTATACCAACATTGAAAAGTATATCAACGGCATCGATCCTAAAAAGAAAGTGGACTGGACAAAACCGGAAAACAATCACGATACATTAGCTAAAAGAAAGAGCTTATTATAATCAATAACGGATTGGCGGTACATGAGAAAGTGTATCGTCAATCTTTATAATCCAAGAAATACATTATGAGACATATATTCTCAATATTCATTGCCCTCCTCATCTCTGTTTCTTTATTTTCTCAAGATCAAAATGATGTTTTACATCAAAGAGCTGATAAAATAGTGAAGACTATGGGAGTTCGCAATGATTCTGTTTACAACAAGGTTGTCGACATCATAGCTAACCAATACAAAGAACTAAGCACTATTCACGATAACTATGAAGCATTGATGAAGAATGCTAAAAAAGAAATCACAGATAAAAGTGTACAGGAACAGACCCTGAAAAACCTGAAGAACGAACTTGATTCGAAACTGTATTTTCAGCATTGTTCTTATATCGGAGCATTATCTGTTTACTTGAATAATGATCAGGTAGAAAAAGTAAAAGATGGCATGACCTACGGAGTAGTAAAAGTTACATACGACTCGTATCTGGATATGATCCCATCATTAAAACAGGAAGAAAAAGACCAGCTATACGCATGGCTCGTTGAAGCCCGTGAATATGCCATGAGCGCATCTTCCTCTAACAAAAAACATGAATGGTTTGGAAAGTTCAAAGGCCGTTTCAACAATTACCTATCCCAAAGAGGATACGACATACAGAAAGAACGTGAAAACTGGAACAAACGCATAGCAGAGAGAGAAAAAGAGAAAGAGGCTAAGAAGAAATAACAGGATATTCATCATACAATATTTTCATATTAGAATATCAAATAACATGAATAAGATTTATCTTTTAATATTACTTCTTTTTTTGAGTGGATATATGTCCGCTCAAAAAAAGAACGTAGAAAAACCAATACCTCCTCTAGAGTGGAAAAACTCAAAATTGGTATACACACCGGATAGTCTGGGGAACCGTATCCCTGACTTTTCGTATGCAGGATATATGGCCGGAGAAATGCCCATACCTCAGCCCTCAGCTACAATTATTATTCCACACACCAATGAGGATGCAACGGAAATCATACAAAATGCCATTGATTATGTAGGAAATCAGAAACTAAATAACGACGGATTCAGAGGGGTGATCCTTTTACAACCCGGAGAATATAGAATATCGGGAAATATCAATATACCTCATTCGGGTATTATCATTCGGGGTTCAGGGATGAATTCCGACGGCACAACTTTAATTGCAACCGGCAAAGACAGAAGAACACTTATACAAGTGACAGGAAAAAAGGATATCATTAAGAAAACGCCATATAAAATAACAGATAATTATGTGCCTGTAAATTCTATGACGATAAATGTAGAAACAGGGCATAGCTTGAAAAAAGGAGATAAAATATTCATTCATCGCCCATCCACGCAGGAATGGATAAGAACATTAGATACCGAACATTTCGGTGGAGGCATAACTTCTCTGGGATGGAAAGCAGGAGAACATGATCTATATTGGGACAGGACAATCGTGTCGGTTGACGGAAATCAAATAACTCTCGATGCACCTGTAACCACAGCCCTCGATAAAAAATATGGAGGAGGATATATCATTCATTACTTATGGGAAGGACGTATCTCAAACATCGGTATAGAAAACATGATACTCGTTTCGGAGTATGACAGGAACAATCCGAAAGACGAAGCACATTCATGGACAGCCATTACAATGGAAAATATCAGCGACGGATGGGTTCGCAATATTATATTTAAACACTTTGCAGGATCAGCGGTCGCTGTACTGGAAACAAGCAAACGAATCACAGTAGAGAACTGTAAATCCTTAGCTCCTGTATCGGAGATCGGTGGACAACGCCGATATACATTCTTTACATCAGGTCAACAATGTTTATTCCAACGATTATATGCTGAGAACGGCTATCACGATTTTGCTCTTGGCTTTTGTGCTCCGGGACCAAACGCTTTTATTCAGTGTGAGTCGGACTTACCATACAGCTTTAGTGGGCCTGTTGACAGTTGGGCTTCGGGGGTTTTATTTGATATAGTAAATGTAAACGGTAATGCCTTGAGTTATAAAAACCGCATGCAGGAAGCACAAGGTGCAGGATGGAATGCAGCAAACAGTGTGTTCTGGCAATGTTCGGCTTCACTTATCGAATGTTTTGCTCCACCTACAGCACAAAACTGGGCATTCGGTTCGTGGTCTGAATTTTCCGGTAATGGATATTGGAACGAAAGTAATAACCATATCAATCCTCGTAGTTTATATTATGCACAATTACAGGAGAGATTAGGAGATTCGTACAAAGACAATGCGAATCTACTCCCATTTGGAGGAGAAGCATCCAGTTCTCCATCTATAGCTGTTGCAGCGAAACTAACGAAAGAAGCCTACAATGCACCTGTGACACTCAGCGAATGGATCGATCAGCTTGCTGAAAATCAATCACTTCCTCTCACTTCCGATAATGCAACCGTTTTACAATATAAAGCCAAAAAGATTAGTAAACAGACTGTTTATCCTTTGAGTATTACAAACGGATGGCTAACCCGAAACGGTGAAGTCCAATTCGGAATAAAACATAATATACAATGGTGGAACGGAACTGTACAACCTGCATATCTGAATAAAGGAGCAAGCCCGCATCTCACACGTTTTGTTCCTAATCGCACAGGAACAGGTTTGACAGACAATATCGATTCTGTTTCTACATGGATGGCACGTAATAACGTACTTGTTCTCGATCATAATTACGGTTTGTGGTACGACCGCCGTCGCGATGACCACGAACGTATCCGCCGTATCAACGGTGAAGTATGGCCTCCATTTTATGAACAACCTTTTGCCCGTAGCGGACAAGGTACGGCATACGATGGCTTAAGCAAATATGATCTGACGAAATACAACACATGGTATTGGATGAGATTACGCCAATTTGCAGAAAAAGCGGATGATAGCAATCTGATTCTTATGCACCAGAATTATTTCCAGCATAATATTATAGAAGCTGGAGCGCATTGGGCCGATAGTCCGTGGCGACCTGCAAATAATGTGAATAACACAGGATTTCCCGAACCTGCGCCTTATGCCGGGGATAAACGGATATTCCTTGCCGAACAGTTCTATGATATCGATCATCCTGTAAGACGGGAACTACATCGCGCATATATCAGGCAATGCCTTGAAAATTTCAGAGGAACGAACAGTGTAATACAACTAATTAGTGAAGAGTACACTGGCCCGCTTCATTTTGTAGAATTCTGGCTCGATGTGATTGCCGAATGGGAAAAAGAAACAGGAGAAAAGCAACTGATAGCCCTCAGCACTACAAAGGATGTACAGGATGCTATTCTTGCCGATCCTGTACGGTCACATATAGTTGATATTATAGATATCCGTTACTGGTTTTATCGAAAAGAAGGAACGGTTTACGCTCCGAAGGGAGGACAAAATCTGGCTCCGCGTCAGCATGGCAGATTAGAAAAACCGGGAGGAGTAGATTTTAATTCGGTATATCGTGCCGTAAGTGAATACAAATTAAAATATCCTGATAAAGCTGTTACATATTATGCCAGTACATACCCTCAACAGGCTTGGGCTATATTTATGGCTCAGGGATCACTCGCCTGCTTACCAAAAATGAAGAGTGAAACTTTCCTGAAAGCTGCGGCAACAATGCAGATAATGGAAAATCTGAATTCTGACGGACAATATGTATTAGGCAATAAGGATAAGGGATATATTGTATATACGGATAATAAAACCGTGAAACTGGATTTGTCGAATAGTTCGGGTAAATTCGATGTTTATGAAGTAAACACAAAAACAGGAGAAATCACAAAACAGAAGCAACAGGTTAAAGGTGGTTCAGTCATCGAATCAAATACCCAATCGGCTGTTATATGGCTGGATAAGAGATAAATAATGAAAATATCTATTGTAACATTGAGGAGTAGGGGGGGGGAATAAATATAGCCAGCAGAAAAAACGACACAAAAGATTATAAACAAACCCAAAAAATACAAAAAAAATTAAATTATTTTTTTTAACTTTGGGGTGGAGGGGAAAAAAAGATCCCCCCCTTGATTCTGCCCGGCTAAATATTTCCCCCCCCTACACTATTATAATCAGTATGAAAAAAGAGATTTTATTTTTGCTTGCTTTCATTTTCTTAGTTTCATGTAATTCTAATAAGAAAACCGATCAGGAAGAGAAAGAAGTTTATATGTTCACGTCCTTTCGTGAGCCTGCAACCGACGGGTTAAAGTTATTGTACAGTTACGACGGTTATAAATGGGATAGTCTTCCGGGAATTTATCTGAAACCGGATGCCGGAGTTCAAAAGCTCATGCGCGATCCGAGTATCGTTTCCGGCCCTGACGGAACATTTCATCTGGTTTGGACTTGCAGTTGGAAAGGCGATCCGGCTTTTGGATATGCATCATCTAAAGACCTTGTCAACTGGTCGGAACAACAACATGTTCCCATCATGGCATTCGATACGACTACCGTAAATGTATGGGCACCCGAATTGTTTTATGATGATGTGAATGATGATTTTATCATCGTTTGGGCTTCTACCATTCCATTTAAATTTGAGAAAGGGATAGAAGCCGAAGACAACAATCATCGTTTGTATTACACCCGCACTAAGGATTTCAAAGATTTCTCAAAAGCCGAATTACTTTACGATCCGGGATACAGTTCTATCGATGCAGTTATTGTAAAAAGGGATAGTGCCGATTATGTTCTGGTATTCAAAGACAACACCCGCCCTGAAAGAAATATGCGTGTTGCTTTCGGTAAAACGCCCATTGGTCCTTATGAAAACCAATCGGAGAAATTTACCGGCAACTTTACAGAAGGTCCGTCTGTAGTTAAAGTCGGCGACGAATGGCTGATCTATTTCGATGCTTACGAAAAGAAATCGTATGATGCAGTCGCAACAAAAGATTTCAAAACATTTACAGATATCAACGATAAAATATCGATACCAGAAGGTCATAAACACGGAACTATCTTTAAAGCTAAAGAAAGTATCTTAAACAACTTGAAATCAAGGAACAATGAATAGAAAAATGATCGCAAGCCTCTTGTTGGGGCTTTCCCTTGTATTATCCGTCAATGCCCAGGATGGAGTACATTACACAGGAAAAACATTATCGAATGTAGATTACCATCATGGACAACTTAGTCCTGCGGTCGGAACTCACAATATACAGACACTGCGTGCCAATAGGGAATATCCCGAAAAGGGGGATGGACTGGGTTGGACATACAACCATGCTCCCATGCTGGCATATTGGAACGGAACCTTCTATCTGGAATATCTGAATGCTCCTGTTGGTGAGCATATGCCTCCGGGGCAAACAATGATACAAACATCGAAAGATGGTTATAACTGGTCGAAACCGGAAGTCCTTTTTCCTAAATACAAAGTACCGGATGGTTACACCAAACCCAAGTATCCGGGCGTAGCAAAAGACCTGTATGCCATCACCCATCAGCGTGTAGGCTTTTATACTGCAAAGAATGGAAAGCTACTAGCAATGAGTTTCTATGGTGTTGCTTTGGATATGAAAGACGATCCGAATGATGGTAACGGCATCGGGCGTGTAGTGCGTGAGATAAAGAAAGACGGTTCGTTCGGTCCTGTTTATTTCATTCGTTATAGCCATGCTTTCAACGAAAAGAATACTGATTTTCCTTTTTATACAAAAAGCAAGGATAAAGCTTTTGTACAGGCTTGTAACGATCTGTTAGCCGATCCTTTGTATATGCTGCAATGGATAGAAGAAGCTGATAGGAACGATCCTACCATTCCTAAAATAAAGCCTTATAAAGCTTTAAGCTATTACCATCTGAACGACGGGCGTGTAGTGGGATTGTGGAAACATGCGCTTACAACTATCAGCGAAGACGGAGGTAAAACATGGCCAAAAGATGCTTCCCGTGCTCCGGGTTTTGTAAACAGCAATGCTAAAATCTGGGGACAAAAAACTTCGGACGGAAAATTTGCAACCGTATATAATCCATCTGAATTCCGTTGGCCATTAGCCGTATCTACCAGCGAAGATGGTTTGGAATATACTACTTTATACTTAGTACATGGTGATCTTACCCCAATGCGATATGGTGGTAATTACAAATCGAGAGGCCCTCAATATGTGAGAGGGATACTCGAAAATAACGGTAATCCTCCGGGTAATGATATGTGGGTGACATACAGCGTGAATAAAGAAGATATGTGGGTATCTAAAGTGCCTGTGCCAATTACGAATATTGCAACAAGCCACGCCGACGAGGTATTCAACAATATGCCGGAAGGTAAAGAGCTCGATGTATGGAATATATACAGTCCTCTCTGGGCACCTGTAAAGATAGAAAAACGCAACGATGGAAAACGCTGGCTATCGCTTAAAGACTGGGATTTGTTCGATTATGCAAAGGCTGAAAGGGTAATTCCCGAATCAAAAACATTGGATGCTTCTTTCTCTGTATTGCCTATGCAAAACGACAAAGGAAATTTACAGATCGAGTTTCAAAACGAGAAAGGAGAAGCTTGCACCCGCATTATATTCGACAATGATGGTATGATGAAACTGAAAACCGGAGCAAGATATAATGGTTTAACTCCTTACGAAGCAAATAAAGTTTATGACATTCAAGTATCGCTGAATACAACTACCCGTAGCCTGACAATGAAGATTAATGATAAGAATATTCCTACACGCTTATTCTTCAATCCGGTGGCGTCTGTAACAAGAATTGTATTCCGCACAGGAGATCTTCCTTTAGACCCGACACCGAATGATCCTGCTGACAGGTTTACCGACTTGCCGAATGCAGGAGAAGATGAACCGAAAGTTGAATATTATATCTCCCATTTGAAAACATCGAATCCTGATAAAAAATCAGCAGTATTGGATGCGAACGACTATAAGTCTTATGTCGACTATTTTAATACAATGGAAGATGAAAATATTGCACAGGCGATTCCTAATGCCGAATCGTGGGATTGGATGAAAGCTAATATTCCACTCTTTGAATGTCCCAAAAAGAATTTTGAAGAGATGTACTATTACAGATGGTGGTCGTTCCGTAAACATATCAAAGAAACACCTGTCGGTTATATTATGACCGAATTCCTTGTAAATAGATCATATGCAGATAAATACAACCTTATTGCATGTGCATTAGGACATCATATCTACGAAAGTCGATGGTTGCGTGATCAGCAATATACAAATCAGTATGTACATGTATGGTTCAGAGGAGAGGAAGGGCAACCGATGAAAAAACTGCGCAATTTCAGCAGCTGGACGGCAAATGCCTTATACAACAAATATCTGGTAGATGGCGATAAAAACTATCTGCTGGATATGTATCCCGATCTGGAAAAAGAATATGCATTATGGGAGGGAGATCATCGTCTACCTAGCGGACTTTACTGGCAGGGTGATGTACAGGATGGTATGGAGGAAACCATCAGTGGTGGACGCCGTAAAAAATATGCCCGCCCTACAATCAATTCCTACATGTATGGGAACGCTATGGCTTTAGCTAAAATGGCTAAACTAAAAGGAGATGCTGCTACTGCTAAGAAATATGAAGAAAAAGCCGCAGAAATCAAAAACCTTGTACAAACACAACTGTGGAACAACGATAGTATTTTCTTCGAAACATTAAGGGAACCGGGCAAATTTGCATTGGTGCGTGAAGCTATCGGCTATATCCCATGGTATTTTAACCTGCCGGATGAGAAACAGGAATATGCACAGGCATGGAAGCAGGTAACAGACGAGAAAGGATTTCTTGCTCCTTACGGAATGACTACAGCCGAACGCCGTCATCCGTTATTCCGCAGCCATGGTTGCTGCAAATGTGAGTGGGATGGAGCTATCTGGCCTTTTGCTACTTCGCAGACACTGACTGCAATGGCAAACCTGTTGAACGGTTATAAGCAGGATGTCGTAAACGACAGTATTTATTTCCGCCATATGGAACTATATGTGGAAAGCCAATACCACAGAGGCCGCCCATATATCGGTGAATATCAGGATGAAGTAACTGGCTACTGGTTGAAAGGCGATCAGGAACGCAGCCGCTATTATAATCATTCTACATTCGGTGATCTTATTATATCGGGATTAGTGGGACTTCGTCCGAGAGCCGATCAAATGCTTGAGATCAATCCGTTGTTACCAAAGGATAAATGGGATTGGTTCTGTCTCGATAATGTTCCTTATCACGGAAAGACAATCACTATCGTATGGGACAAAACCGGAGAAAGATACAAACGAGGAAAAGGATTTTATGTAATGGTAGACGGAAAAGTCGTAGCCAAAGCGGATGATCTTACAAGACTAACTTATCAAATGTAATAAACTATGAAAAAACTACTGGCAAGTATAGGAAGTGTATTAATCTGTCTGAACATTCTGGCAATAGACATTTCCAACCTTACTGTAGAGTATCAGAATACGCCATTGGCTATAGATGTGAGTAATCCTCGTTTCGGATGGTTACTTACTTCTACACAAAACAATGATTCTCAGACGGCTTATCAGATTATTGTAACAGATGGTAAAGCTAAAGTATGGGATTCGGGAAAAGTGAAATCTTCCGATAGCCAACTGGTAACATACAAAGGGAAAGCCTTAGCGAATGGCTCCCGCTATACATGGAAGGTAAGGGTATGGGATAAGGACAGTAAGATGAAAGAAAGCAATTCTTCTTTTTTCGAGACTGCACCATCTTTCACTTCTTCCAATGTGCAATGGATAGGAGCAATTACACGTGCCGATGCGAACCTTCCGATTGGTCGCCGTGATCTGCATGGCCCGTCTTTCAAGAATCCGGAATATAAAGAAATGTATGACAAAGTGGATACTTTGGCATTACGAAGCATCAACCTGCGAAAGACATTCAATACAAACAAAAAGGTTGATAGGGCTATTATCTATGTATCAGGGCTGGGACATTACAATCTTTATCTGAATGGGAAACGAGTAAGCAAAGATATATTCACTCCTGCATGGAGCGATTACGATAAAACCGTATATTACAATACTTTTCAGGTAGACTCTCTATTACTTAATGGAGAAAATGCGATCGGGGTAACACTTGGAAATGGCTTTTACAACGCTATGGGTAACCGCTACCGTAAATTATGGATTTCATTCGGTCCCCCTACCCTTTTATTGAAAATGCACATTCATTATGCCGACGGAACAGAAGAAATCGTTTCCTCGGATAAAACGTGGAAATATGCTTTAAGTCCTGTTGTATTCAACGATATTTTTGGCGGAGAAGATTATGATGCCCGTCTCGAACAAAAAGGGTGGAATAAACCAGCATTTGATGAAAAAGGATGGAAGCCTGTTGTATTACAAGAAGCACCGAAAGGAATATTGAGAGCACAACAAGTAACCAACGTTCGTACCATGAAAGAGTACAGCGCTGTGAAGATGTCCAAAATAGACTCTAGCTATGTACTGGACATGGGACAAAATCTTTCCGGATTTCCGGCTATCAGGGTAAAAGGAAAAGCAGGGCAAAAGATAAAGCTTATTGTTGGTGAACAATTAAATAAAGAAACCGGACTCGTTTCTCAAAAGCAATCGGGCGGCCCTCACACCTATCATTACACATTGAAAGGAAACGGAGAAGAAACATGGCATCCTGAATTTTCATATTATGGCTTTCAATATATACAGGTCGAAGGAGCCAATATATTATCGTATGACGGAGATAAACCGACAATACTGGATATAAAATCCCACTTTATTTACAATGCTGTTGAAGAAAACGGCTATTTCGAATCATCGAACGAAATATTCAATAAAGCGCATCATCTGATCAAAAATGCAGTAAGAAGTAATATGCAGGCAGTGTTTACAGATTGCCCGCACAGGGAAAAACTGGGTTGGATAGAAGAAACACACCTCAACGGCCCCGGATTACTTTATAACTGGGATTTGACACGCCTGTTCGATAAAGTGATGCAGGATATGAAAGACGGCCAACAAACCAGTGGTTTAGTTCCTAATATTGTACCCGAATATGTAGTATTCGATAAAGGACTGGAAGTATTCCGTGATTCTCCCGAATGGGGTGGAGCATCGGTTATTGTGCCATGGATGTACTATCGTTTCTACGGAGACAAGTCTTTGCTAACAAAATATTATGATGTAATGAAGCATTATGTGGATTATCTTACTTCTACAGCTACCGATCATATTGTGTCTCACGGTTTGGGCGACTGGTATGATTACGGAGAGCATCGTGCCGGATTTTCAAAGAATAGTCCGGTAGAGGTTTCCGCTACGGCTCATTATTACTATGTAGCTCACCTATTCTCCGAAGCGGCGAAGTTATTAGGTAAAAAAACGGATGAAAAAGTATATGATTCTTTGGCAAAAGATATCAGACAAGCTTTTAACAATAAATTCTATAATAAAGAGACTAAACAATATGGTTCGGAAAGCCAGTTCTGCAATGCCGTGGCAATCTTTATGAATCTGGTTGAGCCTCAGGACAAGCAAGCTGTAATGGAAAACCTGAAAAAAGACATTGCAGCAAAAGGCAACCGACTTACAACAGGAGATGTAGGGAATCGTTATCTGTTTCAGGCATTAGCATTGAACAGAGAGAACGAACTGATGTACCTGATGCATAACCATGAAGATGCTCCGGGATATGGTTTCCAGATTAAATTCGGAGCCACTACGCTTACCGAACAATGGGATCCCCATAAAGGTGCTTCGTGGAACCACTTCATGATGGGACAAATTGATGAATGGTTTTTCCGAAGCCTTGTCGGAATAGAACCTTCTACTCCCGGATTCAAGGAATTTACCATACAACCCCAACCTGTAGGTGGTCTGAAATGGGTTAAGGCCGGACACAAAACGCTATATGGAGATATTAAGGTGGAATGGGAGAAACAGGATGGTAAATTTACCTTATTGGTTCTTGTCCCTGTAAATACCAAAGCTACAGTTATAATGCCCGATGGCGGAAAACAGGTAGTGGGATCGGGAGAATATAAATTTAATTGTAATATATAATAGTTTGTATTTTTCTTATGGCTCTTTATCTATAAGTAGTGTACTAGTTTTTAGTATACTGGTTTACTAGAAAGATATTAGAATGAACAAAAACTGTAAGCTTTGTAAGGTTTTAGTTAAAATTAAAGATGTAGGGGCGAATTGAATTAGCAATCGACGAAGCGAAGGCGAGGCAAAATCGACGGAGTCAAAAATCTTACGCCCCAAAATTATTAAACAGGCGAATGCAATTTGCCGCTACAAAATTAAAATATGCGTTACTTTTGTTACCTTTTTACAAAGTGTTTCTTTTTAAGTTCCTTATTTTTAATGGGAACCGGTTTAACTACGGCTCAGACGAAAGGCCTGACCAATACTACTAAAAGTCCTTATGCAAAGATGCACAGTGTCGACCTGAGCGATGTGCAATGGACAAAAGGTTTTTGGGCAGAACGTTTCGATGTATGTAAAGACACCATGCTTTACAATATGTGGAATATATTCGATAATCCTGAATTGAGCCATGCATACCGCAACTTTGAAATTGCCGCCGGAATGAAAGAAGGTGAGCACAAAGACCCTCCGTTTTTTGATGGAGATATGTATAAATGGCTGGAAGGTGCGGCAGCGGTATATGCAATAACAAAAGATCCTAAACTTGATCAGTTGATGGATCGCTTTATTGAGACAATCCGTTTATCACAGCGTGAAGATGGTTATATACACACAGCTACGATTGTTGCTCATAAAAATAATCCGGGAGCGAAGCAGGGATTTGAAGAAAGGCTTCATTTTGAGACATACAATATGGGACACCTGATGACGGCCGGATGCGTACATTATCGCGCCACAGGGAAAAGGTCTTTATTGGATCTCGCTGTAAAGACTACAGATTTCCTTTATAACTTCTATAAAACAGCGACAAACGAACTGGCCAGAAGTGCCATCTGTCCGTCTCATTATATGGGAGTTGTGGAAATGTACCGTACAACAGGCGATCCAAAATATCTGGAACTATCCAAAAGCCTGATCGACATTCGTGGAATGGTGGAGAACGGAACAGACGATAATCAGGATCGTATTCCTTTCCGTGATCAGAAAGTAGCGATGGGACATGCCGTACGTGCGAATTACCTGTATGCAGGCGTAGCGGACGTTTATCTGGAGACAGGAGACAAAACCCTGTTGGAATGTCTGCACCCTATATGGGAAGACGTAACATATCGCAAGATGTATATTACCGGAGGTTGTGGGGCTTTGTATGACGGCACATCTCCTGATGGAACTGCTTATCTTCCCGATAGTATTCAAAAAGTGCATCAGTCATACGGGAGAGCGTACCAATTACCACAAGAAACTGCACATAATGAGACTTGTGCTAATATCGGTAATATGCTTTGGAATTTCAGGATGTTGCAATTATCGGCAGATTCAAAATATGCTGACATAATGGAGCAAACTTACTATAACAGTATCTTGTCGGGGATCAGTCTGGATGGTAAGAAGTATTTCTACACTAATGCCCTTAGTCATACACATGATTTCCCTTATCAGATGCGCTGGGGCAATTTCAGGCAGGAATATATTACTTGTTTCTGTTGCCCTCCTAATACAGTACGCACAATAGCCGAAGCTAACAGTTATGCCTATGCAGTTTCCGATAACAGTATTTATTGCAATCTGTATGGAAGTAATACTTTGAATACGAAAGCTGCTGATGGTTCGGATATACAGATTATCCAGACTACAGATTATCCTTGGGATGGGAATATAAACCTGAAAATAGAACAAGCACCTAAAGGAAATTACTCTGTTTTCCTGCGTGTCCCTGAGTGGGCGAATGCCTCGACAATAAAAGTAAATGGCACAGTGCAGAACATCAATGCAGAAGCAGGTAGTTATGCAGAGGTAAACAGAGCGTGGAAAAAAGGTGATGTAATAGAGTTGAATATGCCTTTTGAAGCAAGACTTGTAGAATCGAATCCAATGGTAGAAGAAAGCCGCAATCAGGTGGCTGTAATGTATGGGCCGTTGGTATATTGTATGGAATCGAAAGATTTGCCGACAGAAGTGTCTATACACGATGTACTTATCCCATCTGATATAAAACTGATACCTAAAACTGTAAACATAGAGAACAGCAAAGTGGTTATGCTTACAGGAGAAGCCCGTATGCTGGAGAATAACCAGTGGAACGGAAAACTGTACAGAAAGATAAATAATAAAACGAAAGATATTGAAATAAGCCTTGTGCCATATTATGCATGGAACAACAGGGGTAATTACGATATGTCGGTTTGGTTGAGAGTAGCCAACTAAAATCAGGTAACAGTCAGCAGTTATCAGTTAACATCAATTACTGATAACTGTTTAGTATTGCCTGTTTAATCTATCACCTTATGTCCTTTCCATCCATAATATGCACAGAATATGAAGCATATAAGAGGAACGATATAAGCGATCTGATAGATATGTTCATTATGATGCATGATATATGCAGTCAGCTGAGGCAGACAGGCATTACCTACTATTGCCATAACGAGAAATGCCGAACCACTCTTTGTATCTTTACCTAAGTCGTTCAAAGCCAAAGAGAACTGTGTAGGATACATGATCGACATGAAGAATGAAACACCAAGCATTGCATATAAACCAACTGTTCCTCCGAATGCCATAATAACACCACACAGTAATATATTAACTAAAGCATATAGTACCAACATATTCTGCGGCTTGAACTTGACCATCAGCATAGTACCGATCCAACGTCCTAAAAGGAACGCAAGCATATATAACCCGAAGAACGTAGTCGCTGTACTTTCAGCCATACCGGCATAAGAGCAGCAATATACTAAGAATAAGCTATTTATAGCAGTCTGTCCTCCATTGTAGAAGAACTGGGCAATTACTCCCCAGCGTAAGTGAGATCGTTTCAATACTTTAAAATCGATTAGTTTATCATTGCTCTTTGCTCCCTCTTCATGGTCACCCTCCTTTATCTTAGGTAACTTCGAGAATATAAACACAATAGCTATGATAATGAGCACTCCTGCAAGAAGGAGATAAGGAAGCTTCATAGCATCGGTCTCGAACTGAATATAGCCTTCCCATCCTCCGGGATAATCGACAGGAATAGAATCACGGGTATATTCGTGCCCGCTCAAAACAAGTTTGCTCAAGAACATGGCAGCAATGAATGCTCCCAGTCCGTTAAAGGATTGTGCGAGATTTAGTCTCCTTGGTGCAGTCTTAGGGTCGCCCAAAACAGTCACATAAGGATTGGCTGCTGTTTCGAGGAAACACATTCCTGTTGCTATCACGAAGAATATCCCCAGATAAGCCCAGTATTCTTTTATAATGGATGCAGGGAAAAACAATAGCCCCCCCAATGCAGCCAGGCAAAGACCTAAGATAATACCTGCTTTGTAACTGTATTTCTTCATGAACATGGCTATCGGGATAGGGAAAATGAAGTATGCCAGCCAATAAGCCGTTTCGGTGAAAGACGCTTCAAAGGTGTTGAGTTCGCAGGTCTTCATTAACTGGCGTATCATGGTAGGTAGCAAATTACTACTGATAGCCCAAATGAAGAACAGGCTAAAGATGAGAGCCAGCGCGACAGTATAAGTATTCTTTTTGTGGTTATTCATGGTTTCGGTTATACTTTTGGTTTTATTCGGAATAGAATTCCGATGGGCTTACTCCGACATATTCTTTATATAAGGTAAATCTATCAGGTTCTCAAACCGATAGAACTGTTTTGCATTCCCGCCTAAGAACTTTACTTTCTCATCATCAGACATCAGATCCGATTTCAATACAAAGTCATAAGACATTCGGTAGGTGATGGCTGTTATGGTGCGCGGGTAATCAGAACCCCACATCAGTTTTTCCATACCGACCAAGTCTGCAGCTTCTTTGATAGCTTTTACTGCACCTGTGAATGGATAGAATTCATCATTGAACAGCCAGGTAATGCCACCCGATTCTATCATTACATTTTTGTTTCGTGCCAACTTGATCTGTTCCTGCCACCCCTTACGTGTCACCATTCCAAAATGCCCGATCGCAATTCTCAGGTTCGGATATTCCTTTATTATCTCATCCATCTCCCCTACCTGTTCTTCTCCGTCTGCCAGATCTATAGATAAGATAATATCATTCTTTTCCATTTGTTCAAATATCTTCATCAACGGATCGGATGTCAGATATACCCTGCCATCGTCGAAGAAGAAACGTTGAGCCGGAAGTTTCAGTGCTTTAAAGCCATGCCCAATCAATTTCTCGGCATGCTTTATATAATTTGGTTGTCTGACATCAAACATCCCGCAACATAAGAACCTATCGGGGTATTTTTCTTCTACTTCCCACAGATAGGCATTTTGCAAACCATCTATATATTCTTGGGTAATGACGGCCACCGATACTTGCGCGTAATCCATATTTGCAAGAAATATTTCGGCCGTATTTTTCCCGTCTATGATAAATGGCGGAACCATTTGGCGAATTTCTCCCATAAAAAGAGATTTACCATTCTTCAGCGTCTTTATCTCCAGTCCGTTTACCTCCGTATTCTGCCTGAGCCAAAGATGTGCATGGGCGTCTATTATGTTGAAATCCATAATTGTTGCTTTTAAAATTCGATAAGTATTCTGAATACCTTACCCGGATTTTGCGCCCAGTCTGTCAATGCTTTCTGAGCCTGTTCCGGTTTATATATAGCTGTAATTAGGTCCTCCTTGGGACAAGTCCCTCGTTTCATATATTCCATCACTGCCCTGAAATCTTCGGGCATAGCATTTCTAGAGCCTCTTATATCCAATTCCTTCTGAACAAAATATTTTGTCTCGAAGGCTATTTCGGTTTTCGCATATCCGATACAAACAACACGGCCCGTGAAGGCTACTTCATTAATCGCAGTCTGGTAAGTCACCGGAGCGCCTACCGCTTCAATCACTACATCAGGGCCTGTGCCGTTTGTTATGTCCTGCAATTTTGTATGAACATCTTCTATCTTTGAGTTAATAGTATAAGCAGCACCAAGCCGTCGAGCCAGACTCAGTTTGCTATCATCCATATCCATAGCGATAACACGGGCTCCACGCAAAACAGCTCTGACAATAGCACCTACTCCGATCATACCACAACCGATCACCAATACAATATCCAGATCGGTAACTCCCGCACGTGAAACAGCGTGAAAACCCACACTCATAGGTTCTACCAAAGCAAAATCCCTTGAATTTATTTCTTTGTCTAATATGACCTTTTGCCAAGGTACAGTAATGAATTCGCACATAGCTCCATCACGCTGTACTCCAAATGTCTGATTGAACTGGCAGGCATTCGGCCTACCGTTACGACACGACGGACAATATCCACAATTTGTATAAGGATTTACTGTACAGGCAACACCGGCTTTTATAGTATCGGGGACACCATCAGACACAGCTTCTATCAATGCCCCAATTTCATGGCCTGGAATTACGGGTAGTTTTACCATTGGGTTCTTACCCAGATAAGTATTCAAATCTGATCCGCAAAAGCCCACATATTTTATTTTCAATAGCACTTCCCCGTATCTTAATTCGGGCTTGTCCTTTTCTATTACCGCTACTTCTTCTTTCCCCTGTATTACAATAGCTTTCATATTATTTACGCAACTTTAATATACAGTCTGTCTATTATCTCTTCTAACTATTTAACCATGTATCGCGGAAACGAGGCTTTAGTATCGAGCGTACTTCTGCCAACAATGTTTCGTTCAGTTCGGTCTTAGACCATTCTATATTTTGCAACACAGCTTCAGGGCGTGATGTACTGAATAGTGTGGTTGCAATGCGCGGGTTGGAAACAGAATATTTCACCGCAAGTTGTTCTATCGAAATGCCTTTATCTTTACAATGCTGCATGGCTTTTCTGCATAGCTCCTGCAATGGTTTCGGTGCAGGATGCCAGTCGGGTGCTCCTCTTTCGGTGAGCAGTCCCATAGAAAACGGAGAAGCATTGATAACTCCTACTCCTTTTTCCTCAAAAAAGTCGAGATAATCGGTCAGAGCGTCATCATTAAGACAATAATGGCAAAATGATAAAACACTATCGACTGTTCCGTCCGGAACATTTTCTATTACATATTTGAGATGATTCAATGTGAGGTTTGTTATTCCGACATGTCCGACAACACCTTTTTCCCGCAATTCTACTAATGCGGGCAAAGTCTCTTTACATATCATCTCCAGATCGGAAAACTCTATATCATGTATATTGATAAGGTCAATGTAATCGACATTCAGGCGTTCCATACTTTCATATACACTTTCTTTGGCTTTTCCTGCTGAGTAGTCCCAATAGTTTGATCCGTCTTTTCCGTACCTGCCAATTTTAGAGGAAAGATAATATTTGCTTCTGTCTATGTTCTTCAAGGCTTTGCCTAATACTATTTCAGCTTTCAGATGTCCATAATAAGGTGAAACATCTATAAAGTTGATTCCGTTTTCTACCGCTGTATAAACAGCCCGGATTCCTTCATCTTCTTTTATGGAATGGAACACCCCTCCCAGTGAAGAAGCTCCAAAACTCAGGCTGGACACTTTCATGCCTGTTTTTCCTATTTCTCTGTATTCCACGATATTTAATTTAGGTATTTACTATTTCAAAAATAAAGTTTTGGGTATTTCATCTTACATAATAATCTGTAAAATCGAACGCAAAGCTTTGCGTAAATCATATCGATTTTCTATTTTTACCATAAATCAATATTTTCCGTCATGGATAAGAAACGCCCTGTCTCATTAAAAGACCTAGCTTTAGAATTAGGTGTGTCAATCTCAACTGTTTCCAGAGCATTAAAAAACAGTGCGGAAATAAGTGCGGAAATGAAAGATCAGGTAAAAGCATTAGCCAGAAAGAGAAACTATCGCCCTAATCCTTTTGCTATGAGTCTGCTCAAAAACTCGCCCCGCATAATAGGTATAATAGTACCTGATATTGTAACCCACTACTACTCGTCTATTATTAGTGGTATAAACGATGTGGCACGCGAAAATGAATATTCCATCATTATAACCTCTTCTTATGAAAAATATAAATTAGAAATACAATGTCTTGAAGACCTTGTCAATATTAGAGTAGAGGGTATCATTGTTTGCCTTTCTCAGGAAACAACCGACTATTCACATTTTGAAACGTTGTACGATCAGAATATCCCTGTAGTCTTCTTTGACAGGGTATGCCTTACTAATAGATTTTCTTCAGTAGTGACAGATAATGTAGAATCGGCAATGAAAGCTACAAATCATCTTCTGAAAACCGGATCGAAACGCATAGGCTTCATCGGTGGCTCCAATCATCTGGAGATCGTAAAGCAAAGGAAACATGGCTATTTACAGGCTTTAAGAGACAACAAGATACCGATAGAGAAAGAACTGGTCTATTGTAAAAGGATAGACTACGAAGCCGGATATATAGGAGCTTGTGAGCTATTGTCATTACCAAATCCTCCTGATGCTATATTAGGAATGAATGATAGTCTGGCCTTTGGAGCGATGAAAGCCATCAAAGAATACAATTTAAGGATACCAGAGGACATTGCTCTAATCGGCTATACTGACGAGGTGCATTCAAACTATGTAGATCCTCCGCTAACAGCGGTTACCCACCAGACATATAAAATGGGAGAAACCACCTGCAAGTTGCTATTAGAACAGATAAAAGGGAACCACAAACCGGAACAGGTAGTCATTCCCTGTATCTTGTCTGTTAGGGGATCTTCAGGGAAAGTCGCTACCGGACAATAATCGGGACATATTAATTATCTTTGTATAAATCTAACTAAATCGATATCATGAAAAAGTTAAGCCCACAGGGAGTAAAGATCCTGAAAATGTTCCATTTATTTTTTGCCATTTTATGGATTGGAGGAGGTCTGGCACTGGTGATCTTATTTTTCTCCGTAAATCCGGCTAATGGTGATGAACTCTATATGAAATCGCGGATTGTCCAGATAATAGATGATTATCTGATTATACCGGGAGCTATGGCAAGCTTATTGATTGGCATTATCTACGGCATATGGACAAACTGGGGATTCTTTAAGTACAAATGGATAATAGTAAAGTGGATAATGACTGTTGTACAGATATTATTTGGAACATTTGTACTAGGGCCATGGGTAAATGAAAATGTAGAGATCGCTTCTACATTACGCGATGCAGCAATGGATGATGCAACTCTTCTGCATAATGTAAAAATGTCGCAGATATGGGGAACTGTACAGGTTGCTATACTGGTGCTTACTTTTATTGTTGTTTCTGTTCAGAAGCCATGGAAGCCGAAGAAAAAGGGCTAGGGTGATTTAATAACGATTTACTATTTGTAATTACTTTTTTCACGTAGTTCTTCCTGATATTTGTCCATAAGCTTACCAATATCGAAAAACAAATAAGAGAGTATCTTTACAAATGGATTTTTCACTCTGATATATTCGGTGGCAGTAAATATTGTTCCGCCCTTATTATCCGGTTCAAATTCGCCTGTCCAATAACCCGAAAATAGTTTTGAGTCCATATCGAACGAATAAAATGAGAATGGTCGTTTTTCTCTGGTTCGGAAATGGATGATTACTCCATCACTACTTATCTCATCCCAGATTTCCATTCCATCTTTGTTTTCGAGGATAATCAAATCTTTTAAGCTTTTCCTATATTGCCAATCACCGTTATTCGTTACGATCCCGTATAGAATTTCAGGGGAGACTTCAAAATAACCTTTTCTGCTAATAACCCTTTCCGACGGAAGAAATAATCCGATAATGAAAATAAGGATAATAAGGCTTACAATTACACCAATTATATAAATCATCTTTCTTTAACGAACTTGATTCCTACCACTTATTTCTCAGCTACAACAAACATTTCGTTACTGGACGTAAAATTGTTACTATCCAGTATATTCTTATGGATACTCACTTGCCGGAAACCTACATTTTGCAAAATAGAAGTAATCTCTTCCTCGGAATAATACCTGTCCCAGACAATAAAGTGTTTTGAATCTTCTTTTGTCAATAAGTTGTATTGGTAGGCAAAGGCTTTACTTTCGGGATAATGAAAAGTCTGATTCAGCAATAAATATTCTCCTTTATTCCAAAAGCCACCGGTTGGGGTATAATCCCAGCTTTTCTCTTCCTGCTTATCCTTTACCAGCTCTTCGGAAAAGACATCGAAGATAAAGACACCATTATCAGAGAGGGAATTGTAGATATTTCTCAATAATTTATCCCTGCTATTGTCCGAATGAGTTCCCAGATCGCAATAGATAATGGTCACCGTATCATACCTGCCATCAGGATAACTGTTGATATAATCACCATAAATATAGCGGATATCTCTCCTTTTTTCAGTGGCATATTCGATTGATGCTTTATTGAAATCAATCCCTGTTACATCATAGTTTTTATCTTTAAACAAAGAAGTATATAACCCAGGCCCACAGCCTAAATCAAGTAGGCGGCTTTCCGGCTTAGAGTGATTAAGTATAAAGTCTGTAATCTTTAGTATCGATTCCTGTTTGCGGCTTGCTCCATCAGAGGACGGATTAAGATGTTCCCTCAGCATTTGTTGTTGAATATAAGGATCTGTCCATATATTGCTATTTGCTATTTCAAACAAGGCTGGCTTCTTATCTATAATATTCATTGTATATATGTGGTCGTATTTTTGCAGATTTGATTTTTATAGAATTATTTGAAATTTCCGTTTCGTACAGCTTCGATAATGTTTGCAGGAGGCCTTCGGTTGTCCAATTCATTCTTCATAAAGTCCATGTATGGAGCTACATGCTTGAAAAACTTATAATATCCTTCACACAGATAATTCAACCCTTTTTCACCTGTCCTTGTTTCGACAATCCTGTTTTTAGGGCATTCTCCATAGCAGGCAAACAAAAAATCACAGTCTTTACACTGACCGGGAAGTGCATCGTATTTATCATTGCCGAAATTTATTTGTCTATCAGAATACATCATTTCGGTAAGCGTCTGTCTATGAATATTCCCTATCTTGTATTCGGGATATACAAAGTGATCGCAGGCGTATACGTCTCCGTTAAACTCCATTACTCCCGCATGTCCGCAAGTTTTTGCTAAAGTACATACTCCCGGTTTTTCTCCTACCCAGTTAGCTAATGTAGAATCGAAATACTGAATATAGTAGTTGCCAACATCCTGTTTTACCCATTCGTCGAAAATAGCAATCAGAAAATCACCCCATTTTTCGGAAGGTACGCACCAGGGAGCCAGTTCCCCGTCGATTTGCTCTACTATCGGGGCAAATTGAATATAATGGCAATCTATACTTTTGAAAAAATTGTAGAATTCTAACGGATAGTCAACATTATAATCATTGACCACTCCCATAATATTAAATTCGACATTATGTTTTTTCAAAAGGGAGAGACCTTTCATCACCTGAAAGAATGATGGCCGTTTGTCCCGTGTTTTTCTGTATACGTCGTGGCAGTGTTGAGGACCGTCAATAGATATTCCTACGAGAAAGTTATTGTCTTTAAAGAATTTACACCAATCGTCGGTTAACAGTGTTCCGTTTGTCTGAATGGTATTAGCTATCTGTTTGTCTCTGCCATATTTTTTTTGTAGTTCAAGAGCCTTTACATAGAAACTTTTATTTCGCATGAGAGTTTCACCACCATGCCAGGTAAACATGATTTCGTTTGTTGTCTGCGAATTAATATATTCTTCAGTAAATTTTTCGAGTAGCTCTTCAGACATTGTAAACTTTGCGTCATCAGGATACAGGTCTTTCTTTTCCAGATAGTAGCAATAACTGCATCTGAGGTTGCAGACAGCTCCTACAGGCTTGAGCATTACATATAGAGGTCGGGCAAAAGGAGCAAAAGTTATATTATTCATTGGTTTGGTTGTTGTATAACGATAGTATTATCTTCCAATAGATATCTTAATACTATGGTTCTGTAATTAATCAGTCTGCCGGCATTATAGTGCCACAGATTATAAGAAGGAGTAACAGCACAATCTGTTTTTCCATAGGCCTGGCTTACTCTTTTGTCCGGATAACAAGGTCAATTATAGATGAAAGATAACTAACTAAATGTGATTTACCAAAAGGAGTATTTTGACATAAACATTCTTTAAAGATATTTAATAAAAAAACTACGAGCTATGCTGGTACATCATTCAGCATAAATGTCTGACTCCAATAGCCCATCCAGCTCAAGGACCATCGAGTCAAATTACTTTTCAGCTAAACAGATTTTTGAATGTACTTCATTTCAGAAGCTTTTCTTTTAAGTTATAAATTTAATTTTACTGTTTTTGAAAAGCTGAGACACAATCAGAACAGTCGCATGAAAATGAGAACTTTAGATTGAAATTTCGACTCTTTTTCTCAATGAAAAATCATATGGTTACGATTTAGTAACTGAATTATGTGCATAAATGACATTCGTTTGTATTTAGGCTGTCTTCCAAAATATAAAAAAGTCTCCCAAATCAATGATTTAGAAGACTTTTCTGTTTTTTGTCAGGATTTCGACTTTGTTTTGTCTTTCCTTCAGGTGGGCGTTGACGGATTCGAACCGCCGACCCTCTGCTTGTAAGGCAGATGCTCTGAACCAGCTGAGCTAAACGCCCTTATTAGGGTTGCATTTTCTCTCAAATGCGTGGCAAAGGTATATAATTTTTTCTTTCCACAAAACAATTATCACATATTTTTTCAAAATCTTCTGCAACGAAATCGTTATTAGGATTTTAAATTCTTAATTTTTATCAATATACGGAATAGATATCAAAGAATTAACTAATTTCGCAGACTATAATGTATCCTATAAAAGCAATGAAAGTAAAAATTATAAATAAATCACATCACCCGCTACCCGAGTATGCCACACCATATTCCGCAGGAGTAGACTTAAGGGCCTATATATCAGAACCGATAACATTAAAACCTTTAGAGCGGACATTGGTCCCTACTGGCTTATATATAGAATTACCACAAGGCTACGAAGCACAAATACGTCCTCGCAGCGGTCTGGCATTCAAGAACGGACTAACAGTTTTGAACTCACCCGGAACTATCGACGCCGACTATAGAGGGGAAATTCGTATTATTCTGGTCAACTTATCCAACGATGACTTTGTTATAAACGATGGTGAGCGAATTTGTCAGATGGTGATAGCTCAACATGCTCAGGTAAGCTGGGAAAAAGTTGATGCCATCAACGAAACCGAACGCGGTGCCGGAGGATTCGGACACACAGGAAAACAATAAAAAATTTGAAACGTTATTTTTAAGTATGTATAAAAAAATACGTGTAGCCTTTCTTATAGCAACGGTTTTTGCAATCGGACTACCTGTCTGCGCCCAAAATAAAAATACGGATGAATTACTCTCCGATAACCGCCGCAAATTCGATTACTACTTCTATGAGGCGATGAATGCAAAGTCAATGAATAAATTCGACGATGCGTACGACTATCTCAAATATTGTCTGGCAATCGACTCTACCAATGCAAATGTATTATACGAAATAGGAAACTATTTTAACTCGCTGGATAGCAAAAATACAGCTATCAATTATTTTCGCAAAGCTGTAAGCTACGATGAAAACAACTACACCTACAACATGGCCTATGCCATGATGTGCCTCGAATTTAAACAGTACAGTGATGCCATAGAACAATTTGAGAAACTGGTAAAAGAAGATCCTGACAATTCGGAATTGTACGTATACTTGTCCGAATCGTATCGGATGGATGGCAACCTGCCAAATGCCATTGCTGTACTTGATAAGCTAGAGCAAATAGTAGGATTAAATGAAAAAATAAGCATACAAAAATATCAGTTGTATGCGCTGATGAAGCAGGAGAAGAAAGGTTATGCCGAAATTCAGAAATACATAGACAAATATCCTACCGAAGTAAAGTATCAGATATTACTAGGTGATCTTTACCTCCAGGCAGGAAAGAAAGACGAAGCTTATGCAATATACACCAAAGCAAAGGCCTTAGATCCTGAAGACCCTTACCTTATATCGTCTATGGCTCAATATTATGAGCAAACGAATAATAAAGCTGCTGCTGAAAACGAACTGCATACCGCACTGGTAAGTCCCAAAATGGATATTGATACCAAACTAGCCATTCTTGCACAATATGTAGGCACATTGCAGCAAACGCAGAATGACACCAAGACAGCTAATGCACTCTTTGATACATTGATGATACAGCATCCACAAGAGCCGAAATTAAACCTGATGTATGGTAACTTACTGCTGATACAGGACAAAAAAGACGATGCGCGATTCCAATACCGGCTGTTTGCAGAAGCAAATCCTACAAATCCCACAGGATGGGAGCAGATGCTATCCACAGCTTTTCCCGACAGTCTCGATCTGACTATACAGATTTGTAATGAAGCACTTACCTATATTACTGACCAACCTCAGTTTTACTTCTATCTGGGTGTATCTGAGTACATGAAAGAAGATTATCAGAATGCACTGAATGCCTTGCAAAAAGGAGTAGTGTATGTAGACGAAGATAACAAGCCTCTTCTATCCGACTTTTACGGACAGATCGGCGACCTGTACTATCATCTTGAAAAACAAGACAGCGCATTCGTCATATATGAAAAAGCACTGTCATACAATCCCGCCAATATGGGTGTCCTCAACAATTACAGCTACTTCCTGTCATTAGCAAAAAAAGATCTCAACAAAGCCGAAAAGATGAGCAGTATGACCGTAAAGGCAGAACCCTCTAATCCGACTTACCTAGACACTTACGGATGGGTATTGTTTGAACAGGGAGCATATACTATTGCAAAAATATACATCGAAAACGCTATAAAATACAGCGAAGAGAAGAAAGAAGATATTAGTGCAGAAGTATATGAGCACTATGGAGATGTGTTATACAAAACCGATGAAACCGAAAAAGCACTTGAGTTCTGGATAAAAGCAAAAGAAAAAGGCGATAGTAAATCCAAAACACTTGACAAAAAAATAGAGACTAAAACTTATATCAGCGAATAATGAAAAAATACAACGCAATAAACATATCAACACTCATATTCATCTTTTCTGCATTGCTGCTGATCAGCAGTTGTAAATCGAAAAAGACGATAACTACAAGCGGAACACTGGAAAGCAAATCACAAACTCAGATTGTAGAAGATGCACTAAACTCAGAATTTAAATATAATACGCTGACTACAAAAGGCAGTATCGAAATCAAGATGGGTTCTTCATCAAAAAAATCGACAGCCGTTTACAGTATTATCAAAGATCAGATTATGCAGGTTTCCATCCGTCCGCTGCTGGGAATGGAAGCATTTCGCATAACATTTACTCCCGACAGTGTGATCATACTTGACCGCTTGAAAAAACAATACCTTACTGAAAGCATCAAAGACTCGAAGCTAATGGCGAACTTCGATTTCAATTTTTACAACTTACAGGCATTGCTGACAAACATGCTGTTTGTTCCCGGAAAACAAGAGGTACAAAAAGAAGATTATAGCAGGTTCAATGTCTCGTCTACACAGGATGTATATATGCTGCAGACAAAAGACAAAGGAAACCTTCTTTACAACTTTGCAGTAGATGCTTCTGACAGAATCGTATCAACGTTGATATACAATGATAAGAAAAGTGTTACATTGCAGTGGACATACGGTGAGTTTATAAACGACAACAACCGCATATACCCTACCAACATGGAGGCAAAAATAGATATTGCAAAAAAACGCCTCGATGTGGGTATTTCTTACAACAAACTGGATATTGATAAAACATTAGATATAAACAGCACTGTTCCTGCCAGCTATACCAAAGTGAACTTTTCGGAACTGATGGGTGCGTACATTAAGTTAAAATGAGATTTATAGTTTTTCTATTGGTTCTCACTTTCAGTATTTCTTCTTTTGCCCAAAGTACTCCTAAGATAAAGGAGCTTGAACAGCAAAGGAAAGACGCCCTGCGTGAAATATCCAATACGAATAAACTACTCAGCGAAACAAAGAAAAGCACCACTACCCTGCTCGACAGGATAAAACTGATCTCCAATCAGATATTCTCGCGCCAGAAAGTACTTGGTCTGTTGGAACAGGAAATCAGCGGACTCGACAGCGAGCAGAAACGTATAGAATCGGAAATACTGATTCTGGAAGCCGAACTGAAAGACAAACAGAAAAACTACGCAAAAGCCATCGATGGCATGCTTGCCAATCGTCAGAGCGAAAACCGTGTACTCTTTATTCTTTCGGGAAAATCACTGACCGAATCGTACCGCAGGTTGCGTTATCTGCGCGACTATTCGGAATGGAGGAACAAACAGACCATAGAGATAAAAGACAAAAGCGCACAACTGAAAGAACGAAAAGAGGCTCTGGCTAAAGCCAAAACAGAAAAAACCGCCCTTCTCGGATTGCGCTCTACCGAACAGGAAAACCTAAAAAAAGAAGAAGGAAACTATCAGTTGGAAGTAAACGAAGCTCAACAAAAACAAAAAGACCTCCAAAAAATACTGACTGAGAAAAGACAACAGGCCGAAGCACTGGACAGACAAATAGCTAAACTGATAGCCGAAGAAGTAGCGCGTCAGGAACGTGAAGCTAAGCGCATAGCCGAAGAAAAAGCACGTGCGGAAGCCGCTAAAGAAAAAGCATCGAAAGGTAGCAGTAAGCGTAGCAGCAGTAAGACACGCTCGAAACCATCCATTACACTACCTAGCGAAAAAATGACATCGGAAAACGTAGTATTGTCTAACAATTTCGCTTCCAACAGGGGAAAACTGCCTTATCCTATTACAGGTAATTATACCATAACTACCCGATTCGGAACCCACCAGCATAGTAAATTCGTTACTACATCGAGCAGTGGTATCGACATACGCTCACAGGCAGGAGCTGAGGCCAAAGCAGTATTCAACGGTGAAGTAACCTATGTGGCTGCCATACCGGGATACAATACCTGTATCATCATCAGGCACGGTAATTACTATACTTTCTATGGTAACATACAAAACATATATATAAAACAAGGAGATAAAGTGAAAACCGGACAGTCGTTAGGAAAAGTTTTCACCGATCCCGACACAGGCTTTTCGCAAATTCACTTCCAACTATGGCAGGGGACAAATAAGTTAAACCCCGAACCTTGGTTGCGATAATACATTCCGGTATGAATAGAGAACGAATCATCGAATTACCAAAGGTTATAGACCGGAGGGGCAACCTCTCTTTTATAGAGGCCGGACAGCATATACCCTTCCCTATAGCACGTGTTTACTGGATATACGACATACCCGGCGGGCAAAGGCGTGGAAGCCATGCCTTCAAATCGCAGCATGAGGTGATCATAGCACTTGCCGGAAGCTTCGATGTATTGCTCGATGACGGAAAAGAAAAGCGAAGTTATACCCTCAACCGCTCCTACAATGCGCTCTATATACCGAATATGATGTGGCGGAGCCTTGAAAACTTTTCAACCAACGCCCTATGCCTTGTCATAACATCGGAACCCTACAACGAAGACGATTATATAAGAAACTACCAGACTTTCAGGAAAACAGATTATCCTAAAGTAGATATATATACGGATGATATAACAAGATCACCGAAAGATATACAACCTAAATATAATACTGTTTACGACTGTTCGCTCATAGAATTTCCGGTTGTCAGAAACAGGGCGGGGAATATTACGCCCATACACGGGCTGAATGATATACCCTTCGATATAGAGCGGGTGTTCTACATCTACGACATTCCTTCGGGAACAAAACGGGGAATGCACGCACACAAGCATTGCCACGAAATACTGGTTGCTACCAGCGGCAGCTTTGAAGTGGAACTCGACGACGGCAATAACAAAAGAACGGTATTACTCAATCATCCGGGATACGGGCTGCATATTCCTCCGGGTGTATGGGCTACCGAAAAAGAATACTCCTCAGGGGTGATCTGCCTTGCTCTGGCTTCCGATATTTACGACTCGGAGGACTATATCAATACCTATGCTGACTTCAAAAAATACCGGCAAAGTGAAGATTAAACCATATACATCTGAGCATAAGAGAGAATGGGATGAGTTTGTCCGTAATTCCAAAAACGGAACATTCCTTTTCTACCGTGACTTCATTGAATATCACGGAGACAGGTTCAATGACTATTCATTGCTATTTTATTGCGATGATGTACTCACAGCCATTATGCCCGGATATATTGCCGACAAAACATATTATTCGCACGGTGGACTGACGTATGGCGGACTGATAATGGCAAACTATACTACGGCTGCAAACGTTCTCGAAATAATGGAACACCTGACAGTAACATTCCGGCATCAGGGAATAAAAAAGATTATTTACAAGGTTGTTCCGCATATTTATCACAGATTACCGGCAGAAGAAGACCTTTACGCTCTGTTCAGACACAAAGCAGTATTGACTGAAAGGAATATATCTTCGACCATCCTTTTATCTGAAAAAATAAAGTATTCGGATTCACGTAAAAACGGATTGAAGAAGGCAAAGAAGAATAAATTGAAGGTAAGTGAATCGGACGACCTGAGTAGTTTCTGGTACATATTATCGGACAACCTCAAAGAACGCTACAATAGGATGCCTGTGCACTCACTGGAAGAAATAGCTTATCTGAAAGAGAAATTTCCAAAGGAAATAAGATTCTTCTCCGTAACAGATAACACAGAAAGTATGATAGGCGGATGCCTCGTTTTTGAAACAGAGAAAGTAGTACATGCACAATATACTGCCGCTACCGAAGATGGGAAAAACAAGGGAGCAGTAGATTTTGTTATAGATCATATAATAAATACGGTATATCCTCATAAGACATACTTCGACTACGGTACGTCTACTGAAAATGGCGGGCTTTACCTCAACGAAAGCCTGATCTATCAGAAAGAGGGATTCGGAGCAAGGGCTACTGTTTATGACATTTATACAATAGAACTGTGATTTCTTTTTCGCGGTTTTATCTATAATGTACAAACAGGCAGCCGGTAGCGACCGGATATATAATAAACAGATTGTAGAAAAGTGACAAGTATAAAAAATGGTGCAGATGTGTTACCTTTGTTACCTTTTGCATTTTTAGATCGACTGTTAGCTTTGTCAGCTTTTAGTTAAAAAGTGCGCTAGATGTAGGGGCAGTGGCTTGTCCATGCCCGTTTATTTTACAATCGGACACCCACAAGGGATGTCCCTACAAAAGCAGATTGAACTAGTAAACTTGTTAGGTTTGTAAGGTTTTAGTTAAAATGAATATAAACTCCTTTATTCGGAAAAAGAGCATCGACAGTATCTCCGGCGATGGAGACACTACCGGCTCGGGAATGAGAAGAGTGCTAGGCGTCAGAGACCTCACACTGTTCGGTATTGCAGCCATCATTGGTGCAGGTATTTTCAGCACTATCGGGCGCGCTGCTTTTCATGGAGGACCTGCGGTGTCACTCCTTTTTGTTTTTGTAGCCATTGCCTGTATTTTCACCGCATTGTGTTATGCGCAGTTCGCCTCTATGATCTCGGTCAGCGGAAGCGCTTATACATACACATACGTATCGTTAGGCGAAATTTTCGCTTGGGGAATAGGCTGGGCACTGATACTCGAATATGCTGTATCCAATATGGTTATCGCCATTTCGTGGTCTGAGTACTTCACTACCCTGCTGCACGGGTTTGGCATCACATGGCCTGACTGGCTCGCCATAGGCTATTCCACTGCACACAAGGCATACGACACAGTTTCCTCAGGTGCTACTGATCTGCCTGCACATATTATAAAAGCAGCAGAGACGTATCGGAATGCACCCGAACTATTCGGTATGAAGGTACTCATCAACCTGCCTGCCGGACTGGTGGTCACAGCACTTACATACCTTGTATTCATCGGCATCAAGGAATCGAAGACGATCAACAACCTGCTGGTATATCTCAAGATCGGTATTATACTCGGGGTAATACTTGCCGGAGCTTTCTTTGTGAAGCCGGAAAACTGGTCGCCTTTCGCTCCCAACGGACTGCAGGGTGTACTCGGCGGGGTGGCCGCCGTATTTTTCGCCTTCATCGGGTTCGATTCCATATCCACTACTGCCGAAGAGTCTAAGAATCCGCAACGCGATATGCCGCGTGCCATGCTCTACTGTCTGGGTATCTGTACTGTACTCTATGTAGCTATTGCTCTTGTACTCACGGGAATGGTGAACTATAAAGAACTGGGTGTAGACGATCCGCTGGCATACGTATTTCAGGTGGTGAATATGGACTTTATTGCCGGGGTAATATCTGCAACTGCCGTTATAGCCATAACCAGCGCCATTCTGGTATTCCAGATCGGGCAACCGCGCATCTGGATGAACATGAGCCGCGACGGGCTGTTATGGCCTAAGTTCAGTAAGATACATCCTAAGTATAAAACACCTTCCTTCTCTACCATCATCGCGGGAATACTTGTCTGTATACCGTCTTTGTTTCTCGATATGCAGTTTGTAGTAGATCTCACCAGTGTGGGTACATTCTTCGCGTTCATCCTTGTATGTTCCGGCATATTGTTCCTCGATCATAAAGGAGAGAGCAAGAAAGCCAAATTTAAAGTGCCTTACATAAATGGACAGTATATCATTTTCATATTATTTTTAGTTGGTGTATCTTTGTTTATTAGTAAGACCGACTCCATAGATGTTATCAGCCGCAAACCATTACTGATTGTCTTCTGGACTGTATGGCTGGGACTGGCTGTTGCCGCATTCAGATACAAATTCTCACTGCTTCCCGTGATGGGAATCCTTACCAACCTGTATCTGATGACCGAACTCGGTTGGTCAAACTGGGTAATGTTCCTTATATGGTTAGGCATCGGAATGACTATATATCTGGGATACGGGTACAGGAAAAGTAAATTAGCCTCGCTACAACAATCGGGGCAAGACCATAAATAGAACAGAATGAAAGAGAAAGAAATGATTTTCGGCATCCGTGCTGTAATAGAAGCTATAGAAGCCGGAAAAGAAATAGATAAAGTAATCATCAGGCGCGAACTGCAAGGTGACCTGTCAAAAGAGTTATTCACTCTGCTGAAATCACGGGATATACCCGTACAACGTGTACCGATGGAGCGCCTCGACAGATTTACCCGCAAAAATCATCAGGGGGTTATTGCTTTCCTTTCTGCCATTGCATACGAACATATAGAAGACATTATTCCTTTCTTGTACGAGAGTGGAAAAGACCCGTTTATCCTTGTACTCGACGGTATAACCGATGTGCGCAACTTCGGAGCTATAGCCCGTACTTGTGAAGTCGCAGGAGTCGATGCCATTGTTATACCTGCCAAAGGAAGTGTAACTGTAAATGCAGATGCAGTGAAAACATCTGCCGGAGCATTGTTGAAAATACCTGTGTGTAAAGAACAGAACCTTACCAATGCCATCCAGTTCCTAAAGAATAGCGGTATCAAGGTAATGGCTGCCAGCGAACGGGGAGCCGACAATTATACAGATATAGACTACAAAGGCCCCATAGCCTTTATCATGGGAGCGGAAGATACGGGAGTATCGAACGACAATCTGCGCATAGCGGATAATCTGGTAAAGATACCTCAATTCGGCACCATCGGGTCATTGAACGTGTCGGTAGCCGCAGGAGTACTTATATATGAGGCTATCCGCCAAAGAGAACTGTAAGATGTGTAACCTAAATATATAATCGAAATGAAAAAGATAATAGCAACCAGCAAAGCCCCTGCGGCAATAGGCCCGTACAGTCAGGCGATAGAAATAAACGGAGTATTATACCTTTCAGGACAGATTCCGATCGATCCGGCTACCGGAGACTTTGTAGAAGGAGGAATCAAGGAGCAGACAGAACAGTGTTTCAAGAATATTAAAGCGATTCTGGCCGAAGCCGGACTGATGATAGACAATGTGGTGAAAACAACGGTGCTGTTGTCCGACATCGCTCACTTTGCAGGTATGAATGAAGTATATGCTACCCAGTTTTCGGGAACATATCCTGCACGTTCAGCCTTTGCTGTAAGAGATTTACCAAAAGCAGCAATGGTAGAGATAGAGGTAATAGCAGTACGGTAATACAATAGAAAGGCTATACAATAATTATTCATTATATAAACCCTCAAAAACAAACCGGACATGAAAAATACATTCATTTTGTTTCTAACAACGGTTCTTCTTGCTACATCCTGCAATAGCAAGAATACAGAAAATAGTTCGGGAGACACATGGAAATTTGATTCCCTTACAGTGGATAAAAGAGTACATATCAACAATGATGTGACAAAAGACGGAATGCTGATCAGATTTAATTTTGTATATCCGACATCAGTATCCGGAAATCTGAGTCTGAAAGAGGTGCAAAATGTTTTTGCTTGTATTATTACCGGAAAATATGACTTTCAGGGAACACCTCAGGAAGCTTTTGATCTGGCACTGGCCGGATCTACAACCGATGCCGAAGAACTTGCAAAAGAAATGGAAAGTGAAGATGTAGATTTTCCTCGTTTCTCAAATTTCGAGTTCATGAGGTCCAGCAATATAAGCATGGATACGAAGGATGTAATTACAGTTGCCACATCTGATTATAGCTATACAGGAGGAGCACATGGTATGCACGGAACCGGTTACCAAAATATCGACAAGAGATCAGGAACCCTGATAAAAGAAGGCCAATTCTTCAAACCGGATTATACCGACAAACTGGCTGTACTTATACAAGATGAGATAGAAAGAAGGAATAACATCAAGCCTGAGAATGAGGAAGAAGCTATTCCACTTTTAGAGGATGTGAAAGATGTAAAGCCTAACGGAAATTTCTACTTCACAAAGGATGGTGTTGTTTATGCGTACAATATATACGAAATTGCACCTTATTCGCAGGGTATAGTGGAAATTACAATTCCTTATGAACGGATTACCCCGTTAGTCAATAACCAGTATCTGCAAATCATTGAGAACCTGAAGCAAGAGCTTAAATAACAAGCGTAAAATAAACACGTTAAAACGTAATATAATTAATCTCGGCACTTGCATTATCTATGAAAGTGCCGAAATATTTATACATGGAGTAAAATAACCTTTAATAATTTGCGTTTCTCATTTTGTAGAAACAACATAGAATGAATATTGACGAGAAATATATGTACCGATGCCTTCAGCTGGCTCTCAACGGAAAAGGGTTTGTAAACCCCAATCCGATGGTAGGAGCTGTTGTGGTTCACAACGGTAAGATTATCGGAGAAGGCTATCATCGTCGATATGGAAAAGCGCATGCAGAAGTGAATGCTATAAATAGCGTGAAAGACAAATCGCTGTTGATGGAATCTACCATCTATGTATCGCTCGAGCCGTGCTCCCATCATGGGAAAACACCACCTTGCGCCCAGCTGATTATCGATCACCGGATACCACACGTAGTAGTTGCATGCTTAGACCCTTACCCTTCCGTTTCGGGCAGAGGGATCAAAATGCTTCGCGATGCAGGTATAGATGTAAAAACCGGAGTGCTCGAAAAAGAGGCATGGGAGTTGAACAAAGAATTCTTTACTGCTCAAACTAAGAATCGCCCCTATATATATCTGAAATGGGCACAAACAAAGGATGGCTTTATAGATAAAGAGCGTTGCGAAAACGAAGATCCCAAACCGACTCCTATATCGAATGAATTTTCCCGTATACTCGTTCACAAAAAACGGGCTGAGGTAGCCTCCATCATGATAGGTACAAATACGGCTGTAAAGGATAACCCATCGCTGACTACCAGATACTGGCATGGCGAAAATCCAATCAGAATCGTATTGGACAGGCAAGGACGTATACCCCGTGATTATACGATCTTTGACAACAAGGTGGAAACGATTGTTTTCACAGAACAGGCTCCTGCTCCTACTAAGCCGGAAAATACTGTAGAGATACAAGTGGAATACGATGATAATCTTTTTAAAAATATATTTAACATCCTTAATTCGAGACGTATCAACTCGGTACTGGTAGAAGGCGGGCGTGAACTGTTACAAAGCCTAATTGACAGGCAATTATGGGACGAAGCTTATATAGAGACGTCCTGTATTAGCTTTGGCAAAGGTGTAAAGGCTCCGGTCATAGATGGTTTTGTCCTTGAAGAACTGGATTGGGGCACTTCCCGGCAAGTGCATCTGAAGCTTTTAGATAACTATAAAATTTTATAAATATTAGATTTATTGAGGCATAAGCCGAAATTCTTTCTATTTTTGCACATTGATATTTGAATAAATCTGTTTAAACTAATGAAATTGAAGCAAATTACTAAGCTACTATTCGCTATATTTTTCGTCTTTACGATCAGCTCATGTAATGACGATTCGACGCAAACAACCCAAGTCAATCCGGCAGCTGATGCACAGATATATTCTTTCAAGCTGGCAGCAAACTATTATAACGCCTTAGACTCTGCCACTTATCCGGCACTGACTACTACAAAGTTTGCGATCGACCAGTTCAAATTACTGATTTACAATCCAGACTCCTTGCCTTACCAAACCAGATTGAAGAAGTTTGCAACAACACTTGGTTACTCGTCTCTGGCAACTCCCAGCAAGGTGGAAATATTATATGCCGACTCTGTGGTAGCATGGGATAGCTCCGACTCTATCGACTACTCGTTATTTCCAAAGATAAAAGTAACGGCAGCCGACGGAGTAAATGCCTATGAATATGAAGTGCGCTTGCTTATACGCAAAGTTGATCCGGACACTCTGCTTTGGACCAAATCGACAATGCAGTTACCGGCATCTATATCGAAACAAAAAACACTATTGTATAACAACAAATTTTATACATTCGCCATAAGTGGTAGCCAGCTCAATCTGCATACCGCCGATAAATCATCTATGGTGTATGCCAGCCCGCAGGCCATTTCAGGAATCACTGCTGCAAATGTAGTACTGGAAAGCATAACCCTGTACAATGACGGATTCTATGCCATAGACAATACCAATAAAGGGTATTATTCAGAAGACGGCATCACATGGGAAGCAAAGGCAGACAATATATTGGCTATAGTTGGTGTATTGCCGGCAGCTACAGCTGACAAAGATGTCTTACTTGTGGTATCCGGTGATATAAGTGCACCTTATTTCTCTTCTACAACCGACATGGTTACGCTGACACAGATAAGAGCATTCAATTCGACAGAGAAGGCAAGTTTCCCTATTTCGGACTTCTCATCTGTAAGCAATATCAGCAGAGGCAATCTGAACCAAAATATACTGTCGGTTACCGGAGGTAAAGACATCAATGGTACATTCAGAAATCTTACATGGTCTATGCAGAGAGATAATGACGGTAGCTTCCGCATCATATCGAATCAGGCACATGCCACATTTGCGGCAAAAGCCGGAATAGTAAGCTTCCTGTATGACGGATATTTGTATGCACTGACAGGAAATAAGTTCTATAAATCGAGCTTTGGAGATATCTGGAAAGCTGCTCCAAATAAGGAGATATTAGATCCTAAGATGCCAAGTGGCTCGGCTCAGTCTGTTATAGTAGATAATGAAAATTATATATGGATATTCGGTGGAATATCTAGTTCAAACGCCCAGATACGGGAAATCTGGAAAGGAAGGCTCAATAAGCTTAGCAAGTAAAGAAGTGGTTAAAGTCTGACCACTATATACTTTTAGTTTTACTTTTTGCGTTAGTTAGATAGTATAGAAACAGTATTAGATTGATAATGAGTAAAAGAAAGAATATATTTACTTTTCTGCTTATAGTCTATTCTCTTATCTCTTTCATCGAACTCAAAGCGCAGGACGACTACAAGTATGAGATCGGAGGAATGGTAGGTACATCTTTTTATATGGGTGACGCCAATAAAAGTAAATTGTACAAGAATCCGGGACTATCGGCTGGCGTGATTTTCCGGTACAATCCTGATCTGAGGTGGTCGATAAAGAATAACTTTGTAATTGGGAAGGTATCGGGTGATACCCAGAATTCCGGAAATAAGTTTCCATTCGATCAACAAGCTTCTTTTAGTCGCATGTTTTATGAATTGGGAAGTCAGATCGAGTTTAACTTCTTCAATTACAGTGACAAGTTCGGCTATCTTGGGGCAAAACGCTTCTCTCCTTATATTTTTACAGGGATAGGCATCACATTCGGTTCGGGCGAAAAGAAATTTCTGGATGCCAATATTCCTCTAGGAATAGGGGTTAAATATAAGATCAGAGACCGGCTTAATCTGGGTTTTGAGTTCTCTTTCAGAAAACTGTTCAGCGATTCGTTCGATGCTCCGAAAAAGGGGAATGGATTCGACCTGAATGAACCGTATGAAATAAAAGGGAACCTTTTCAAAAACAACGATTGGTACTCTCTGACAATGATAAGCATTACATGGGATTTTGGAGCCAGAATTTGTCCATGTTTAAATATAGACTAATAATAAAACAAATATAGATGTCATTTCTTGACCAGATAGATAAAGAGCGTGTTCCTAAACATATTGCCGTCATAATGGATGGTAATGGAAGATGGGCTAAGCAAAGAAACCTCGACCGCACTTTCGGACATAAAGAGGGCATCTCTGCTGTACGCAGAGCCATAGAAGGCGCTTCCAAAGCAGGAATAGCCTATCTTACGCTTTATACATTTTCTACAGAGAACTGGAAAAGGCCTGAAGAAGAAGTGAAAGCACTGATGGCCCTTATGATACAAGCTGTGGCAAATGAGACTCCCGAACTTGTAAAAAACAATGTAAGGGTAAAGGTCATCGGAGATATAGACCGCCTGCCTGCCGACACACAAAAGGCACTCGACTACTGTCTGGAAACTACATCGGTATGCACAGGAACAACCGTCGTACTGGCACTGAGCTATTCTTCGAAATGGGAATTGACTAAGGCCATGAAAGAAATAGCCGCCGGCGTGAAAGCGGGAACTATCGAGGTTGACAATATTGATGAAGATCTTGTAAAGTCACATCTGATGACCAGAGATTTTCCCGATCCGGATATATTGGTTCGCACAGGTGGAGAATTGCGCATAAGCAACTTCCTACTGTGGCAGATAGCCTATTCGGAGCTTTACTTTACCGATGAGTTATGGCCCGACTTTAACGAAGAATCACTGTATAAATCGATTGTAGACTTCCAAAGCAGGGAAAGACGATTTGGAAAAACAAGCGAACAGATATCTAAAGACGGTAAATAAGTTTTTACAGAAAAGATATCAGAGACCATTAGCATTTAATATAGATAGCAATTTATTCAGAAAGTAATTACCATACTATATGTTCAGAAAAGGTTTATTTATTTCGTTTATCATTTTATGTTCTACTCCATCAGTATTGAAAGCTCAAATAGTAGACACCACTGAGATCAGTAATGTTAACAAACTGCCTCAGATCAATGTCTCAAGCCCATCGGCAACAAAAGCTCCAATAGTAGACAGCACTGAGATCAGTAATGTCAACAAAGCGCTTCAGATGAATGTCGACAGTCTGCCTGTGATATCATACAACACAAGTAAAAGGTACGAAATAGCCGATCTTAAGGTTACGGGTATTCAAAACCCGATGTATGAAGATTACACCATTCTGGGTTTTGCCCAGCTACAGGTCGGAGATAAAATAGAAATACCGGGACCGGAAATAACAAATGCCGTAAGACGCTTCTGGAAACAGGGACTATTCTCTGATGCTAAAATTCTGGCAACAAAGATACAAGGTGATAAAATCTGGATTGAAATAAAATTGAAAGAACGCCCGAGAATATCCGATATCTTATATACGGGGATGAAGAAAGGGGAACGTCAGGATATAGAAGCCAAAATAGGCATGGTGAAAAACCTCCAGATAACTCCTAACCAGATGGATAGGGCCAGAACTATCATAAGGAAATATTTTGACGAAAAGGGCTTTAACAAGGCTGAGATATCTATTACCGAGAAACCGGATTTATCGAAAGAAAATCATGTGATACTCAACATAGACGTCGTTAAAAAGAACAAGACGAAAGTAAATAAAATAACAATAGAAGGTAACGAGGAGGTCAGTGCCAGCGCGCTGGAAAAAGCGATGAAGAAAACACGCCACAAGAGCAACTTCAAAGCCTGGCTGAGAAACTTCCTGCGCTCGACCAAATTTGTTCCTGAAAGCTACGAAGAGGACAAAGACAACCTGATAGCAAAATATAATGAATTGGGTTACCGCGATGCTACAATCCTGTGGGATACTGTGTACAACGATCCGCTGAAAACAGATAAAGTAGATATTGACATCAAAGTAGAAGAAGGAAAGCAATACTTCCTGAAAGATATAAAATGGGTAGGGAATACCCAATATCAGACATGGCAGCTACAAACCCAGTTGAACATGAAACCGGGTGATGTATATAATCAGAAAAAACTGACAGACCGCCTGAATATAGAAGAAGATGCGGTAATGAATGTCTTCTATCAGAACAACGGTTATATATTCTCACATGCAGACCCTGTAGAAGTTAATATAGACAACGACTCCATCGACCTTGAGATTCGTATTGTTGAAGGGCCGAAGGCTACAATACGTAAAGTAAATATCTCAGGTAACGACCGCGTGTATGAAGACGTTGTCCGCCGCGAACTACGTATTAAACCGGGCGCTCTATACAGTCGTGACGATATTATCAGATCGGTACGTGAAATAGCCCAAACGGGACACTTCGATCCTGAGAGCATGAATCCGCAACCTGTGCCAGATCCTGATGCAGGAACGGTAGACATCAATCTTCCGCTGGTATCTAAAGCAAACGACCAGGTAGAGTTCTCTGCGGGTTGGGGACAAACAGGTATTATCGGAAAACTGAGTCTGAAATTCACGAACTTCTCTCTCAAAAACATGTTGAATCCTAAGTCTTACAAGGGAATCATCCCTCAGGGAGAAGGACAGACTTTAGTATTGAGTGCACAAACGAATGCGAAATATTATCAGTCTTATTCGGTTTCGTTCATGGATCCTTGGTTCGGAGGAAAACGCCCTAATTCACTTTCTGTTGGTGCTTACTATTCAAAACAAACCGATATTAACAGTAATTACCTGAACAACAGCTACGGATATTACGATCCTTATTCGTCATATTACGGTGGTGGCTATGGAAGTAACTATGGTAACTACGACTATAGTATAGGAGCCGACCCGAACAAGTCCATACAGATGATAGGTGTTTCTGTCGGATACGGAAAACGTTTGAGCTGGCCGGATGATTATTTCTACGTGCAAGCCGAATTATCTTACCAATTATATAAGATGAAAGACTGGGCATATTTCATCGTGAAAGACGGAACGGCTAACAACCTGAGCCTAAACCTTTCATTGAACAGACGCTCGATCGACAACCCTGTTTATACACGTACAGGTACAGATATATCACTGAGTGTGCAGTTGACTCCTCCATTCTCACTATGGGATGGAAAAGACTATGCGTCGATGAAACCGGAAGAAGGCAGTTGGTACGAACCGGGAGAAAAATACAGATGGGTAGAATACCACAAATGGAAACTAAAAGCTAAAACATTTACAGCTCTGGCAGGAGCCGAAACTAAAAAGACTCCGGTATTGATGACCCGTGCCGAATATGGTTTTGTAGGATATTACAACAAAGATAAAAAATCTCCATTCGAAACATTCTATGTAGGGGGAGACGGAATGTCGGGTTACTCAAGCACATATGCTACCGAAACTATCGGTCTTCGCGGATACGAAAACGGATCACTAGGTTCTCAGGCCAGTGCATATACACGTCTCGCTCTCGAGTTGAGATACCCGTTGATACTGGAACCGTCATCTACAATCTACCTGCTTACATTCGTTGAAGCCGGTAATGCATGGAATGATCTGAAAAAGTTTAATCCGTTCGACCTGAAACGCTCTGCCGGAGTAGGTGCACGTATTATGCTTCCGATGATCGGACTAATGGGTATTGACTGGGCATACGGTTTCGACCCTATCAATGGTAGCCGCGACAGAAGTGGTAGCCAATTCCACTTCGTAATCGGACAAGAATTCTAACAACATCAATTATATTAACATTATTTATATAAGACGGAATAAACAATTAGGAGAACCGAACGTCTAATATATATGATCAATATTTTAACTATATGAAAAAGATAATTTTACTATTTGCATTATTTATAGGGGTAGCGAGCGGTAGCTATGCTCAGAAATTTGCACTGATAGATATGGATTATATCCTTAAGAACATAAGCAGCTACGAAACAGCTCAGGAACAACTGGAAGTCATGTCTAAAAAATGGCAGGGAGAGGTTGAGAAAGCTCAGCAGGATGTAAAGAATATGTATAAGAAATATCAATCCGATTTAGTTTTCCTGTCGGCAGATCAGAAAACAAAACGGGAGAATGAGATCGTAGAGAAAGAAAAAAGCCTTCAGGAACTGAACCGTAAATATTTCGGCCCCGAAGGAGAACTGTTCAAAAAACGGGAAGCTTTGGTGAAACCAATACAGGACGACATATATAATGCCGTAAAAGAGATATCCGAGGTTAAAGGATATCAACTTATATTGGACAGAGCCTCAGCCGAAAGTGTTATTTTTGCATCTCCAAGAATAGACATCAGCAATGAAGTCCTTGCAAAACTCGGATATTCAAAATAATTTTTTATATTTGTTCCCGCATAATATAGAATTAACCATTAATAAAGAACTTATAACTATGTTGAAGAAACTGATCCTATTACTGATTGTGGTAGCCCCGATGACAATTTTTGCACAAGATAAAATTGCATTTATAAACTCTAACGAGATCTTCTCTAAGATGCCGGAGCTGAAAGATGTTGAATCTAAGCTTGCTACTAAAAGAGAAACTATTACTAAGAATGCTGCTGCAATCGAAAAAGAATATAACGACTTGGTTGAGAAATTCTCAAAGGATTCTACAAGCAACTTAACTGAGAGCATTATCCTTGACAGACAAAACCAACTTGAAAGCTTGCAAAAAAGATATCAGGATTTCATGCAGACAAGCCAGGCTGAATATACTAAAGAACAAGAATCTTTACTAGCTCCGGTTCAGCAAAAGATGAGACAGGCAATACAAACTGTCGGTACTGAAAACAATTACACATATATCCTTGATGCCGGTGCATTGTTGCATGTAGGATCGAATGCGATAGATGCCAGCAAATTGGTAAAAGCTAAATTAGGTATTACAGACTAGTTTAAAAGTCTATATAAAAATAAAGAAGGATTTGCTATACAGCAAATCCTTTTCTTTTTATCATAACATATCGATACATCGCTCTAGCTGAATACCCCGCGATCCTTTCAATAAAATATAGCTATCCTCTATAGGGTTGGATATAAGGTAATCTTTCAGGCTATCCATATCTTTAAATCGTGGAAAATCAGTGTCGATGCGACTGAAATTATCTCCAACGAAGAGTACCTTATCAAAGTTGTGATGAGAAACATAGTCTGCCACTTTCTGGTGTTCCAGATCGGTATCCGCTCCCAGTTCTTTCATATCGCCCAGAATAAGCACCTTATGGCTTACATCCATGTGGTCGAAGTTTTCCAAGGCAGCATGCATACTTGTAGGATTAGCATTATACGCATCTATAATCAGCATATTCTTATTTGTCTCTTTCAGCTGCGATCTGTTATTGGTAGGCTCATAACTTTCTATGGCTTTACAGATCAAAGAGGCTTTTACTCCCAGATATTTACCAACAGTAATGGCAGCAAGTATATTCGGAAGATTATATTCACCTATCAACTTTGTTTTTACCTTGTTGCGCGTTGTACCGAATTTCCATTCAAATTCAAGATAAGGACGTATGGATATTACTTTACCCGATACAAAGAGATCTTCCTCAAATCCGTAATATATAGAAGTAATACCCTCTGCCATTTCGCGCAGCAGGCTATTATCAAAATCGATAAATATCTTTCCGTCGCGTGTACTCCTTATATATTCGTATAGTTCACCTTTTGCTTTTATTACATTCTCATACGAACCGAATCCTTCGATATGTGCATGACCGATATTAGTTATCAGTCCATAATTAGGACGTGCTATTTCCGATAAGAATTTGATTTCTTCCACATGGCTTGCACCCATTTCTATAATAGCAATCTCATGCTCTTTCTTTATCCGCAGAATCGTTAACGGAACACCAATATGGTTGTTCAGATTACCCTGTGTAGACAATACATTGTATTCTTGCGAAAGAACAGAGGTTATCAGTTCCTTTGTCGTCGTTTTACCGTTAGTACCCGTTATACCAATAACCGGAGTCTTAAACTGTTTGCGATGATGACGGGCCAACTCCTGCAATGTTTCAAGTGCATTATCTACTAATATTATATTGGGACGGGTAGCATATTCAGCTTCATCTACCACTGCATAACTACATCCCGAATCAATCGCTTTTTCAGCGTATTCGTTTCCATTAAAATTAGCTCCTTTCAATGCAAAGAAGATCGAACCCTTGGGGGCATTTCGGGTGTCGGTTGATACTTCTGGATGCTGTTTATAAATCTTATATAGCTCGGATATATCCATGTACGTTTATCAAAAAAGTGTTTATCTTAAAAACGTTTATCAATGCACTATTGTTTATTTTAGGGAAGTTCTATCGGATTTTATTTAAGGCATTACGAATATAGTGCTAATAATCCACATATCAATTACCCTTAACGTTTTTTACTTTTATTATTTCCATCTACCAAATATACCATAAACATGGTATAAAAATACCTTACTTTAGCGATTTCACAACCCGTGAATAGCATGTATCTTTGTACTATAGATAAATTAAAATATAAAAAATAAATCTTATGGGAAAAATAGCAAAAAAACTCACAGACCTGATAGGAAATACTCCTTTGCTGGAGCTATCCAACTTCAATAAGAAACACGGACTTAATGCCCATGTAATAGGGAAACTGGAATACTTCAATCCGGCATCCAGCGTAAAAGACCGTATAGCAAATGCTATGATAGAAGATGCCGAAACATCGGGCATACTGAAACCCGATAGTGAACTGATAGAGCCGACAAGTGGTAATACAGGTATCGGACTAGCTTTCGTCGCTGCGGCAAAAGGATATAAACTGACGCTGACAATGCCCGAAACGATGAGTATAGAGCGACGCAATCTGCTCAAAGCACTAGGCGCAAATATAGTATTGACTCCGGGACCCGATGGCATGAAAGGTGCAATAGCAAAGGCTGAAGAACTGCAAAAATCGAATCCGAAAGCTGTAATATTACAACAGTTTGCCAACCCTGCCAACCCTGCTGTACATCGTAAAACAACTGCCGAAGAAATATGGCGCGACACCGACGGCAAAGTAGATATCTTTGTTTCCGGAGTAGGTACCGGAGGTACAGTAAGTGGCGTAGGCGAGGTACTGAAAAAATATAATCCTAAGGTAAAAGTTGTAGCTGTAGAACCTGCCGATTCTCCGGTATTGTCGGGTGGAAAACCAGGACCTCATAAAATACAAGGTATCGGGGCAGGATTTATTCCTAAAACCTATGACGCATCTGTAGTAGACGAAATCATTCAGGTAAGCAACGACGACTCAATACGCACCAGCCGCGAGCTGGCACGCGAAGAAGGCCTGCTGGTAGGTATATCTTCCGGTGCTGCCACCTTTGCTGCCGCACAACTGGCCAAAAAACCTGAGAACAAAGGGAAAAACATAGTTGTAATACTCCCTGACACAGGCGAGCGTTATCTGTCTACTGTACTATACGCTTTTGAAGAGTATCCGCTTTAATCATTATATAGTTAATAGTTGAAAAAGGTTTGGTTATCCTAATTCAGACAGAGTAATTAGCCTGTAAGCTAATTACTCTTAATTCGTTAAATCCATTAAGAAAGATCTATGAGTAATTATAAATTCGAGACACTACAAGTACATGCAGGACAAGAACAGGAGCCTGTTACACGCTCGCGCGCAGTACCTATCTATCAGACTAGTTCATATACATTCGATGATGCGCAGTATGGAGCCGATCTTTTCGCTTTGAGAAAGTTCGGAAACATCTACACCCGCCTGATGAACCCAACTACCGATATTTTCGAGAAACGAATTGCTGCTCTCGAAGGCGGGGTTTCAGCTCTGGCGACTTCATCGGGGCAGTCAGCTCAGTTTATTGCGCTGAATAATATTCTGTCGGCAGGAGATAATTTCATTACTACATCACACTTGTATGGAGGCACATACAACCAGTTTAAAATACAGTTCAAACGCCTTGGGGTAGAAGCCCGATTTACACCGGATGACGAACCCGCATCTTTTGAAAAGCTTATCGACAGCAAAACAAAAGCCCTCTATCTGGAAACGATCGGAAACCCCGATCTCAATATACCGGATTTCGAGGCTATTGCCGCTGTAGCTCAAAAGCACGATATACCCCTAATAGTCGATAATACTTTCGGAGCGGGTGGTTATCTTTTCCGGCCATTGGAACACGGAGCTTCGGTAGTTGTGGAAAGCGCTACCAAATGGATTGGCGGACATGGTACATCTCTCGGTGGCGTTATTGTCGACAGCGGTAAGTTCAACTGGGGAAACGGCAAATTCCCTGAGTTCACCCAACCATCCGATAGTTATCACGGCCTTGTCTTTTGGGATGTATTCGGAGCTAACGGACCTTTCGGCAATATAGCATTTACCATAAGGGCACGCGTAGAAGGATTACGCGACTGGGGAAATACGATAAGCCCATTCAACTCATTCCTGCTATTGCAAGGACTTGAGACTCTCTCTTTGCGTGTAGAACGCCATGTAGAGAATGCACTCGCTCTGGCTAAATGGCTGGAACAGCATTCTAAAGTGGAATACGTGAATTATCCGGGACTCGAAAGCAGCCCGTACCACTCACTGGCAAAGAAATACTTCAAACGCGGATTCGGCGGGGTATTGTCTTTCAAGGTGAAAGGATCGGGAGCAAATGCCGATAAGCTTATCAATTCGCTAAAGCTGATAAGCCATCTGGCGAATGTAGGAGATGCCAAATCGTTAATCATACATCCGGCAACTACAACCCATGAGCAACTATCGGAAGAAGAGAAGATAGCAACCGGAGCCATACCGGGACTATTGAGAATATCGGTAGGAATAGAAAATATAGATGATATCAGAGCAGACCTCGAGCAGGCACTCAATAATATCTAAAGGAAAAGAGGCTGACCAATAAATAGACAGCCTCTTTTGTATTTCTATTAGAAGTGTTCAGAAAGTGCTTAGATGCAAAGCCGCCGATTCTCAGGAGGACGGGAGCATACTAAGGTATGTGACCGACAACTGATGAAGATGGCAATGAAGCAGATGAGTGCTTTTTGGACACTTTCTTCTATCGCTGCATTTCCCTCAGCTTAATCTTAGTCAATACCTGCTTCGTATTCAGTGGAAAATCGGCATCCATCATCCAAGCATAGAAACTAGGTTCTTTTTTCAGAACTTCTGCCACAGCCTTTCCTTTATGTTTACCGAAGTTGAATACTTCCACCCCATTCTCATCCCGAATAATACGTCCTGCAAGATCGACATTATCATTGAAGAATGAGAACTCCGAAGCCAGCTTCTCTATATCGTTTTCCAAGTCGGGGTATTTATCCAGCTGGGCTTTCAATACTTCGTATGTAGCCATCGTATCGGCTTCGGCCGAGTGAGCATCGGTTAGGTCTTTTTCGCAATAGAACTTATATGCAGCTTCCAGTGTGCGTTGTTCCTTCTTATGGAAGATAATCTGCACATCTATCATTTTACGTTTGCTGAAATCAATATCCACCCCTGCACGCAAGAATTCTTCGGCAAGTAAAGGTATATCGAAACGGCTCGAATTAAATCCTGCCAGATCAGCACCTTCCATCTGGTCGGCAAGCGACTTTGCTATTTGCTTAAATGTAGGGCAGTCCTTTACATCTTCGTCATATATCCCATGTACCGCTGAAGCCGAAGCCGGAATAGGCATTTCAGGATTCAGTCTTTTGGTTTTTATCTCTTCCTTACCGTTAGGATATACTTTCAGATAAGATATCTCTACTATGCGGTCTTTTACCGTATCTGTTCCTGTAGTTTCAAGATCGAAAAATATAAGGGGGTTTTTAAGATTCAGTTCCATAAGCTATTATGTAAAAGACTTTATCACCCTGTGACTCGAACGAGAGTGATAAAGTCTGTATTTTATAGTATTTCTAATTTTCTATATCCTTAGTCGTTCAGCATCATCGGCATCAGCAACATCAACAGATCTTCATTCTCTTCATTCTCGGTAGGGATAATAAGTCCGGCACGAGACGGATCTGACAATTCCAACGATATATCGGTAGACGGAATATTTGTCAAAATCTCAATCAGGAAACTCGACTTAAAGCCGATATTCATTGCAGTTCCGCTATAGTCGCATGGGATAGTTTCTTCGGCAGCAGTAGAGAAGTCTATATCCTGAGCCGAAACTACAATATTCTTATCCGATAGTTGCAATCTGATAAGGTTGCTAGCCTGATTGGAGAATACCGAAACACGTTTCAGCGCATTAAGGAAAGCCTGACGGTCGAGGATTACCTTATTCGTGTTGTTCTGAGGAATTACGGAATTGTAATTCGGATAGCGTCCTTCTATAAAACGGCAAGTCATTGTATAACTCGACATTTTGATATAAGCATTGTTTTCATCGAACTTAATTTCTACCGTTTCAGCTTCTTTCGGAAGAATAGCCTTCAATAAGTTGGCAGGCTTCTTCGGTAGGATAAATGAAGCCCTTTCCGCTCCTTTTGCAGACATTGTCTTGCAACGAACCAACTTGTGACCGTCTGATGCAACAAAAGTAAGATCGTCTGCTGTGATATCGAAGAATACACCGTTCATCACCGGGCGAAGTTCATCGTCAGCGCTTGCAAACAACGTACGGTTGATTCCCGAAAACAACACCTGAGGATCTATAGTCAGGCTCACAGCTGTATCTTTCAACTCTTTAGGCTGTGGATAGTCGTCTCCGTTCTGTCCGATAAAGTTATATTTACCGTTATGGAAATATATAAATGTCTCCAGATTTTCGTTATTTATCTCAAATGTAAGCGGTTGCTCAGGAAGCTCTTTCAACGGATCGAGCAGATTTTTTGCATTTACTGCAAACTTTCCGCTACCATCGGCTTCGTTCACTTCGAGTGAAGTAACCAGACGGGTTTCGGAATCGGCTGCTGTCAGTTTCAGAGTAGAGCCTTCCAGTTCCAGAAGGAAACAATCGAGGATAGGTAATGTGTTTTTCGAGTTAATCACCTTGCTTATTGCTTGCAGGTGGCTTAACAATGCAGTGCTGGAAACGACAAATTTCATATTTTCTGTATGTTTATTAATTTTATTTTCTCGTGATAACAATAGAGCAAATATAGGAATTTTTCAGTTAGATCAAACGATTTTATACCGTCTATATTTATATTATTCTTATCCTTACTACACCAACTTCGCTTTCAATCCTTCAGCTATTGCATCCAGAAAGTCTTCCGTGTTCAGATAATCGGCACGCTGCATCTTTTCGCCGTGTACAAGCAGGGCAAGGTCTTTTGTCATTTTGCCTTGTTCTACAGTTTCTACACATGTCTTTTCCAGCTGGTCGGCAAAGTCGATCAATGGCTGGTTACCATCCAGTTTTCCGCGATGAGCCAAACCTCTTGTCCATGCAAAGATAGAAGCGATAGGATTTGTCGAAGTTTCTTTTCCCTGTTGATGCTGACGATAGTGGCGGGTTACCGTACCGTGCGCAGCTTCGGCTTCCATTACCTGACCGTCGGGCGTGAGCAAAACAGAGGTCATTAATCCAAGAGAACCGAATCCCTGTGCAACCGTATCAGACTGTACATCGCCATCATAATTCTTACATGCCCACACAAATCCACCGTTCCATTTCAGAGCAGCAGCTACCATATCGTCTATCAGGCGATGCTCGTAAGTAATTCCTGCCTTTTGGTATTCGGCTTTATATTCATTGTCGTACACTTCCTGAAATATATCTTTGAAACGCCCGTCGTAAGCTTTCAATATTGTATTCTTTGTAGACAAATACAGCGGATATTTTTTCTGCAATGCCAAACGGAAGCAAGAATGTGCGAAGCCATAGATGGATTCATCCGTATTGTACATACCCATCGCTACACCGTCGCCACTATAATTGTACACAGTATATGATTGAGGTTCACCGTTCTCAGGAGTAAAAGTTAAGGTAAGCGTACCTTTTCCTTTAGTAACGAAATCGGTAGCCTTATACTGATCGGCATGTGCATGACGTCCTATAATAATGGGCTGAGTCCATGTATTTACCAGTCGTGGAATATTACTGATAATGATAGGCTCACGAAAGACTGTTCCACCGATAATATTTCGGATAGTACCGTTAGGCGACTTCCACATTTTTTTCAATCCGAATTCTTCCACGCGGGCTTCATCAGGAGTGATAGTAGCACATTTCACAGCAACCTTGTATTTGAGCGTAGCCTCCGCACTGTCTATTGTTACCTGATCGTCAGTAGCATCACGGTTTTCGACACTCAGGTCATAATATTTGAGATCTACATCCACATAAGGCAGTATCAGTTTATCTTTTATATACTGCCAGATGATACGGGTCATTTCGTCCCCATCCATTTCTACAACAGGGTTTACCACTTTTATTTTTTGCATATACTCTATTATTTATATGTATTATTTCCGCAAAAGGTAACAAAGGTAACACATTTGCAGCTTTTTTTAATTCTGTTACTTTTTCCTTCAGTAGGGGTAAACCTGTAGCCTGTCCGCTTATACGATTTTCGGGCGAACACATGGCTATCCCCTGCAAAATTAATTGCTCAAAACCTTATAGATAAAATTATCTGATCTTCATCATACAATTACTTATTCTGTATATCTTTCAACCATATACCCAACAATTCAAGCATCTGCGTATGGTATTTGAAGCTGTCTCTCATTCCCCAGCCGTGACCGCCTTCGGGAAATATGTACATCGTTGCATCTATATTATTTCTTTTAAGTGCATCATAATACAGAGTACTGTTTACCGGCAATACTGCTTTGTCGTCGTCACTCAACAAGAGTATTGTGGGAGGGGTATTTGTATTTACCTGTTTTTCATTAGAGAATGTATAAACATCAGCTACAGATGGTTTGTCACCGAGCAGATTCAGTTTAGAGCCACCATGTGTAGCAATCTCCATCGTAATTACAGGATAGAACAGAATCGAGAAATCGGGGCGTGTACTTGTTCCTGAAACCGCATAATGCGTAGAAACGGTAGACGCCAGATGCCCTCCTGCCGAAAATCCGGCAATACCTACCTTATTCTCTTTTACACCTAATTCTTTTGCATGTTCGCGTACATAGCGCATAGCTTGATGAGCATCTTCCAGCGGAACATATTTGTGTTTGTTAGGTAAACGATATTTCAGAATAACCCCTGTAATACCTTGTCCGACCAACCATTCGGCGACTTGCTTGCCTTCGTGATCTATTGCCAATCCGGCATAACCGCCTCCCGGACAAATAACAACAGCCATTCCCGTATTCTTCGATTGTTCCGGCGAATAGATTGTCAGTTCCGGACTTTGGTTTTCCAGCCCATTGTTTGTCGGCGGATTACCATCCCATAATTTTACTACTTTCTGCGCATGTATATTCGCAGATATCGACAAGAGCAGTATAATAAATACTGCAAGCATTCTTTTAGGTATAAACATCTTTTCTATTATTTAAAGGCATTCTCCAAAGATAGAAATTTTAGGATTTAATTCAAAGCTACAATAAGAAAGATATAATCACTGCTTTGCAGAATTTTGACTATCTTTGCTTTCCGAAAAAAAATAATTTGAAAATTAGCAGATTTGAAGATTAGCAAATTTGAATAAAATCTAATCTTGAGATTATTAAATTTTTAAATCTTGAAATTATAATTATGGAAACAGTTTTAAGCGGTATCCGCTCTACAGGAAATCTGCATCTGGGAAATTACTATGGTGCATTGAGAAACTTTACCAGAATGCAATATGAAAACAAGTGTTTTTTCTTTATTGCCGACTATCACTCACTGACCACGCACCCCGACCCTAAAATGCTGCATGGAAATGTGAAAGGTGTTCTGACCGAATATCTGGCAGCAGGAATCGATCCCGAAATTTCGACAATATACATTCAAAGTGATGTTCCGGAAGTATGTGAATTGTACCTCCTTCTAAATATGCACGCCTATCTGGGGGAACTGTCTAAAACCGTATCGTTCAAGGAAAAAGCGCGCAAACATCAGGACAATGTGAATGCAGGACTACTCACCTACCCTACATTGATGGCAGCCGACATACTGATGCACAATGCCGACAAAGTACCTGTAGGTAAAGATCAGGAACAGCATCTGGAAATGACACGCAAATTTGCCCGCCGCTTCAATAATCTGTACGAGGTAGAATATTTCAAAGAACCGGTTGCCTATAACTTCGGACACGAACTGATAAAAATACCGGGACTGGACGGAAGCGGAAAAATGGGAAAATCGGAAGGCAACTGCATCTATCTGGACGAAGATCCGAAGAGCATAGAAAAGAAAGTAAAACGTGCTTTGACAGACGAGGGGCCGAAAGCCCCCAACTCTGAAAAACCAGACTATATAGAAAATCTATTTACCATACTGAAAGTTGTATCAACAGAGGAAGTAGTACAGCACTTTGAAGACAAATGGAACTCTTGCGAAATACGGTACGGAGACCTCAAAAAACAACTGGCAGAAGACATTATAAAAGTGACAGACCCGATACGCGAACGCATAAAAGACATCCGCGACAATGACGCTTATCTGCACAAAGTAGCTACAGAAGGAGCCGAAAAAGCCCGCGAAAGTGCACGGAAGACACTGAGCGAGGTACGCGACATCATGGGTATTAAGAAATTCTAACCCCACATACAAACAAAGATAGCGATTCACCGCTATCTTTGTTTTTTATTAACCTATCCACTGCTTTCGCATAATGCCCCTCCCTTGATCTTAAAAAATTCCCGGAAAGAGTAGATCAGGCTCTACAAAACGAACATAAACACCAAGAAACCATAAAGCGAGATCATTAACTAACGGGGTAAATACGAATTACTTCCGATGTTCGCTATTATTGAAAATGATTCCATGTTTAAAAATATTATCTGCTATAATTATTACTAGCGATATTTTCACTAAGTTTGTAAATAATCAATAACATATACACAATATAAGATACATTATTTATGGATAATAATGAAAAGTATGAACTACTGGCCGGAGGTGAAACCGGTTTAGCTTCAGTAATGGGCATCTACCCTTCCGATAAGAATTTCCAATTCGATGCCGCAAATATAGAAAGGGCACTTGCCGACAACAAGGACTTTAAGTTGGTTTCGTTCAACAAGGCCGAAGTAGACAGCGAGATATCCATAATGAGTTTCAATGCCGAGATAGAGTATAAAGAGACTGTATTTAATGTAGAGTTATATGTATGCAATACCAAGAACCTCAATCTGCGCGATTACGGTTTTGCCAACTCAATAGATGAAGAATCTCTGCGAATGGCTATGGAACAGGAATACTATCTGGAAGTATCTATGTATTTCGAGTTGGAACCCCTGACTTCATTCCATTTGCAACTAAAAATATTAAATACTATTGTTCCCCATGCCAGTTTGGTAATCGACCACATGTCGTACCGCCTGCTATCGGCAAAATGGCTGAGCATGACCGCCAAATCGTCTATCCCGCCTTCACCGGACTATCTGTATGTGCTGCATTGTGTATATGACGAGGAGGGAGAGAATGGTGGTCGCAGGTACTGGTTCCATACACACGGGCTACACCGTTGTGGATCGGTAGAACTGGAGATGCTCAATTTTAGTCAGGGACCCGAACAGATGCAGACTATGGTCAATATGACTGTTAAAAAATTTCTCACCCATCCTGCACAAGAAAAGGAACGCTTTACTATTGGATACGACGGTATGGGAATAAACCTGTGCTGGCTAAGATGGGAGGAAGCCCTTAAAGACCTGCCCCAAAACATATTGGGAGGTGCTGCCGACCGAGATGAAGCCGACAATGTACATGCCGAACCATCGGGTATATTGTTCGCAGTAGAGGACGGAAATATGATTTCGCCGGAAATATATGCCCCTACGTTAGCCGAAAATCCGATATACTATATCACCAACGAAGAAACGGCGAGAATGAGCGCCCTTGCCAAAGAGCGTTTCTATGCTTTTGAAAAGATATTCAGAAAAGAACATAAAGAACCGGAAAAGAAGTCTTTCTTCAAAAAAATGTTTGCAGGGAAAGACGAGGCGGAACAGAACAAATGGACTTTCCTTGTAAAACTCGGACTCACGGTAGACGACGCTGAAGCCGGAAGCGAGAAGGAACATCTGTGGTTTGATGTACAGTCAGTAACCGATAATAAAATAACCGGTAAGTTACTGAATCAGCCTTATTGGATATCGGGGCTCAACGAAGGTGATGTAAATGAATATCCGGTAGATGTGCTGACCGACTGGATAATCTATTCGCCGGACAATACATATTCGCCGGATTCCATATATCAGCTGGTAGACTAAGAGAGATCGAAGAAACTCAGAATGTAATGTAATAATGCTCACATTATCAATTATTGTACCCTGCTACAACGAGGAAGAAGTTGTGCAGGAATTTTACAGACGCACCAAAAATGTACTGCTCAGCCTGAAGGCAGCAGACGGGTATATTATCTTTATAAATGACGGCAGTAAGGATAAGACAAGGTACATATTAGACCATATTGCAAGTCAGGACGAGAAAGTAAAAGTCATCCACTTTTCGCGTAACTTCGGGCATCAGCCTGCTGTTACCGCAGGACTGAATAATTGTAAAACAGACCTTGCGGTAATTATAGATGCAGACCTGCAAGATCCTCCGGAACTGATACCCGATCTGATAGAAACACACCTGAAAGAAGAGGCCAGTGTGGTTTACTGTGTAAGAAAAGAGCGCAAAGGAGAAACAGCCTTCAAAAAGTGGACAGCCAAAATGTTCTACAAAACAATGAATAGTATGTCGGAGGTAGAATTTCCCCGCGACACGGGAGACTTCAGACTCATAGACAGAAAAGCAATAGACGCATTTAACAAACTACCCGAAAAGGGAAAATATATACGCGGACTGATCGCATGGATAGGGTTTAAGCAAACCCCATTCTATTACGACAGGGATGCCCGCCTAGCAGGAGAAACTAAGTATCCGTTGAAAAAAATGTTAGCTTTTGCCAAAAAGGCAATGCTTTACTTCTCCAAAAAACCGTTGATGCTATCTATCAGTCTGGGTTCGATAGCCGTAATTGTGGGCATCGTATATGCTATGTGGATATGGCTGGGACATATATTCGGTTATATAACCACTGCTACGGGATGGACTTCGACTATTATAGTCATAATATTTTTCGGAGGGATTCAACTGCTGACAATCGGGGTATTGGGACAGTATATCGGAATACTTTTCGACGAGGTGAAAGGCAGGCCTGAATATATAATAGAAGAAAAGGTCAACTTTGAAAACTGATCATTCGTCTTCTTTTACCTCCTCAAAATTAACATATTCTCCTTCATTTTTTGAGAACTTCTTTTGAGCGGGTTCCTGTGTACTTTGCTGACTACTATTGGAACGGCTACGGCCTGTATTTCTCTTATCGGCAGGGGCAAAGAACCGGATAATACGTCCGAGTACGACTCCCAGTAAAAGGAAACCTACAATAACAATCAAAAGCAATAATCCGAGAAATTTGAACATATTATAACTATATTTCTATCGTTTATCGGATACAAATATACTTATTTTTCGCCGGTATATATAATATCCGAGCTCACTATTGCGCTTCCATAGCTGGTATTATAAGCTTTAAAACAACCCAAAGCTCCCCCCGAAAGATTAGTCGTAGGATTTGAGCCTTCTGCTACCGACCGTAACGACTTGTAAAAAGTATACATCCCTACATCGAGGCTCTGCATCTCTATCCTTAACCGGTCACCGGCTTTAAGATCCTCATCATCATTATCTTCCTTATCAAAAAACAAAATGCGATGCGTTTGAAGACCATTCCGATTTTCATCGTCGTTCAGATAGAAAGTGCTCATCAGTTTATCATTTACATACAATAAGGTATAATAATAATTGTCGACACCCGCCGGATCGTCGAACATTATGGAGGGGGAGAACCATGATTTATCTCCTGCCTTTATTTCATAAATATATACCTCATCGATAGGAACGGCATCCGGTATAGTGGCTTCAGCTTCATACATATCGTCTCCCGTACTGATACTGAGATAATAAGTTTCGCCGACAACACCAAACATAGTTGAAGATATATATAGTCCCGGCTCGTTAAGGCTTTCGCGCAATGTTTCCGACTCCCCGCCGGAGCTTCTCAACCGGATAGTAGCACCGGGTATGCGCTCGAAAGACTCGCTGGAATAGAATGCCTGCGATTTGGTAAGCAACACTACGCACGGTGAGCCTTCAGTAATGGAAGCATCTACCACATTCATCGGCTCCACTGTATTCAGGTCGAGAATTACGACCTCTTCACACGATGTAGCTAATAGCAGAAACACGAATAATATAGTATATATAGTCCTCATACTTCTCAAAATTTGAAGTTCCACGAAATGGACGGTATCACACTGAACAGATAGATCATATACGATTCCGAGACCTTATTATCATCCTTATTTTGTCTGAATCCGTATATATACGGGTTTTTGCGCGCATAGGCATTGTATACGCTGAATGCCAGTTCGGATGTATAACGTTTTGTTTTTTTCAGTGTCCAGACAGCACCCAGATCAAGACGATGAAACGCCGGTGCACGGTACTCGTTGCGCCCGCCGTAGTAATAGATAGCATGTCCGTCGACAGCATACTTTCCGGATGGAAATGTAGTCGGGTTTCCGGTGGCAAACACCCACGTCGCCGACAGCGTCCATTTTCTGTTCAGATCATATATTCCCACTACCGAAACATCATGTGTGCGATCCTGATTGGCGACATACCACTCTCCGCCGTTTATCTTGTCTATCTTCTTTTCGGTACGTGAGAGGGTATAACCTATCCAGCCGTTGAAACGTCCGAATTTCTTTTTCAGAAACAATTCTAGCCCGTAAGCCCGCCCTTTTCCGAACAGCAGTTCGGTTTCGATCAGCTCTTTACCATGTACATCGGCACCGTCCTTGTAGTCTATCTGGTTATGCATATCTTTGTAATATAACTCGGCACTGAATTCAAACATATTGTCCGAAAAATTACGGAAATAGCCGAGTGACACCTGATTGGCAATTTCGGGTTTTATATAATTTGTATTTGCGATCCATCTGTCTACAGGACTTGACATATTTGATGCCGACAGCAGGTGCATATGCTGCGATGTGCGGGTGAAGGCTGCTTTCAGCGACGATGTTTATTTAACAGATAAGCTACAGAAAGGCGGGGCTCTATATTCCAGTATGTTTTTACAAATTCTCCTTTCTTGGTAGATATAGTATTAATGACCTCCTGATTGTCATTAAATTCATAATAGTCTCCTCCTCCCAGTATGCTGAATGAGGACAAGCGTAAACCGTAACTCAGATCGAGGCGGTCGTGTAGTTTTACATTATGGGAAGCATAAAGTGCATTTTCCCACGAATAACGGTGCGCATAAGGGGTAACAATAAGTTGTAGCGGATCTTTACTTGTCAGGTCACCGGGCACTATCTGGTGATATGATGAAATGAAGCCTGCCTTTATCGCATGCTTATTGTTAGGATAAAAATTGAATTCCTGATTAAGATTATAGTCTTTAATGTGCGACTCTATATTCAATCCTGTAGTCAGGTCTACACTTACGTTATATTTATAATTGGTATACGAAAGGGTAGTCGTCGATGTCTTTTCCGAGTTGAATATATGATTCCATTTCAGACTGGCGATCGTATTTCCCCAATCCATCATCATCACCTCGTCCAGCCCCAGTTTATCTTGTCCGTGATATGCTGTCAGCGTCAGTTTATCCTTGTCGGAAAGCACATAGCTGAGTTTGGCGTTGAGATCGTAAAAATAGAGCTTGGAATCTTTTATCTGCTCTACACCAATAGCATGAGCCAGTGCATCGGCATAGGTGCGGCGGGCGGAAACGATAAAGGATGAACGTTCTTTTTGTATAGGGCCTTCAAGGGTTAGCTTGGATGAGATAAGCCCTATACCTCCGTTCAAATGAAATTTCTTGAGATCGCCATCGCGCATACCTACATCCAGCGTAGAAGACAGTCGCCCTCCGTATTGCACGGGCATAGAGCCTTTATAGACAGTCATATCGTCGACTACATCGGAATTGAATGTAGAAAAAAAGCCAAAAAGATGTGATGGATTGTAGACTGTAGCATTGTCGAGAAGTATCAGGTTCTGGTCGTCACTACCACCACGAACATAAAATCCGGTGTTTCCCTCTCCTGCCGATTGTATGCCGGGCAATAACTGTATGGTTTTCAAGATATCTCTTTCTCCCAAGAGTACGGGAATCTTGTTTACAGTTTCTATTTCCAGCCTGTCTACCCCCGACTGTACTCCTTTTATGTTTTCGTCTGTTCTGGTGGCAGATACTTCTACCTCGCTGAGCGAAACGGCTTCGGGCTCTAAGTCTACATTCTGGGTTTTATCCTTGTCCAGTTTTATTTTCAGTTGTTTGGTATGGTAGCCGAGCAGTTTAAAGATCAGATGATATTCTCCTGCCGGAAGTGTGAGTGAGTAGTTGCCCGATTCGTCGGAAAAACAACCCTGTTGTGGCGACTCATGTACGCCTACCGATACACCCACCAGAAAGTCTCCCGCCTCGGCATTGCTTATTCTACCTTTTACGGTAAATCTCTTTTGCGCAAAAATGGATATATTGACAATTAAAAGAATTGCAAATAAAAGGTATTTCATGTTTGAGACTTTAGGGCTCAGAGCAGGGCATGTTTCAATTATCCAAACCGGAAAAACAGCAGTACATTATATTCCCCGCAACCAGTCAATCACAAAGATAAAATTATTTGCTAAAACCGTCAAAAAAAACATGATTTATCTACAATATTAACATTTTGCAGGTCAACTGCGGGCTTTTTCCAATTCCTGCTTTTTAGCTTTGCGGTCTTTTACCTTTTGTTTCTCTTTACGCTTGACAAAGAATATGTAATAGCCTGTAATAGGCAGGCTGGCTCCTACCAAAGAGAAGAAACAGGTGAATATCTTAGACCAGATACCCCAGTAATTACCCACATGCAGCGAGTATACCCATGCCCATACCTTCACGGTACCTTCCTGATCTTTGAACAGTGTGGTCTTTGTTATTTCTCCGCTTCTCTTGTCGAAAGCATACTGATCTGTTGCTCGTGAGGTAACGGACGATCGCAGATGTACAGTCGCCGATCCATCCTGTATACGAATGTATTCGTAATCGGGATTGGAAGTTTTCAACTCACCGAATACAGTTTGCCACGAAGCATAATTTACCTCTTTCCGCTCTCCTTTATCTTTGCCACCACGCTGGCCTCTACTGCGCTGACCGCCACCATGCCCCTGTTCCTGCTTCACTTCAGCCCCGAACAGTTTGAAAACAGTGTTACGATACCAGTCAAACGACCACATCATCCCAGTAAGGGCACATATAAGCAGAACAAGACAGGCGTAAGCTCCCAACACATTGTGCAAATCATAGAACAGGCGTTTCTTACCTTTACGAAGTTGTATCTTGAAACGGCTCTTGTTCATCCTGCGTGGCATCCATACGATGAAACCACTGATAAGGATGAATACAAAGAGAAGCGTGGAGATACCTACAGTGTATTTCCCCCATGTACGGGTACCGTCCAATAGCCAGCGATGCAGTCTCATTATTGTATAAAACGGACTTTCCTGAAATTTATAATAGCCGGTTACTTTACCTGTGTACTGATCGACAAAAGCTGTCTGGCGAAATCCTTTTTCGAGTGTCATGCGATATGTCCTTGCCGGATCGTACGAAATTTGCACGGAAGCAACTGCATTAGTATCGAGTTGTGCACTGACCATCGGGATCAACTCTTCGAGCGGAATAGGAGTCGCACTCGTTTCTTCGATAAAATAATGTGAGGGGTTGGAAATTTCCAGTATTTCATCCTGAAACACAAGTATTGCACCTGTGAGACAAACTATTGTAATGATGATTCCGACAGGAATGGATAGCCACTTATGAAGCTTCTTTAAAAATACACGCATAATTTTTTCTCTAATTATCTCAAAAAAGAAATCCCGATGTTTTATGAGTTCTCATAAACACCGGGAATCAACTATCATCAAAGTTTAGTAATTCTTAAACTATCATCGATACAAAGATCGAAGTAATTATTTTCTCCGGCAATCGCAAGAAATAATGATATTTCACTCTCCCGGTAACAATAAATAGTGATTCTCCGAAAACGGGATGAATCTATGTCTCAGATCTCTGTATCTGTCAGACCGGATATAGCCCTCTATTTATGCACTAGTAGCAAAAAATATCGGAGGCAAAGGTCTTTATTATCTTCATTACCGGCAATCGCAACAAATAATGAAATTCGAGGCAAGTGATAACAAGAAATGGGTATTTGAAAGAAGTGTCGTTTATTTTTCCAGTTACAAATAAATCAGAAAATATCTAAAAAAGAAATTGTGTCCAGTAAATATTCAATGTCTAACAGAATAAACTTTGACAGTTTAAAAAGAATAATAAAGTAATGTTTCAGCAGAAAATAAACTCAAGGGATTTAACAAAATACCAGAATGTATAGAGTTTACGGTAAATACCAGGCAGTAACAAATTTATTAAATGTAAAGGGACTTATCATAATAAGAAAATCCTGCCAATCCCATCATTGGCAGGATTGATCATTTAGTATATAAATTCTTCACAATAATAGTAATACAAAGATCCTTTTTCTAATCTGCGTTAAATGGTGATGCAGGCAAACCATAGTTATTAAATAAATTTACCGGTTGAAAATTTTTGAAAGCGTACCTCACTTTTACCGGATTCAAAACCTTTTCGCTAGATACTGATATTTTAGTCTTCCTTTCCACTAGTTTAGCATCTGCAGGATAAAAAATATTATCTGCACCGGCTATCTCAAATCCTGTTATTATTTGATCTTTAGAATTCAATCCCGATTCCGAATAATAAAAATCGATGACTATCTCTTTGTCTTTCACTATAAAAGATTTAAAGATCGGTCCGCTACACGGTATATCCTCTATTCCATATGCTTTGGATAATGCCCATAACGCAAAACGCTGGCCTACCTCTTTCTTTTTAGGAGGGTGTACACATGCTGCATGGCCTATGTCAGCAGTTACAACCATTCCAGTATTTGGTATTATAGTAAGGCATTCCATTTGTACTTGTCTCAATTCAGCTGCATCAGTTTCATCACAACGTTTACCGCCATAACAAAAAGGTGCAATCTGAGCATAATAGAAAGGGAAATCTCCCTGTTTCCATTCTTCACGCCACGATTTTACCATGGCTGGCAATAAACGTTTATACAAAGCCGGAGCTGCCCTGTTTGCCTCACCCTGATACCATAGAACGCCTTTAATTGTATAATTTTTGATCGGGTTGATCATTGCATTATAAATCAATGTAGGTTCGCCCCGGGGATTTTTTATTTCAGAATAATTCTTTTTCAGGACATCGAGAGATATTTCCGGGAATTGTTGTTCAAAGACCTCTTTTTTAATCCATGGTTCTATTTTGGATCCACCCCATGCAGAACAAATTATGCCAACAGGAACATTCAATGCTTTTTGCATATACCGGGCAAAGAAATAAGCCGCAGCACTAAAGTCAGCAACAGTACCCGGAGTACATTCTTTCCATTCGGTTGTACAATCGAAAAGAGGCAATACACTACCATTGATTTTTACATTGGCGATCCGGATATTATTAGCAGGATTGGCTTCCGTTATTTCTTCCAATGCATGTTCGACCGGTTCTCCGGGATTTCCCTTTATCCTCATACCCATATTCGATTGACCAGAACAGAGCCAGACTTCGCCTATTAGTATATTTGACAATATAGTTTCTTCCCCATCTGTAATGTGTATAGTGTATGGCCCTCCGGCCACAGGTGTTTCTACTTGTATAAGCCATTCTCCGGATGAAGAAGATATCATGGAATATTCTTTATTATTCCATGAGGTAGTAATGGAAACTTTCTTTGATTTCTGAGCCATACCCCACAAATTCACCTTACTATTTTGCTGCAATACCATATTATCACTTAATATTGCGGGTAAGGTTATTTTTGCAAAAGAAAATTGGGCTAGACAGATGCTTATTAATAATAGAAATATATGTCTTTTCATTTTATTAGTCAATTAATCATTATTCCTCATGTTGCTGGTTTTGGCAGCAAAAACGTGACCTGAACGATCAGTACAATTAATACCATAACAGCCATCAGAGCAAAGCCACCTCTCAGGTAGCCTGAGTCTGTCAATTTACCGGGTAACTTTGTAATCATATCTCCGGCAAATTAAGTGTCTTGCTCCGGTTAACTATTTACTTTTTAAAAAGTTTCGCAGGTAATCTTTCAAAAGTTATTCTGTCATATGATGTCTCTTCTCCGCTTTCATAGAATATGCCTATATCTCCCTTTTTAAGAACTACGATATCAGAATAAGCTGTAAATTTTTCAAACACCTGATACTGATCAGTCCATGTTTGTCCGTTATCATGACTTATTTTGATAGTCATGTTCATTCTTTTATCCGGATGATTCGGGTTACTGAACAAGAGAGTCGAAGTCAGTTTTCCTTTAGGAGTATAATTTAAGATAGAAGCCTGACATACCGGTTCCTGCAAAGATTGATCCCAGTAAGTAGGTTCTAGTGTTTGTCCTCCATCGCGGCTGATAGCCACCATACGGCATTTTCCATTTTCTCTCTTTCCTCTCGGCCCTCTCATATTAAGCATAAGACTGCCATCAGTTCTTTCTACTATAGTACATTCATTGCCACCTGCAGCAGAAATTCCACCTATCTTCCAGGTTTGCCCAATATCGTCAGAATAGATGATATGTGAAAAAGAGGTAGTCTTGTTTTCACCTACTGGTCCGGTGTAATTGCTAGGCACATTGCTGTGGTCGCATGGAGCAACCAGGCGTCCTTTGTATGGCCCGTTTTTTAGCTGGATTGCATGGCATGGTCCTGTTGCATACCATCCCCATACGGGACTTTTTGCCATATCGGTTATTTCTCTCGGCTCAGACCATGTAACCCCGTCGTCATCCGAATGCAACATATAGACTCTCCGGGTATCCTGCGATGTCTTTCTATGAATATCCCCTTCATGATCTTTGCCCAAGTTCCATGTGGAAAGTAAGATTATACGTCCTGTCTTTTCATCTACCACAGGACAAGGATTACCGCAAACATTCTCTGCATCATCCCAAACCATAATCATTTCACTCCATGTCTTACCTCCGTCTGTAGACCGCTTCATCACAAGATCTATATCTCCTGTATCCGCTCGACTGTTTTTACGAGCTTCGGCAAAAGCAAGGATTGTTCCCTTTTTGCTAACTACCAATGCGGGAATGCGGAAAGTGTTGTAGCCATAGTCTCCCTTTGAGAATAAGTCTGACTTATAAATTGGTTTTGGTGCTTCGGTTGCATTACAGTTCAGGATACTACCCGTGACTGCTATTATTAGTAATAAGATATAATTTCTCAATTTCATTGTTGAATTTTTTATAGTGTGTCATTAATTAATTCAGGTATCAACTCATGTCCTCTTGCTCTGACAGGTTTTACATATTCGAGAGGAATGGAACGATAAGGCCATCTGAGATAACCTCCGACTTCGCTCCAGTTGCCTACCATTGCCATAAACCGGTCGCATGCATGGTTCGCATATCCTTTTTCTGTTATGAAAGGAGTTATACATTCATCCATGAATGCCTGTATCCTTGCTTCCAGTTCGAGTGCAGCAGGCATATCTACGATCATCATTTCGTACCATTTTTGTGCGCCAAAAGGGTTCAGTGCAGCTACATTTGAATAGGCTCCATGGCATCCCGAGCTTATTCCGGTTGCCAGATGATGTCCCGGAATGAAGATGGATAAACCTTTCACAGTTTTCCTTACCTCCTCATACCATTGAGGATCGGCTCCATTATCGCTCACTTTTACTCCCATAAACGACGGGATGCGATCCTTAATCTTCATCCATCCTTCCGGTTTGAGTATTCGTTTAGCATGTGGCGGATTATAAAGGATCAATGGAATTCCATCAGCTTCTTTCTCCATCGTTTCCATAAAGGTTAACACCTCATAATCGGATGGAGGAAACCAATCGGGAAGAATCAACTGAACTGCACCCGGTCTGAGATCACGAATAAGTTGGAGTCGTCTCAGTGATGCCTGAGGACAAGGGTGACTTACCCCTATCTGGTAAGGCACCCCCGCTTTTTCGCATCGCTCGGATAAAAGTTCGCTTATCTGAGTAAATTCTTTCTCATCCTGAGTATAGAATTCTCCGGCAGTTCCGTTGGAATATATACCACATGGTTTACTCGCAATCAGGACATCTATTTCGTCCGTAAGACGGGCAATATCCAACCTTCCTTTTTCATCGGTTGCAAGCAACAACGTTGCCCAATTACCTTTTATTTCCGTATAGTCAAGACGATGCATAATTATCTGAGTTTAATCAATAGCAAAATCGGTTTGTTCAAGAGCCGGATTCTTATTTATAGAAGTCTGGCTGATAGGCCACAAAAGCAGGTTACGTTCATTTTCGCGTCCCACAAGGCTAGGCACGTCTCTAAATGCTACACCAAAACGTATATAATCCCACCATAGTTTTCCCTCTGCCGAGAATTCTTTTTTTCGTTCATGGATTATCTTCTCCGTCACCTCATCTTTAGTCAATGTCTTCGGATAATAATTATCCACTCCATAAGCCCGTTTTGCAACCTTGTTGAGGGCATCGATCGCTCCGTCTTTTTGGTTCTGATCATTTTTAATCTCGGCATCGAACATAATAAGATCAGCCATTCTGTAGACAATTATATCGGAATCGAACGTACGAGCTCCTGAGGCCCATGTTCCTGAGAACTTATTTATCCAATGATGAGTCGTGTTTTTTTCAGGATCGAAGAAATAGTCATAGCTCACCCTTGACCGCTGGTCAGTAGCTACTTCGTCGATAAGAGCTTTATACTGAGTAGTAAAAGCTGCCCATTGCTGATGGCTACCCACCTTTACCGGACTTTCTATATATTTAGTACTTACATATTGTAGAGCGCAAAGCCAGTCGGCCTGAAATCCTCCTTCTTTTTCATCCTTGATCATACTCCAAACGAATATTACTTCTTTATTGTTTTTCGTATTAAAGATATCTGCATATGCAGGAAGGAGTTCTTTCTCTGTATTGGCAATCGCAAGAGCCTTATCACAAGCCGTACGGGCTTCGGCTAAAGCTGTTGCATTGCCACGAACTTTCGCCATCCACAAATAATAATCCGTTTTGAGTGTCAATACTGCTACCAGACTTGGCATATTAGGTGCAACACCACTGATATTGGCAAAATATCCTTCAGCTTGTGTAATATCATCTAAAACCTGCTGAAATACCATATCCGACTTATCTCTGGTAGGGAAAAGTCCTTCCTCCCTGTCCGACTCGAATCCTTTTGTCAATACCGGAGCATCTCCCCATATACGGCCAATCCAGTAGTAGCAAAAGGCGCGAACGAAATGTGCAGATCCTAAAACACGGTTTCTATCACTTTCGTTACTGAAAGTGATTTCGGGTACATGCTTCAAGATAAGATTCGCATGATTCAAAGTCGTATAAAGAGAGGTCCAGTCGGCCTGTGCGTGTCCGGCCGAAATGGTATTGTTATAAGCATCTTCCCTGGCAGGTTGGGTTTCATTACCCTTACCCCATAATCCGGTGCGATATTCTCCCCAATACATATAGTCAGTAGCGAATGCCGCCCTGAATGTGCTCATCATACCATACATATGCGAAACTGCATCGGAAGGATCATTCCATGCGTCGTTATTGGCAACTACGCCTTTTTGGCTGACATCCAAGTCTCCATGGCACGAAACACCAAACATGCATATGGTTACAAAAATGATTAATATATTAAATGTTTTTTTCATGATCTAAATGTTTTGTATATAACCTTTTAGTAATTTAATACAACTTAGAAAGTAACTTTTACTCCTAAAGAAATCCTACGGATAGGAGGGTAATTATAGTAACCGGCGTCGTTCGTACTACTTGCTCCCACCTCCGGAGATATACCGGGAACCGCTGTAAAATAGTGAAGATTATTAGCAGAAACAGTTACCATCGCTTCTTTCATAGACAGTTTGGATATAAGCGAAGTAGGCAATCTGTATCCCAGACTTACCTCACGAATACAGAGATAATCACCTTTGAATGCAAATATATCTGCATTATTCTTGAAGTTTGCCGATACACTCTCGCCTCCACTGTAAAATCTTGCATACTTAGCATCCGGATTATCGGGACTCCATGTATTCAATACTTCTGCATTGAGTGCGGTGTTGCCGGTAAATGTATTAATGAACTGGCGTGCCATCTGAGCATGCATAATGGTATGGCCGAGTGCCCAGTCTACAAACACATTCAATGACAAATTTTTATAGGTAAATGTATTGCTAAGACCCCCTGTAGTATGAGGAACACTGTAACCCAGCAAGAACCTGTCTTCAGAATTGATCTGGTCATATTCAACACCATTGACGATCCTTTTTGAACTGCCTTCACGATTAACCCATTCGTAGTCTCCCATGTTTTTACGTCCTTTCACTGTTGTTCCATCAGCAGGGTTATATCCGGCTGAATAGTCATCATACATTGCATTATCCAGTTGTTCTTGAGTACGTATTACGTGAGCTACCTTCATTCCGTACAAGCCATACAGAGATTCTCCTTCGGCTGTTCCTCCAAACGCATTACCATCTCCAAGTGTAGTTATGCCACCGATACGGTTTTTATCCCGTCCGTTATCAGGAAGTTTAACTACTTTATTTTTCACATAACTCCATGTGAGTTTAGAATCCCACGAGAAGTTTTTGCCTACAATGTTCCGACTGGCTATCTCAAGATCGAATCCGTAAAATTTCACCTCTCCCACATTGGTTTTCACACTCGAATAACCGGTTGTATTTGGGAGTTCCTTGTTAAATAAGAGGTTGCGTGTTAATCTGTTAAAGTAGTCGGCATTCACTGTTAACCGTTCATTAAACATTGTAAGATCGAATCCGAGGTCGAGTTGCCTGGTAGTTTCCCATTCAAGATATTCATTTGGCATCACTGTAGGATAAAGTCCCGGCTGTCCGTTATAGACATTTGTTCCATACCGCCCTACAGCATCACTAAGACCTATAGCATTATTTCCTGTTTCTCCAAAGCTAACTCGAAGTTTCAGGTCGTTTATCTGCTTAATTGATCTCATGAAAGATTCTTCTGAGGCCATCCATCCTACCGACATGGCAGGGAAAAATCCCCATTGATTGCCTTTTACAAATTTTGAAGAACCATCCGCCCTGAAAGTTGCTGTCAAAAGATACTTTTTCTTATAATCATAATTCAAACGCCCGAAATAACTTAATAATACAATTTTCTCGAAACTACTTGTACTCGCTGTTCTATCCGGTTGAGCTGTTAGAGTCGGCGTTTTGTCCGAACCTCCACCTTCTGCCGATGCACCGAATGCATTACGGTCGTCCCTTGAATACGAGTATCCTCCCATAAGAGAAAAGTTATGGTCTTTCTTTAGTGATTTTGTATAATTTAGGAAAATATCCAGTTTGGTACGCGTCAATTCACTAAAGTTTTCAGACGTAGGGGTGGCATTAGAAAAATAACCTCTTTTGCGGAAACTTCCCCATCTGTTTACATGGTTGTACATAGAGGCGTTTACGTTTGCCTTGAGTCCTTCAAGTATTTTGTATTCTAAACCTCCGACAACCGATATTCGCTTATTCCGATTGTCATTGTCGAATATATAGTCGTTATATTCGGGATTGAGCGAAGTGCCATTGTATCCATACGACGGAGTACCGTCATCCATATAGCGTTTCATTGTAGGAGCAGCCGATATCCCTCTTGAAATAACATTCATTTGATTACTGAATTCTTTACTTTTAGCATCGGAAAATTCCATCATTCCTGTGAGTTTAAGTTTCTTCGTAATCTCGGTATTCAGGTTAAGCCGTGCTGTAAGACGACTGAACTCGGTACCTAATGCTACTCCGTCATCAGTAGTATATCCCATACTTGCCACATAAGTGGTCTTATCTGTTCCGCCGTCGATCCCTATATAGTAATTCTGCCAATAGTTGTCACGGAACAAGATATCCTGAAAGTCATTATCCTGGAAAATAAGCCATTTGGTATTATCAAGAGGGTCTCTCATCTTTTTGTAACCGGCAGGAACCGCTTCACCTTCTTCGAGCCATCTCGTCGAGTATACCGAATTAGCATCATTGACCGAACTGGCTGAGAATCCTGATGTAAAATTATTCATCGGGGTTTTCCCTTCCGCTATAGAAGGACGAACCATCCTGATATAATCTTCCGCACCCAACAAATCAAATCTCCGTTCAGCTTGCTGGAAAGCAACATTGGCTTCGAAAGTTACCCTTGGAGCTTTATTTTTTGTTCCCGATTTGGTTGTAATCAGAACTACACCATTGGATCCTCTTGCACCATAAACTGCAGTAGAAGCAGCATCTTTAAGTGTTTCTATCGATTCAATGTCATTAGCATTGATTCCGGAGAAAGCCCTCTCAACACCGTCAACTAAAATAAGAGGTTCATTACTCATATTGATAGAAGATCCTCCCCTGATTCGAATAATTGGATCGGCGCCCGGGGTATGATTATTACTATACACACGCGTTCCTGCAATTTTACCTTTTAGGGCTTCTCCTACTGTATTGATCGGCGTACCTTGTACTTCTTCTCCTCCGATCTTAGTGATGGCTGATGTCACTGTACGACGCGATTGGGTCCCGTATCCCACAACAACAAATTCATTCATCATCATACTCAAAACAGACATCTGGACATCTAATTTTGTTTGGTCCTTTATTACTATTTTTTGAGTTGTATATCCTATAAAAGTAAATACTAGCGTAGAGTTTGGTGCAACGGAGATGCTGTATTCTCCTTCCAGATTAGTTGTTGTACCTCTGGTTGTACCATCTACATGGATAGTTACTCCTACCATTTCCTCACCGACTTCGTCGGTAACAACACCGCTAACAGTTATATTCTGTGCCATAAGGTTAGAGATACCAAAACACAACAATGAAAAGGCTAAAAGAAAGAACCTTTTTGTTGGTCCACAGATTTTCTTCCTGTTTTTTTGGACTAAGTAAGTTTTAAGCATACTACGATTAGTTTAAAGTTAATAGATTAGTTTTAAGGCTTGTCATTCATATTGTTAGATATATTGTTTATCAGATTAGTTCTCCAATATCCTATCCACGACTAATTGCCTGAATTCAGGGGAAAGCATCGAGAAATAGGCGGTAAAGCCCGTTATTCTGACCACTAATTCGGGATATAATTCCGGATTTTTATGAGCATTCAAAACGGTTTCTTTATCCATAATATTGACATTGATCAGCGTACCTCCCAGCTCGAAATGTGCTTTTATAACAGCACCTATCAGTTTCAACTGTTCTGTATTTGCCAGTGACGGATCCAGTTCCCACTGCATGGGAGCCGTATTGCCATAGTCCGGTTGTATAAGGGCTATTGTTTTTGCAAGAGACAAGGAAGCATCGTCGATGGCAAACCCGGGGTTTGGATTTGCCCCGTGAGATATCGGAGCCTGAGCTTTACGCCCATTTGGTGTAGCACCAACATTTTTTCCAAACCCAACAGTATTTGCCCATGAAAAGAACCCCGGAATAAAATTATATTTCTTGTTCGGATCGGACTGGGAACGTACCAGATCCACAAAAAGATCACGTATTTTTATCGCCCATTTTTCTCCCAGAGAGCCGGACTGGCCATATCGTTGACTATTTTGGAGTAAGGCCCGTAGATATTCACCACCTTGTGTAGTGAAATTACCGACAACAGCATCTCTTATCTGATCCCATGTGAGCCGCTGCTCTTGTTCAACCCGTTGCTCGAGTGCTGCAAATGAGTCTGCAACAATAGCCAGTCCTGCACCATCTATAGCGAGATTGTAATACATTGCGCCACCATCCGATACATCGCATCCTTTTTCTATTGGACCATGACTGAGTAAATTCAACAGAAGCTCCGGTTCGTTATATTTTTGATATTTAAGATGATGCTTCATGCCCTCTACTGTAGCCTTAACAGCATTTGTAAGGTGTCCGGAGAATAAACTCCACAGGTTGTCGCTATTCTTTTCAAGTGGACTATGGTTAAGCTCATTATAAGATACTTCGAAGACTTTAGCCATATTTATCTTTACAAGATCGTTAAGGGTATACTCCATTCCCGGAAGCGACATCCAGTTACATCCCACTGCGATTCTTTTTATTGCCAGAGATTTATCGCATCCGTTCTTCATAAATCCTTTAACCAAAGCTTTATCGCCGGAGAAGCGAGGCCATCCATTCTTATTCTTAACCAGATATCCGACTGCCTTATCAAACAATTCCTGATTGAGATTTTCGTGAACGCGGATAGTGATATTGAGTGAAGTGTTGATCTTATCTGCGGCTTCGAGTATCAGGAATGATATTTTGGAGGTCACATCGTTTCCATCATCATCGGGCCCTCCCAGTTGCCAGTATATAGGATCGTTTATTAGGAAACATGCCAGAAAATAAACTGCCATCTTATCATTTAATAAACCCGATTTTATATCGTTTTCATAGAAAGGCTGCAATAAGGTATCGATCTGACCACCTGCACCATCCCTGTTGTATGTCCGCGACGCCAGATGATACCAGATTATCCATTGGCAGGCCTCACGAAATGTCTTAGGTGCATCGGTGACAAGATTTTTATTGACTTCAGCCATATCCAACAGGTTTTGTTTACGAACAGGATCACTTTCTTTCCCTGCCATTTCCAACCCTTTTTCGACATGCCTTTCAATCCATCCTTGTATACTGCGGATAGCACGCTCGTGATAGTTATAAAACTCCTGCTGTTCATCAGATGTATTGATCTTCCGGTAATGATCGATCTTCTCCAATAATCCTTCCCAGCCTAGTTCCAAACCCATTTTATAATCCGGAGCAAAATGAGCATCTTCACCGATGCCGTGTATAATGTCATATTTATTAAACTCACTTTTCAGATGATCGTATGGATAGTCCGGATTCCACTTATTAGGACGCATCTTCGACATAAAATACATCCAACGTGCGGCAAATGCATCGTCCGGATCAATATAAACGGGATGTGTATTCATAAGCGAGCAGAAGTTATCTGTCCATGCCTCAAATCCATAGAAAGAACCATCAGTATGATTGGGAATGATATTCCATAGATCTGCCGGCGGTACTATACGGCCATAGTCATCCTCATCCAGTAATCCTTCTACCCGGATTTTTTCCTGCGTTTGTTCAAGCTTCCGCTTTTTCAGAGCATCTATTTTATCGTCGTATATTTTCATAGTATTATTATTTGTTTTTTAGAATTAAGTTCCTGTTTCAGCTTCTCAAAATGTCCTTGCGGGAATGACCTACTATCGGGCATCGGGTTAGACATTCCCAACGATGAAAATTTATTAAAACCTAAACAGTGAAATTCCAATAATTCGTGAGACGTTCCCGGAGCTAATTCGGTAATTAAATTTTGGATATCCAGTAGTTCCTTGATATTATCATTTACTCCGGGTATAACAGGTGTGCGGATAACCATTTGTGCCTGTACCGAGTATAAGTAAGATATATTGCTTTTGACAGCCATGTTGTCTTTTCCTGTCCACTCTTTATGAAGCCCTGAATCTGCAATCTTCAAATCGACAAGCCATAAATTTACAAATGGCAGTAAGGGCTTCAGCATTTCCTGAGGGTAACACAAATTGGTTTCGATAGCTGTATGTATACCTTCTTCATGGCATGCTTTAAGCAAAGCAATAGTGAATTCAGGCTGCATCATAGGCTCTCCTCCCGAAATAGTAACTCCTCCGTCAGACTCTTTATAGAAAGGAACGTCTTCCTTAACCTGTTCTATCACACTATCACAATCGGTCTGTTTACCTACAATGGAAAGTACCTTCGAGGGACAAACCTCAGTGCATTCTCCACAAACAGTACATCGTTCACGATCAATAGAGATATTATTATCAACCACCGATATGGCAGAATTCCTACATGTCTCTAAGCATGTCCTACAGCTAATGCACCGTCCGGCAGTCTGCATCAGTTGCTTCTGGCCACCCCATGTTTCAGGGTTATGACACCACTTGCAGCGCATGTTACACCCTTTGAGAAATACGGTGGAACGAATTCCCGGGCCGTCATGTATTGACATTCTCTGAATAGTAGTTATTGTGCCTTTCATCGATAGAAATCTTAATTTGTCTGATATATTAATCCTTCATATCTACGGTTTTAGGCCGTAAGAAGCTTATTTGCAGGATAAGTACAAACAGAACGATAATAGCCATTAAGGCAAAATCCCGTCCCAGATTACCCGCGTCTGTCGATTTGCCCAATAAGCTGGTAATAGCTGCTCCGGCAAATACGCCACACATGTTCATGATTCCATAAGCAGTAGCCCTGTACTTCGATGATACAAACTGACATAGAATTGGCATATTATTAGCATCGAACATACCGAAACCTATACCGAAAAAGATGCCACCGAGAACAACCGGTAGAAGCGATTGTCCAAAGCCGATAAATATCAGTGCCGGAATAGTCAATCCTAAACCAATAGCTCCGGTGTAGATTCTTCCCCGCAAATTCTTTTGCACCCATCTGTCTGAGAGAATTCCTCCGATCAAAACTCCGCAGAATGAAGACACGGCAATTACTATGGTCGACAAAGGACCTGCCATAGACATGTCTATGGATAGACTTTCGGAGAACAAGGTAGGCAGCCAGTTTTTTGTGGCCCATCCCGGAATGCCCGGAATACAGAAATAAAGCAGTATAACCCAGAAAGAAATATTCCCCAGCAGAATTGCTAAACCTTTTAATACTGGTGGTTTTTCTACCTTTTCTTTTGCCTCATTGGTTAACAAAGGAGAAGTAGTCTGATCTCTCAGGAAAATAGCAAGTATAATGCTGTATGCAATTCCTACGATACCAAGCCAATGGAATGTGAGATTCCATGTATACATAGCAGCCAATGTAGCCCCAAATCCCCCGACGGCTTGTCCTGTATACAGGCCCGTCATATGGATACCTACTGCCAGCGATCTTGTCTTTGTCTGATGAAACTCGGCTATCAGTGCCAATGCAGCAGGCAGGTATAAGGCTTCACTAATTCCCATGACTGCACGAAGAACGTACAGTTGTTCAAAAGTTGTGGCATACCCCATCATAAAGGTTACTCCGGACCAGACACACAAACTTCCGGTTATTAACCATTTACGGCTAAATCTGTCTGCAATAATACCGGATATCGGGCTCATTATTCCATATATCCAGAGGAAAACAGCCATCAATCGCCCGAAATTGGCCGCCGATTCCAGTTCATGTATATCTACCATTATAGGGGTGCGCATTGTAGAGAGCATTTGCCTGTCCATATAGTTTAGCAATGCAACTACCCACAATAGTCCTACAACTACCCACGGATATATTTTACTTGATTTGTTTACTAAATTCATATTGATATTATTCAATTTTTAGGTTTCAGAAGTTAGGAAAACTGTATAGGAGGTCCTTTTCGCTACTGCGATTTGACATTTTTGAGACTGATCAATAAGAACTTTCTCCTAAGTGTATAATCTATATTATTACTTTTCTTTTTCGCGGAAATCAGGGAAACCTATTCTACACAAGTCATTTTTTAGGGCAATTTGCTCTTCTTTCTCTAAAGCCTTGATAGGAGAACGACAATCACCACATTCTATACCTATCAGATTCATTATAGCCTTTCCTCCCCTGACTCCTCCGCCATATTTTATTATTACTTCCACAGTTTGAATGGATTTCTGCTGCAATTTCTGGGCTGTTTGAAGATCACTTTTTTTCATCGCATTAAAAATACCATCATATATCTGTGGAATATAGTTGTATGTGCTTCCTATACCTGCCACTGCACCCATTGCCAATCCCGAGATCAATATTTCATCATAGCCATGTAATACTTCAAACCGACCATCTTCGAGCGTGAGACATACTTCCATTTCCATCAGATTGTTATGGGTAAATTTAGTTCCCGCAAGATTCGGTATCCTTTTTTTACCTTCCTCAAGAAATACTTCAACAGGTAAACTTACTCCGGTCATTGCCGGCATATTGTAATAATAAAATGGAAGATCGGGGGTAGCTGCTGCTATGGGGCTGAAAAAATCGATGAGATCCTTTACGCTACCGGGCTTGAAGAAAGATGGTGCAATAGATGCTGTTGCATCAACTCCTAATTCTTGTGCATATTTGGCCAAAGCAATAGAATCCTTCTGGCAATTCGAGCCGACATGAGCTATTACTTTAAATCGTTTTTTACAGGCTCTAACCCATCTGGCCAGAATTTCATTTCTTTCATCTGTGGTAAGCGACGAGAATTCTCCTGTCGTACCACAAACAAACACTCCATTTATAGCAGTAGATGCTATCCAGTCTGCATATCGGTCTATCACTGCATAATTTACTTCTCCGTTTTTGTCCATCGGAGTGAATACTGCAGCAATCATACCTTCTAGTCTTTCATAATTTTTCATAGCTTATAGTGTGTTTTCGTTTAGAGTTCTAGGCATTAATTCACTGATTAACCGTACTTACAAATTCTCCTTTCAGTATATTGGGGGTACGAATCCCGGGTTTTACTTCTCCACTCGTAATATAAAAACTATTTCCATCGACAGCTACATTCGTGGTAACGGCTATAGGATATGGAGAATCGCAAATCTTCTGAAGCATGTTAGTGTGTACATCATATGCATTGATGTATCTACTGAATCCCGGATGATCGGGAGTGGTCGGCAAGATTTTGTCTACTCCTCCTATGAAGATTATTTCACTCTCCTCATATGGGATTGCGGTTCCTGCCATTACCGGAAACTCTCCTTGCAGAATTTCCCATTTTCCGGCTATAGGGTCATACACATGAGCATCTGTGTGCATTACAGTCTCCTGATTAGGAGCAAAACTTCTTCCGCTGAAAAGGTAAATTTTACCGGCTTGAGCAACAGATACAGCATACGCTCTTGACTCTCCCTGCCATGCAGGAAAGGCCTGCCATCCTTTTTCTAAATTCTTTAGATTCAGAAAAAAACAACATTTGGTAGATGCTTCTTCTAAAATCGAACTTTGCCCTCCCATCAGGTAGATCTTTTCATCTAATACAACGCCTGCAGCATTTGCCAACGGAACAGGCAGAGATGGAAAGCTGTCGGTATCTGCGACTATCTTACCGTTCTCTTTTTTTATGTATACCACATCTGTATAGCATTGCTTGTCATCCGATCCACCTATACACAAAAGACCATTATCTAATTGAATAGATACGCCATATGCTATTGTATGAGGCATAAAGTTGTCTGCAACATACCATTCTCTTTGGTTCTGTTCAGAGATATTTGTACGGTACATATTTCTCCACCACACTTTTTTCCCTCCTTCCCAAGGATAACCTTTTGGAAAATTAGCACCTCCGATTATCACAAGGTTATTATCTACTATTCCAGAAAATACACCTGCCAGTCCCAGATTGATCTCCATTCCCTCACATGGAGGTAATGTCATATCATTTTGCAGACGCAACTCGGCATCTGTTACTTTGTCTTTAGTCTGAGATTGAGTATTTACTGATATCGAGCTTATCATAAATATTAAAATTATTAGTGTTTTCATTAGATTGTCCATAATAAATGAGGGTTTTAAAAATGCTAGATCAATATTGTTTTACCCTTCATCCGTTCGTTATCGGACTTTAATTTTCTATCTCGCATAAATATTTTATACACTTCGAAATGTCTCTCGATGGCAACCTTATAACCATTCTCATCTCCCTTCTTTATTAGTTCGAACAAGTCGGAATGTGTTACCAATAAGCCTTTCTTACTCATCTTTTTGTTAATAGGACTAAGATGATCTTTGAAGTTATCTTTTACAAAAGACATTACAGGCCGTATAATCTCCTGAAATTCCGATATCGTCTTATTTCCCGTTATCTGGTAAAGCTTAGCGTGAAAAGAGAACTCACTGATTGTAGAATATTCATTGTTTTCAAATGCGATCCCTAGTTTTACTATTTCTTCCAGTTCTTCCATATCTTTTGGAGTTATATTGTAGAATATATCTCTGGAAATACCAATCTCAAGGGCTATTCTAAATCCTAAAATATCGAATAACGCTTCTTCTCCAAGAATACGTGGGTCTACTGCTCTTTTCATCCCTCCCAAAATAGAAGGTTCTGTCAAAATCATACCTTTTCTTGGCCGGCTATACACCAAACCCATCATTCTCAGTCTGCTTAGTGCTTCCCTCAATACACTTCTGGCAACTCCTAAGGCTACTGACAAGGTGGCTTCGTTCGGTATATGATCACCACATTTAAGGTTATTTTCTTTAAAATAAGTAAGTAGACGATCTTCTACCTGATCCACTAAGGTTTGTTGGTTAACTGTGAGTTTCATTAGCATTAGTATTATTTATCTTATTTGTCTGACAATTATACAAAGATTAAGTCATATATATTATAATAAATATTACTTATTTTCATAAATATGCTCTAAAACACAAAATATAGAGATAGATCAATCTTTAAATAGTATTTAATAAGATTAAAGTAAATTAAGTTAATGGAAAAACTTAGCTTTTTGCCGCTGCAACCAGGTATTAGAATTAATATCAGTTTATTTGAGTGATACCAAATTATGTACTAAATAAGTCCTGAATAAATGAATAAAGTATATTCAGGACTTATTCATCATATATAATTAGTGTAAGTAGGTTAATAGAGCTCTTTCACAACAACATTGTCGAGGAATGACCGGCATCCGCTACCACTTCCTCCGTTCAACACATTACTTTCTATAGTTATCTGTGTAGTCGAAGTGGCATCATATACGACAGCTTCCAGTTTGTTCCATCGGTCTACAGGCCATTGTGGATCAGCCTGTAATCCACTCGGATTATCCAACTTCAGTTCAGACACCGGTTTCCCTTCACTGTCTTTAAAATAACCACTTCCGGATACTCTCACAATCATTTTAAGCGGATTTCCTTTGTCTGCCAGTGCCCATGCCCCATTTGTTACCAGATGCATAGGATTAGAGTCGAAAGAAAAATGCAAATTAGCTGTTCCGGTGATATTTTTAAATGCCGGAGTAGTCATAGCACCACCTCTGCTGGCAGAGCCCAGTTTAATAATTCCCGGACGGAAGAAAACAAAGCGTGCTGTTCCGGCAAGTGTTTCAGGAGTGATCCACCCTTTAGAATCTCTTACCGCAATATTATCTGCGTTAGTAAGTAAATCCCAGCGCAACTCGAACGTAGCTGCCGAATTAGCTGTCGGAGGATCGATTGTTGCATACCACAGAGCTAAATCACCCGTCTCTCCCCAACTTGGGAGTACCCAACTAAAGTCATCGGCAAAATGCACCGGCTCTACTTTTATTTCTGCCGTATTAGGGGTATCTCTCTTCACAGTAAAGTCTACTGTATTTGTCATAGTTGATATTCCGTCAAAATAGGCACAAGCTACTTTATAACGACCGGCTACAAGTTCCATCGTACCTTTACCCGAATCATTGGTAGTATATGTATCTATCTTTTCAATTTTATTCTCACCCGTAACAGAATACAACTCGAAAGATTTACTGGCCCATGCCGAGTTTGTTTTGGCATTGATCACAGTTACCACAACCTGATGAGGTTCAATATCCGGATTCATATCCTTAACCCGCATAGTAGATTTTAGCATATGGTTAGCTATCTCAAATTTAAAAAGGTTGTCCTTTACTTTTCCCGGCTCAAAAGCAACTTCAGCAACATAATAACCGGACCGGACATTTAAAATCACCTCCCCTTTTTCATTTGTCGTACATTCCTCTGTAGAATGTATTATATCCCCATTTTTATTGGTTCTCTTAACAGTTACAGATTCATTCGCACGTGGTTTGCTTGTTTCTTCATCCAGCACAGTAAGTACATATTCGAACAAAGTAGGATTTTCAGGTTCACTTTCATCAATCGGCGATGTACTGTCATCGCATCTGACAAAGACAACTGCGCATGCCATGAGCATTGCTAGAGTTAATAAATGTGTGTACTTTTTCATAAATGATACATTGATATAAGTTAACAAAAAATTTAAGGCGCAAGTAGTAAAAAAATATATTCTTTCTGCAAATATAGTTTTTTTTTATTAAATACTACATATATTGAAATAATTTTTCAAATTCAGTGCAAAAAATTGAATTATTAACTATTATGTAGTATATAAGTCGATATTTTTATTACATTTGCACATATCTAATAACAGTGTAAAGGCGAAGTATTGCGAAAAATATAAAAACTGACAACTATTTATAATATGATTAAACAACTTTAAATGACCAGGAATATGAAAACACACAGAAACTCTTTATGGCTCATACTTCTTTCAGCCATGATCCTCTTTTGTTGCAGTTGCAGTAGTGACGACTCAGATACTAATCCAAATCCGGATCCGGAACCTGACCCGGTGCCAACCATCGACGAGAATGTTTTAACGCAGGCTTTTAGTCCGGGAACAGGAGGATATACCTGCTTTCGCATACCAGCTGTAGTAGTATCTAACAAAGGTACAGTATTGGCTTTTGCAGAAGGAAGAGTGGATGACTGCGAAGATGACGGAAATATCGATATCATACTCAAGCGCTCGACCGACAACGGAAAAACATGGAGCAACATAATTACAGTCCATGACGATGGGGATAATAGATGCCAGAATCCGGCTCCTGTAGTTTTAGAGTCCGGACGCATATTGCTTCTATCGTGCTGGAACAAACGCCCCGGAGGAGCAAGGAGAGTATATAAAACCTACTCGGACGATGATGGAAAAACATGGGCGCCAATGGTGGATATAGGAGATCAGGTTGCAATAGAAGGTTATTCTTGGTATGCAACGGGCCCTTGCCATGCGATAGTAAAAACATTGGAGCCTAATAAAGGCAGGATTGTAGTTCCTTGCAACCATAATAAAGGTAAAAACCGATATTCCCATGTGATTTACTCAGACGATCAGGGAGAGAGCTGGAAGCTGGGAGGAATAGCCGATTATACACAAGGGAATGAAAGCACTGTTGTGGAACTAGGAAGCGGGGATCTGATGCTCAACATGCGAAATATGGATCTGGAAAAAAATCACAGAATGCAAGCTATAAGCAAAGATGGCGGTAAAACATTCCAACCATCACAGGAAACGACATTGATAGAACCAATCAACAACGGATGCCAGGGGAGTATACTTCGTTATTCTATTAACAGCCAAAACTCTGCAAACTTATTATTTGCAAATCCTAACCATGATTCAAGCCGTCGCAATGGAACCATAAAATTCAGTTCCAATGATGGAAAAAACTGGACAAGGACATTTATGTATGTACCTGCTAATACTTATACATCTTATTCGGATCTGACAGTATTGAGTAACAAAAAGGTTGGTATTATATATGAAAGAGGCTTTAAAAACGAAGATGGAATTTATTTCCAAAGCATGGAACTTAAAGAAATAACCGACTCGAAATAGACTGATATAACTTTTATATAATACAATATTTAGTAATTTAGAATTTTGAGAACTCCCTCTTTTAGAGTGGAGATTTTCATAAGAATAAATGTATTAACAGTGTATATGCTCTTTTATAATACATAAGTTCTAATATCTGATAGAAAAAATAAAAATTATGAGATCACTATTTATATTAGCCGGAACTTCATTAGTCTTTTCTCCACAAATAAATGGAGCCGAGTACACTCATGGCCAAGGTGATGGAAAAACAGGGAGACCGAATGTCATATTTATTGCTGTAGACGATCTCCGCCCTACACTTGGATGCTATGGAGACACTTATGCAAAGACCCCTACTATAGATAAGCTAGCACAAAATGGCACGGTCTTTTCGCATAACTATTGCCAGCAAGCAGTCAGCAATCCTTCGAGGTCATCGATGCTTACCGGGCTTCGTCCCGATCAGACCGGAGTAACCGATCTCAATACTCATTTCCGAAAAAAAAATCCTGATGTAGTGACACTTCCGCAATTATTCAAAAATAATGGATATTATGTCTACAGTACCGGAAAGATATTCCACTCGGGAGGGAAAATGCGTGATGACATTTCATGGAATGAACACTCTTCTGCCTACGATAGACGGGAATATATTCTCGAACAAAACCTGACAAAAAAAGCAGGGAAAGCAGCATCTATAGAAAGAGCTGATGTGGCCGATGATGCATATCCGGACGGGAAAATTGCGAACGATGCAGTGAAGTTTTTACAAAAAGCCGTAAATATGGATGAACCGTTTTTCCTTGCAATAGGCTTTAAAAAACCTCATTTACCATTCTGTGCACCTTCCAAATATTGGGATATATATGCCGATATCGACTTTAAAGTAGAAAATCGCGCACGACCTGCGAATAGCCCTGAAATTGCATATCATAACTGGAATGAACTCCGCGGATATGCTGACATCCCCAAAACAGGGCCTCTTTCAGCCGATAAAGAACAGGAATTGTGGCAGGGTTATTATGCATGTATCAGCTATGTAGATGCCCAGCTAAATAAAGTATTGACAGAGCTGAAACGATTGAAGTTATCTGATAATACCATTATAATACTATGGGGAGACCACGGATATCATCTGGGAGAACAGGATTTGTGGTGTAAATCAACAAACTTTGAACTGGATAATAAAGTACCGCTTATCATTTCATCACCAAAGCAAAAGACAAAAGGAAAGCAGTGCGAAGCCATTACAGAAAGTGTAGATATATATCCCACTCTGGTTCACCTGTGCGGAATACAAACACAATCTAAACTGGCAGGAGCTAGTCTGGGACAATTTCTAGATAACCCGAGAAAAGATTGGGAATACTATGCTTTCAGTCAGTTTCCCCGCCCATACGAGGCAATCACAAGACCTGTGGCTACTACTATGGGCTATACAGTCCGTACTCCGGAGTGGAGATGTACCTATTGGTATGAAATAGAGAGTGGAGCCATAGTATCGAAAGAGCTCTATAGCCTGAAAAACAATAATATGGAGATAATAAATCTTTCGGGAAATAAAGAATTTGAAAAGATAGAAGAGAAACTGGCTTCTGTTCTGAATAATTATAAGAAAGGTATCTATCAAAAATAATTTTTAAATATGGATATATAAAATGTAAGGAGCCTGTTTGAATTCTATTAATATGTACTACTCTTAGTGTTGATTGAATAAAATTGTTTCTCCACAGAATTTTTCAACAGGCTTCTTGCTTTTGTTCTTCATCCTTTATCACATGGACTCCAGAATCTTCTCCATGTCTTCATATTGTTTATCGAGGTGCATTCGCATTGCCATCCTGAATGATTCCGGGTTTCCACTATTGAGCATGCGCAGTAATCCCCGATGAGATACAATCTGGTTTTTACGGTAGTCCTTTGTTCGGGGAGAGTAATACTTAAAAAGTGGCTCCAGAAGGTTTTGAAAATCCTGAAGGCTTTTATTTCCTGTAATAGCATAAAGTGTGGCATGAAATTTTACATCTAAAGCTATAGACTCCTCTGTATTAATCGTACTTTCTTCTTTTTTTACAATAGATTCAATTTTCTTGATGTCCGATTCGGTAACATTCTTGAAAATAAAATCGGCCATACCGATTTCCAGCATCAGCCTTAGTTCATAAAGTTCTTTAAGTGTTTCTTTATTCAATATTCCGGATTCCACGATCAATTTCAATACTCCAAATACTTTAGGCATAACAATGACTGTACCCTTTTTTCTTTTAGTTTCTATCACGCCGAGTGCCCTTATTCGGCTCAGAGCCTCCCGAACAACCACACGACTTACTTCAAAAAGGTCGGCCAGTTCCTGCTCTTTAGGTAATTGTGTATCTACACCATAAGAATTATCAATTATGTGCTTTAAAATCTTGCGTTCTATTTGTTCTACCAAAGTATGATTCTTCTCTGTTACCATTGTTATATGTTTTTTTTAAGTGTTTCTAGCATTTTTTGTTATTAAATACTACATAATATGCGCTTTTCTATATATTTCGTGCAATTTAGGACAAAAAATTGATTATTATATAATACTTTTTATTTTATTTGATTATCTTTGATAATATTTAATTGGTGTTCTCTAACAACGTGCAAATCTTAAAATTTGTGTAAACGACAATTAAATTACAAAGATAATGAATATATAACTACTAACTAATTGCTATGAAAAAGATTGAAGGTCTAATTGCCGCACCATTTACTGCATTTACCGCTGACAACAAAGTGAATCTTGCTATGGTAGAAAAACAGCAGGAAATGTATAAAAAGAACTCACTGTCAGGTGTTTTTATATGCGGCTCTACAGGGGAAGGTTCTTCCCTTACTTATGAGGAAAAAAAAGTGCTTTACAAGGAGTGGTCAAAATATAAAGCTCCTGATTTCAAGATTATCGCTTTCTTGGGAGGTACATCGGTAAGTGAATGTATCGAATTGGCCCGTTATGCACAAGAGGTCGGTCTGGACGCAGTGGCAGTAACTGCTCCTTACTATTTCAAACCGGCAGATATAAATGCCTTGGCCGAGTTTTGTAAAGAAATAGCTGATTCGGTTCCCAATATGCCTTTCTTCTATTATCATATTCCGGTACTTTCGAATGTCAACTTTCCGATGATAGAATTACTGAAAATAATGGATAAAACAATACCAAATCTTTCGGGAATTAAGTATACATTTGAGAATATGATGGATTATCAACTTTGTCTGAATTTCAAAGACAGAAAATACAACATCATGTGGGGTAGGGATGAAATGTTGCTTCCGGCCTTATCGATAGGTGCAATAAGTGCCGTGGGGAGTACGTATGGTTATAATGCACCTATATACAATGAGATAATAAGATTATATAATGAAGGTAAAATGGAAGAAGCAGCCAATCTTCAGTATATAGCCAATAAGATCATTACCTTGTTGGGAAAATATGGTAATGGAACAGGGAAGGCATTTATGAAAGCAATAGGCATGGACATGGGACGATACAGAGCTCCCCTAAATACTCTTTCAGAGGAACAATACGCATCACTTCTCTCCGACCTTAAAGAGTATTCGTTCTATAACTACAGCAACAAAATCTAATTCAAAATCTATCTATCGGCGTAATTCTTCATAAAGAAAGTGCCCACTGAAATGGCTACTAGAGTGGCAGTAGAGGGTGTGTCTAAAACTCACCCTCTTTTTTAGTGTAAGAATATTTTCTGTTGTCTCACAAAGATAAAATAAATTAATGCGACCGTGTGCCGATGCCACACAGAAGCTTTTATTTGTGAATGCATTCAGATGGGTAGTAAGTCAAAGCCCGAAGGGAGATCCGTTTCTGAAATAAAAGGGAAATCCCAGATTGTTGACTGTTTAGTACAAAATGTATTATCTTCGCTTCTGCAATCGTCGATTGCTACCTATTAAAGCTTGTTACAAGTTATTTGCGTTGATAATAAATTGATTATGGGAGTAAGAATATATACCGGAGTTGTTGCCCTGATAACGCTATTTCTAATACCGCTATCATCATCGGCACAAGCAGGCAAGAAAGGGCTGGAAGCTTATTTGCAAACCCAAAAACTGACAAATGTCAGTCAACTGGATAAATCGATCCGGTATGATTTGAAGTATGCCACTACCGACAATTTTACTAAAACAATTCTATACGACAGTTTGTTAAATATATATCTGCATCCGCTGGCAGCCAAGAAGTTGACAGATGCGCAGAAGTATCTGAAAACTCTTCACCCCGAATTCAGCCTGCTGGTTTACGATGCCGTGCGTCCACTCAGTGTACAGCGCAAAATGTACAAAGTGGTGCAGAATACAAAGTATGCAGCTTATGTAGCCAATCCGTCGCGGACAGGCTTGCATAATTACGGTATGGCTGTAGACCTTACTATTTGCGACGAAGCAGGTAAGCCGCTGGATATGGGTACTCCTTTCGATTTTTTCGGTGCTGCTGCCGGAATAAACAGAGAAGCGGAGCTTGTACAAAAAGGCGTACTTACCCGGCAACAGGTAAAGAACCGCGAACTATTGAGAAAGGTAATGACGCATGCCGGATTTCTTACCATAAGGGGCGAATGGTGGCACTTCAATGCCGTTTCACTCACTGAGGCGAGGCGCCTGTATAAAGTGATAGAATAACGAAAAAACAGATTGTATATGAAACATATTTACGTAACTCTTCTGACAGTTTTAGCTTTGAGCTTTTATAGCACAGAAGCTTCAGCTCAGTTTATTGTAGCTCAGGATACAGTGCGGGGAAGTGTCGATTTTAGTCCCCGCTTAGGCGATCTAAACAACAGCATCAACGTTCCCAACGATTCTGTTTTCTATATGTTTCCTGTCGATGCTGCAACAGAGCCGTGGCGCTACGTAGACTACTATCTGCCTTCGCGTACGACTAAAAGCGGATATATAAGAGACCGCAAGCTAATGCGTATCGACGATTATGATATGATAGAAGTTGAGCGTCTTTCATCGCATGGGGCTATCTCTTTTAAGAATGACGATGTGCGGGTAAGTATCACTATATCTCCCGTTACAGCCAAAGATACGGCTATAAAAAAGAATGCAATGGGGAACGGATACACTGTGAACGGCAAACCGGCGAAAGGTGTTGCCAGAGGACAATCGCCCCAACTGAAATATCAATCGATATCAGTCACTATAAAAGGACGCAACATCGTTTTCCCAAAAAGTGTGTATGAGCATTTGCTCGATCCTGAAATAGACAATATGGCCGTATATTACAATGCCGATAAATCCATCGTATACATCTCTGCAAACAACGGAGGAACAGCCGCTTACTACAACGCACTATGGTCTGTATCGCCGAAAGGTGTTGCAAATGTGTATATCTTCGATCCGGCTGAAAAGTAATTTTCCAACTATTTTTTAAGATTGGTTAAACAAAATCGACCTGTCGGTTGTTCTAATAAAAGTAATAAATGCTTATTATATATCTGACCATGATATTGACTTTACAATATTATTAAAATTCAGATTATTTTTTCGTGAGAATATATTGATCAACGCCCTTAGAATCAATGTAAGGTTATGGTTCGGTCTTTGCATGTTTGTATGCGAAGGCTTTGTTTCTTTTATTTATTGTCGCAGTTATGCGCGGATTTGATGATCAGGATCTGAATAATTTAAATAGTGAAGCCATGATTAAAAGCGATGTTGGAATGAATGCAGGGAGTATCCTTACCCTTTTGTCTGACAAAGGTAGAATGTCTATTCGTGAGATAGGCGACTACACCCACTACAAAGACAAAGCAATATTTATAGCCTTAGGCTGGTTGCTAAGAGAGGATAAAGTTATCTTTATGGATAAGAACGGACTGTTATGTGTAGAGGCAAAGAATATTTGCCTGAGCGAGATTTACTATTAACAAAAAAACTCCCGCTAAGCATAACTTAGCGGGAGCTTCCGAATCTTATATTCCGGTCTATCTTATTTTACTATTTCCATCAGTTCTACCTCAAATATCAGGTCTGAGAAAGGTTTGATTGTACCCTGATCTCTGCTTCCGTAAGCCAGATCGTAAGGGATATACAGTATCCATTTCGAGCCTGCCGGCATCAGTTGCAGTGCTTCAGTCCATCCTTTGATAACCTGTGTTACACCAAAAGTAATAGGCTCGCCTCTATCGTAGCTGCTATCAAAAACAGTTCCGTCCAGCAATGTGCCTTTGTAATGTACTTTTACACGATCGGAAGCTGTCGGCGTATCACCGAATCCCTGCATCACTACCTTATATTGAAGTCCGCTAGGTAGTGTAACTACACCTTCGGCCGTTTTATTCTTTTCCATAAATGCTTTGCCTTCAGCTATCTTTTGAGCATATTGTCCTTTCAGTGCTTCGCCCGCTCTCGCTTCTTTAGCCTCCATAGCTTTCTGCGATGCAGCTTGTATCAACTGATCTGTATTATCTATAAGTGGTTTCTCATTTTTCAGGCTGCCGGAAAAAGCCCCGATAAAGGCATCCATATTGAATTTGTCTTCACCATCAAGTACATCTGTCGAAAATTGCTTGGTCATTGTACCCAGTTGGCTGCCGAGAGACACACCTGTGTTGAACGCTACATCAGCATTCTTTTGACGGATTGTCTGATCGAATCCCGTAAGGAAACGATCCATGCTCTTAACATTTGCATTATTGATAGAGTCGATTTTGAACTTCAACTCTTTATTCAGCTTATCTTTTTTCGCTGCATCCTGTTCGGCAGCTATTTTCTGATTATATTCTGCTGCTACAGATACTGTATCTCCCAATGCGCCCAACTGTATAAGGTAAGGAAGAAGGCCATTCTGTGCCAGATTTGCACCCAGCGCGTAAGAGAGGGAATCCTCCGTTGTTTTTAGTATCGGCTGCATAGCTTTCTTTTGTGCAGAAACAGCCAACGGACTGATCAAAGCACAGGTAACCAAAGAGCAAATAAGATATTTCTTCATCTCGATATTCTTTTTATAATTGATAATCTATATAGTTTCCAAGTGTTGTGTATCGTATCTCCTTATGTTTCAAGGTGCAAAAATAGCATTTTTATTCTGTTAATTTAAATACGGGGAGTAAACTTATTGTGAAATGTTGTAAAAACGTGAAAACTAATCACTACCTTTGCAGCCGCTTTTATCGGAAAGCTCTCTTATGTCGAATGATTTTTGGGGTGGGAGTTAACCGTATAAAGGTTTTAATTACCACATAGATATTTGAAAATTTTTAATGAAAACATTTGAAGAGCTAGGGGTTGTCGCGAATATTCGTAAGGCAATCGAAGAGATGGGATATGAGAATCCCATGCCTGTGCAGGAAGAAGTGATTCCATACCTGCTTGGCGAAACAAACGACGTAATCGCATTAGCCCAGACGGGAACAGGTAAGACTGCCGCTTTCGGGTTACCACTTCTACAGAAAACCAATACAAAAGAAAATGTGCCTCAGGCATTGATTCTTTGTCCTACCAGAGAGCTATGTTTGCAAATTGCAAGCGACTTGGCCGACTATTCCAAATATATAGAAAACTTACGGGTTCTCCCTGTATATGGAGGTTCCAGTATCGAGAGTCAGATCAAATCACTGAAAAGAGGCGTGCAGATTATTGTCGCCACTCCGGGACGTCTGATCGACCTGATAAACCGTAAGACTGTAGATCTGGCTAATGTAAAGAATGTAGTACTCGATGAAGCCGATGAGATGCTCAATATGGGATTTCTCGATAGTATCGATGAAATACTGGCACGAGTGCCCGAAGACAGATTAATGCTTCTTTTTTCGGCAACAATGCCAAAAGAAGTTGCCAAGATCACGAAGAAATACATGAATAGCCCTAAAGAAATTACGATCGGTCGTAAAAACGAGGGCTCAAATAATGTGAAGCATGTTTACTACATGGTACATGCAAAGGATAAATATCTGGCACTAAAACGTATTGCCGACTACTATCCTAACATTTACGGTATCATCTTCTGCCGCACCCGTCGCGAAACACAGGAAATAGCAGACAAACTGATTCAGGACGGCTACAATGCCGATTCCTTACATGGTGATTTGTCGCAGGCTCAGCGCGACTATGTAATGCAGAAATTCCGAGTACATAACATCCAGTTGCTGGTTGCAACAGATGTGGCTGCGCGCGGATTGGACGTAGACAGCCTGACGCATGTGATCAATTACGGTTTGCCTGACGATATAGAATCATACACACACCGTAGCGGCCGTACAGGGCGTGCCGGAAAAACAGGTACTTCTATCGCTATTGTCCATGTAAAGGAAAAAGGGAAGATCAGGGAAATAGAGAAGATCATAAACAAAAAGTTCGAGCAGGGTACTATCCCATCGGGAGAAGCTATTTGCGAGAAACAACTTTTCAGTCTGGTAGACAGAATCGAAAAAGTGAAAGTAAACGAGGATGAAATATCCAATCTGCTTCCATCTGTATACAGAAAACTCGATTGGCTCGAAAAAGAAGATATCATTAAGCGTGTTGTAGCCCTCGAGTTCAACCGCCTGATCGATTACTATCGTGATGCAGAAGAAATAGAGTCGCCATCCGACCGCTCTTCATCACGTGACGATAAATCTTATCCACGTCGTAAAGATCGTGATCGTAACGATCGTTCTTCGGGAGGACGCGGTGCCGAGAGAGGTTATTCACGCCTGTTTATCAATGTAGGACGTACCGACAATGTGAATCCGGCTACACTGATGGGATTGGTAAACGATTTTGTACCGGAAAAGGTTAATATCGGCCGTATCGACATTTTGCAGAACTTCTCATTCTTTGAAGTTCCCGAAAAAGATGCTCAGAAAGTAATTAAATCGATGAGCCGTCAAGAGCAAAACGGACGCCGTCTTTCGGTAGAAGTTGCTCAGGGTGGAGGTTCTTCGGATCGTTCTGGAGGAGACCGCAACAGCAACCGTGAGCGCGGTGGCTTTAGAGACAGAGGATCGAAAAGAGGAGGTTCAGATTTCAAATCATCGAAGCCTTCAGACAAAGGAGGACACAGAAAAGGACGCAAACCTAAGTTTTCGTAAGTAATAATCCGAGATATAGGGCAGCCTGACTATTTTAGTCAGGCTGCCTTTTTATATTGCGACTATATGAAAATTGAGTAAGTTTATCTATATGAAAAAGCAATCTTTGAAATAACATTCAGCGGAGCTAATTGATAAATCGGCGGAGCCAATGGATGATGAACAAGTAATATAAAAAGTAACGAAACTAAGAATAGTGCAAATCCATTACCTTCGTTACTTTTTAGTTAAAATTTCAGATATGTGGGGGCAGTGGCTTGTCCCTGCCCGTTTATCACATAGGCGGGCACTCACAAGGGAGGCCCCTACTAGGATAGAAAGTAATGAAGAATCAAAATAAGTAAGATTCGTTACATTCGTTACTTTTTAGTTAAAATATTTCTCACGCAAAGGTGCGAAGACGCAAAGGAAGAGGATGCAAGAGACAAACACGTGTGTTTGCGCGAAAACCGGATAAGCAGATAGACACACAGTTCATCCCAACAGAGAAAAAGTAATAAGAATTGAAAACAGTATAATTCCGTTACATTCGTTACTTTTTAGTTAAAATTATGGGAGGATTTACGTTGTCGTTCCTATGAGGTTACCGGAAATGATTATTAAAGTATCTGAATGAACTCTTTACATCTCTAAACCGTTCTAATAACAGATGATAGAAGCCGGATACTTTTGACTGTAGGTGTGTTAATTATGCAGATTCCGGACGTAAATTAAGAGTTATAAGACCTTATAACTGGTTTTTGTTTTATATATTTGCTTGTTTATTGCTTTGGCAATAACGGTTTTCTTTACTATAACAGAAAAGTTATGAGCGAACAACACAATATATCGATTTTAGAGAAAGTAAATTATCCATCAGACCTGAAGAATCTCAGTATAGAAGAACTGGAGACACTTTGTGCCGACCTTCGTACTTTTATTATAGATCAGTTAAGTAACAATCCGGGACACTTTGGTTCCAGTCTGGGTACTGTGGAACTTACCGTCGCTCTTCATTACGTTTACGACACCCCTTACGATCGCATTGTATGGGATGTGGGACATCAAGCATACAGCCATAAAATACTTACGGGAAGAAAAGACCGTTTTCATACAAACCGCCAGTTTGGAGGATTAGCCGGATTCCCAAATCCAAGTGAAAGCGAGTATGACGCATTCATTGCAGGGCATGCTTCCAACTCCATATCAGCAGCACTCGGAATGGCTGTTGCTTCTGAGTTGAAACAAGAGAACAGGCATGTGGTAGCAGTTATCGGGGACGGCTCCATGACGGGAGGTCTGGCATACGAAGCGCTTAACAATGCCAATTCGCAGCCCAACGACATGCTTATCATACTCAATGACAATGATATGGCCATTGACGACAATGTGGGCGGAATGCGCGACTATCTTGTAAAAATGACAACATCGCCGGCTTACAACCGTGTAAGAAATGATGTGTACCAGAAATTCAAGAGAGGAAATCTGATCTCAGATAAAGGTAAGAACTTTATACTACGCTTCAACAACAGCCTCAAGTCATTGCTGACCAAGCAACAAAATCTTTTTGAAGGGTTCAATATACGTTACTTCGGACCGGTAGACGGGCACGACCTGCGTAGTCTGATCCGTATCTTACAGAATATAAAGGATATGAAAGGCCCTAAGATGCTGCATATCCATACTATAAAAGGTAAAGGATTTAAACCTGCTGAAGTATCTGCCACAGTTTGGCATGCACCGGGTAAATTCGATAAAACGACAGGGGAACGAATTGTCACAAAATCGAAAGATCAGCCTCAGCTGTTTCAGGACGTATTCGGACATACTCTTGTAGAACTGGCCGGAAAAGATACCCGCGTAGTAGGTGTTACACCTGCCATGCCTACCGGATCTTCCATGTCGTATATGATGAAGGAGTTTCCGGGCAGAGCATTCGACGTAGGTATAGCTGAAGCTCATGCCGTTACCTATTCGGCCGGACTGGCCAAAGAAGGTCTGATACCGTTCTGCAATATCTACTCTTCGTTTATGCAACGTGCTTACGATCAGGTGATACACGACGTTGCCCTGCAAAACCTGCATGTGATTATGTGTCTCGACCGTGCCGGATTAGTCGGAGAAGATGGCCCTACACATCATGGAGCATTTGACTTGGCTTATATGCGTTGTGTGCCTAACCTTGTAGTTGCTTCGCCTTTTAACGAACACTATCTGCGCCATCTGATGTATACCGCCACTTACGGAAATGAAGGGCCGTTTGTTATTCGCTATCCGAGAGGACAAGGTGTACTTGTAGACTGGGAATGTGAAATGAAAGTGCTCGAAATAGGAAAAGGCCGCAAGCTGAAAAGCGGAAAAGACCTCGCCGTGCTGTCCATCGGGCCTATCGGCAATGCAGCACGCGATGCCATCTCTATAGTAGAAGAGCAGGGATTCTCCATAGCACATTACGATATGATCTTCTTGAAACCAATAGATGAAACGTTATTGAAGGAAGTAGCCGAGAACTACGACAATGTGCTGACTATCGAGAATGGCGTACTCAAAGGTGGACTTGGCAGTGCCGTACTCGAATATTTTTCGGAAAACAACTATAATGATATAAAGGTCACCCGTGTAGGGTTACCGGATGAGTTCGTTACTCACGGTTCTATTAAAGAACTGAATAAGCTTTGTGGAATTGATGTTACGGGATTGGTTAAACACATACAAGGTGCTTTGAATAAAACAAATGTGCCTCATCCCGAACAGGTGAAAGTAACAAATTAAAGTGATATAAATGAGAATTGTTATTGCCGGCGCAGGAGCGGTAGGGACACATTTAGCAAAACTATTATCAACCGAAAATCAGGACATCGTATTGATGGATCCTGATAAGGAAAGACTGAACCTTTTGGGTACTAATCTGGAAATGATGACTATGACCGGATCGTGTACTTCTCTGAAAGACCTGATGGAAGTAGATATAGATGAGGCCGATTTCTTTATTGCCGTTACTCCCGACGAATCTACAAATATCACAGCCTGCATGCTTGCTGCCAACATGGGTGCAAAAAAGACCTTTGCCCGTATCGACAACTATGAATACCTGCTACCTAAGAACAAGGAGTTTTTTGAGAAGTTGGGGATCGGCTCTATGGTCTACCCCGAAATGCTTGCAGCCAAAGAAATAGTTTCGGCACTCAGACGGCCTTGGGCGCGTCAATGGATCGAACTATGTGGTGGCGCCATTATCCTGGTAGGTGTGAAAGTAAGGGAAAACTCGGAGCTAGTAGACAAGCACCTGTACGAGTTGGGGCATGAGGACAAGAAGTTTCATATTGTAGCCATCAAGCGCAATAACATAACCATCATACCGGGAGGAAAAGATAAGGTACTGGCCGGAGATATTGTCTTCTTCACCGTAACAAAGGAGAATGTGGAGGAGCTCCCCAAGATAGGGGGTAAAGCCAGCTTCGAGGTAAGGAACGTCATGATAATGGGAGGTAGCCGCATCGCCATACGCACCTGCCAATACTTACCGGACAATATCAGTATTAAGCTACTGGAGTCGGACAAGGAGAAGTCATACCAGCTATTGGAACGGCTTCCCAAGAATGTAACCGTGTATCACAATGATGGGCGTAATGCCGATTTCCTGTTACAGGAAGGGATAAACGAAATAGACGCCTTTGTGGCTGTGACCGGAAACTCGGAAGCCAACATTCTGGCCTGTATGGCTGCTAAGCGCTTTGGCGTACGCAAAACCGTAGCCGAAGTAGAGAATATGGATTACATGCTATTGGCTGAGAACCTCGATATAGGCTCTATCATCAATAAGAAGCTAATCACGGTAGGCAATATATACAGATTCCTGCTGAGTGCCGACGTATCGAATGTAAAATCGCTAACCATAGCTAATGCCGATGTGGCCGAGATTATAGCCCGTCCGAATTCCCGCATTACCAAAAAGGAGGTAAAGAAGATCATCTTCCCTAAGAATGTGACACTGGGAGGTCTTATCAGGAACGGTGAGCCTATTATGATAGACGGTGATACCCTTATAGAGCCGTATGACCATGTAGTTGTATTTTGTCTCGAGGATTCGTTGCGCGAAGCTGAGAAACTGTTCCATTAGAGAGACCTATATATAAATGAACTTGTACTGTGAATAACTTTAACTATCGGTTTGTACTAAAGACTATCGGCTTTCTGCTCATCATAGAGTCCTTATTCATGATGGGAGCGACTGTTGTCTCTTTTTATCTGCGCGAAATGGCAGGTGATGCAATGCTGATAAGTTCTGCCATAACATTCTTTGCCGGAGTATTCGTCCGCCTTACCGGTACGGAAGACTTACCAAAACCAATAGGCAAGCGCGAAAGTTTCTTCATGGTCGCGATCTCTTGGATCGTACTATCGGCATTCGGTATGCTCCCGTACTATCTTAGCGGTGCTATTCCCAGTATCAGCAATGCTTACTTTGAAACAATATCGGGACTAACCGCAACAGGTGCGACAATCCTTACCAATGTAGAAAGTATGCCGAGAGGATTGCTCTTCTGGAGAAGCATAACCCAATGGATAGGAGGTCTCGGTATCGTATTGTTCGTTGCTACTATCCTGCCAATGGGAGGTAATGCTTCCGTAATGTATGACGCCGAAGTTACGGGGATCGGTTACGACCGTTTTCGCCCACGTATATCGCAGATAGCCAAACGGCTTTGGATGGTGTACGTCCTTCTTACGAGTATTCTCATTCTACTGCTATGGGTAGGGCCGATGGGGCTGTTCGATTCTATCTGTCATGCTTTTACGACTATATCTACTGCCGGGTTCTCTACAAAGCAGGATAGCATCGCCTATTGGAATTCGGCTTATATAGAGTATGTAATCACCCTGTTTATGTTCATCGGGGGTATAAACTTCACCCTTATCTACTTCTTTATGCAGGGTAGCCCTAAAAAGCTGTTGAAGAACGAGGAGTTTAAATGGTATGTAGCCATTATCCTTATCTTCGTCTTCATCATAGCTATAGGCCTCTATTCGTCAGGAAAGATAAACGGCATTGAGAAAGCATTCCGTACATCCCTGTTTCAGGTGGTATCTATGATAACGACTACCTGCTATTCGACCGATAACTTTATGAACTGGGGGGCTTTTTACCAGTTTATTGTTGTCATCTTCATGCTTTGCGGTGCCTGTGCCGGATCTACAGCCGGAGGTATTAAGATAGTAAGGATCATTATTCTGTTCAAGAACTCACTTAACGAATTTAAGCGTCAGGTACACCCCAATGCGATTCTGGCTATACGCCTCAACGACAGGGTGATCTCAATGGACGTTGTCACTAAGGTTCTGGCCTTTATATTCCTGTATCTGGCTATTCTCATATTCAGCTGCCTGCTGCTATCCCTATCGGGCATGGAATTTGAGAACTCACTGGGTGCTGCTATCTCCTGTCTGGGCAATGTGGGCGGAGGATTGGCCGAAATAGGACATAGCGGAAGTTTCTCCGATGTACCTGTAGCATCTAAATGGTATCTTTGCTTTCTGATGCTCACTGGCCGCTTGGAGCTATTCACTGTACTATCTCTGTTCATGCCGGCATTCTGGAAAAGATAAATTGTTGATATACATAATGAAAACACAGATTACACTTCTTACATTCCTATTTCTTATAAGCTATGGCTATGCTCAGGAACAAAAGGTAAGTTTCCTCTTTGCCGGAGATGCTATGCAACATACGGCTCAACTCGATGTAGCCAAAACAGAGAACGGCTACGATTACTCGGCTTACTTCAAGTATGTGGAAGACGAGATCAAACAGGCAGACATCGCTGTAGTCAATCTGGAGACTACCCTACCCGGCAAGAAATATTCAGGCTATCCTTTCTTCGGCTCTCCTGACACTTACGCCTATGCTTTGAAAGACGCAGGATTCGATATCTTTCTCACGGCAAACAATCATATCCTCGATAAAGGTAAGAATGGACTTGAACGCACCATCTATGTACTCGACTCGATGAAGGTAAAGCATACGGGCGTTTTCATCAACAAGGAGAAACGGGATATCTACTATCCGCTGATGATGATAAAGAACGGCATCCGCATCGCTATGCTCAACTATACATACGGTACAAACGACTTCGTGCCTACAGCGCCCAATATAGTGAACTATATCGACAAAAAGCAGATGAAGGCTGACATTGATCTGGCTAAACAGATGAAGGCTGACATAATCATAGCCAACATACACTGGGGTGTAGAATATGTATTGAAACACAATAAGGCTCAGAAAGATATAGCCTACTACCTCATCAAAAACGGCGTGCGCCTAGTAATAGGAGGACACCCACACGTGGTGCAGCCAATAGACATACAGAAAGACAGTTGCGGCATCAACAACATAGTTGTATATTCGATGGGAAACCTGATCTCTAACATGAAGCCTGTGAACACCAGAGGCGGCATGATGGTGAAGATAGACATAAGCAAGGATGAGAACAATGCTGTATCTATAAATTCATGCGACTACTCGCTGGTATGGGTAAACAAGCTGATGAAAGACAAAGACACTCCTACTTTCTTTGAACTGTTGCCTGTGGCAGCTTTCGACAATGAAGAAGATAAAGAAAAGCTCGGAGAAGCTGAATTCCTAAAGATGCAGACCTTTGCCAAAAATGCCAAGAATGCTGTGGAAAGCCTTTGGGAGAAAGAGCCACAACCAACCGGCAATCAGTAAAGGATGGGGTGGAAAGGCATAAAGCACATAGTACGGATTCGTAAGGCTCCGGTATTACTGATGCTTCTGTGCCTGATGGCTGCACAAGTCTACCCCCAATACAAGGTCAGATATGATAACGACTACCTCACTACCCTTACTTTCGGCCCTGAACGACAGAATGGCTTTCGGATCTCCCTTTCGCTGGTTGCCATGTTTACAGCACGAGCAGCCGATCGCAACGGGTTCAGACTGGGTGCAGGCGTGACACTATCCCAGACCATAGACAACTGGACTTTCTCGCTCGGATCAGATATGTATAAGGCACGGCAAAAGTTCGGTATGGGAACCTCGTTTGCCGGCGTCACATTCGATGACGGGCATTACGGTGGCTCATACTATGTCAATAAATACTATCAGGGCGACAAACAGCTATCAGGTATTGTCAGCTTACACCTCGATGACTTTCGTATCAACTTTGAAGATGACATACTGGCTACTCCGTTTACAGGCTTCAAGGTCTATGACCGCTACAGGACGGCAGCTCTGGAAATCCGATTCAAAGGCTTTATGATAGGCACAAACGTATATACGACCGATATCAATGGTGTAACCGACCTGTCACCCGACAACAGCAGGGGTGTGTACCACACAGGCAAACAGATATCCAGCCCTGTTTATGTGGGTTATGCCACAAACGGGCTTATCCTGCGCTACGGACTCAACAGCAGTCTCGGCGGTTTCACCGGACAGAACGGATGGCACAGAGCCTTCTTCAACACCCCTGATTTCCACTACGGCGGATATAAAGAACAGTTCCTGCAAGTCGGTGTAGATAAACCATATACAATGTATTGATATGAAGAGAACAATACTTATACTATCCGTTATTGTAGTACTATATGGTTGTACTTCACGCCCCAAGAACTTTACATATAGCTATGAACAGACCGATACCGGATTAGCCGGACGAATCGACCTGAACGGGTACTATGTCTCGCAGCATGGTTGCGATAGTGCATTCTATTCCATGTATATGTTTTATCCAGATGGGCTGTTTACTATAGCTACTACTTCTACCATATCTCCCGAACTCATTGCCTGCTTTAGAGATGGTGGGGACTCCAAGATATGCCGTTACCCATTATGGGGCTTATACAAGATAGAAGGCGACCTTATAAAAACTCAGGTGATACGAACCGATGGCGGCGGATTCGTCATCTTCCGCGATTACAGGATATTGCCCGATGGCAGGCTGATAAATGTAAGCGACTATGTACAACCCGAATACATCAGTCTGGGTTATATGGAAAACTATCCTTCCTTCATGAATAATTCATGTGAAACAGTAGCCCGATTCTTCCCGCTGGAGACTAAGCGTGACAGGAGAGAGTGCCCGTTTATAGGAAAGAGTTGGCTTACTCCCAAAAGGTAACAATCAACGATCGCCGAAGCGAAGGCGAGGCAAAGGTAACACTTTTGCACTATTATTTTATATTTGTTACTTTCTCTGGTGGGGGCGAATTACATTCGCCCGCAGATTACACAAACAGGCGAATGCAATTCGCCCCTACAATGTCAATTTTAACTAAAACCTTACAGAGCTTACGAGTTTTATAGTTGTTTGTCATTCTTCACTTTTCGTTTCAAAGATCACTTCTGTTGTTAACTGTTGACTGATCACTGTTAACTGAACAACCTTATAGATAAAATACTTCGATCTTCTTAAAATTAAAGAATTAAAATTAATCTTCGTCCTCGTCGTCCTCTGCATCGAAGTCGTATTCAACATATTCCCTGCCCAGAATTTCATCTATCAGCAGACAGGTTTCTGCGAACTGTGATGTTCCGCCCAGTCTGTCAATGGAGGCATACGCTTCTTTCAGCGATTGTAGCATAACCACATCTTCTTCGCTAGGCCCCATTTCGGGACTTTCCACAAACCAGTGCAATTCATTCTTCAGATTATCCCTTACTACATTGTAGAATCCGAGAGCAGCTTCGGTATCTCCCATCTGCTCTTTTACCTTTGCGGCTTCTACCATATCGTGTCCCAGCACATTCTTGTAATTGCGCATAATGGCAAGCGTGATTTTTGTACGCAGCACAATCGCAAAATGTAATGCTTCCAGATCTTCTTTGAGACGGTAATAGTAAGATAATGTATTCAGTGAAGCACGTATCGTTGCCGTTTCGGCGATAACTACATCACTTACTTTCTGCATCGGGTAACCCTTTGTCACCTGCTGAATGTTTTCAACTATATCGGGAAGCGTATCTGACAATTTATCTGCTACAAGGTGACGAACAGCCTCATGATTGCCGTTTATATCCAAAGCAAAGATCAAACGGATAAGGTCTCTGAAAAGTGTGGCGTTACCTTCTTTTATAGTAACGAAGTCATATTGGTCGAGAGTATCGCTTTTCCCTTCGGAAAATAATTCCTGCAAAATATCGTCGAGTGTATCACCGTCTTCGCGGGGTAGAAGGGATAATAACTCATCCGTTTTGTTTTCCAGTATGAGATCCCATAGTTGTTTGTCGTCTGTGTCGAATAGCGGTTTCAGTTCATCATTCAGTGTCAGTTTGTTCGTCATTTTCCTCTGTCGTATTAGTGGTTATTATTTGGTCGGTCGATTTTGCTTTACGCATCGCCTTGTATATTTCTTCCTGTATCCGCTGGCGTATTCCCAGACTCATCAGTGCCTTGTGCGTACGTTTATCATACACTCTGTTCGACAAAAATATATAAATTAAATTATTATCGGGGTCTATCCAGAAACAAGTTCCTGTAAATCCTGTATGCCCGTACGTACTGGCCGGAGTGCTCGGACTGGTCGGGCTCGATTTGTTGGTACGCATTTCAGGCTTGTCGAACCCCAATCCCCTGCGCGAACTCGAACTCTTTGTGCTTGTAAACAGTTTAGTTGTCTTTTCCGACAGATATTCTTCTCCGCCATACGAACCTTCATTGAGCCACATCTGGTAAAGCTTTGCCAGATCGTTGGCATTGGAGAACAGTCCTGCATTACCCGAAATTCCACCCATGAAGGCCGCACCTTCATCATGTACATATCCCTGTACTAGCTGCTTGCGGAGAAAATCGTCTTTCTCGGTAGGTACAATGTTACTTTTATCAAACTTAGTCAACGGATTATATGTAGTAGTAACAGCTCCCAGACGGCTGAAGAAATTATCCTGAACAAAGGTGTTCAAGCCTTCTTTCGCTATCTTCTCAACAGCTTCTTTCAACAGCATAAAGTTGAGACAGCTGTACAGATAACTTTTTCTCTTCCGTAAAGTAGAATTTGCAATAGCAGCTATTATAGTATCATTGTACGATCTGTTGACATACATCTTATCTGCCAATGGCAAAAAGCCTGTTTTTGGTACAGTAGAAACCATATTTGCCTTATACTTATAGTCGGTACGCGCCCATGTACTTTCGTCAAACTGTGCAGAATACAAGGCTGTACGTGTACGGTTAAACAACTTCCCCTGATAACTGTCCTTATCTATGGCATTCATGTAATAGGGAATAAAAGAAGTAAGACCGGTCTCATGCAACAGCGCCTCCCTTACAGTGATCTGCGACTTGTCCGTCCCTTTCAGCACAGGAACGTACACACTGAGTGGCGAACTGAGTTTCAGCTTCGATTCGTCATACAATTTCATTACGGCGGGCAACGTGGCTGTAGCTTTGGTCATGGAAGCAATATCATATATATCACTGTTCTTCACCTTACGCGAGCCATTATATACAAACGATCCGAACGAACGGTTATAGATCACTACACCATCTTTGGCAATCAGTATCTGACATCCGGGAAAGGCCTGTGCCTTTATTCCTTCCTGTACTATATTTTCTATTCCGTTCAGCCTGCCTGCCTCAATGCCTGTGACTTCGGGCACTTCATAGCTCAGGCGCACTTTTTTTGTGTTCAGCCCCTTCCCTTCCTTAAAAAGATTGTCTACCGTAACAGGGATTTTCCCCGAAGCGGCATATCCTCCAAATATAGCTTGTGCGGCATAATCCTGTGCCAGATCGGAATTTTCATAGGCAAGAACTACCCCATCTGCTTTTTTAATAGCAGTTGCATAAGAACTCATACGGTAGGGTACTACAAAAAAGGTGAGTACCGTTTCTTTTCCCTGCGATACACTTTGTATGGCTGCATTCACATTCGAGCGGTTGTTGTGTACCGAAAAAATGACGGTATTGTACTTTTCCAGAATCTTCTTGATCTTTACCAGACCATCGCTATCCGATACATTGAAGCAGGTTACGTCAGCATATTGCTTCAACGTGTTATGAAATGTATTGTCTGCTCCCCCACCGACAGATACGGCAGCAATCTTGCGTTTATCCAGCTCTTTCAGCGGAATTATTTTATCACCGTCTTTCAGCAATGTTATAGCATCCTTGTGCAATTCCCTATTGATCCATTCGGCGTAAGATGTATTTAGGTTCTGGTTAAGATTTTTGGTATCTATCGGTTTCGTTTCATTTACACCCAATATATATTTATAGGTGAGTACCTTTTTACACTTTGCCTCCAATAGTGATTCGCTCATCACTCCGTCAGCAACAGCTTTTTTAACAGCCTCAAACTCCTTTACAGGATTTACAGGGCCTAACAGAATATCGTTTCCGGCCAAAAGAGCCCGTACACAATAGTTATCTTCGGTAGACACACCTTTCATTTGCAGGCCGTCTGTAAATATCAGTCCGGAAAAGCCCATCTCGTTTTGCAACAGGTCTGTAGCAATAGCTTCCGAAAGCGAACTCGGTTGTCCTTTCGTATTGAGAATAGGAATATCCAGATGTCCGACCATCATTCCCGATAGTCCGGCTTTTATATATTCACTGAATGGTTTTAACTCTACATCATCGAGCCTGTCCCTGTCATGATTTATGACAGGTAATGTCTTGTGAGAATCGGTAGACGTATCACCATGACCGGGAAAATGCTTTGCGACTGCCATTACACCACCGGCTTCAAGACCTTTGGAGTACATGATGCCCTGACGCGCTACACGCTCAGGATCTTCACCGAACGAACGATTTCCGATAACCGGATTGGCAGGATTGCTATTCACATCAAGCGCCGGAGCAAAATTCACATGTATTCCCATCAGACGACACTGGCGGGCGACTTCCAATCCGTAATAATACAGGAGGGAATCGTTCTGTATAGCTCCCAACATCATATTGCGCGGAAAGCGCGTAGTATTGGACAAGCGCATCGACAAACCCCATTCGCCATCGAGCGAAATCATCAGAGGTACTTGTGCAGCATTCTGTGCAGCATTGGTCAGGCTCGCCTGATTGGCCGGTGTACCTTTAGAAAACAACAAGCCACCTACATATTGATTATTCACCAGACTCAGCATTCTGTTACGGTTAGCATCAGTCACATCACCGGCTATTATAGGCATAAACAACTGCCCTATACGCTGTTCGACAGTCAACTTATTATAAACGGAATCTACCCAGTGAGCTACTTTTTGTTCATCGGCAGATTTTTCGAGGGCAGGTATTATTTTCTTATTTTCGAGGGCTGTACTATGCAGGCACGAAGCTGTAAACAGTACAGCTATTGCCGCTATATATCGTATTTTCATTCTGTTACTTCTTGTCAAGGATTTTCGGGCAACAATTTACCCGCATACAAAAATAAACGGAATATATTTTGTAGGAAAAGAATAACAGATTAATAAACATAGATTAACATCAGAACCTGATTGGCCAGACTTCGATTATATCATTTCTTCTTGTAATACTTATAATAATGGCTTACTAAGGTTGCAGAAAGTGCTGTGGGTTTAGCCGACTTTTTTTGTACTATTCTTATACCGGAACGAAAATCATCGACATGAAAGTCAAAGATGATCCCTATTGCTAAGTTACAGTGCTTTGCATAAGTTTGTATATACCTATAATATATATTTTCCTGTATATTAGCTGGCCTGAGGCCAACAATGAGCGTATCTTCCACAATAATGTCAATCTCAAAGGCATTACTGAATTCCAAACCTTCGTATGTCAGTGGTATTCTCTTTTGTTTTTCTACCTTAATATCTTGTTTTAACAATTCATATATCAGGCATTCTTCATATACCTCCCGGAAAAGACCGAATCCCAAGGCTTTATGCACCTTGACTCCTGCATTAATAATCTGCATTATCATTTCTTTCCTGTCTATGATAGTTTCATTCATTATTTAAAATCTACTTTAATATTACAATCTATCGTTCTTATAAGAACATTCTGAAAAATATTCAAGTATGCAGGAGGGAAGTGTTAAGAAAAAGACCGATAAGTCTTATTAGAGCCATAAAAGTAAGTAAATTTTCCATTAACTTGGAATAAGTTGTCAAAACAAGAAATATTATTAACCTTAATTATATTTCCATAAATATAACACAGATAAGTGTTTGTACATTTCCAAAATATTTTTATCTTTGCATCCGCTTTGCGTAATCTCTGACGAGAGAGGCTCGTGTATATTGCGTATATTAACAACAAAACCATCATATAATCATGGACTTAATTAAAGTTGCAGAAGAAGCATTCGCTACAGGAAAAGAGTTTCCTAGTTTCAAGAGCGGTGACACGATTACTGTTGCTTACCGTATTAAAGAAGGTAACAAAGAACGTGTACAGCTATATCGCGGTGTCGTTATCAAGATCGGCGGACATGGAAACAAAAAACGTTTCACAGTTCGCAAAATGTCTGATAACATCGGTGTAGAAAGAATCTTCCCGATCGAGTCTCCATTTATCGACAGCATCACCGTAAACAAAGTAGGTAAAGTTCGTCGTGCTAAATTGTATTACCTTCGTAATCTTACAGGTAAGAAAGCCAGAATCAAAGAAAAAAGAGTTGTTACAACTAAACAAGCTTAATTCTTTTTCCGGACCAGACACGAAAAGATATCGGAGAGCCTGCTACCTAAGCAGGCTCTTTTTTTATACTAAATGATTGATGGTTAGAATAAACACAAGAAGCAATGAAAATTACAAATCACCTGCCATAAAAACCGGAAGTATGGGAGTATATTTCCTGTTATTTCACCAAATTATTTCTACCTTTATTTTTTTGTAACGGGACACATATTACCCTGTTGCAAACAATATCCATATTATTTCGATAACAATATATGAAAGACTTTATAATATCCGAATCAAAAAACGAACTGGCTGTACTTGTCGGACTTATCACACAGGAACAGACAGAAGATCAGGTAAAAGAATACCTCGACGAACTGGCCTTCCTTGCCGACACCGCCGGTATTATTCCCGACAGGAATTTTACCCAAAAGCTCGATAAGCCCAATCCGGTGACATTTGTCGGTACAGGTAAGCTACAGGAGATAAAACAATATATGGAGGACAACGAGATAGGACTTGTTATCTTCGACGACGAATTGTCACCAAAGCAATTACGCAACATAGAAAAAGAATTGCAGACAAAGATTCTCGACCGTACCAGCCTTATCCTCGACATCTTCGCCATGCGTGCGCAAACGGCCTATGCCAAAACACAGGTGGAACTGGCACAATACCAGTATCTGCTCCCGCGACTGACTCGTATGTGGACTCACCTCGACCGTCAACGCGGAGGGGGCGTTATGATGCGTGGCGTGGGAGAAACCCAGCTGGAAACCGACCGTCGTATTATCCTCAATAAGATATCTTTCCTGAAAGAGGAACTGAAGAATATAGATCGTCAGATGGCTTCGCAGCGCAAGAACAGAGGCAAGATGGTGCGTGCTGCCCTAGTGGGATATACCAATGTGGGTAAATCTACCCTAATGAACCTGCTGAGCAAATCGGAGGTATTTGCAGAGAATAAACTATTCGCCACGCTCGACACCACTGTCCGCAAGGTGATTATCGATAATCTGCCGTTCCTGTTGTCCGATACCGTTGGGTTTATCCGCAAACTGCCTACCCATCTGGTCGAATCGTTTAAGTCGACGCTCGACGAAGTACGTGAGGCCGATCTGTTACTTCATGTAGTAGATATTTCGCATCCGAACTTTGAGGAACAGATAGAAGTGGTAAAGAATACCTTGCTAGACATAGATAAGGAGGAAAAACCGACTATTCTGGTTTTCAACAAAGTGGATGCCTTTACGTACAAACCGAAAGACGAAGACGACCTGACTCCGGCTACCAAAGAGAATATCTCACTGGAAGAGCTGAAAAAGTCGTGGATGAACAAGATGCACAATGATTGTATCTTTATCTCAGCTAAGAATAAGACGAACGTAGACGAACTGAAAGAAATGCTATACGAGCGTGTGAAAACAATCCATATAGAACGCTATCCATATAACGACTTTCTGTTTCAGAAGTACGACGAGGAACCGGAATAATATTGTCATGCAAAAGGCAATAGCTCATATAAAAGAATCATTAAAAGCGCATTACCCCGAGAGTGAGATTTCGGGGTTTACGCGTATTATACTAGAACACATAACCAAAGAGCCATACACCCGATCTTTACTTGACAACAAGCCGTTTTCGGACGAACAAAAGAAACAACTGGAAAGCATCCTCGAACGGCTCAAAACATACGAACCGATACAGCATATTACAGAAGATACCGAGTTTTTCGGCCTGCCTTTCTTTGTAAACAAGAATGTGCTGATTCCCCGTCCCGAAACAGAAGAGCTTGTTGAGCTGATCCTCACCGAAAACAAAGAATCCGGACTAAGAATCTTAGATATCGGTACAGGTAGTGGCGCCATTGCTATCGCACTAGCCAAATACCTGAAAAATGCAGAAGTAACTGCATGGGATTTTTCTCATAAAGCACTGGATATAGCCGTGTTCAACTCTAAAATGAATTCGGTAGATATATCCTTCAAACTGGTGAATGTACTCAAAGATTTCCCTACAGACAGGCAGTACGATATCATTGTTAGCAATCCACCCTATATCCTCGAAAACGAGAAAAGCACGATGGATAAAAATGTATTAGAGTACGAGCCTCATTCAGCTCTGTTTGTACCCGACAATAGCCCTCTGCTGTTTTACGAACGGATAGCAGATATTGCGTTACAGATACTTTCTCCTAACGGGAAACTATACTTCGAGATCAATCAGGCTAAAGGGAATGATACTGTAGAAATGCTCGAAGGCAAAGGATTCAGAAATGTAACTTTACATAAAGACTTGAGCCAAAACGACAGAATGGTGAAAGGAGTAAAACCCGACAGATAGCTTATGAAACTCTCCGAGCCCCAAGCCCTCAACCGCATTGCAGCCTATTGTTCGCGAGCCGAACGATGCGAATCGGACGTACGCAAAAAACTCGTTGCATGGGAGTTAGAAGACAGTGTGGTGAAACGGATCATAGAACGACTAAAGAAAGAAAAGTTTCTGGACGATGCCCGCTTTTGCCGTAGCTTTGTCAACGATAAGCTAAAATTCAACAAATGGGGAAAGACAAAAATTGTCTTTGAACTAAAGAAACGAAACATATCTGCTTCTATCTACAACCCCATACTGGAAGAACTATCGGGTGATCAGTTTGAAGAGCAACTGATACACATCCTCTCAGTAAAGGCCAAAAGCGTGAAAGGAAAAACCGAATACGAGCGCAAAACCAAATTGATCCGCTTTGCACTTGGCAGAGGCTTTTCGATGGATATGACTATACGATGCGTAAACAAACTATTGGGTGGCGATTATGAAGACGCTTTTTCATAACTTCCTCAACCTCTTCTTCCCCGACCTCTGTGTAGTATGTAACGAAAAACTATCGGAAGGTGAACAGCACATCTGTACCGACTGCCTGTTGCTTCTGCCCAAAACCAATTTTCACCTGCAACCCGACAACCGACTGGAACAATTCTTTGCCGGACGCATCCCGTTCCGCCATATTGCAGCTTACGCTTACTTTGTAAAAGGGGGTAGCATACAGCAGATAATTCACGAACTGAAATATAACCGAAATCCGCAGATCGGTAACTTCATAGGTGAGCTGTGCGGCGAAAATATAAAAAACAGCAACTTTATTTCGACTGTCGACCTTATCGTCCCTGTACCCCTGCACCCTAAAAGGGAGAAGCAACGCGGCTATAACCAATCACTAGAGATCTGCAAAGGAATATCCACAATCACAGGCATTCCCGTTGATAGCACGACACTTGTGCGCACAGTCAATAATCAGTCGCAGACCAAGAACTCACGCTTCGATCGCTGGAAGAATGTAGAAGACATTTTTGCCCTGACTGACAATGAAGCTTTCCGCAACAAGCATATCCTGCTGGTAGACGATGTGATTACCACAGGTTCCACACTGGAATCCTCAGCAAAAGAGATACTCAAAAGCGAGGGTAGCAGTATTAGTATTTTTGCTGTGGGAACAGCGGGATGATTATTCATCTAATGTGACTGTACCCATCGAATCGAAATCATCGAGACTCAGATATTCCTTAGGAATATTTTTTATCTTGACCGTATCTCCTTTTGCATTTATCTTGTAAAAGTCCTCTTTGTCCAAATTGTGATTATAAGTCCTGAACACATACTCAATCGTATCAACCCTGAATCCGTTCCAGCGATATTTGTAAAGTTGAGAATCATAACCATAAGTCAAACCTCTTACCAGCTTTTCTTCCGGATAAAAATTCGGATTAACAAATTCATATTCCTCCGTGAAATTTCCATTGGTTTTCTGCAAAAAGACTGTATGAATATTTCTCCTGCAACAACCAGATGGAGGATACCACCATATATCCAAATCTTTCAACCCGTCTCCGTTTATATCCCTTATCGTATCTTCCATAGAATGATATCTGTCTATACTGGCAAGTGCGAGCAGGTGACCATCATTCAGCATATAAAAGTCAAGATACGAACCAAGAACAAGGTTGCTGCTGCGCTGTAATATCAAGTATTTATTGGGGGTAGAAAATAGATTTCCATATTTCAGAGAGACCTTTACTGAATAGTTGTATTCCTCTCCATCTATTATTGTATCCTTATCAAAAACGTATTCTTTAGCGAAGTATCTGCTCCCTTTATTCTTATACACAAGCGACAAAGCATCACCCAAAGCCCTTTGCCGCCCAATGCTGTCTAAAGCCCATTCTATATCCTGATCCCTCCTCTCTCGCATTTTTTTATAACCCGCATTAGCCTGTTTCTTCATTTTTTCAGTAAAACTCTTTACTGAATCCTGATAAAACAAAGAATATTCTACATTTTTAGATTTGTTGCAGGATATAAAGAAAAGGATAGCAAATGACAATAATAATTTTTTCATTCAGAATATATTATTGGTTCTTCCAAAGTCACATTAAGCCAATCAATATCATTCACAGTCAGGTACTCTTTAGGTATGGCAGGTATCTTTACTGTATCTCCTTTAGCTGATATTCTGAAATATTGTGGTTTTAGTTCAGGCTTTTCGTAGTCTGCATATTGCCATATATGTTCTATAGTATCTACTATACCCCCACTCCATCTATATTTGTACAACATTCCCTCATAACCATACCCCACTCCACGTATTATTTTCTCTTTTGGATAAAATGTAGGATTTATAAATTCGTATTGTTCCGAAAAGGTACCATCTTCCTTCAACAAATACACAAAATGTACATTTCGCCTGCAACAACCCGATCCGGGATACCATCCTGTGTCATAATCTTTCAATCCATCTCCGTTTACATCATATATTGTATCTCCTATATATGCCATCATGGTTTGTCCATAGTAATTTTCCGGAAAGAATACGACTTCTTCAAATCTATCCTCTTTCAGAAGAAATACTTTTAATGATGTTATTATTTCATTTTCGCATTTTATTTTCAAATGCTTGTGTTTGTCTGAAAATATATTTCCATAAGACAGATTCACTCTCATATCAGGCCTGATATAATCCGCGTGCATTAAATCAGGAAAAGTATAATCTTCAACATAAAAATCCTTATCTTTTACTTTTTCTATTTTATTCATGACATCAGATACCACAAGTGACACAAAAAGACTGTCTGTATCTATATTATCATTAAGTTTCTCCTGCTGAGAGTCTTTCTTTGAGCCACACGACATCAGCAGTATTGCGAAAATAAAGAGAATCAGTTTCTTCATAACGAATGTGTTAGTATGTAAATATAGATAAACTTATTCCGTTTTACCTATTTCCTTCACAAAAAATTTCTCGTACGATTTATAGCCTTGTCTTTCATAGAAACGGTGTGCATCGAGACGCTTTTCATTGCTGTATAACTCTATCAAAGCACAACCTCTCTCCGTAGTCAACGCAGTACAGTATTCCTCCATCAGCCTGCCGATTCCTTTACTTCGTACAGATGAATCGACTACGAAAAAGCCGATATTCGCAAACTCGCCTTCATATCCTATTTGCCAATAGAAATGAATAGTCATCAGAGCAACCGTCTCACCATCCAGTTCATACACAATAACTTTATATGAATTGTCAGACAGCATTTTAGCCAACTGCCTTTCTACAAAATCAATCGGATTTGTATAGCCGAGCTGTTCCAGCAGACTAACTATTTGCTGAGCATCATTTATCCTTGCATCGCGTATTCCATCCATATTCAAACAAATTTCAGAATAAACAAAAGTAGAGATTTATTTCTACCACTCTACTGCATCATCAGCAAAAACACAGAGTGAGTAAAAACAATTTTAACTAAAAAGTAACGAAGGTAATGGATTTACACTATTTTCAGTTTCGTTACTTTTTATATTACTTATAAACTGATTTCAAAGATCGCTTTTCCCAATCGGGCGACTACAAGGGTACGCCCCTACATTGACTCCGTCGATTCCGCGAATTCATAACTCATAATTTATAATTCGTTCTCACCTATAGATAAACTTCTTTATTCTTCTTCGCGTTTTCAGAGCTTATCTGCGAAAAGCCATTATCAATACCCCATAACTCGCAACTTATTTTTACCTTTGTATCCATTAATATTTTGAAAAGATTAAAAATGTCACAACCTTCAATTCCTAAAGGAACAAGAGATTTTTCGCCCGAAGAAATGGCGAAACGCAACTATATTTTCGACACCATCCGCGAAGTATTTAAGCTTTATGGCTTCCGCCAGATAGAAACCCCTGCGATGGAAAACCTGTCTACTCTGATGGGGAAATACGGGGAAGAAGGAGATAAGCTGCTTTTCAAGATATTGAACTCGGGTGACTACCTGAAAGACATTGCAGATGCAGAACTAACAGAGAGGAATGTAAACCGTCTGGCAACCAAAATCAGCGAAAAAGGGCTGCGATATGACCTTACCGTACCTTTTGCCCGCTATGTGGTAATGCACCGTAACAAAATCACATTTCCCTTTCGCCGTTTCCAAATACAGCCTGTGTGGCGCGCCGACCGTCCGCAGAAAGGACGTTATCGTGAATTTTTCCAGTGCGACGTCGACATTGTAGGTTCCGATTCACTATTGAATGAAGTGGAAATCATTCAGATAACCGATGAAGTATTTAACCGCTTTGGTGTACGTGTCTGCATCAAACTGAATAACAGGAAAATACTTTCAGGTATTGCTGAAATCATCGGCGAAGCTGATAAAATAGTCGATATCACCGTTGCCATTGACAAACTGGACAAGATCGGTTTAGAAAAAGTAAACGAAGAACTGGCATCGAAAGGCATTCCGCAGAAAGCCATCAATCAGCTCCAACCTATCATCCTGCTGAAAGGTACAAACGACGAAAAATTAAATACACTGAAAACGGTTCTTAAAAATTCCGAGACAGGGATTAAAGGAGTTGAAGAACTTGAATTCATCCTCAATAAACTCAAGATTACAGGCGTTCGTTGCGAACTGGAACTCGACCTCACGCTGGCACGCGGACTAAGCTATTACACAGGAGCGATCATTGAAGTTAAAGCACTCGATGTACAGATTGGAAGCATCACAGGAGGAGGACGGTACGATAACCTTACCGGAATATTCGGACTGAAAGATGTATCCGGAATTGGTATTTCATTCGGTGCCGACCGTATTTTCGATGTGCTCAATCAACTAGACCTATACCCGAAAGATTCGACAAGAGGCACACAGGTACTGTTTGTAAACTTCGGCGATCAGGAAGAATCCCACATCCTGCCTCTGGCAATGAAAATGCGTCAGGCAAATATTGCAGTTGAAATATACCCCGAATCGGCAAAGATGAATAAGCAAATGAAATATGCCGATTCCAACAAAATTCCTTTTGTCGCCATCATCGGAGAAAACGAGATAAAAGAGAATAAGATCACCCTCAAAAACATGGGAACAGGTGAACAAAAGCTTGTAAATCTGCAAGAATGTATCCACGAACTAAGTAATTGATAAGCTTTTCGACTGTAAAATCTCAAACTAACTGAGACAGAGGTCTTAAACCCCATTTAATCACCTGTTAATAACTTATCAACAGCCGGTTCATAACTTTTTACTCATTTTTAAGTGGGGAAAAGTGGGGGAAAGTGTATAATTTTTATAACTTTACCCTCGCTAATTGTATAGTGTTAAAAAACAAAGTATTAATGTTGCAATTTCTGGGAAATATAGAAGCTAAGATCGACGCAAAAGCACGTATTTTTGTGCCGGCAGCTTTTCGTAAGATTCTGCAATCTTCCGATCAGAACACATTGATACTCAGAAAAGACATATTCCAGAATTGCCTTATCCTCTACCCCATACAAGTATGGGAAGAAGAAGTGGCTAAACTGCGGTCGCGGCTAAACAGATGGGATAAAGAACAACAGGCACTGTTCAGGCAGTTTGTGGTAGATGCCGAACGATTGGAAATGGATACCAACGGACGCATACTTATCCCGAAACGTTATTGTCAGATGGTGGGTATCACATCCGATGTGCGGTTTTTAGGGGTGGACAACACTATCGAAATTTGGACTAACGACTCTTTGGAACAGACGCTCGTTCCGGCTGACGATTTTAGCAGCCGTATACAGGCGCTGATGAACAACGACTCACAAAACGACTAACCATTATGGATCAGGCATATCACATACCGGCACTACTGGGCGAAAGTGTAGACGGGATGAATATCAGACCCGACAGCATTTGCGTAGATGTTACGTTCGGTGGAGGCGGCCATTCCAAAGAGATACTTGCAAGATTGGGCTGGCGGGGACATCTGTACGCATTCGATCAGGATGAAGATGCTATCAATAATATACAGCCTGACGACAAATTCACTTTTATCCACAGCAATTTCCGCTTTCTGAAAAACTTTATCAAATATCACGAAGTAGATAAAGTAGACGCCATTCTGGCCGATCTGGGAGTGTCATCACACCATTTCGATGACGAAGAAAGAGGATTCTCTTTCCGTTTTGAAGACAGCAAGCTCGATATGCGTATGAACCGCAAGGGCGGAAAGACAGCAGCGCAAATACTGAACAGTTACACAGAAGAACAGCTTGCCGATGTGTTTTATCTGTACGGGGAACTGAAACAATCGAGACGCATAGCAGCAGCCATCGCGAAGACCAGAAAGGATAAACCATACAAAAAAACAGCCGATCTGCTCGACACATTATCACAATTTCTGGGCAGAGGCGAAAAAGAAAAGAAAATACTGGCTCAGGCATTTCAGGCACTGCGCATCGAAGTCAACGAAGAGATGGAAGTGCTGAAAGAAATGCTGGAACAGGCACTCGAAATATTAAAACCGGGCGGAAGATTGGTAGTTATTACATACCATTCGCTTGAAGACAGGTTGGTAAAGAACTTCTTCAAGACAGGGAACTTTGAAGGGAAAGTAGAAAAAGATTTCTTCGGAAATTTTGAGACACCCTTCAAGCTGATAAACAATAAAGTCATCGTTCCTTCTGCCGAAGAAGAAGATAGAAACCCACGCTCACGGAGCGCAAAACTGAGGATTGCAGAAAAGATTTAACGGTATCTGATTTTATAAGAACAGGGAATGAAAGCAAGAGACATAAAAAAGAAAATAATGTACATTCTGGGAGGAACAGTTCTCACTGAGGACTTCTTCTGGAAAAATGCACGTTTTATCATTACTGTTTTCATCATCATTGTGTTCTATATCAGCAACAGATACAGCTGCATTGAAAAAATGGCGAAAATAGAGTCGCTGCAACGCGAACTCAAAGATGCCAAATACGAATCACTTACCATTTCGGCCGAACTGATGGGTGTGAGCCGCGAATCGAAGGTAGAAGACCTTGTGCAGAAAAACGGTGTAGACATTGCGCTCACCAAAGACCCGACATACAAAATCAAAAAATAAATCAAAATCTGGAAATTTAAAGTTATATGGCAAAAAAATCTGAAGGAGCAATGAAGAATGTGGCAGTCAGTCGTTACGGGTGGATTGTCTTTCTTTTATCTTTCGTTTTTATTGCCGTTATTGTCTGCATTTTCAAGATCAAATATGCAGAAGGATCGAAATGGCGCGAACTGGGCAAACTCGAAACTGTAAAGAAAGACAGGGAGATACGCCCCAACAGAGGAAATATATATGCTGACGACGGCAGACTGCTGGCTACCAGCGAACCGCTTTACGGAGTCTATGTAGACTTTATGGCCGAAGGGATAAAACGCGATACACTGATGAAGTATGTCACTCCCCTGTCGCAGGCTCTGGCAAAAAAATTCCCCGATCGTAATGCCGCACAATACAAACGCGTAATACTCGACGGGTGGGATCTCAGCCGCAAAGAACTAGCCGAAATAAAAAGAAATAAAGAAAACGGATCGAACAAAAAAGTAAAAGTGCGTAGCCGTTATGTACGCATCATACGCCCCGATATCAACTATATAGACCTGAAAGAGCTGATGACTTTCCCTTTCTTCAACCAGCGCAGCAACCGTAGCGGGCTGTTTACCGAAGAAAAAACAATGCGTATGAAGCCTTTCGGACGCTTGGCAGGAAGAACAGTCGGTTCTATTTACAAAGACTTCAACGAAGGCGGAACCAGCGGACTGGAACTGAAATATGATTCGATACTGAAAGGTGTACCCGGACTTAAAACCCGCCAGCGCGTACAAGGCAGGTGGATAGACATTGTACTCGAAGAACCTACCGACGGATGGGATATAAAAACCACACTGAATGTAGATGTACAGGACTTGGCCGAAAAAGCATTATACAGCAAACTCGCTGAAACAAAAGCCGAATCGGGTGTAGCCATTGTAATGGAAGTAGCCACAGGCGAAATAAAAGCGATAACCAACCTCGACAGGGTATCGGAAGGAGTTTATGCCGAAGGGAATCCCAACGCATTCTCATATATGTCCGAACCGGGATCGACTTTCAAGATCGTATCCTTGATGGTAGCACTCGAAGACGGAGTTGTACGCCCTGATGATCAGTTTTATGTAGGAAACGGCTTGTTCGAGTATAAAGGCCGTACGGTGCGCGACCACGACTGGCGCAAAGGGCAGGACAGGAGTTATGTATCCGTTGCTCAGGGAATGCACTCATCGCTGAACACGGTTGCTGCCAAAATGATATTGAAAGGCTACGAAGACAATCCGCGAAAATATGTGCAGCATATCCACGACATGGGCTTAACCAAAAAGATAGACTGGGATGTGCCATTGAAGGGTAAGGAAGGAACATCGGTAATCCGTTTTCCTGACGATAAAGGCAATCCTTGGTCGAAAACCACCCTACCTTGGATGTCGTTCGGATACGAAACGCAGGTTCCCCCTATCTATATGCTGATGTTCTATAACGGGATAGCCAACAATGGTAAGATGATAAAGCCCTACCTCACCAAAGCCTTTATGAAGGACGGAAAAGTAGAGGAAGAATTTGAAACAGAGATCATAAATCCGATGCTATGCTCCGAAAAAACACTCAGCGAAGTACAAGAAATACTGCGCGGAGTAGTTACAGACGGAACTGGTAAAGCTGTCAATTCTGAACTGTTCCCGATAGCCGGAAAAACAGGTACTGCCATGATAGCTGCCAGAGGTGGATACGAAGGATATTATGTATCGTTTTGCGGATATTTCCCTGCCGATAAGCCGCAATACACTTGTTTTGTAGGCATACGCAGGCCACAGGGTTCACCTTCGGGCGGACTGATGCCGGGACAGGTATTCAAAAATATTGCAGAAGGAATTTATACCCGCAATCTGGTATCGACACCGATAAAAGCTCCGAAAGATACGGTCAACTCATTGATTCCGGTTGTGAAAAACGGTTCTGCGAAGAATACCGAATTGGTACTGAAAAAACTGGATCAGTCATTTGTCTCGTCAGGAAAAAATATGGAATGGATAAAAGCCAAAACAGACTCACTGACAAATGGCATACATATAGAAAATAACTCCTCTGTAAAACAAGGACTTGTTCCGAATGTTATAGGTATGGGAGCACGTGATGCCATCTACCTGCTCGAAAACGGAGGACTCAGAGTCAATCTGATAGGTGCCGGCAAGGTCAAAAAACAGTCTATACAGGCAGGAAGCCAGCTGATAAGGGGAGCGACAATAACCATAGAATTAAACTAAAAAGAATACGGATATGAAGTTACATGATTTGCTGAAAGGCGTAGATGTAGTAGAAATAAAAGGAGACGACAATACTGAAGTAACAGGTATCTTCACCGACTCGCGTAAAGCCGTTAAAGGCTCGGTATTCATTGCATTGAAAGGCGTACAGGTCGACGGTCACCAATATATAGACAATGCGCTAGAATTAGGCACAAAAGTCGTTATCTATCAGGAAAAGACAGACACTTCTAAAGAAGGTATAATATATGTAAAGGTAAAAGACAGCGCCGATGCTGCCGGAAAAATAGCTACTCACTGGTACGGAGACCCATCGTCGAAACTAAGGTTGGTAGGCGTGACTGGAACGAATGGCAAGACAACAACCGCTACCCTGCTCTACGAAATGTTCCGCAAGTTGGGGTATAAGGCAGGACTACTATCTACCGTAGCCAACTATATAGACGGAAAAAGTTTCCATGCTACACACACTACCCCCGATCCTATTTCGCTCAACGAGATGCTGGCTAAAATGGTAGATGCCGGATGTGAATTTGCATTTATGGAAGTAAGCTCACACGCTATTCATCAAAAGCGTATTAGCGGACTGAAATTTGAAGGTGGGGTATTTACCAATCTTACACAGGATCATCTCGACTATCACGGAACAATGGCGGAATATCTGAAAGCCAAAAAGGCATTCTTTGATAATCTGCCCGAAACAGCTTTCGCCCTGACCAATGTCGACGATAAGAACGGGATGGTGATGATGCAGAATACAAAAGCAAAACAATATACCTATTCCGTACATTCACTAGCAGATTTCAAAGCGAGGATCATCGAAAAACATTTTGACGGAACAGCCGTAGATATCAATGGTAAAGAAATACAGGTACAGTTTGTAGGTGTGTTCAACGTGTATAACCTGTTGGCAGTTTACGGAGCTACCGTACTGCTCGGACAAGACTCTGATCAGGCGCTGCTTACCCTGAGTACACTCAGGCCGGTTTCAGGACGATTTGAGACGATACGCTCATCGGAAAATTATACAGCCATTGTAGACTATGCACATACCCCCGATGCACTGACGAATGTACTCGAAGCCATACACGAGGTGTTGGACGGTAACGGCCGCGTTATCACAGTTGTAGGTTGCGGAGGAAACAGGGATAAAACCAAGCGCCCGATTATGGCACGCGAAGCTGTTCGTCTGAGCGATCAGGTAATACTTACATCTGACAATCCGCGTTGGGAAGAACCGCAAGCCATTATCAACGATATGGCCGATGGGCTAAACAGCCAGCAGCTGAAAAAGACACTGCTGATAGTAGAACGCGAGCAGGCAATAAAAACAGCCTGTACACTCGCAAAAGAAGGTGATGTAATACTCATTGCCGGAAAAGGACACGAAGATTATCAGGACGTAAAAGGTGTGAAACACCACTTCGACGACCGCGAAGTAGTAAGAAATATATTCAATAGCTAATAAGACTAGTCTCTATGAAACAACTGATTATATTCACCATACTGGCTTTTTCATCCTCTCTGTTTGCACAGACAGGAAGTAATCCTATACTGCTTGGGAAGATAAAGAAAGAAGATCTGACAAAAAGCCCTTATAATAAGTGGTTTAATGGAGAGTATGAAAAATATGAAATCGATAAAAATGTTTTAGCTTCGTTAAAAGGAATAGATTGGACAGACATTTCATTTGATCTTTTTATGGGAACCTGGTGTGGAGATACACAGAGAGAAGTTCCCCGCATGATAAAAGTACTTGACAAAATAGGTTTTTATCCGGATGAATATAATATCATCGCTTTAAATACAGGAGAGGGAGTGCATAAGCAATCTCCTACCAGAGAAGAAAAAGATAAATATATTTTCCGTGTTCCCACTTTTATTATATATAATAAAGGAAAAGAGATTGGAAGAATAGTAGAACATCCGGTAGAATCGCTGGAGAGGGATTTGATAACCATAATATTACCTCATGTCGTAACCCCGTCCGACCCTAAAATGGTTTCCGATCTACCTTCATATTCACCGAACTATCGTTCATATCCATATATTATAAACTGGATAAAGAAGGGAACATTATCCGATAAAAATGTTTCGGTACAAGGCTTGGCAGAACAAATCAGATTTGTAACACGTAGTGCCGGAGAAATCACCTCAGCAGCATACGTATTAATGAATGCTGGAAGCATAAAGGAAGCTGCCACCCTGTGCAAAATAGCTGCTGCACTTTATCCTGATACCGTAAACTACTATACCTGTTCGCAGGTATTTGCCAAAAACGGAGAAAAAGATGCTGCCATGTCTGCATTGACGAATTATCTGTCAAAGACTACCGATAAAGGAAATATAGAAGCAGCACTGAAACTATATGATGAAATAAAACAAAAATAAATGATATAAATAATGTTGTATTATCTTTTCGACTATTTAGACCAGTTAGACTTTCCGGGAGCGGGTATGTTTAAATACGTATCTTTCCGTTCGGCATTCGCCCTCATCCTTTCATTGTTGATATCGACTATCTTCGGACGCCGTATTATCGACAAACTGCAAAAACTACAAATAGGCGAAATTGTCCGCAATCTGGGACTGGAAGGACAGTTGAGCAAAAAAGGAACACCAACGATGGGCGGTATTATCATCATACTTGCCATACTTGTTCCGGTCTTGCTCTTAGCACGATTAGATAATATATACATCATACTGATGCTTATTACAACCATATGGCTCGGCACACTCGGATTTTTAGACGACTATATAAAGGTTTTCAAGAAAGACAAAGAAGGGCTGCATGGTAAATTCAAAATCATTGCTCAGGTCGGGCTAGGACTGATCGTAGGATTAACATTGTATTTCAGCCCCGATGTTATTATAAGGGAAAATATAGAGTATCGCAATCAGAACAATGAAATAGAACGTGTCAGCTATATAGAAGAAGGGGTAAAATCTACCCAGACCACCATTCCTTTCGTAAAGAATAACAACCTCGATTACGAAAGTCTGGTATCGTTTATGGGCGACTATGCCGAACCTGCCGCGTGGGTATTGTTCGTCATCCTTGTTATCTTCATTGTAACGGCCGTATCTAACGGAGCAAACCTTACCGACGGGCTCGATGGGCTGGCGGCGGGTAGTTCCGCTATCATAGGTGTTACGCTCGGAATATTGGCATATGTATCGGGGCACATCGGGTTTGCCTCATACCTCAACATTATGTTTATACCCGGCAGTCAGGAATTGGTAATATTTGCTTCTGCTTTCATAGGGGCAACAGTCGGATTCCTATGGTATAACGCTTTCCCCGCGCAGGTATTTATGGGCGATACAGGAAGCCTTACACTGGGAGGTATCATCGGCGTATTTGCAGTCGTTATCCATAAAGAGCTCTTACTGCCTATACTTTGTGGTATCTTCTTTGTAGAAAGCATATCGGTAATGATGCAGGTATTCTATTTTAAATATACCAAAAAGAAATACGGAGAAGGCCGCCGCATATTCAAAATGACACCTCTGCACCACCATTTCCAGAAAGCGGGAAATGCAGGAATACTGGCCAAGATACAGAAGCCGATCGGCCCGATACCCGAATCGAAGATTGTGGTACGGTTCTGGCTTATAGGAATTATTCTGGCCGTAATAACGCTGGCAACATTGAAGATGAGATAAAATTATAATTTCAAGATTTCAGGTTGCAAAATCTCAAGGTTGTTCCGCATGTTTCTAATTAATATTGAAACCTGAAATATTGAAATATTGAAATAAATTAATAATGAATAAGATCATCATACTTGGAGGAGGAGAAAGCGGTGTTGGTTCCGCTATACTTGCACAGGCTAAAGGATTCGATGTCTTTTTGTCCGACAACGGTGCTTTGCAGGACAAGTATAAAGCAGAACTGGATCAATATGGCATTCCTTACGAAGAAAAAGGACATACCGAAGACCTCATACTGGCAGCCACCGAGATTATAAAAAGTCCCGGCATCCCCAACTATGCACCTCTTGTTCAGAAAGCGACAGACAAAGGAATCCCTGTCCTGTCGGAAATGGAATTTGCCAAACGCTACACATCTGCAAAGATGATCTGTATAACAGGCAGTAACGGAAAAACTACCACTACCAGCCTTATCTATCATATACTAAAATCGGCAGGACTGAATGTCGGGTTAGGTGGAAATATAGGACGGAGTTTTGCCCGGCAGGTAGCCGAAGACAGCTTCGACTATTATGTACTGGAGCTAAGCAGTTTTCAGCTCGAAAATATGTATTCGTTCAAAGCTGATATAGCTATATTGCTGAATATAACACCCGACCATCTGGACAGATACGATCACGATATGCAGAAGTATATCGATGCCAAAATGCGTATCGTACAGAATCAGACGGAAAAAGACGCATTCATCTTTTGGGAAGAAGACCCTGTTGTGAGCAACGAAATAAAAAAGCTCGTATCGAAAGGAAAACAATACAGCTTTGCCGAATATAAGGCAGGTAATGCAATCGCATATCTGGAAGACAATAAAATGATTATTAATACTCCTAAATCTGTGTTTAGTATGGAACAGGATTTATTAGCATTAGAAGGAACGCACAATCTGTATAATTCGCTGGCTTCGGGTATCGCTGCCAAGCTACTGGATATAACAGATGATAACCTCCGTCAGTCACTCAGTGATTTTCAGGGAGTAGAACACCGCTTGGAAAAGGTAGCCAAAGTAAGAGGCATACAGTTTATAAACGACTCGAAGGCTACAAACGTAAACTCCTGCTGGTATGCCCTGCAAAGCATGAAAACCAAAGTAGTGCTGATATTGGGTGGAACCGATAAGGGGAATGATTATACCGAGATAGAACAGCTCGTAAAAGAAAAAGTACGGGCACTGGTATTTCTGGGCGTGGACAACAGTAAACTGCATAAATTCTTTGATGGCAAAATAGAGAAAATAGAAGATACCACTTCTATGGAAGATGCTGTGAAAAAGGCGTATGCACTTGCCGAAGAAGGTGATACTGTACTGTTATCGCCATGCTGTGCGAGTTTCGACCTGTTCAGGAATTATGAGGATCGGGGAACTCAGTTTAAAGAATGTGTAAGAAAGCTATAAATGAATTATGAGTTATAAATTATAAGTTATGAATGAAAAGATCTATAGCTTCTCTGAACTTGTAACCTGTAACTGCCCATAGGGCGAAGTAACTTGTAACTATATACTATTATGGAATTCAATTTTTTAGGACGTGCATTTAAGGGAGATAAGGTGATATGGTGCATTTTCATTGCACTATGTATCATCTCATTACTCGAAGTGTTCAGCGCCACCAGTACAATAGCATACCGCCAGCAGAGCCATTGGGCTCCCATCTTGCGGCACTCGGCTTTCCTGCTTATCGGCTTTGCCGTAGTCATGTTTCTACAACGTATACCGAGCCGTTTCTTCTCCATATTATTACTGGGGCTACCCATATCGGCCATATTACTGGTCATCACCATGTTTATGGGGGAAGACGTAAACGGTGCTCAGCGTTGGTTAGGGATAGGAGCGTTCACTATACAGCCGTCCGAATTTGCTAAGATATCAGCCATCGGCTTTGTTGCGTTCTTCCTCAGTAAGATGAAGCCCGACAATGAAGGCTGGATATTCAAGACACTTATCATAGGCGTAGCTTTGCTTTGCCTGCTTATTGCTCCCGAAAATCTGTCTACTGCCTGCCTGCTATTCGGCGTATGCTTCCTAATGATGTTTATCGGACAGGTAAGCATTAAGAAACTGGGTACAGTAGCACTAGCCGGTATTGCAGCCATTGTTCTTTTGCTCGGTAGTCTTACCATGTTGCCTGATGATATTGCCGACAAGTATCTGCCCGGACGTCTTGCCACATGGAAAAACCGTATAGAAAGGCACTCGGGAGAGGGTAAAACATCAATAAACGATGTGAATGAAGACGGCTCTATTGCTTACAAAATAACGGATGAAAACTATCAGGTGTCGCATGCCAAGATAGCCATTGCCAATGGAGGTGTCATCGGTCTGCCCGGTAGCGGTACCGAGCGAGACTTCCTTCCACAGGCTTATTCCGACTTTATATTTGCTATTATTCTTGAAGAAATGGGGCTCTTAGGTGGCCTGTTTGTTCTCATGCTATACGTTGTTCTTATGATCAGGTGCGGCACACTCGCATCCAAGTGTGAAAAGAAATTCCCACGATATCTGATTCTGGGAGCAGGTCTCATACTCACTATACAAGCTCTTGCGAATATGGCAGTGGCAGTGAATCTGATACCCGTTACGGGGCAGCCGCTACCGCTGGTTAGTCGCGGAGGGACATCCACCATTATTACATGTGCCTATTTCGGTATAATTCTGGCTTGTTCTTCAAAACTAAATGACTCTGACCACGAAGATGTGGATGAGAGTATTGCAAATGTAGATTTTGAAACATTCGATAAAACAACAGAGAATGAAGCAACTTAAGGTAATAATAAGTGGAGGGGGAACCGGAGGACATATATTCCCGGCTATAGCGATAGCCAATACAATAAAAGAACGTTATCCCAATTCTCAGATACTCTTTGTAGGAGCAGAAGGCCGCATGGAAATGGACAAAGTGCCTGCTGCAGGATATGAAATTATAGGGCTCGACATTTCAGGGCTTAACAGAAAGAATCCGTTCAAGAATTTCTCTACAATCTGGAAGTTTAATAAAGCTCTGAGAAAAGTAAAGCGGATAATAAAGGATTTTAATCCCGATATAGTGATTGGAGTAGGAGGATATGCCAGTGGTCCTACACTCTATCAGGCCAGTCGTATGCGCATACCTACACTTATTCAAGAACAGAATTCGTATGCCGGCATCACAAATAAATTTTTGTCAAAAAAAGCTTCTGTGATATGTGTAGCATACGAGGGAATGGAGAAATTCTTTCCAAAAGATAAAATTATAACGACAGGTAATCCGGTTCGACAGGAATTATTCTCGCCGACTATAACGAAGGAAGAAGCATACGAAGAATTCGGTCTTGATCCGGATAAGAAAACCATTTTACTGATAGGTGGCAGTCTGGGTTCTCGGACATTGAATAAAAGCATCTTTACGTCCATAGATGCCATTGCATCATCTGATATACAGCTGATTTGGCAATGCGGCAAAATATATTCGTTTGAACTGAATATGGATATGGCCAGTAAAGGCAATCCCGATAATATTCATGTTCACGAGTTCATTGCCCGTATGGATCTGGCATACAAAGCCGCCGATCTGGTAATATCCAGAGCCGGAGCCAGCTCTATTTCAGAACTGAGCCTGTTGGCTAAACCAACTATACTGGTACCTTCACCGAATGTATCGGAAGACCACCAGACAAAAAACGCAATGGCTCTTGTAAGGAAAGATGCAGCTATCCTTATCAAAGACGATGATGCAGCCGACAATCTGGTAACGACCACTTTGGAAGTAATACATGATGAAAACAAACTAGGAACGTTATCCGAAAATATATACAAAATGGCTCTCTCCGATTCGGCAAACAGGATCGTGGATGAAGCTCTAAAACTGATAAAAGAAAAATAAATGGACAATATACGATCAATATACTTTTTAGGAATAGGTGGCATAGGGATGAGCAACCTTGCCCGTTACTTCATGTCGAAAGGTAAGAAAGTAGCCGGCTATGACCGTACCGAAACACCATTAACGAAAGAACTCGTTAAGGAAGGAGCAAACATTCATTATACAGACGATGTAAACCTTATCCCCAATTATTGTAAAGACAAAAACAGTACATTGATTGTGTACACTCCCGCCGTTCCGTCCGAAAATGAGGAGGTAAAGTTTTTCAATGAAAATAGCTTTACCATGCAAAAACGTGCACAGGTATTGGGTACAATCACCAAATCGAGCAAAGCCCTGTGTTGTGCCGGCACACACGGTAAAACGACAACATCGAGCATGTTGGCGCATATCCTGAAACAGTCGCATCTCGATTGCAATGCTTTTCTGGGCGGTATACTGAAGAACTATAGCAGTAATTTGTTACTGTCTGATAAAAGCGAGTTTACTGTTATTGAAGCTGACGAGTACGACCGTTCATTCCATTGGCTGCATCCGTATATGGCGCTGATCACTTCTGTAGATCCCGATCACTTGGATATTTATGGCACAGAAGAGGAATATCTGAAAAGCTTCGAGCATTTTACATCCCTTATACAATCAGGTGGCGCATTGGTAATGAAGCACAATACAAAGCTTTCACCTAAGACTGGTAAAGATGTGCGGATATATACATACTCTATGGACAAAGGCGATTTCCATGCCGAAAATATAAAAATAGGTAACGGAGAAATCCGGTTCGATTTCGTTACTCCGACAGAAAGAATAGACAATATCCAGCTAGGCGTACCTGTAAAAATCAATATAGAGAACGGAATCGGCTCTATGGCACTGGCATGGCTTAATGGAGCTACAGCCGATGAACTGCGTCACGGAATGGCTACCTTTCAGGGAGCAAAGCGAAGATTTGATTTTCTGTTGAAGACTGACAAGATAGTGATGATAGACGATTATGCCCATCATCCGGAAGAACTGGCTGCCAGCATTACATCGGTAAAAGAATTATACCCCGACCGGAAAGTGACAGGAATTTTTCAGCCGCATCTGTACACAAGGACAAGAGACTTTGCTCCCGAATTTGCACGAAGCCTGTCTTTACTTGACGAGTTGATCCTGCTCGACATTTATCCGGCAAGGGAAAAACCGATAGAAGGCGTCACTTCCAAAATCATATTTGACGAGGTTACCTGCCCTAAGACATTGTGTAACAAGGATGAATTACTATCTTTATTGGATAATAAGCAGGATATCGAAGTGCTATTGACTATCGGGGCGGGTGATATCGACCAGTTGCTGGAGCCGATACGCGAACTATTAATACAAAAACAGCAATGAAGAAAATACTAGTCATCACCGGAATCTGCCTGCTTGCGGGTTATCTGATATTTGCGGCCTTCTACTTTCAGAGCAAGCCCAAAGATGGCTTGTGCACCCGATTTGAAGTAGAAGTAAAAAATAGCACGGCAAACGACCAGTTTGTTGACAACGACGATATAGCGAAATATGTAAAAGAACAAGGACTTGACCCTACAGGCAAACACATCGGGGATGTAAATACCAACGCCATAGAAGAAGCCATACTGAAAAATCAACTGGTAAAAAAGGCGGATGTATACGTAACAAACAATGGCGCTATAAAAGCCTCTATAGAAGAGCGCAAACCGATACTGAGAGTCATAAGCAGTACCGGAGAAAATTATTATATAGACAACGACGGAAACAAAATGCCTCTGTCGAAACGCTTTACTGCATACCTCCCTGTAGCTACAGGATCAATAAAAGAGGACTTTGCAAAGACGGATTTATATAAATTTGCACTATTTTTGCAAGACGATAAGTTCTGGAATGCACAAATTGAGCAAATAATAGTCCTCCCCAATAAGGATATCAAACTGATACCGCGTGTAGGCGAACATCAGATCATACTCGGAAATCTGGACGGATACAAAGAGAGACTGGACAAAATGATGACCTTCTACGAAAATGCTTTGAATGAAACAGGATGGAATAAATATTCTGTCATAAATTTGAAATTTGACAAACAAGTTGTTTGTACAAGACGTTAATAGAATGGAGTTTTTACAGCCGGGCAGCTAAGACCGGCCTAAAAAGATAAAATATATGGAACAAGCTGGCTTTATAGTAGGTATCGATCTCGGTACATCCAAAATAACAGGAGTGCTGGGACGCAAAAATGAACAAGGTGTGATTTCCATACTTGCATCGGAAAATATACCTTCCGATTCGTGTGTAAAGTATGGAGTTATTTATAATATAGACGAAGCAGCAGGTAAGATAAAGAAACTTATCAGCATGCTCGAAAACAAAACAGGGAAGAAGATAGGCAAGGCTTACGTATCTATTGCCGGCAAATCGCTGCGTGCCGTAGAGCATACTGAAACAAAGATGCTGGATGGGGTTACGCCGATCACCTTTGCCGTTCTCGATAATATGGAACAACAGGCAAAACTGAACAAGCCGGATTTCTTTACCAATTACAGTGTGCTTGCTCCCGAATATTTTCTGGATGGGAAGTATCAGGACGATCCCATCGACAAAGTAGCCTCTACTATAGAAGGGCACTATCGTTTGGTAATAGGCCGTCCCAATATAAAAACAAATCTGACCAAGAGCATTACCGACAAAGCCGGAATAGAGATAGCGGGATACATTGTAGGTCCGGTAGCAGCCGGAGCGTTGGTCCTTGACGAGCACGACAGACAAGCAGGATGCGCCCTTGTGGATTTCGGTGCGGGAACCACTACCCTATCCGTATATAAAGGCGGACTATTGCGTTATATGAGCGTTGTACCGTTCGGTGGACGTACTATCACAAAAGATGTACAGGAATTAGGATTTGTTTTCGATTCAGCAGAAACATATAAAGTCCGTTACGGCAAACTAGGCAAAGACAAAAACAAACCCGCAGGAGACCTTGCACCCGAAGTAGACCTTAGGGAACTGAATAAGGTTATACAACTACGCCAAGACGAAATTATACTGAATGTCATCAACCAGATCAAAGAATCGGGTTACGGTGACAAACTTGATGCCGGAATCATTATTATGGGCGCGGCATCACAGATGAATGGACTGGTAGACCATCTGGCTGAGAAATCGCAAATGAGTGTAAAACGTGCCATTGCCAAGCGCGTATATATCAATAATGCTGCCGAACTGTTACAAAATCCGGCATATACACAGGCTTTGAGCCTTCTTCTGTTTGCAAACGAGAATTGCGAAAAGAAAGAGGTATCCGAACCTGTTGTACAGGAACAACCCGTTTACACACCTCCGGTTACTACCAAGGTAGATGAACCGGAAGATGAAGAGGACGAACCGGAAACAAAAAAGCAGAAAAAACAGAAAAAACAAAAGGATGGTAAACAGACTACCCTTTTTGGATTCTTCGAGAAAATACAGAACTTCGGAGGAACAATGTTTAATGACGAAGAATAATAAGAACAAACAAACTCAAAGATATGGACGATAAAATACTGGATTTCCAGTTTCCCAGAAAAACCCAGACTATCATAAAAGTGATCGGCGTGGGAGGTGGTGGTGGAAACGCCGTAAACCACATGTACAACGAAGGGATACACGATGTGTCGTTTGCCCTGTGTAATACAGACAATCAGGCACTTTGTGAATCTCCGGTCGAAACACGTGTTCAGTTGGGAAAGAAAACAACCGAAGGACTTGGTGCGGGCAACCGTCCCGAAATAGCTCAGGCTGCCGCCGAAGAAAGCCGCGAAGATCTGGAAAGACTGCTTAGTGATGGTACCCGCATGGTATTTATCACAGCAGGTATGGGAGGAGGAACCGGTACGGGTGCTGCTCCTGTAGTAGCGCGTATAGCCAAAGATATGGGCATACTCACTGTCGGCATAGTCACCATACCGTTCGTATTTGAGGGACGCAAAAAGATTATACAGGCACTGAGAGGTGTAGAGAATATCGCGAAGAATGTAGATGCCCTATTGGTGATCAATAATGAAAGGCTGATCGACATCTATGCAGACCTTACTATCCCGAACGCTTTTGCCAAAGCCGATGATACATTGACTATCGCCGCAAAAGGAATTGCAGAAATCATTACCGTACACGGGCACATCAACCTCGACTTTGCCGATGTAAAAACCATTCTCAAAGACGGTGGTGTAGCCATAATGAGTAGCGGATATGGCGAGGGCGAAAACCGCGTGGAAGATGCTATTGTAAATGCACTACACTCTCCATTGCTGAACAACAACGACGTGTTCGATGCCAAGAAGATATTGTTCAATATCTATTCGAGCGAAGAGAATCCGCTTATCGTGGAAGAGATGGAAGCCGTAGCCAACTTCATGAAGCGATTCGGCCCTGAAATCGAAGTTATCTGGGGTACTGCTACCGACAAGAAACTGGGCGAGAAAGTGAAGATTACCCTCCTTGCTACAGGTTTCGGTATGTCGAGCATTCCGGGTATTGACGAGCACTATCGCGAAATGTCAGAAGAAGAAGAACTGCTCGAAGAAGAACGCATCCGACAGGAAGAGGACGAAAAACGCCGTATCAATGAAATGATTGAGAAACATTACGGTAAAGACGGTGTGCAGACAATGGCCGTGCGTACTTCTTTCTTCAGTCCTAAGCCGGTGATACTATCTGCCGAAGAACTGGATAACGATAGAATCGTGGACGCACTTGAAAATACGCCGGTGTTTAAACGCGACGAAAAGTTCAATCCGAGCGAATACAAACCGGAAGCCAAGAAACAGGGCGGACTGTTTAACGATTAAGAGGAATTACAAGTTACGAGTTACTTCGCCCTTCGGGCAGTTACAAGTAACAGAAACTGATTCTCTAGTAACTAAATAAAAATATAACAATGAACTTATTTGATAAAGTCAGCGAAGATATTAAAGACGCAATGCGCGCAAAAGACAAAGTAAGACTGGAAGCACTGCGTGGTATAAAGAAAGAGTTTCTGGAAGCGAAAACCGCAAAGGGAGCAGGAGACGAACTATCGGATGAAACGGCTATCCTTATCATTCAGAAGATGGTGAAACAACGCAAGGACAGTGCGGATATATATAAAACACAAGGGCGTGAAGACCTTGCCGGAGATGAACTGGCACAGGTTGCCGTATTGGAAGAGTATTTACCAAAGCAACTGACTCAGGACGAACTGGATGCAAAAATATCTGAGATCATCGCCCAAGTGGGAGCTTCTTCTCCTGCCGATATGGGTAAGGTAATGGGTGTTGCTACAAAAGCTCTGGCGGGTATTGCAGCAGGAAAAGCCATATCTGAAACCGTAAAGAAACTGCTTAGTAAATAAGCTATCTCTATAAGATTATAGGAAGCAGAATGGATAAATCATTCTGCTTTTACATTTTGGTATTCGGCGGAATAATATTATCATTGCATTATAAATCTAATACTGCCCATTATGAAACTCAAACTTATCCTGATGCTTTCTCTATCCGTCATGTTCATTCTGAATACGGCTATGTCGTGCGAAGAGGATTATGATCTTGAGGATGCTTTCTTTAATATCACAAGTATAGAAGCATACAATATCAATAATGAGGGCGAATATCCTTTTATATCCGATAAACCTATAAGAAAAGAAGCATATGTTATAGGTATCAAAAGGTTTGATGATATTAAACATGATAGCGACACCCAGTATAACTATATTCTGGAGAAACCAATAGTATCAGAGAAGATCATTTGCCTGACAGACATCAACGACAAATATACTGCCGGAAGCGATGTTACAGGTATATTTATCAAGTCTGGTTCTAGGTCAGATAAAACAGACTACATATATGTTCTTAGGGCAAAGATAAATCCCGGAACGCACTCTTTCAAAATTGTAGCAATACTTACTGATGACTCTATACTCGAAGCTATCACTTCACCCGTTGAACTCTATTGATTATGAAAAGAATATTTTCTGCTATTATCACAGCATTTATCTGCCTACAGATGAACGCCCAAGACAGAATGGTGTGGATTGACTTAGGAATCCAACAAAATATAGGTATTAATAACCGATTTGAAAATAAAGACCTGTATAAGCCATTTCAGAAGAATAACACAACAGATCTAAAGATTAGAGCCAGCTGGGGATTTCGGGAAAAATGGGGAATATTCGGAGATCTTTCGCTCGGGCTCGTTTCTCATAATAAGGGGTACGAAAAGATAAATATCTTTAATGAGTTTGATCCTGATAATTACTATATATCAAACAGTTGGTATCGAGACAACAGCGACTATGACGTAATGGGCAGGCTCACATTTGGTCTGTTCTACAAATTTACATCCAACAAATGGGGATTTATACCATATCTGGGAATCGGGTTTGATGAAGCTGCTGTTCCGTCTGCATCATATACTATAAAGGAAAAAGATACGAACAACATGTATAATGTAGATTATATATGGATTAAAAAAAATACAACTAACCGTTTGTCGGGATGCCTATCTCTTGAGTTCATCTCTTCATACAGATTAGCGCGCCATACACACCTTACATTGGGAGTTAACTACCGTTATGCCTTAAGTAAGCCAAAATTCAGCGCAGTAGTCTCCGATTATTATGATGACAGTATAATGGATGAAATAAACATAAAAGGGAAACATTTTCAAACTCTGGGTATCAGTCTGGGAGTATCTTTCAGATAATCTTACCTGAACATCTTTTCTATTACATCGTCTTCGAGCAATGAAATAATGGTCTTGCCATCGGGGGTATGTTTGTGGGCAGGCGAAGCAAATAGCTGGTCTACAATCTTATTCATTTCCTCGTCTGATAGTTTGTGCCCATAAGGTATTGATGCTGCATTTGCCATCGACAATGCGAGAGACTCCTGTATCTCTTCCTTTAATTTGAACTTATAGTTTCTAACAAATCACTATCAAAAATAGCAGCAGGCGATATAACCAGCTCATTCTTTGGAATATTATTCCCATATCGTTGCCTCAATTTTTCCTTTACCTCTTTGCCTGTCAAATTGAAGTCTCCCAACCGCTCAAGTTTTCCTACTTCAATATTTGCACCCCGTTTATAAATTTTCCAGATAAGTTCTGAACAATATATCTTATCATCAGACCATTCGAAAGTAAGATCATAATTCTTTCCACGAAATTTTTCTCCTTCCTTTCTCATTTTCGACAGGCTGGCGGAAATCAGTAGCTTATCTGTATCCTTTAGTCTTTTAATTACATAGTGACCGTCTTTTCCCCTTGCTACCCATTTTTCCAATGGAGTGAGTTTTACAGGTTGCACAGCCTCATATACATAATACTTCCCATTGTTCTTGTAGATAATCCCGCAATGAGAATATTTTGATTGTGTTGCCTCCTGAATTGCTTTACTCTGTCCTGAAAGAGATATCTGGAAAATAATATCCCCATCATTTATCCTGCTATCCTTAACCATCTCCTGTATTTGAGCTGTTTTTATTGGATTTGCTTTCCAGTAATAGAACCCTAGACCCAGAGCAATCAATAAGCATGGAATAAAGAATCTGATTATCAGTTTTTTCATGAAGGATTGTATATAATCTTACCTGAACATCTTTTCTATTACATCGTCTTCGAGCAATGAAATAATGGTCTTGCCATCGGGGGTATGTTTGTGGGCAGGCGAAGCAAATAGCTGGTCTACAATCTTATTCATTTCCTCGTCTGATAGCTTGTGTCCGTATGGTATTGCGGCGGCATTAGCCATCGACAATGCGAGAGACTCCTGTATCTCTTCCTTCACATCGCTGCCAGTGTCCACGCTTTTACTGATCATATTATGTACAAGCTGCACAGGGTCTACATTCGTTATTTCAGAAGGGATGCCATTAATCGCATAAGAATTGTTACCAAGATTACCAAGATCGAATCCTACAGCCTCCAGATCATCCATCAGATAAGGAATCATAGCCGACTCGGATGGCGACAGCTCTATAATATCAGGGAAAAGAGCACGTTGCGAAACACCTCTCTTCATCCTGATCTGTGACAGGAACTGATCGAACAGAATACGGATATGCGCTCTGTGCTGGTCGATAAGCATCAAGCCAGATTTGACAGAAGTCAGTATATACCTGTTCTTATACTGATAGTGAACGACCATGTCGGACAACGCAGCAAATGACTTTTCTCTCTCTGCTTCGCTATCAGCCGACTGGCTGAAAATATTAAGGGTACTGTCGGGCTCTATTGTTGCAGATGTGTTCGCCTTGTCTTTTTCAAAACCTTCATAGAACTGCTCCCAATCGAGGCTTGGACGTTGATATCCACTACCCGAAGATGGCGACTTAAAAGGATTATAAGACGGATTTACATTGACGCGCGGCTGACCTACATTCTTAGACGGATCGTGAATCGGTATATCTATTGCACCTTCGGTATCGAAGTCGATAGTAGGCACCTCATTGAACTTACCTAATGCTTCTTTTACCGCAGCCGAAAGTATCTGCCAGATAGGTTGTTCGTTCTCAAACTTTATCTCGGTCTTGGTAGGGTGAATGTTTACATCTATTGCCGACGGATCGACCTCGAAGTATATAAAGTAGTTCGGGTTTTCACCTGTAGGTATCAACGGCTCGAATGCAGCCGTCACAGCCCTGTTGAAATACGCATGACGCATATATCTGCCATTCACAAAGAAATATTGTAAGGCGCGTGTCTTACGAGCCGACTCGGGCTTTCCTATATAGCCTGTTATCTTGACAAGGGAAGTATCTATATCGATAGATATAAGCTGCTGATTGAAATTCTTACCTACAACATTCACTATGCGCTGGCGAAGGTTAGACACAGGGTATCTCAGCACTTCTATATCGTTGTCGGCAAATGAAAACTCGATAGACGGGTTTACCAGTACTATACGCTCAAGCTCGGTAAGTATATTCCTTCGCTCGGTATCGTTCGACTTGAGGAACTTACGGCGGGCAGGAACATTGAAAAAGATATTCCTGATAGAGAAATCACTGCCTACAGGGCAAGCGATACACTCCTGCGCTTCTACTCTGGAGCCTGATATTTGCAGTAAAGTACCCAGTTCATCCTCTTCTCTTCGCGTACGAAGATCGACCTGAGCAATCGCAGCAATAGAAGGCAGAGCTTCACCCCTGAATCCCATTGTACGAAGATTGAACAAATCGTCGGCTGCTTTTATTTTCGATGTGGCATGTCTCTCAAATGCCATACGTGCATCAGTGGCAGACATACCTTTCCCGTTATCAATAACCCGCACAAGTGTACGTCCGGCATCTTTGATAATAAGTTGTATACTGTCTGCGCCTGCATCAATGGCATTTTCCACCAATTCTTTCACTACAGATGCCGGGCGTTGGATAACCTCTCCGGCAGCAATCTGGTTAGCGATAGAATCGGGTAAGAGATGTATTATGTCGCTCATTGTTTTGTTGTTAATCGTCGTCTATCCTGTCGAAAATGGAAGAGCGCTTCGGTCTTGCATCACCGGCTTTCTTCGTTGCTTTCCTGAAGATATCATCTTTATCCAAAGGTCTCAGGTAGTCGTACCAATAGAAATCTTTCAGCCGGAGCTGTTCTGTTTTTAGCAGATGGAACGGAGTAGTCTTACCTACCGGTTTAGGCCAGGCCACCAGCTTGTGAAAAGCCCCGTCATTCATAAATATTTCGAGATAGCTACTCTCCAGCCAGTTAAGGATCATAGAAAGTGTTCCGTCTTTTTCTTCAGGATAAGTAACTGTTTCTACATTTCCTTCGGCCAATACCCTGTTGACTTTCTTGTTCTCAAAGTAAATCTTCATCGAACGGCTCTTCAACTGATTGAAGTGTATAGAATCCTTTTCTTCAATAGAGAAACTATATTGCTTTATGTGCATCCTGTCGATGGTACTATCATTCATATAGATGTCGATAGTATCACCGGACAACTGTCTGTTGGTATTCCACAAAATAGGATCTTTGTACATGTGAAGCACAGAATCACGCGAATCGAATTGTAGAGAATCGCACACACCCTGCATATCGGAACGGTAGAAACGAACTCCGTAATAGGCTTTTATCCGCCTGTACGATTTGGGAACCGTATCCTGCACTTGTCGCAAAGAGCGGTCTGTACGCATTATCGAATCAGGTACTACCGAATCTGTACGCATTCCTATCGGTACCCCTATATCAGGCATGGTTATAACCAAAGAATCTGTTATCACAGGCGGTAATACTGAGCTAAGCGTATCACCTTCTTCTCGCAAGGCGAGTGTATCTGTCATCTGTGGCAGATTGTTCATCTTTAGGTTCGTACTGTCTATTATGGTGATCAGCTTCAATGTATCGGCATGGATATAGAGACTGTCTCCCTGCGAATACTCAATGGCAAATGCCGAATCGGTAGCCAGCGCATAATCGTTTATCTCATCGTAGTAACCGTAATGGCCTCTGAGTATTACATGCTTTGTAGTATCATGCAAAAGCATATTACCGAATACTTCTCCATAGCCCTGAGCTTTATAGTAGAAAATGGAATCGCCCCGCAGGTAACGGTTTCCTTCTTTGTTGACTACGGTAGACTGGTCAAGCAACAATGACTCTTCCGTATCGGTATTGTACCAGCCATTGCTCGTATATATAATTCCGCTATCAGATACTATCTTGGTAGGCGTGGAAATAAGGGCAAGCTTCTCGTTTGTATTATACTTCAGCCTGTCGGAATAAAGCGTAAAGTTAGGATTGGTAAGTATCACACTGTCGCGGAAGGTAGCCATATTCAGATTGGGCTCGTACTGCCCCCAGAAAGAAGTCAGTTCGTTAAGCGAATCTACCAGCATACCACCATCGAAGTAGTAGCCGAGATTCATCATACGGTCGTAATTGAGGCTATCGGTAAACAGTGTGATTATATTCGTGCTGTTCTTCTTCGGTATATGTTCGAGTGTAACATTGCGGCGTACTTTTACCAGCTTCATATTACCATCGTAGTGCATGTATTGCCCCTTGAGGAACAATGTATCGCCCTGCTCCATACGCACCCTGCCGAATGCTTCGAAGGTGTTTTCTTTCTCGCTCCAATATGCACTGTCACAATAGAGGTAAGCCCCATCGTGAAGAAAGATTACACTGTCTTTCAGCACCTGCGGTATAAAGTCCTTGCGTTGGAGCGCCCTGTTTGCATTGATGATTTCGATCACCTTTACTCCATCCGAAACGTAAGGTTGCTTCTTTGGCTCCTGAGGCTTTTGTGGGTTTTGCGGACTTTGTTGTGTACCCTGAGGCTTCTGTGGATTCTGATATACGTCGATATCGAATTGTGGCGAAATCATAGTCTGAGCCGAAGCATACAGAGCAATGAGGCATAGAACACTCACAAGAGGTATTCTATGCCTTTGCATAAGATATTTTATTATTCTTTCGAACACGTTGTCTGATCCGGTTTTAAGTTTTTCTTACTTAAGCCATCCTGAATATTGGAAGTCACAGTTTCTCCAGTTCTCATCGATGTATACATAAGTTCCTTTGATCTTATTCTGCAACCATTTTTTCAGTGTTTCTTCCTGTTTCTTTTCTTCTACTATTTGTTTCAGAGCCTGATAGTCGTCCGATACATTAGCAATGTGCCCGTCTACTTTACTTCTGAGTTTCACAATGGCAATAACGTCTTTTCCATTACTCTCCTGCTTCATTTTGAACGGAGCGGAGATTTCTCCTACCTTCATACCATCTACGACTTTAGCCACTTCGGCAGGAAGTTCTTCCATCGTAAAGCGCGGTGTTCCATAGTTGCTGCTCTCCTTACGGTTTACCATCAGTCCGTTATTCTTACGGGTATCTTTATCGAATGATAATACGGTAGCATCCTCGAATGTAAACTTGTTAGCTCTTATATCCTGCGCTACAGAGTCCATTCTGTTCATGGCTTTATCCATTTCCGTAGCAGGGACTTTCGGCTTCATTAATATATGGCGCACATTGATAAGGTCGCCCCTACGCTCTATGAGTTGCATTATGTGAAATCCGTACTCCGTTTCCACTATATTGGATACTTTATTCGGGTCGTTCAGTGAGAATGCCATATTTGCAAATTCGGGAACCCATTGGGCACGTCCGCTGAAACCCAGTTCACCACCATTGGCAGCCGAGCCGTCTTCGGAATACATAATCGCCAGTGTAGAGAAACTTTCACCAGCATTAACCCTATTGGTAAGTTCTCTCAGACGTTCCTTTACTTTATCTATTTCGCTCAACGGCACCACCGGATCATTCGTTATTATCTGTACTTCTACAGTGGTTTGTATGTATGGCAAACTATCTTTTGGCAACTGAGCATAGTATTTTCTCACTTCGGAAGGAGTCAGATTTGTTTTCTCCCCTGCCAGTTTTTCTCTTACACGCGAAGCCAGATAGTCATTTTTTATATCCTCGCGCCATTCTTCGCGAAGCTGACTCATAGGTGCCTGCAGGTATTCCTCTACTTTTTCTTTCGATCCGTAATTAGCTATGGCAAAGTTTTCCTGACGGGTCACCCCTCTGGAAATATCAGCTGCCGAAACCTCGATACTATCTATTTTTGCCTGATCGAGTAAGAGTTTCTGTACGGCAAGCTGCTCGGGAATGAAACAGTAAGGGTCGCCTTCTACACGCTGACCTCTTGCAAGTATCATCATACGTGCCTTCTCAACATCCGATTTCAGGATAGCCTCATCTCCTACTACCCATATTATCTGGTCGATGACATTATCCTGCGCCTTACACAAAAGACCTGAACTCAACAAAATTGCTAACAAAATAAATTTTCCGACTCTTTTTACCATATTGTATTTCCAAATTAAAAATCGCGTAAATATAATGATTATGTATCACTTTTTTCTCTTAACGTAAAAAAAGAAGTTATATTCTATTTATCATAGAACTTAATTTCCTCGTCTGAAATCCCCTTATCATACAGATCCTTGCGTACCTGTTTCAAATAATCGGCCTTGCGCTGCTCTACATATACTTCCTTAAGCGTACCTTTGATATATTCGTAAGGCACTTCACTGCCGACAGGTTTATATTCCTTTATATTAAGCAGATACACAAATGAGGAATCGCGTACCTCTACATTTTTATTTGTCTGCAAAAACCTACCCTTATCTTCTATTATAGAAGGGATGTTCTCCATCACATCGTCGAAGCCGACCCACCTGTCGTAAAAGTATTCATAATTAACGGCATTCTGCAACGTATTCTTTTCTATATTTTCAACGGCAGCATCAGTACCTTGTTTATACCATTTCAGAAAGTTGTTCAATTCAGGTGAACTCAGTGGAATTTTAAGATACAGACCTTTTATGATATTTTCTTCGAGCTTGAATTTATCCTTATGCAGCTCATAATAATTTTTCAATTCACTATCCGATACGGATTGATAATGCTCTTTCAACAGCTGCTCCTGATAGGAATTTACGATCAAAGACTTTCTGTAATCTTCTACAAGGGCATCTATAGAGCTTTTGTTTACAATGTTTTGCTTTGCTTTATTGTACATCAGCTTATCGTTGATCCACATTTCTATATACGATTTCGCTGCTGCAATACTATCTTCTCCCGACAATCCGGATGGCAAAGCTTCATCCAGATCTGCTTTATATAATATATCGCCTTCTACCGAAACAACAGGTATTCTGTCTGCATCGGCAGCCGCATCTGTCCCATTCTTGCATGAGTATGAGACAAGAAGGATAGGAAATAATAACAGAACAATCAGTAGCTTTTTCATTTCATCGTGTTTAAAACAGATTCATCTATCTCTACTTTATACTTATTTTTCAGATACATAGCCCACTCTTTTTCCAACTCTGCCTGATAATCGTTTTCTACCGCAGTTCTTACATCGGTAAAATCTTCAGGTTTAGTAATAAATTTACCTGTGACAAAGAAATACGGGTATCCACTGAACGGAGCGGGTTCTACTCCTCCAAATATCTTATTATCTACATAGGCATTGTTCCCTTTTACCCATAGTCCGGGTTCTATTCTTACCACAACAGAATCCTTATTCAGTGTCGACCGCATTGTCTCGATAAACCCTTTGACTGATGGCTGCTTTTTTGCAACAGACTGGGCCTGTTTCATATACTCCTCATTCTTAGCGTACACGATCATCCCCTTATACTTTTTACCATCTAACGAATATTTCGATTTATTCTTTTCAAAGTATTGTGTCAATCCCGCTTCGTCTGTTTTCGATTTTTTCCATACATTTTTATCCATCACGTCGAAAAGAAGCAAACCATCGGAAAACTCACCCATCAACTGTCCGAATTCGGGATTTCTTTGCTCTAATGTATATTCGGAATAATCGGAAGCCAACATGGAGACAAAGCTATCGAAATAGTCCCTTAGCAAATCGGTAGACAAGCTATAAGGCGATGCATCGAATACCTGGAACATCTGTATCTCGCTCGGATCTCTTTGTAATTGCCTTTGCCTGTTGCCCAGATATTTTGCGAACTCTTTTACCTGATAGTTTCTTTTACCGTCTATACTAAAGATCACATCGTCTCCGTTTTGTATCTTTTCCAGGAATGCGGAGTCGCGAGGAGAAACCGTGACAGCAATATTATTCAGCTTGGCATATACATTCTCATCTATCTTGACATTAAAATCACTCATCAGTTGCCGGCGGCTGTCGTTGCTATATTCCTGTACCTTATCACTTTTGATAATTTTCTCTCTCAACTGGGCGCTTATCGCACTAAACTCAGGAACAGGTATTTTGCGAAGCAGCCTCTGTATATGAAAACCATAGTTCGTCATTACGGGAGGACTTACATCGCCGGGATTTTCAATATTAAATGCAGCCATAGTAAATGCGGGCGGCAAATTGTTTTCAAGGCCTATCACTCCGAAGTAACATCCGTTATCTCCGGTTTCGTGTACAGCCGAGAATTCATCACACAACGATTGAAAGTCAGCTGTAGAACGTATATTCTTATATTCTCTGTTTGCCACTTTACTTACACTATCGATCTGATGCTGCGTAGGAGGTATTTTAGGAAAGCCAAATATAACCTGTTCTATCTCTACAGACCCTACGGCAGGTCGTTTACCCAATACCTGTATAATATGATACCCTTTTGCCGAGCGGATAGGCTGGCTTATTTCTCCAATAGGAAGTGAGTAGATGGCATCTTCTACCTTATATGGAAACATGAATGGGGCTGTCCAGCCTATGTAGCCTTTGCGATCTTCCAGCTTTGTGAGCATAGACGAAGTCATTTCCTGCTGGAATTCTTCTCCCTTAAATCCATCTTTCAATATCTTTCCTCTTACAGCCACAGCCTTCTGATATACATCGAGCGTATCAGCAGGGAAAACTACATCTGAAGAAAACGGAAACATGATGTGATTGATCTCCACATTTTCGAGCATGCGGTCATATATCTTCTTAATAAAACGAGGCTCGGAAATTGTATCTTTTAGATAAGGAGCTGACATCTGGTCTTTGTATGCCCTGTATGAATTAACATAAGTACGGACTGTATCGAGACGTTGCGCTTTAGCTTCCTCCACATTACGCCTGAAATCGGCATAAGACAGAACAAAGTTCTCAATCGTTTCTTTAGTTTCGGCATACTCGTTGCCTTTATCGTATGCCCGCTGCACTTCGGAGCGGTAGACAGGCTTTCCGTTTATTGTAAACAGAACGGGATCTGCCTGCTGCGCGAAGGCTATAGTGGAGAAAGTAAGTGTGAAAAGAAACAAAAACAGTTTTTTGTACATAGTTACTAAACAGTTAAAAAATAAAGCAGAGGCAAAGATACAAGAAATATAGGCTTATAATGTTTTAAAATATTCTAAAATACAGGCTTGTCTGTAAAAACAGGGTATAAAACAGCTACTTATTTTACCAAATACAAAAATCCTGCACACTTTTCGGTATGCAGGACTTCCTAATTATATTATTATATCATATTATTCTCCGCGACTGTAATTAGGCGCTTCGCTGGTAATAGCCACATCGTGCGGATGGCTTTCGGCTACACCAGCATTGGTGATGCGGGTAAATTTAGCATTGTGCAGCGCATCTATATTCTGAGCACCACAGTAACCCATTCCGGCACGCAGACCTCCGGTCATCTGATATACAACCTCAAACAATGATCCTTTGAACGGAACACGGGCAGCAATACCTTCGGGAACCAGTTTCTTTATATCGGCTTCCATATCCTGGAAGTAGCGGTCTTTCGATCCTTTTTCCATCGCTTCCAACGAGCCCATTCCGCGATATGATTTGAATTTACGTCCGTTGAATATAATGGTTTCGCCCGGAGACTCTTCTACTCCGGCAAGCAACGAACCCATCATTACTGAGTTTCCTCCGGCAGCCAATGCTTTCACTATATCGCCCGAGTAACGCAACCCTCCGTCGGCAATCATCGGAACACCTGTTCCCCTCAAGGCTTTGGCTACATCATAGATAGCAGATAGTTGGGGTACACCGATACCGGCAACCACACGGGTAGTACAGATAGAACCCGGCCCGATACCTACTTTTACAGCATCGGCTCCTGCATCGGCTAGATATTTGGCTGCTTCTCCGGTAGCAATGTTACCCACTACCACATCTATATTGGGATAGGCTGTCTTTACTTTTTTCAGCATTTCTACCACACCTCTCGAATGTCCGTGTGCAGTATCGATAACAATAGCATCTACTCCGGCTTTAACCAGTGCATCTACACGCTCAAGTGTATCGGATGTAACGCCAACTCCGGCAGCCACACGCAGGCGTCCGTTTTCGTCCTTACAAGCGAATGGTTTGTCTTTTGCCTTTGTTATATCTTTATATGTAATAAGACCGATCAGCTTGTTGTCGGAATCTACTACAGGCAGCTTTTCTATCTTGTGCTGTTGCAGTATATCTGCTGCTGCTTCGAGGTCGGTAGACTGACGGGTGGTGATAATGTTTTCTTTGGTCATTACATCATCTATCAGCTGGTTCATATCGCGACGGAAACGCAGGTCACGATTGGTTACGATACCTACCAGATAGTTTTCGGAATCTACCACAGGGATGCCTCCGATCTTATATTCGGCCATCATAGCCAGAGCCTGACCTACAGTCTTGTTACGCAGGATGCTGACAGGGTTGGAAATCATGCCGTTCTCGGCACGTTTTACTGACCTTACCTGCTGTGCCTGTGCCTCTATCGACATGTTTTTATGGATAACACCGATACCACCTTCGCGTGCAATGGCAATAGCCAGTTTAGCCTCTGTGACGGTATCCATAGCGGCAGAAACAATGGGAATATTTAACTTAATGTTGCGTGAGAAATTTGTCGAGAGATCGACTTCGCGTGGGAGAACTTCTGAATAAGCGGGGATCAACAATACATCGTCGAATGTCAATCCATCCATGACTACTTTATCTGCAATAAAAGACATATATTAAAGAGCTTTTGAAATTTATTGCGTGCAAATGTAATCATTTTTGACGAACTAACAGTAAAGATTAGAGCAAAAAAGATATAAAAGCCAATGTTTTTTCTTCTCAACAGTTTTGTTGCATGTCAGCAGAGTATCAGAACGATAAAAAACTTTATTATTTCTAAGCCTATTTTACTAAAGGCGGCACACGCACCATTAAAGGATTTCGCAGATCACCCCCATCGGAGCATGTTGTCCACAGATAACCTTCTCCATAAAGACAGTGAGATGTAGAATGAAACATACCGGGCAATGTTTCCGTATGCCATGTTTTTCCTTTGTCGCGACTATATCGATACTTGGAGTTATATTGGTTCAACGATGAGCTACTATATATTCCTATAAAATCTCCATATACATTAAATCCATAATTTGGAGAAGGGGTTTTGATCGATTCCTGCGTTTCAAGACAATAAATATAATCCACCTTTTTATCCAGATTTGCCAGACTTATATAATGGAGTCCCGTTAGCGGGTCGGTAACTATATCCCCATATATATCCAGTCCGGATTCAGGAGCTTTCACCTCTATCTTCAAAGGAATCAGTTCGTCTATATCCATTTGCCAATATGCCATTTTCCCATCTTCCAGATACCTACCTAAAAGTTTTCTGTCAGACGTTATAGTGCATACAGTCAAATCATCCATATCAACATCAACTTTACTCCATGTTTTGCCGCCATCTGTGGTTTTATACAAAACTTCCAGAACTGTCAAATCTTCGTTTGTTGGCTTTATTATATCAGCTGTGAAACCAATACTATCATTAAGAAACCAAACATTAGACAAGTTACTGTCTCTGAATAGGTACACCTCGCTCCAAGTAGTACCTATATCTTGCGACCTCAGTATCTGATAATCGGAAGGCAGTCTATCGTCCTCGTTTCTGAATTGCCCACATAGCAAATAATACGTTTTACCGTCTGCCGAACATGATATATTCTCTAAGGTACCATTTCCAAACAACCTCTTTTCAAAGCTTTTACCACCATCAGCACTTCGGAGAAAAATAGCTGATTGGGTACTGGGTTTACCTCCAGCCAACATAATTTTATTATCGTCGGTAGCCAGTAAAAATCCGGTTTGCCCATCCACCAGATAAATAGTTGTCACATGCTGATCAATGGCAATATCAGCATAATCGAATATTTTAGTGAAGAAGTAATTTTTCCCGGAACCGCCAAATGAACAGAAAGTAAAAAGAAACAGAAAGGGAATGGCAAGTATATAATATTTCATTTTCTAATATTCATTCTTTTTTGCAGCTGCCTTTTCTTTCTTCTTTTCGGCTTTGATGTATACATCAAGTGCCTTACCCATCTGATTCTTACTCAACGCTTTCTCTGCTTTTTCATTTCCTTTTACAAGCTCGGCGACAACATCAGAAGTTATCGGTTTAATAGAATCATTGCCGAGCTGATATAATGTAACATAGCCCATGCCGACCTCCGGGAATGGCGAATAAAGTTTCAGATTATTTACAGAATAAGTATTGAATGCCCAATAATTATCATACGGGATTCCACTTATCTGTTGTTTTCCCTTTTTAATAAAAACTTCTTTCGTTTCTTTTGGATTGAATGTTTCTTCCCCCGATTTAGTCTTGATCTTCAGATTCTTTATCGGTTCATTAAAATTGATTTTAACTTTCTTCTTTGCCTGAATTGTATCTCCGTCAAGGTCTATGATACTAAACTTATATTTTTCTGCAAATTTCTGTTTACCTGTTCCTCTGTTCATATTATTCATAAGCACCATATTCTGAAACATCCTGCTTTGATGAATAAAATTATTATGCGCCTGCATGGCAACCCGTTGTGCTTGCATAGCATGAGACTGTGCATCTACATGCAAAGAAATCACCAAAAATAAACTTAATAATATCCCGATCTGTGTATAGTTTCTCATAACCTAAAGTTTTGTAATTCAGTAGCAAATATAACGAAAAGATCGAATCCTCCAATTATTTGGAATGGGATATTAAATTCTGCACAACAGCCTGTATTTCCGGCTCTTTATCCAATGCATAATCTCTATCTATATAGGCAATCTTCCCATCCTTACCGACAATAACAGTCACCCTGCTGCAATATCCTTCCGGACTATATGCTCCGAATGCTCCTGCCAAAGAGTAATCCGCATCGTTCAGATATTGAATATGATGAGTTCCCAATGCTGATTTCCAATTATTTAATATTTCGGCAGTAGACTCAGATATTGCAAAATAGTGCACTCCTGAGTTTGCCAATATAGACATTTTGTCGAGGGACGAAATCTGTACCGCGCAAGACATCATTGCCAGTCGTTGATCTGAAATTCTCCTGACCATACTTTCAATATCGAAAACTCCGCTATATGCTGCCGGATAGAAAGTAAGCACGAGAATCTCACCCTTATATTCAGATATCTCTTTACCTTCGATCCTGATTTCTTCCGGAACTGTATCTCCTACTTTTATCTCCTCATTTGTCTGAGGTACAGGAGTAGCTATACCCAGCAAATTTTTCACCTTATATTCCAGAGGTTTCAGATGCTCTCCCTGACCTCTGTAATCATTGTCGCGCCACAGAATACTATTGTCTCTATCGAGCAGAAAGAGCGTAGAACTTGCATTATAGTCTTCAATCAAAGGAATACTTAGTTGCGAGAAGACAGAATCTTCCACCTTACAGTTATACATCCCATTAGTATTGAAGAGGTTATTCAATATTGCTTCTCTATTATCCATACCGAAATAAAGAAGAGGCTTGTAATCTTTTGGCTTCACTATCGACGGACGTTGCTTACCGGTAACAAGGACAATATCAATATCTGCATTCGGCCTGTCTGCCGGATTAAACGCAAGCTTATCTACAAAGTAATTTTTGAAAGCCTGTACTATCATAGAAGCATATTCAGTAGAATCCGATACTGAGGGCATAAAAACGACAATTTTAGGATTTTGGGAATTTTCTAACTTGGGACAAACCTCCGCAACAGGAAATGTTTCTTTTGGCTGTCCTATACAGGACAACAACAAAACGAACGGTAACAGTAATGTTATGAGTAGCTTTTTCATAAGGTTAAGTTTTAATTATTTATGAAGTAAATCTATAAATAAAGAATATGATTTTCGGGGAAGAGTGGGTAAACTGAGTGTACTAATTGGTGAAATAGCATTCAGTCTTTGTATAGTTTTACCCGACTTGCTCAGGTTGCTAGTACAGTTATTTCAACCTTTAAACAATCGAATAATTAAAAACTGATTGTTATTCTCCGATATAGAAGTAAAAAATATCCATTTGTACTTTATTTATAATCAGGTAGATAAAATTTATTTCAAAAAAAATTGAAAAAAAGTTTGAAAAAAGTTTTGTAATTAAAAACTTTGCTTTACATTTGCAGTGTACTAGTTATCTAATACACCAAAACAATAAGACTTAAAATATAAATAACAACTTAAAAACATACAATTATGAAAGCAATTATTTTAACATCAGTATTCGCAGTGTTAACATTCACAGCAGACTTAAACGCAAGAAATGTAAAGACATACAGCAATGAAGAGCAAACAGCATTGGGAGTAAATAAAGAATATATCAGCGTAGACAAAAAATCCCTGAAACCTGAAAACAAGGAAAACTATGCATATGATGCAGATGGCCGCATCCTCGAAAAAACTGTAAGTAAATGGGTTGATGGAGCAGGCTGGGTAAATGTCGGCAAAACCGAATACAATTATGGAGAAGGAGGACAAGTATCTTATGCCGCATACACCAAATGGGATAATAATACTGAGGACTGGTCTACCAAGTCTGATTGTCAAGTCAACGTATACGGCAGCGACAATGAATTACTCACCGTAAAAAGAATGGAAATTGACAGCAATATAAGAACGAATTTGATTACTCAAAAGTGATTAGCTAAATATTAAGGTTAAACAACTCGAAACAGGGCTGTCCGTGAGGATAACCCTGTTCACTTTATTCTTTAGCCTATTATTAACCGGTTATTTAGTCACCTCATCTATCAGATAGAATATCGACTTGAAGTTGATATCGCTGTACTCACTCATTCCTATTTCGCAGGTACGGCTGGTAGAATATCCGTCCTTGCAGTCGGCAGGAACCTGTTCATTGAGATGTCTCAATCCGTGTTTATTCAGTTCGGGATAAGTAAAACCCCTGTCACCTGCAAATCCGCAGCAGTTAGACTCTACAAAGGCAACTTCTTTAGAACATAGCTTCGCCAGTTCGAGCAACTTCTGCTCCATACCTATTTTTTTAACCGAACAAACCGGAAATACGGTAACCACTTCGCGGGGATGCTTTACCTCCAGTTTAGGCATCACAAAGTCGAGCATAAACTCCACAGGGTCGTATATCTTCAGGTTCTTATTCGTATAAGCCTCATGGAAAGTATAGAAACAAGGGCTCATATCGAACAATACAGGATACTTACCATTCCCGGAGGCTTTCAAAAGCGCTTCTTCCAATTCCTGTGATTTGCGCGCACCTTCCTCTTTCAGACCTTTACTGCTGAACGCCATACCACAGCAAAGGCTGTTAATGCCTTCGGGATAAATGATTGTGAAGCCTGCACGTTCCAACAGCTCTTTTGTCTTACGGGTCAGCTCTACATCGCCTTTCTCATATCCTTTCGATTTACCCATCGAACGGTTGATACAGGAGGGGAAATAAACCACTTTATCGGGTTGGCCTTCATTTACGATTGTATCTTTTATCTTACGCCCACCTTTCGGCATATCCCTATTCCATTTCGGAATGGTTTTGAATGATGCTGTACGCATAGCTGAAGCAATACCTCCCATCAGGGAACTACCCAGCAGTGTATGAAAAACATTCACAACATTGAGTCCGCCACGCGCAGCAGAAGTCGTACCCGCCATGTGGCTGCCGATATATCCGGCAATCTTATGCGCAGTAGGTGAAGATTCGGTATGGCGCAGGTCTTTGATAAACTTGCCTGTATCTATTTTCACCGGACACACAAGCCCGCAGAGCCCGTCAGTCGCACAGGTTTCGTCCGAATAATATTTAGCATCATGAAGCATCTGTTTCAGCCTTGCCGTATCCTCGCCCATTGCTGTCAGCCGTGATATTTCCCGCGCGATGACTATGCGCTGTCGTGGCGACAAAGTAAGCCCTTCTGATACACAATTCGGCTCACAGAATCCGCATTCCATACATTTATCTACAATCTCGTTTACAGCAGGAAGCGGTTTCAGATTTTCGAGGTGTATTTTCGGATTTTCGTTTATCACTACACCCGGATTTATCAGGTGGTTCGGGTCAAATGCCTTCTTTATCCGCAACATGATCTTATATGCAGCTTCTCCCCACTCCTTTTCTACAAATGGAGCCATATTACGGCCTGTACCATGCTCAGCCTTCAGCGATCCGTCAAACTTATTGACTACAATATCGGCCAGTTCGTCCATCATATCGGCATAACGCTGTACTTCGCTCGGCGTATTGAAATCCTGAGAGAACACGATATGGAAATTACCATCGAGAGCGTGACCGTATAATACAGCATCGGTATAACCCGACTGCTTAAATAAGTCTTTAAGAGCCACACAGGCCTCACCCAGACGGGCTACCGGAAATGCCACATCTTCTATGAGGCAGGTAGTGCCTGTCTTGCGCAGACCGCCTATAGAAGACAGCAAACCTTTACGCGCTTTCCAGTTGAAATTGTATTCCTTCGGATCGGAGGTGAATTTATATGGCTGTAGAGTTGGTATAGATGCAATGGCTTCCCTTATTACCTTCTCCTTTTGTTCCATTATCTCCGCATTATCTCCTTGTATTTCCACAAGCAGCAAACAAGCCGTTTCGGGCAGAGTACGGAAATAAGCAGGGGCTTCGGGATCGTCCTCAATAGACCGGATAGAATCCCTGTCGAGAAGTTCTACTGCCGAAACTGGGGTTTGCTTGAGGAGAGGAACCACATCACAAGCCGTTTCGATGGTTTCATATATCATCAGCGTACAGGCTTTGTACTTCTCGTCTATCACCGTATTGTATGTAATATCAGAGATAAATGCCAATGTACCTTCCGAACCGATCATCAGGTGCTTGATAATGTCAATCGGATCTTCATAGTCTACCAATGCGTTTATACTATATCCGGTCGTATTTTTGATTTTGAACTTGCGTTTTATGCGCTCGTGCAATACATTATCTCCCTTTATCTCGTCCCGCAGTTGCTCTATCTCTTTTATGATTTCAGGATGCTTTGCCCTGAAAGCTTTTTTACTACTTTCATCTGCCGTATCCAGTATTGTACCATCGTAGAGAACAATACGAATATCAGCAATCGTTTTGTACGAATTCTGATCGGTACCGCAACACATACCACTGGCATTATTAGAAGCAATACCGCCGATCATTGCAGCATTGATAGATGCCGGATCGGGGCCTATCTTCCGCCCGAACGGTTTCAGATATACATTTGCCCGTGCGCCCGTAATACCCGGTTGCAGTTTTATAGCCAGTGCCTTATCATCCAGAATAGTATACTTACGCCATTCGTGCGTAGCCACCATCAGTACGGAATCGCTAATAGCCTGTCCAGAGAGACTTGTTCCCGCAGCACGGTATGTAACAGGAATATTCAGCCGGGCTGTTTGCTTTATTACCTCCACAGCTTCTTCTTCGCTGTGCACCTGTACTACTATTTTAGGTATCAGGCGGTAAAAACTGGCATCGGTTCCGTAAGCAAGCAGTTGCAGCGGATTTGTGATTATACGTTTAACAGGAATTGTTTTCGACAATTCATCTTTTAGTTGCTGATAGCCGGCGGGTAACATAGTTGATCTTTTATGATTTTAGGACATAATTTTATCACTGGGACAAAAACAGATGCAAGTTATAAAACATAATCGAAATCCGGATACGCTTTTATTATAAAGGAAGTAAAAAAACAGAAAGTGATCATAAAACAAGACAAATATTAGAGAAGAATAATTTTAACTAAAAAGTAACGAAAGTAACGGATTTGCATTGTTTTCAATTCTTATTACTTTCTATCCTGGTAGGGGCATCCCTTGTGGGTGCCCGCCTATGCGATAAACGGGCAGGGGCAAGCCACTGCCCCTACATATTTGCAATTTTAACTAAAATGTAACGAATGTAATGGATTTATACTGTTTTGATTCTTTGTTACTTTCTATATTACCTATTAACTGATTTCAAAGATCGCTTTTCCCAAATCGGACGACCACAAGGGTACGCCCCTACATTGACTCCGTTGATTCTGCGAATTCATAATTCATAACTCATAATTTATAATTGTTCCTGACATATAGATAAACTTTTTCATTCTTCATTTTCACTTTTCAAATATTTATCTAAATAGCAAAGCCAAAAGTCCTATTACGTTTTCCGGATTTGTTAGAAATACAAAAAACCGATAATTTCCACCTATATAATTGGCTAAATACAAGAAAAAGAAGTAATTTTGTTCGTCAAATTTAACAAACGAGAAAACAATATACATTATTCATTTCTAAATTGATAAAAACAATGAGAATCGAGAAAATTTTCGCACGTGAGATCTTGGATTCAAGAGGAAATCCTACAATCGAAGTTGATGTAACACTAGAATGCGGCATTATGGGTCGCGCTGCTGTTCCATCAGGTGCATCGACAGGTGAAAACGAAGCTCTTGAACTTCGTGACGGGGACAAAAAAAGATATCTTGGTAAAGGTGTAACTAAAGCCGTAGATAACGTAAACAAAGTTATCGCTCCTGCACTGTTGGGTGAGTCTTCTCTTGACCAAAGAGGTATCGACCACCAAATGATCAAACTTGACGGTACAAAAACAAAATCGAAACTTGGTGCTAACGCTATATTAGGAGTTTCTCTTGCTGTTGCTAAAGCTGCTGCAAACTACCTTGAACTTCCATTGTATCGCTACATTGGTGGTACTAACACATATACACTGCCTGTGCCGATGATGAACATCATCAATGGCGGTTCTCACTCTGATGCTCCTATCGCATTCCAGGAATTTATGATCCGCCCTGTAGGTGCTAAATCTTTCAAAGAAGCATTGAGAATGGGTGCTGAAATTTTCCACGCACTGAAAAAAGTTCTTCACGATCGTGGTCTTAGCACTGCTGTAGGTGACGAAGGAGGTTTTGCTCCTGCTCTTAACGGAACAGAAGATGCTCTTGAGTCTATCCTGAAAGCTATCAAAGATGCTGGTTACAAAGCAGGAAAAGAAGTGACTATCGCTCTTGACTGTGCTGCTTCTGAGTTCTACGACAAGACTGCTAAAGTTTACGACTATACTAAATTTGAAGGTAAGAAAGCTGCTAAACGCAAAGCTGCCGATCAGGTTAAATTCCTGAAAGAACTTACTGAAAAATATCCTATCGACTCTATCGAAGACGGTATGGACGAAAACGACTGGGACGGATGGAAAAAACTTACCGACGCTATCGGTGACAAAGTTCAGCTTGTAGGCGACGACTTGTTCGTTACTAATGTTGACTTCCTTCAAAAAGGTATCGAAGGCGGATGCGCTAACTCTATCCTGATCAAAGTAAACCAAATCGGTACACTTTCTGAAACATTGGACGCTATCGAAATGGCTCACCGTGCAGGTTACACCAGCGTAACTTCTCACCGTTCGGGTGAAACTGAAGATGCTACAATCGCTGACATCGCAGTTGCTACCAACTCAGGACAAATCAAAACAGGTTCGCTTAGCCGCACAGACCGTATGGCAAAATACAACCAGCTTCTTCGCATCGAAGAAGAACTGGGTGCAAAAGCTGTTTACGGATGGAAACGCGTTCAGCGCAAAAAATAAGAATAATAGCTTATTAACATATAAAACCGGTGTCCGACAGGGCATCGGTTTTGTTTTTTATATGATTGTGACTATTTTTGCAAAGAACCGCAAACATAATAGCCCGACTATCTGTTTTAACGGATAGTTGATAAAAGAGCCTATGAAGCGTATATTATATATTATTACTTTCTTTTTATTTATTGTATGTACAAGTGTTTTTGCGCAAACCGACAAAGGAACGCCCCGAAACGGCGAGGGGATCGATAACTTCCTGATACGGCATAAACGCACGGAAGCCGGTCACCGCAAACAATTTATAGAACTCAATAAAGGCAAATTCGGACGAAACAACAGCCTGTTGAAAGGTGTTACCTATGTGCTGCCTCCCGTATCGGAAAAAAAGGAAACCACTACGACTTCTACCCCCGCAAGCAATGCCGCCAATACCGCAAGTGCACAAAAAGGGACAAAGCGACAGAATAAACTGTTCGGAGCAAAATATCAGGACTATACTGTCAAATCCAGTAAGCTTAAAGGTGCTACATTCTTTCTTTCCAGCGGACACGGTGGCCCCGATCCGGGTGCAATAGGCAAGGTAGACGGCTATGAACTTCACGAAGATGAATATGCCTATGATATAACTCTCCGCCTCGCCCGCAATCTGCTCGAAGAAGGTGCAACCGTATATATGATCATACAGGATGCCAAAGACGGAATCCGTGACGACAGGTATCTGGCTAACAGTAACAGGGAAACCTGTATGGGAAAAGCAATACCACTGAACCAACTGAAAAGGCTGAAACAGCGCAGCGATAAGATAAATAGTCTGGCTGCCAAGTCGAAAGATAAATATAAAAGGGCAGTATTCGTACATGTAGATAGTCGCAGCAAGAAGCAGCAATTAGATGTATTCTTCTACCACTCAAAGAATAGCAATAACGGCAAAAAGCTTGCAAATACCATGCGCAATACTTTTTCGAGCCACTACGACAAACATCAGCCCGGACGCGGATTTACAGGAACGGTAAGCACACGCAGCCTGTATGTACTGGACAATACTACTCCGGTAGGCATATACGCCGAACTGGGAAATATACAGAACAGCTTCGATCAGCGCAGATTCCTCGATCCGAACAACAGACAGGCTCTCGCCAACTGGATGTGCAGAGGATTTATCACCGACTACGAAAACTCGAAGAAGTAAATGAAGAACATATTCTTATCTTCATTATTCATTGCTGGATTAATCGCCAGTATTATAATTCAAATTTCTTTGCTTGAACCTAATAGAGGACAAGCAATGGGAATGCCTTTTATTATCACCGGAATATTCACCATTATACTTTTCACTATCTATATTATTCTGATAGTATGTGACCGCTTTCTCAAAAAGAAATGGTCGAAATATCTGGCAATCCTCACCCAAGCCGGAGTAATCGGATATACCATATATATGTACCTGTATTATTACGATTTTAGGCATAATTGGGATAAAGAAAAACACGAAGCTATGGATGGGTTATTCCCTCCGGGAGAAGAAAACTATTGGGTGATCGGATTATTCTCTTTATCTCTTTTCATTTATTTTATCTATACATTGAGAAAAGGCAGGAAACAGGATATGCTTGCAGAAGGAACAGTGTAAAGAATATAAAGTAACAAATTAAGAAAACAGTGCAGATGTGTTACCTTTGTTACCTTTTATGATTTAATTTTGCTATATTTATCTCATAATCTATATATTATGAAGTCTGTTATAATAGGGTTGTTCTATTTGTTTATAGCTATGAGCATATATTGTCAGAATAGTAATGTGATAGGCAAATATCGGAATTATTCAGGCTCCAGCATCTCTCTCAATGCTGATTCAACCTTCAATTTCAAGTGGCACTTTTCAGTAATAGGCAATTATGCAAATGGAATATGGACTATTAGTAATGATACTCTTTATTTCAAATTTATCCCAAAAGAAAACCGTCCTAAAACTCTAAACGGTAGAAGCTATCTTAATTTATCCGTTTCGTCCGACAAAAAAAGAATTGTATATACAGAAGAACCTATAATTATACCTGATGAAAGTGACTATAATTTACCTTCTAAATTGTACTTCAAGAAAGAAAAACTATATGAAATAAATGAGGACGGGAATATAATTAAAGGACATTTTATGGGACATAATCCAAAAAAGAAATATCCTATCCGGTATGATAAAGAATTGAACCGGTAATTATCCCTATATTTGTAAATATACTCAAATAAACGAACTATGAGATTATTACTTATTAGCAATTCAACCAATCCCGGAGAGGCCTACCTGGACTACCCGAAGTATAACATCAAAGAGTTTTTAGGCGACAAGCCCGTTAAAGCCCTGTTTATCCCCTATGCTGCTGTGACGTTTTCGTACGACGAGTACGAGGCTAAAGTGAACAACCGCTTCAAAGAGATAGGACACAGTGTAGTAAGCATCCATCACTTCGACGATCCTAAAAAGGCAGTAGAAGAAGCTGAAGCCATCGTTGTAGGCGGAGGTAACACATGGAAGCTGGTACGCACTATGCGCGACAACGGCATTATAAAACTAATAAACAAACGAGTAAAAAAAGGTGTGCCATACATCGGATGGAGTGCCGGATCGAATGCTGCCTGCCCTACCCTGCGTACAACCAACGATATGCCGATTATCGACCCGAAAGGATTTGATGTAACTAATCTTATACCTTTCCAGATCAATCCGCATTATCTGGATGCACACCCGAAAGGGCATGGAGGAGAAACACGCGAAGATCGTATCAGGGAATTTATCACCGAAAATCCCGATATGTATGTAGTAGGATTACGCGAAGGAACAATGCTGAATATGGAAGGAAAAAACCTGAAACTGATAGGTAAGAAATCGGCTCGTATATTCAAGTTCGGAGAAGAACCAAAAGAACTGAAAGCGAAGGACGATTTCAACTTCTTATTGAAGAAGTAAAGATTATAAACTGTTTGGAGGCTATTCTTCGGCCTCCAGACATACCATTACAAACTCCTTGCCCACTTTGTAATAAGCGCGGAATCTGTGCTTCATTTCGGTACGCGTTTCGTTTGCCGTGAATGTTCCGGTAATGTCAGGGATAAATGTATCTACAAACAGGTGATGCAGGAAGTCTACCCCGCTGGTATCTATAAATTTAAACATGGCTTCCTTTGCCGACCAATGCAACAGGAGATGCACCAGTTCATTATTCTTATCTATATATTCACTTTCTGCTATCAGGCGGCTCTGCACACGCCTTATTTTTTCTGATATCTGCTCTATGTCGAGCCCGATATGCTTTACCTTATTTATAGCTACCGCTACATAGCCTTTGGTATGTGATACGCTGATATGGTATGATCTGTCGACAAGGAAAGGTTTACCGGACTTATTGTATTGCACTTCCTTTTCTTCGCCCAGCAGTTCCTTTATCAGTATGCGGGCAGACAGGATTTCGAGAACACGCGATTCGGATCTGACGGTATAGATGTTCTGCACCCATTCGCGATGAGACAAAAGAGCTAACAAGCCGTTTCTGGATTCTTCTATTTTCCAGATACCGACTATGGTCGACTCCGTTATATGTCCTTTATAGTAAAGCATTATTACTCCAAAGGTAAAACTTTTTTCATCAGCTCGGCAAATATTGCTCCCATTCGTTGCTGAATATATTGATTCTTACCCTCATACGGATGCCATCCGAACTCGATGCCTCCGATCTTTTCATTGTTGTGGGCATAGATAATACTGTATTGTTTCCCTGTGACCGGATGCGGATGATCTTTAGAGAAGCCGATATATTTATCAAATTCTACTACAGGAAAACCCCACTTTGCCCCGAGTTTACGGATCGCAGGATTGAACACGGTACGGGCATCATGCCAGTGCGTACACAAAACGATAACAGCAGGCTTTCCGCTTGGGGTATTGTAATATTTTGATTTCGGATCAAATTTAAGATTATAACATTCTGTGATATAGCGCTTGATCACATAGTCGTAGGCAGCTGCATAGTTGGAACGGTCGAAAGGTATTATATAGTCTTCATAGTTCTCTTTCAATCCCGTTTCATCAGCCACATCTTTATCGTGTACGTGCATAATAACGAACACGTCTATATTCTCAAGCTCTTTGCGGGTATACAATTTACCTTTAGACATCTTGTTTGCAGCATCGGCTATGGCTTCGGCAGGAACAGCCCGGTTAATAGCTTTTGCACCCAGTTCTTTACACCCCAATTCAAACCATCCGTTGTTAGATGAGGCGAATGAAGCTCCGGTAAGTAAGATCGTATATTTTTTGTCCTTTGTAGTTTGGGCATTTGCTATTACAAAACATAATAGCACAGCAAATAATAATAGTATTTTCTTCATTTCTTTAGTTAATCTAAACCGCTTATATTCAATCTGGAAATCTCCTTTTCAGGGCTTCTCTATTTCTGTGATTTTATTAATTTCATCGTATATTCAAGCGCTTCATCTGCGGGAACTTCGTAATCGGGCTTCACACCATGTGTATAAGAATCATCAGCTCCATAGCCATAGAACTTCTTCCACGATACGCCAAATCCTATTCCGGTATTGGGAAGCTTTGAACTTGCCACATCTCCATAACAAACAATAAGCCCTCCTGTCTCTTCGCCAATAATCTTCCCGATTTTAAAATAATGGAATGTCCATGAAAAATCGGCTGCAGACGAAAATGTATGATTACTGGTGAGCAAATAGCAATTACCGGTAAAACGCTTATTGTTCTCCCTAAGGTCTTCTAATTCTCCCTCGAATGTATTTATACCTAAAGTGGCGATAGTATCATTGAATATTCTTCTTAAAGTAGGAGACACTTTCACTTCCATTTTACCGAACTGTAGAAAAGGGACAGGGGATATATACTGAAACAACTCATCACCTAACCGTGAATTACCACCATCGTTTTGCCTTAGATCTACAATTAGGTTTTTAATATCCTGTTCTTTGATAAACGTAAATGTAGAATCAAGAAAGACAACAAATTTATCAAAATTGCTGAATGAACGGAAGTCTATAATAGCCGTACTGTTCTTAGCATCAACATTCAGTACGAAATTCTGCTTAACTTCCTGTTTTTCTTCTCTCTGCTTTTTCACCTTTATTTGGTTATACTGCTCCAATCTTATGCCATCGATGGAAATGGATTTCTTTTCATTCCCGATCTGATAAGTCACATCAAAGACAGAATCCCCATATATCATATAAGGGAATAAATGAAAGTACCATTTTACCCTTTCAAACTTAAACAAATTGTTTTCTCCGCTGGCATAGGTCAAAAACTTGTCGAGAATATCTTTTGTACTTCGATTATTTATCGATAGAATTCTCGCCCCGACAGGTATATCAGTTCCGGAATAATTGTCTTTAATCGTTACATCGTACTTTTTCTTATCTATATCCACTTCAAAAGGAAAGACCATTTTCTTATGTTTGTCGATCGACCTTGCCGGAATAGAAACAGAAGTATGCCCGTCTTCCAATTTTACAACTAAAGGTGTGATTATCTTATAAAAATCGACAACTGTCATCGAATCCCGGAATTGAGATTTTGCTTCTGCCATATCTTTCTCAAATTCTGCCTGAGGAAAAACAGAAAACAGATTTGGATGAATATCATACATCCGGGCATATAAGGTATCGGCATCGGCGATTAACTGTTCTCTGCCAAACTTCTTCTGTGCCGCAACATTAGAAATAAAAAGAAAAAATAGAATCAGGGAACAGGTCACTTTCTTCATTGTCGGTAAGCTTTATATTTTAACAGGATAATGACATTTATACAAAGGTACTTTATTTTCCTTTTTCATCCGTTATCTCAATTACCATTATCTGCTTGTCTATATAAAATAATGCAAAAAAGGTTGTCCAAATTTTGAACAACCTTTTCCTATGATAACGCTTAAAACATCAATTTATATAAGCAAGTACCTGATTCTTCTGAACCTTAGCTCCCTGCTTGGTTTCTATCTGTACGATCTTACCCGAAGCCAAAGCTTTTACTTCTTCAATTCCATAATAAGTCTGGATGAAGCATACAGTCTGACCTTCTTTCACTTCTGTTCCGATAACAGGAGCTGTAGAAACATCGTCTACATCGATCTGCCAGATTACCTGTCCGCTTACAGTTGCCTGCAACGGTTTAGCATCAGGATATTTAGCTGCAATAACGTCTGCATCGAACGCAGGAACCTCAATCACCTGACGGGTTACTATAATAGGAGCACCGGCTTTTTCCTTCATTTTTTCAAGGTCTTCATTGAAACGTTGCTTAGCAAGACCCGATCTATAATCACGATATTGACGGTCGTGCATAGCAAGTTCAAATAACTCTTCGTCATCCTCACCATACTCCCAACCGTTTGCATCCATTTCCTTACGATATTCGTCAAGGGCATCAGGGTATTCGTCCTGCGGATTGCCGGTATAGAATTCAAGACCTTTAGTTTTAGCCAGTTCGATGATCTCATCATCCAGCTTACCCGGAAGCGTTCCTGTCTTACCAAGAATCATATTCCAGCTGTCTTTGTCTATATTAGAGAAGCGGGCTTGTCCCTGAGCCATAGCAAAGATATTCATCAGTGCGATATTCTTCACATACTGGCTGAATGGTGTCACCAACGGCGGATAACCAAGTTTAGGCCAGATATATTCTACTTCTTCAAACAACTGCACAACAAGGTCGTTCAACGAAACCTCAGCTTTGCCATTGTTGCGGAGAGCCATATTGATAGCCGGGTGCATATTACGCAGGTCGGCCATCATCGATCCCATCATTCCGCCCGGAAGTCCGCAACCAACAAGTAGTGAATTCAGGAACTTGTTAGAAGGATCGATCCAGTATCCTAAGAAATCGTCAATGAAAGATTGCGTCAATGCACGAGCTTCCATATAAGCACTCATATTGATATCAGGCACCAAGAAACCGGCATCTTTCAGCATAGCCTGTATAGTGATCACATCAGGGTGTACCATACCCCAAGCCAACGGCTCGATAGCTGTATCGAGATAATCGGCTCCTGCACGTGCAACTTCAAGCATAGAAGCTACTGAAAATCCGGGACCTGTATGTCCGTGATATTCGATCGGAATATTCGGATGGCGGTCTTTCAACGCTTTCACCAGTTTACCCAAGAAAGCAGGGCGACCTACTCCGGCCATATCTTTCAGACAGATTTCATCTGCTCCGAAATCAATCAGTTTATCAGCAAAGTTTACGTAATACTCTACCGTATGTATAGGGGAATGGGTGATACAAAGCGCAGTCTGGGAAATCATTCCTGCCTCTTTCGCATATTTCACCGACAACTCAAGGTTGCGCGGATCGTTCAACCCATCGAATGAGCGGGAGATATTTGTTCCCTGCGCACATTTAACCTTAAACATCAGCTGACGTACATCTTTCGGAACGGGATACATACGCAATGCGTTCAATCCGCGTTCGAGCATATGAGTCTGAATACCTACCTTGTTGAACGGCGCTGTCCATTCGCGTACCGATTTGTTCGGGTTTTCTCCGTAAAGCAGATTAACTTGCTCAAAAGCTCCACCGTTTGTTTCTACACGAGCGAAACAGCCCATATCGATAATCACCGGTGCTATTTGTGTTAACTGGTCGACACGCGGCTGATATTTGCCGGACGATTGCCACATGTCACGATAAACGAGGCTAAATTTAATTTCTTTTCCCATAATTGTTTTTAGGTCTTATATTGAAAAAGAGCAACACAAATGGGATGTGTACTCTAAAATCTATTAATTCTCTGTTTGTATATAAGTTTTATTGATCGTCTCACAAATTTAAGGCTTTATATCGGAATAAAAGAATAAAACAAAAGCTAAAATTATCAATTTGTCATAAAAAAAGTAGAGCAACCTAAAAGCTGCACAGACAAAGGAAAAATGAGCAACTCAGCCGGTAAATAAATGAGCTATTTGCTATATAAAGTTATCAATTTCAACCTCCTATTTTCTACAAAGAAAAACAGATATAAAAAGCATCGAAACCAAAGATTCCGATGCCCTTGTTTTATCAATCAATAAAATCGAGTGAAGCCCTGTTCAGGAAAGCTACTGTCTTGTGTATTTCTTTATACATCACAATATCTTCTTTCACAAAAGCTACTTCCTTGCGGTACTCTTTCATAAACTCTTCCAATATAGGGGAAGTCTTAGCGGGACGGCGAAAATCTATTCCCTGTGCCGCATTCATCAGCTCGATAGCGAGTATATGATTCAGATTGTCCATTATCTTGAAAAGCTTAACAGCCGCATTGGCTCCCATACTTACATGATCCTCCTGTCCGTTGGACGAGACAATGGAATCGCTGGATGCTGCATAACAATACATCTTATTCTGGCTTACCATCGAAGCAGAAGTATATTGCGGAATCATAAAGCCGGAATTTACACCCGGATTGGCAACGAGGAACTCAGGCAATCCGCGTAAACCCATGATCAACTGGGCAACACGGCGTTCCGATATATTCCCAAGTTCGGCCAATGCAATAGCCAAAAAATCGTAAGTAATGGCTAAAGGTTGCCCGTGAAAGTTTCCGCCCGAAACAATCTTATCCTCATCGGGAAAAATTGTAGGATTATCCGTTACGGAATTGATCTCTGTCAGGAGCACTGATGCCACATAGTTGATAGCATCTTTGGTTGCACCATGTACCTGCGGAATACAGCGAAACGAATACGGGTCTTGTACATGAGCCTTTTTACGAAAAATAAGTTCACTGCCATCGAGCAGCTTCCTGAAATTGGCGGCTGTGACCTGTTGCCCCTTATGCGGACGCATGATATGTAATCCTTCATAAAACGGATCGATCAATCCATCGAACGCTTCGAGTGAAAGAGCTGCAATAATATCTGCCTTTTTCGACAATTTGAATGCTCTCAGCATAGCAAACACGCCATTGGCACTCATAAACTGTGTACCATTGAGTAATGCAAGTCCTTCTTTGCTCATCAGGCGGATAGGTTTCCATCCGAATTCGTCGAGCACGCTCATTGCTTCACGCTTCTTACCCTGATAGTACACATCGCCGACACCGATCAACGGCAGGAACAGGTTTGCCAACGGAGCCAGATCGCCCGATGCTCCCAGCGAACCACGATCGCAGACAATAGGGATAATATCGTTGTTGAAGAAGTCGATAATCCGCTGTACCGTAATTACCTGTACACCGCTATATCCAAGCGACAGGGCATGTGCCTTCAACAGCATCATCAGTTTGACTACAACGGTCGGAATCTCTTCGCCCACACTACAGGCATGTGATTTCACCAGATTTTCCTGCAAACGGGTCAGTTCGTCAGGAGATATATTTATGTTGCACAGCGACCCAAAACCGGTAGTGATACCATACATCGGCTCTTTAGACGATTCTATCTTTTCATCGAGATAATCCCGGCATTTTTGTATACGCTCTTTAGCTTCGGGTGCAAGTTCGAGCTTGAGGTTCTTATTGATAATATTTTCTATTATCTCAAAGTCGAGTTCCCCCGAACCTACATAATAGACATTCTTCATATATTTACAGCATTTTATTTACTTTGCTCAATAGTTCCTGTTCTTTAGCTATGGCGTCTTTTTCCAGTTGGTCGCATTCAGCTTTCATCTTTGCCACATACTCTTCATCTTTGAGGGAAGACAGATTGATCTTCACATTCAAAATTGCACCCAGCACAGCCGTACGGGCAGACATCATGCTCACACAGGCATCTGTTATAGCATTTTGATTCCCATTTTCGGCAACTTCTGCAATCATATCCATGATAGTATAAGCACGACGGGCAACTTCCATAGGTACTTCAGCTGCTATCTTCGTTGCAGCCTGTATTTGTTTACTGCGTTCAGCTTTTTCTTCATCAGTCTCTTTCGGCAATTTGAAAGCATCGAACACTTTGTTGTATGCATCCGAATCGGCATCTATATCTTTGAGGAAAAACACCTGATGGTTATTCATAGAAGCAGCCAGTTGTTTCATCTGCTCTTCCTTGTCTTCGTATTTCTTCTTTCCTATTGTCAGATTCGCGACCATCTCAGCTAAGCCTGAAGCAATAGCTCCATTCAACGCTGCAATACTACCTCCTCCGGGAACCGGATCACTTCCTGCTGTTTTGGCAAGGAACTCTTTTATTGTTAAGTCGATTAACATGGTATTAAGTTTAATTTCAAGATTTCAGGTTTCAAATTTCAATATTGATAGCCTGAAATCTTAGTTATTAATTATTTATTTATTCTTTAGTCCGTTAATTTCGGCTTGCCTTAGGTACTTAATAAAGTTAGATAACGATTGGGATATTATCATTGCTTTTTGATAATAAATTTCAAAATCATTTTTGGAAATATATCCAACATCGCAGGATCGGTATAATTGGCTTCTAGCTTCCCCACAAGAGCCTTTTGCAATATATAAGAATTGGATAAACTCTTTCCGTCCATCTCGTTCGAAGCCTTCCGCTATATTATCCATTATGGAACCTGAAGAAGCTCTTATCTGATCTCTTAGCCGGAAATCTTTAGAAAATTCTCCTTTGTTTGTTATTTCATAAATTTCTTTGGAGAATTCTCTTGCCAGTTTCCAAATATCTAAATCTTCAAATCTTTTTATTGTAGCCATTAATTTTGAAACTTGAAACCTGAATCCTTGAAATCAATAAAGAACCCCATTCTTTACAACTTTTTCCACAATATTCATCCCTATATGATAAGGTAGGAATTTATATGATGGAAATTCGAGAATTACCAGATCACCCTGTTTGCCAACATCTATACTACCGATCGATTCTGCTCTGCCGACTGCCGCAGCTCCATTGATAGTGAGGGCTGTAACAGCTTCTTCCGGAGACAACTGCATATAGATACAAGCTAGAGCAAACAGCAATGGAATAGAATTGGTGAAACTACTTCCCGGATTGAGGTCGGTAGCCAAAGCGACAGCACAACCCGAATCTATCATATAGCGTCCGCGTGCATAATGCTCTTTCAACGAGAAAGCTGTGCATGGCAACAAGGTAGCAGCCACCCCGCCTTCGGCTAGATCGGCAATTCCCTTATCAGAAGCCTGCAACAGATGATCTGCTGAAAGCGATTTCAGCTCGGCTGCAAGTTCTGCACCGCCAAGTGTAACAATTTCATCGGCATGTATTTTCAGTTTGAAGCCAAGATCGCGAGCAGCAGTTAGATATCTTCTCGATTGCTCTATGTCGAATACATTCTTCTCACAAAAGATGTCGCAACATTCAGCTAAATTTCGGGTTTTTACTTCCGGCATCACGTCTTCTATCATGTAATCGAGGAAAGCGTCTTCCCTGCCCTTATATTCGGCAGGTGTGGCATGCGCTCCCATAAATGTACTGACAATATCCACAGGATGCTCTTCGTTCAGCACTTTCATTACTTCCAGCTGCTTCAACTCGGTTTCCTTATTCATCCCGTACCCACTCTTGCCTTCAACGGTAGTGACTCCAAGTCTGAGCATGGAATCGAGCCGTTTCCGTCCGGTTTCTTTCAGTTCGTCGAATGATGCGTTACGGGTAGCAGTCATTGTATTATGGATTCCTCCTCCACGTTCCATAATCGACATATAGCTGTCGCCACGCATCCGCCACGAGAACTCTTCTTCTCTATAGCCCCCGAAAACAAAGTGTGTATGTGAATCCACAAATCCGGGCAATACAGCCTTGCCTGTAGCATCTATCACTTTATGACCGGGATAATCGGATAATGGCGGGCAATCGGCATCTTTACCGACATAAGCGATTATTCCATCGGTTATAATCACTGTGCCGTTTTCGATAATATGCAGATCGGACATTTCGCTACCTTTCTTGGCAGAGAATCCACTGCATGTTACCAGCTGGGATGCGTTTCTTATGATGATATTTCCATTTTTCATATTTTATTATCAATGTAAAAAAATTGGCACATCGCCACATTTTCAAATTGGTATATTGAGTTACTCCATCAAATGAGTTTCAAGAACCTGCTTTGTGGAGAAATCTTCCAGCCCGAGATAGTATGCAGCCGTATCTATCAGCGCATCCATAGGAACAAGACCGATTATCTCCGCACCTACTACAGTCACCCCATAACGGTTAGCTTCCATACGCACCATTTCGTGAGCACGGTAAATTGCCGTTTTGGTAAAATCGGTAAGATTCATCGACACTTGTACAATTCCTCTGTCGGTAAGCTCTACCCCCATTGCTTTACAGAAACGAAGACCGCCACCTAAGAAACGCACTTTCTTTGCTATAGCATCCGCTATTTCAAGCTTATCGGTATTCAGATTTACATTGTAAGCAACTAACGGCATACGCGCTCCTATGACTACACCACCGGCAGTAGGATGCGGCTGCTCAGGCCCGAAATCGGGCTTCCATTCGGCTTGCGTCATTTTTTCTTTCAGTCCTTCAAACTCTCCTTTGCGGATAGCTGCCAGATTTTCACGATAAGGTGCAGATGCTGCTTTTTCATACAGGAATACAGGTAGCCCATAACGGTCAGCAACGGCTTTCGCTACATCTTTAGACATAGCAACGGCTTCTTCCATCGACACATTACGGATAGGAATAAACGGCACTACATCTACTGCGCCCATACGCGGATGCTGCCCAGTATGCTTGGTTAGATCGATAATATCAACAGCTATTCCGATGGCTTCAATTACAGCTTTTTTCAGGGCTTCGGGCTCACCCACCACTGTAACTACCATACGGTTGTGATCTTTATCGGTACTATAGTCCAGTAGTTTTACCCCCTCTTTGGCACGGAAAACTCCTGCTATTTTCTCTACCTTTTCCAAATCGCGACCTTCGCTGAAGTTAGGTACGCACTCCACAATTTTGTTTGAACTCATTATATTATATTTTAATTTCTTTGTTTACACATTATATATTTTACGGGCAACAGCTTTGCAATGCTCAAGGTCGCTTTGCATCCCCATATTTTCCAGAACCAGCCCATGCAAGTGTTCCGCTATCTTTACAGCATCGGCACCTGTCATCTTCAGCCGGAATACATAAGGTGTGTAAGACCTGTATTCGTCCCGTATATTTTCATTGTCGTTGATACCTATCGGATCCCAGTCTTTCCATAGAATTTCATCGATAGCATCATATATTCTCTTTTCAGTGAAAGTCATTTTTCATCTACCCTCCTCTCCAAAATATTCGTGTTCTACTTTCTGGAAATCTTCTTTAGTCATTATCCGGAGCGTCTCGTTCTCACAATCCCATATACTGGCGTAATTTCGGGAAACCACCACATGGTATTTCCATTTAGCGAATTTGGCATATAACATCAGTGTACAAACGTCTGTAGGGGTTATGAAATCTCCTGTTTCAGGAGTATGAAAATGCACAGACGTATCTACTTTTTCCTCATCATCGAATTGTATAGGAATCAGGTTTCGGTGTATCTGTTGTTTACCGATCAGGTTATCCTGCTTGTCGAATGTCAGCAGATAATCGTTCCCGAAGAGTATCACTCCTGCATTTTTAGGCCCTGTCAGCACATATACTTTTCCTCCCGCATTATCGAGAAGTGGAATCAGGTTTAGGTTGGAATTGCTATAGGTTTTAAACAGGGAGTCTTCCCGTATTTCATTCAGCGCCTTTGTACGTATAAGGTAAAGGTCTTTTTCGTCGTCTTTAAAATCTCTTTCCTTAAAATCTATAGTTGCCGTTTCCACCAGACTAATATCTCCGAAAGAGACCACACCGAGCACTTTCGGGCTTTCATCTTTGGAAAAGAAAAGACATTTTGAGGTATTTTTATCAATATATGAAAAGTAACCTCCTATCCGGTCTTTCTCCTTAAAGTTATCCATGAAAATATCCGAACCATACCATGCTGCCATTTCGAGCCGGTGGAGAAGTTTTCCTTCTGCTACAATCTCCGTTGCTTTCCGGTCTAAATCTATTGTTTGGGAATAAGCTGTTAGAGAAACAGCAGCAAGTATAAAGGCTATTAATTTTCTCATTTTTATTTACAAAGGTCTTTTATCAGGTCTTCATCTGCTACATAAGGCATAGTTATATGATAACCCTCATTCTGGTGTGACTCATTAAATATTTCGCAAGTTTCCATTGCGTGGTCGTTTCGTGCCCATGAACGGCGTGCTACCCCCCCCATTACATCCCACAACATAGATGAACGTATAATCTCATCAATTCGTTCGCTACCGTCACAAACTAATCCGAAACCGCCGTTTATGGATTTGCCTATGCCGACACCCCCTCCGTTATGAAGTGCAATCAGGCTCATACCCCGTGCCGCATTACCGGCAAAACATTGTACAGCCATATCGGCCATCACATTGCTACCGTCTTTTATATTCGCCGTTTCGCGGAAAGGAGAATCTGTACCGCTGACATCATGATGATCGCGTCCCAGCATTATAGGGCCAACCTCACCATCGCGTACAAGCTTATTGAAACGCAAGGCAATATTCATCCGTCCCAGTGCATCCTGATACAGGATGCGCGCCTGTGTACCTACTACCAACTGATTCTTCTCCGCATCGCGAATCCAGTCGTAATTATCTTTATCTTGACCTCTTCGCAGTGGGTCAATACATTCCATTGCTGCCCGGTCAGTTCTTATCAGGTCTTCATGCTTTCCACTCAGGCAAACCCAGCGGAAAGGCCCATATCCATAGTCGAATAGTCCGGGCCCCATGATATCTTCTACATACGAAGGCCAGATAAAGCCGTCTTTTTCGTCCACACCGTTTTTAGATATTTCTTTTACCCCTGAGTCATATATGGCTTTCATAAACGAGTTGCCATAGTCGAAGAAATATGTACCCGAAGTTACAAGTTTCCTGATAACCTCAAAATGACGCCACAAAGATTTATCTACCATCATGCGGAATGTATCCCTGTCTTCTTTCAACAGCCTTGTACGTTCATCGAAAGATATGCCCATCGGACAATACCCCCCTTCGTATACGGCATGGCATGACGATTGGTCGGAAAGAAGATCTATGTGTATCCTGTTGATTTCCGCATGTTCGAGCAAATCTATTATATTACCATGAAAGGCAATAGAACACGGGCGTTTTTCCCTTTGAGCTTTCTGAGCCAGCCGGAATGCCTCTCTTTCGTCTGATGCAATATGGTGTACCCATCCCTGATTATACCGTGTTTCGATACGGGAATAGTCAACTTCGGCCACAATAGACACTGCACCCGCTATATCGGCGGCTTTAGGCTGTGCTCCGCTCATTCCTCCCAGACCGGAAGAAACGAACAGGTAACCTGCCAGATTTTTATCCTGAGGTATGCCCAACTTTAAACGTCCGGCATTGAGCAATGTATTGAATGTACCATGCACAATTCCCTGAGGCCCTATATACATCCAGCCTCCGGCAGTCATTTGCCCGTAATTGGCAACTCCCATTTGTGCCGCAATCTCCCAATCGGTCTGATTATCGAACATGCCTACCATCATGGAGTTGGTAATAATAACACGTGGTGCGTCGGGCTTCGACTTGAACAATCCAAGCGGGTGCCCCGATTCTATAACGAGCGTCTGCTCACTGGTTAGTATTTCCAAATATTGCATTATCAGACGATATTGCATCCAATTCTGGCAAACCTGACCTGTTTCGCCATAGGTTACCAATTCGTAAGGATACAAAGCTATATCGAAACACAGATTGTTGTCAATCATCACCTGAAAAGCTTTGCCTTCTATACAGTTCCCTTTATATTGGTCTATCGGTTTAGGATAAATATCTCCCTGCGGACGATAACGATAGCCGTATATACGTCCTCGGGTTTTCAACTCTTCGAGAAACTCAGGAGCAAGTGTCTTATGCAATTCATTGGGAATGTATCGCAAAGCATTTTTTAGTGCAGTTTCTGTCTGACTAGAGGTGAGCTTATAGCCCCGATCGGGTGCGCGACGTATTCCTTCTTCAAATGAAGGATAGTCCGGTAATATGTTGCTAAGTCTTATTTCCATGATCTTCCTATTATTAAAAACAACTTCCCGAAGATAAGATTTATATTGATTACATAAAAAATATTTATACTATTTAGCAACATATTTTTTAGACAAAAACATATCGATTGTCCTCTAAAATGAGTTTTTATAAATAGAGAACGGCATATAATCGAGATTATACACCGCATACTATATCAAAATGTCAGAAAATCATTTCAAATTCTGGAGATATTCCGACAGGTTTATATCCCTGTCAAGATTCATCTTTTTACGTAATCTATACCGGTTAACTTCCACCCCACGAACCGAGATATTCAGTAGAGGTGCAATCTCTTTTGATGAGAGATTCATATTCAGATATGCACAAAGAATTTTATCGTTACGGCTCAAGCCCGGAAATCTTTCATCAAGTAACTTGAAAAAATCCTGATGGATCAGGTCAAAGTTAGACTGAAATACCTGAAAATCGACATCGTGTTCTATATTACTATTGATCTGAGTGATGAGCCTCATCACCTTCTGCCGGATAATACTTAGTTGTTTTTCTTCATCTATAGCTTTCGATATGCCGAGTGCATCTTTCTTTACCTCTTCCAGCATTTCGTTTTTCCTTATAATATTCAGGACATATCCGTTCATTTCCTGCGTTTTATAATGCAACTCATTCTTAAGGTTCTCATTTTGCAGTGCATATATCTCCTGATCTTTCTGCTTGGTTTCTTCTTCGTGCCGCTTGGTTTGTGCTATCAGTTCTTCTCCTTTCTGAAGGATAATTTTCTTTTGTTTGCTTATCGTCTTTTTATAGAACAGGAACAGCAGTAACGCCACCAATGTAAAATAAAGGCTGTATGCCAAAGGAGACCTGTACCAAGGCGGACTGATAGTGAAAGTGATAGTTGCCGTATTAGTAAATTCGGTATTACCGTTAACGAATGCTTTTACCTCGAAAGTATATCTTCCTTCGGGAAGGTTTGTATATTCTTTCGATGCTTCCGGTGAAGGGATACTCCATTCTTCTTCCAGACCTTTCAGTCTGTATACATACAGAATATCGGATGTCTGTGTAAAGTCTGTGGCAGCATAATATATCTTAATAGAATTGAGAGAATATGGAATCGATATAGGCTTTGCAGCCTGACCATTACACAGAATACTGTCGTTACGACTACTGGAAAGACTCTTTATATATGTTTTTATATCCTTGAGGTTGTGCGCATCTTTGGCCAAATCAATTCTTATAAAGGCATTGTCTACCGAAACTATTGCAGATTCGGGATTGGGCAGATAAACATTTTCATGGTTGGTTATCAGTTCATTTGATAATCCCCAGTTGTAGATCGCAGTATTATATCCGTTGGACGAATGCTTCAATATCTTGAGTTTCTTATCGGATACAAACCAGATATTTTTCATTTCATCGATTGACAAATATTCATAATAGATAGGTCCTTCGAGCATCGATTCCAGCTGTTCGTGATGAATAAAACTATCTGTAATACGGCTATACTGGTAAATCCCATCCAGTCCACAGACAATCATATTATTATCGATACGCCTGAAGAAGAGATTTTCACTAGTACCCATATTTCCAAGCGTATACAGTTTTTTATTTATAATCTTATCGAATGCTTTATCAAAAGTTATCTTTTCTACTTTTTGCTGATCGTTAACAAACCAAAAACTGTACGGATCGTCATCGTCCTGCATAAATCCTCTACTGGAACTGTTAAAATCATCCACCTTATGTGAAGACACCCACCTGCCATTCTTTTTTTCTACTATATGCAGTCCAAAATAGGTTCCCGCCACCATCTTATCTTTATCTACTCCCAACGGGTGCAATTCCCATATATTAGGTATATCTATCTTGTAAACATTATTAGCCGAAAC
>JBEBPN010000002.1:0-288823 GCA_040395895.1 Dysgonomonas hofstadii
CCGGAAGGGTTCCGTTGCCTGTGAATATAGGTGAGTTTGCTATCTGATCATAAGATGTATAGCGTCCGTTGTCGCCTTTTCCAAACCAAATGTCATTGTAGCGATAAGCCCAGTTGTTTCTCCAGTAATCATATGAGTTGCCACGTGTAGCCGATTCCACATAACGATTCATCGACCTTGTTATAGACACTATACCGGTAACGTTGTAGTTTACCTGTGCTATTTTGTTGCGATGTCTGAGTTCCAGTTCAAATCCTTTTGTTCTGTCACTGTTGATGTTCTCTTGTGGCATAGTAGAACCGAATGTTCCCGGAAGAGATATCAGGCGGTCGGCCAGCAGACCGTCACGGTTACGTTGGAACAGGTCGACAGAGAATCCGAAAAGGCCTTTCCATAAGTCTGCGTCAAATCCGATATTCAGGGTTTTTACAGTGTACCATGTAATGTAAGGATTGGCTACAGAGCGAAATCCGAGTCCGTTGATAAACTCTCCGCCAAAAACATATCCTTTAGGATAATTATCCTGGGTATTACCATCTGTATTCGGATAATTGTAGCCGCTCAGGAATTGATATTTGGCAGCACTGTCATCTCCCATTTTTCCATAAGATGCTCTGATCTTCAGATTGTCGGCAAACGGAACCGCTTTTTTGATAAGCTCTTCTTCCGATAAGCGCCAGCCCACAGATGCACTAGGGAAAAATCCCCAGCGGGAATCTTTAGGGAACTTGGACGAACCATCGTAACGGAAACTAAATTCGGCAAGATATTTTCCTTTATAGTCGTAGTTGAACTTTCCTACCAATCCGTTAGATGCATATTCACTTATACCATCACCGTTTCCTACCTGGTTTGTAGAGTTTCCTGCAAACAGGTATGGGATAGGTATTTCCAGATCGCGTTGTGCCCATATATTGTCGCCCTGATTGTATGACTCTTCCCATAGGAGCAAACCGCTAACGTTATGTGCTTTCGCGAACATCCGGTTATAATTCAATGATAGCTGCCACAGTCTGGTATACGAGGTGTTATATCTGCGGTATAGTCTGGATGGAACATTTTTTGGTACAGCATTGTATGTATCTGTAGCCTCGTCGTAGTTATATTCATTGTATTCCTTCATGTATTCCGTATTGTCGTCTACAGTCGTATCATAGCTGAACAACCCTTTGGCAGACAATCCTGTGATAAATGGAATATCATAGGTCAGATCCATTGTAGACTGAAACATTCTTTTCTTATTTTTCACGTAGCCCGATACATCGGAATCGGCCATCGCTACAACGTTTTGTATATCTCCGTTCGGCTTGTCGTAATATCCGACACGATTGTTGGCATATACAGTTTCTGAAGGGATCGAGCGCCATAACGTTTTGTATATTTCCCATGTAGAAGCACGCGGACGATCTCTTTGATCTATGATTCCGTTTAGTTTCAATGAAGCTTTCAGATTCTTAGTGATCTGAGCATTCAGATTCGCGCGCAGATTGTAACGGTCATAGTTTAACGAATTGCTCTTAAAGAATCCGCCTTGCTCAGTGTAGCCTAAGTTTACATAATAGTCTACCTTATCGCCACCCCCACTTAAAGACACATTGTGCTGTTGTTGAGTTGCAGTACTTTTCATAACCTCGTCGTACCAGTCGGTGCTTACTTTCTGGCCGGTAAGGTATTCGTTTATCTGATCCTGACTGAAGGTAAGTTTCGGATCGGTAGTGCTGCGCATACTTCTCTCATTAAACAGGGTCATACGGTCTACTGCTCCTACAGGTTTCAATCTTTCTATCGGGTTTTGAATACCGTAGTACATCGAATATTCGATTTTTGCCGTTCCTTTTTCACCCTTCTTTGTTGTTATCAGAACAACTCCGTTTGCTGCACGTACACCATATACGGCGGCAGAGGCATCTTTAAGGACAGAAATGCTCTCTATGTCGTTCGGGTCCATACGGGAAAAATCTCCACGAGGTACCCCGTCTACAACCACTAGCGGATTACCGAAACCACGAATATCGAACTGATTGTTGAATTCTCCCGGCTCCGAAGTCTTCTGTATCACGCGTACTCCGGCGATTTTTCCGGTCAACATATTCTGTACATCGGAGTTTTTTGTTGCCATCAGTTCTTCACTGTTAATGGCTGCTACCGATCCGGTCAGTGTTGCTTTTTTCTGAGTACCATACCCTACTACAACAATTTCGTCCAGAATCTTCTGATCTTCTTTTAGTATGATCTTAAAACTTGTTCTGTTTGTGATGTCTATAATCTGTGAAATGAATCCGACATACGATACTTTCAATCTTTGTATGCCGGCAGGAACATTGAGGGTGAAATTCCCGTCAGTATCTGTAATAGTCCCTACAGAAGTATTTTCCACGATAATACTGGCACCGATAATAGGATCGTTAAGTTCATCCGTTATCGTACCTGTAATGGTTTTGGTGTTTTGCGCATATCCTAAATGGATGGAACTGATAAATATCAGTAAAACCGCAAACATCCTCAAGTGAATTTTTCTTTGCCAAAAAGGGATATATTCCTTCCCTTCCTTTAAAAAATAATTTTTCATAGGCATCAATTTAAAGATTAATTAATAATATAAATGGGTTGCGTTATTTGTTGCAAAAATGGTTGTTAAAGCCTAACGAGACGGTTAATGATTAGGTTAACAGGTTGTGAAATTTTGATTTTCCTTTATTTTTTTAATTAGCCGGATTATTTTACCTCAAACGAACCGGTCAAACGAATATCTTCGGAAGAGCTTCCGATCATAACTGAAAATGTGCCGGGTTCTACCACAAATTCGTTGTGCTTATTCCATAGTCCCAGCTCCTGAGGAGTAAGGGTGAAGTGTATCTCTTTTTCTTCTCCCGGATTCAGCGTAACACGCTCAAATCCTCTGAGAACTTTTACGTATGTGGTTACCGAACTGAAATCGTCCCGCAGATAAAGCTGGGCGACTTCATCCCCTTTGCGGTTTCCTGTATTCTTCACTTTGCAGCTTATGGTTATGTTTTCTTGTATTCCTATTTTGTTTGCACTTGTTTTCAGATCGCTGTAAGCGAATGTTGTATAACTAAGCCCGTATCCGAAAGGGTATAATACGCCGTCTACACTGGCAAATCCTTTTGAGTCCGAACCCGGTTTGAACGGGAAGGCAAAAGGAATTTGTCCTACTGTCTTAGGAAAAGTTACGGGGAGTTTTCCTCCCGGATTGTAATCGCCGAATAATACCTGTGCTGCAGCATCGCCCATTGTTTCACCCGGAAACCATGCGTGGACTATTGCCGGTATATGTTTCTCGGCCCAGTTTATACTGCTAGCCCGTCCGTCTACCAGCAACAATACGACCGGTGTGCCAGTTTCGTGAACAGCTCTCAGCAGTTGTTCCTGTCTACCCGACAGATTCAGGCTTGTACGCGAGTATTCTTCGCGGACGGTCAGTTCATTACCACCTAATACCATTATAGCGACCTCCGACGCACGGGCTAATGCAGTAGCTTCTTCTATCATTTGCTTCTCTTCGTTGTCTAACGGGATAGTATATAATTCGCTTTCGGGGAAGTATTTGTCTACTATGTCGCAGCCTTTAGCATACTTCACATCTGCATTTGGTATATATTTTTTTATATCCTGATATACAGTCTGTATAGGGGCATTTGCCGGACCATATCGGCATATCAGATTCTTTACTTCTTCTGCATTAGGGCCTATTACAGCTATCTTTTTCAGGTTTTTAGACAGTGGCAGTAAGTTGTTTTCGTTCTTTAGCAGTACCATCGATTGTAAAGCCGCTTTCAGAGACAGGTCGGTATGTGCTTTGCTATGTACTATCTTGTCTACTGATTTCACATCTCCTTTGTAAGGATTGTCAAATAATCCCAGATGGAACTTTACTCTCAATACGTCTGTCACGCGATCGTCTATAGTCTTCAGTGAAACTTTACCGTCTCTGATAGCCTGTCTCAGTGGCTGTATAAAAGTCTGGGGAGGTGAGAAATTGGTTCTGACATTCAGTCCTGCATTAACAACCTGAGCGGCTACATCTTCCAGATTGGATTGTACTTTATGCTTCGACATAATGTATTCTACTGCCTCACTATCGGAAACTACATATCCTTTAAATCCCCATTGCCGGCGAAGTATTTCGGTCAGGAAATAATGGCTGCCTGTAACAGGTTCGCCGTCATAATCGTTGTACGAGCTCATGACACCCAATGCTCCGGCATCCTGAAATGCTTTACGGAACGGCTCTAGATATAATGTTCGCATCTCTCTGGGTGCTACATGCGGGTCTGTTCTGGTTCCGGCATCACGTCCACCTACAGGTATACTATATACAGCAAAATGCTTAGGCGTAGAAATCAGTCTGTTCGATTGTAGTCCGGTGATCATACGTTTTCCTAGTTCGCCCACCAGATAGGGGTCTTCACCATAGCATTCAACTACTCTTCCCCAACGCGGATCTTGCGCTATATCCAGTATAGGAGAATATATATTGGTATATCCGAGAGCATTTGCTTCGGTAGCGGTAACTTGCGCTATTTCACTTATAAGGTCTTTATTCCATGTGGCTCCTTGTCCGCACTGGGCGGGAAACATGGTAGCTCTGTCGTGGCAAAGGCCTCTGATCCCTTCATTAGTGAAATCGACAGGAATACCGAGTCGTGTTTGTTCTACAAACCAGCGTTGTATCTCTTGTCTGTTGTTTATACTATTAATATAAGGGTAGGATAGCTGAGAACCGAAAGTCCCCAGACCGTTTGCCTGTTCGTCTATATTGGCTATGCCGTCTTTCCATATCTCGTTTTTCCATCCGGGAGTAGGTGCACCGTCTTTCAAAACTCTGCCTGAACCGTAAAGAGTAGCCATCTGACAGGTTTTCTCCTCTATGGTCATTTGCGATAGCAAGTCTTTTATCCGGTCTTCTACGGGTGCAGTCGGATCTTCATAGATGTCTTTTATGCCGTTTTTATTGAAGTCGATCCAGTCCTTTTTATAGATATCATTGTTCTGAGAAAAGACTGTTCCCAGAGGAAATAATATAAATGTGATAAGAAATTTGATTTTCGGAATAGCTATATTTTTCATGGTCGTTAATTTTGTCTCAAAGCTACGCGTCCATGATTAAGAAGTCCATTAACAGGTTGGTTAATTCTTTGTAAAAATGCGGGATTTAACTATTTTCGTTGATAATTTGATCAAAAGAATATTCAAATTCAGTTCCGAACAGAATATTATATTCTTTGATAAACGATGTGTATGCTTTTTGGGCAAGTCCGTTACGTCCCATTTTTACCAAAACAGAACATTTTAGCCGAAGGGCATCTTCATTTAGTGAGTCATGGATAAAGATAGTGTCCGCCAAATCTATAGATATTTGAGGATTCGATCTTATTTCAGCTTTTTTTGACAGGTCGAGTAAAAGGTCGACAAGTGTATTGGAAAAATCCGCTTTGAACGGGTCTACCCATTCTACCTGCAAATTGGGGAGGAGTTCTCCGACCGAAACGATCGATAGAAGTTTTATTATGTCGTTGGTATCTAATTCTTTACTTTTGGAAAGTTTGTCTATCAGATAGAGTGCCTGCGAATAATCGCAATAAACATCGTCTCCGAATTCGACAGTCCAGTATGAGTTACTGCTCTTTATATTTATTTGCCCTACCTGATCGAATATCAGTCTCAGTTTGCTAAGAGATACTCCTCTGTTGTTTTTTGCACTTTCTTCTGTTTTGTCAAACCAGAGCGTGTCTTTTAGCTTTACAGATGATATTCCTTTTCCTCCTTTGAATGTATATAATAGAATAAGGGCAAACAACTGCTTAAGCATAGGTGTAAACTCTTTCGTAACATCGTTCCCCTCCTTGTCGATAACACAAAATCCTCCGAATAGAGAAACAGACTTGCTCCTGTTTTCTCTACTGATAGGCTTTACTACAATATTATTGTGTTCCTGTGGTTGTTTATCGCTTGCGGTATGTGGCTGTTTCTTTTTGGTGAAATACCATAACCAGACAATAAATAAGATAAGGATGATAAAGAAAAATCCGCCTATAATAAGAAGCAAATTGCCGGACTCGGTATCTTCTTGCTGATATAGTTCATCTTTTGATAAAGGAGGGAACGCCAATGTATAAATAGATACTGTATTAAGCGTATCTCCGATACTACTGAATCCGGATGTAACGGCAATCAGTCTGTTCTTTTGTTTGTCCAGATATAGGTCTGCATAGGATTTATTGTCTTCAAAATTAACAGGAATACTGTCTCCCAGTACTTCGTATTCGGGTTTGTCCATTGAAAATTTCAACAGAGTCATTTTTGTATGAAATTGTTGAGACGGATGGCTCAGCGCATAGAATGATCTGTTAGCTGCATCTACCACAATAGAATTAGCTACCACAAAATTATTAGCCGGAGGTTGTAGTGTCCATAGCTTCTTTGATTGCAAAGTTTCCACATCTACCTCATAAAGATCGTAGAAATACTGAGGTGATAATTCCTGATTTCCCGTTTGGTTTCCATATCCTCCAAATATCAGAACATGGTTATCATCAAGCTTTCCTAAACCGCTCAGATAGCGGGGTTGAGGATTGTCGCCTTTCAGTTGGGTTTTCTTCCATGTGCGGGTTGCGAAATCATATATTCGTAAGTCATTCTTGTATTTGTGATGTCCGTATCCGCCAAATAAATACAGGGAATTATCCTTGTCGGAGATAAAGCGATTGTGATGCCAGAAGTCAGGCGGTAGCTTCATGTCCGGTACTATGTCCCATTCGTTCTTAAGGGTGTCGTACAATAAGACATCTTTTTCCTGTTCCAACTCGAAAGTATAGCTAACGTATCTTCTTATAACGGGGTTGTATATGAGGTTGTTGGATTGTACAATATATGGTACGGGATTATTTACTTTTTTACGGTCTGCCGTATTGGAACTCAGGTTGTATTTATAGAAATATGTCTGATCATATACAGCCACTTCGTTGTCGTCGGGATTGTAATTGATCATAGGTCTCAGCTTGGTAGTAAAGGAAGTTTGCTTTTGCCAGAATATATGCTGATTTATGATCCAGTTAGGATTCTCAAATACTGCTTTATGATGTTTTATTTCGTCATAAACCCGGTTTGATGCGTATTTGTTTAATACCCAACGATATAATGTTTTCTTATTCTCGTTTGTTATCTCTATATCTTTCAGAGACATAGTGGGAATGTCGATTACCTGAAATCCCGGATAATTATTCTTCCCAAATACTATAGAAACATTACGAAAATCATTTAATGATTCTATCTGTTTTGTATATGATCTGTCTCCTATTCTGGTAGTCAGCGTGTTGGTTTTAGTATCTACATAAATGTCGATATATATCCATTTGTTGTATCTTATTCCTGCTTCTTTAAACAGTTCACTGAACACCTCTCCGGATGAATGAGCCATTAAGAATTTCGGTTCCCCCGTATTCTTTTTCTCGTTGAGTAAGAAGTCAATATGTTTCCCCTCTTTATTGATAATCCGGAATATGTATCCGAATGGATATAATGCAGCAGAATCTATTTTCAGGTCAAATGAAAGATGGTAGCTTTCGGGCAGAGACAGAGGAGCATCAGGCGTAAGATTCAGACTCGTACGTTTTTCTTTTTCTACTTCGTATGATCTGAATTTTAAACCGTATTCCACATCCTGTGCAATTATACAGGGTATTGTATGTAGTATCAGGCAGTATAGTAAGATGATTTTTCTTAAAGGAAACTTCACTATATTGTATATAATAATTAGAACCGTTTAATACAGATTTATTTCTCTTTTGGCAAGTTGTTGTAATTATGCTTATTAGATTTTAAAGTCTCTGTCGCCATTAGATCATTACTACAAAAATAGCAATTTATAAGCTAATATCAAGAACTCAGCGTAAACATTATTTGTATCTTGATTTACATTTTTAGAAAGAGCTTTCCGCTTATACAAAAAAGAAGGCACTCACTCGAGCACCTCCCTTTTAACCAGCGATATATTATCTTACAACAGAGGATAGTATTTGCTTCATAAAGATCTTATCTGCCGAATCGAATCGTATGGCAGTTTTTATCTGCGAGTTGTTTTTCGGATTCACCAGTTTTATCATAATGTGATTCCAACCTTTGTCCGGCATTATATTCGCAACCTTATGATCTGCTCCTGTCGATACTTCTTTGGAGATTATCTGATTGCCATTCAGGTATACAATAAAACTATCTTCAGTATTTATATACATGTCCATGCTCGGCATATCAGGTTCAGCCAACAGATTGCTCAACGATCGCGGACTGTATAACCAAAAGCTCAGATATGCAACGGGAGTTCTGTCTCTATCGGGTTTCGACAATGAAAACACGCTTTTAGCATCACTAGCCGCAACTTTCCATAGTTGATTGTCCGAAATGGTATTCAAATGCGGATTCAGTGTACTTTCTCCATCTATATAGTCTGTACTTAATAGTTCTCCTGCATGCTGAGATTGTTTACTTAATGGCCCTAACACAAGAGCTCTTTGCAGGGTAGCGTTCTTGTCCAATGCTTGCATATCTTTTATATTATCGTTGGATACAACCGCACCCAGATTTGTAAGCATTCTGGTAAACAGCGGACGGGTTTCCAGTGCTATTTCGCTAAGGTGGAGAGTCGATAAGACTATTTCGGATTTTTCCGATTTCAGAGAGGCTATAACTACGTCCGATCCTTTGGCTTCACGTTCGCTACGGAATACGTTACCTGTTTTTGATGTTTCGGGGCGATAGTTCCATCGCTGCCAATCGGTGTTACAAGCTCTGAGCAATACCTCCGACTTCAAAACAAAATCTCCTGTAAGCCCGTAATTCATTGCTGTCTTTTCGCGTGGAATCAATTCTGAAAAGTAAAAGTCAGAATGATCCAGTCCTTGTAATAATACAGAGGTTCCCTGTTTGAGGAAAGAAGTGGCTTTTCGTTCATCCAGTGATACATTGTATGGTAATATGGTATTGATAAAGTCTTTAGTCTGAGGATTGAGGCCTACAATGAATATTTTAGCTCCCGTTTCCATTACCTTTCTTATTTTATCAGTTTGCACTTTTGTATTTACCGGAGGATTGTTTCCATCTATTATAATCAGTGTATTAGCAGATATTTTGCCGTCTGCTACTACTTTTATACCCATATTTTCGAGGCTTTCACCTAATTGTGAGCCAGCTCCGGCATAGAGTATTACTGCATCGGCGGGAGTGACTGCTTTAATCTGTTCGGCAACATCTTTTATCTTTCCGCTATATGGTAATATTGGCGTTGCATTGGCATTGCGTACCGCATCGAATAGCGGCCATGTGCGATAGAGTGGGATAGATGCATCATAACCGGGATTAAGAGTCGTTGTATATGGTCCCAGTCTTTCGGGCTGCATACCATAAGACCCTTCTTCAAATCCGAAGAAAATACCGTCTTCCGATACTGGTGGACGGGTTGTATCCTTCATTCCCAATTCGAGAGGCTGTAGTCCATACCAAGCCAGATTGAAGACACTGCTATATGCAGCATTCAGTTCACGCTGTGTCTTTATCAGATCGTAGCTTTCTATGGCTACACCTTCCATCCGTCCCAGCATACTTTCGTAAGCCCTGTTCCCGTTGTATTCAGATGCCTGCTTCGGCGTACCATAGTATGCCATGCTTTGTTCTCCGATACCCCAAGGCTTGCCTTCCGACGACCATTTTTTCATTCCGTCCATTCCGCCATAATGGCCTATAACGGTCGGTAAGTCTGTCGGACGGTCGGTTTCGCCGTCTCCTGATATCCATGGACGAGTGGGATCACATTCCTTTGTTATTTTTACCCAGCGGTTTATCTCATCCAGCTGTTTTTGTACAAGTTCTTCCGGTGCTTTGAAGACGTGTACGGCTACCGGTACGGTTTCGTTGCAGACACTCCAGCCGAATACTGATGGATGGTTTTTATCTCTTTTTATCAGCCTGCGTATGTGCTCGGCACAACTTTCCCAATAGGCATCACTATCTATTTTCGGGCCTCCGTCGCTTGACCAGATACCGCTTTCATCGAGTACGCAGATACCCATTTCATCAGCTACATCTAGATAGAAACGCGGGAATGGTTGGGCATGTAAACGTACGGCATTTGCGTTTGCATCTTTCAGCATACTGTACCATGCCCAAGCATAGCGGCGTGTCATTTGCGGTACTCCCATAAAGTGCCAGGAGTCTCCCCGCAACGAAATCTGTTTACCGTTTAGTAGCAATTTGTTTCCAGATATGGTAAACTGTCTCCAACCGAAGCGTTCATATTTCTTATCTAGAGTCTGATTGTTTTCTTTCAGGGAAACAACGGCTCCATACAGATTTGGTGTTTCCGGCGTCCAATATTCCAGTTCATCCGATATACTTTTTTCGATTGTAACTTTTGTCGTTGCATTTGCCGCAAGTTCAATCTTTTTTTGCTCGGGGAAAGTAACAGATGCCCGTGCTGCGAGTTCGCTTTTCTCTTCAGGACTTTCATTGATGGTACGTCCTGCAAGATTATACCATTTTTTTACTTCGGCATTTATGCTGATCGTCTTTTTCTGAGCAGTAGAATTATTTATAGTTAACTCTATTTTCAGCTTCTTATTCTGTACGTCCGGTTGAACAAAGGCATCTTGTATATAAACAGGATTATAAGCAAACAGATACACATCTTGCCAGATACCTGCCATTTCTATCCCCCACATAGAGCCTCCTACGTAAGTGCGCCGCCCATATTTACCACGATCGTCGAAGATACTGCCTTTGGCTACACCAACCAGTATTTCATTATCTTGTCCGGCTTTTATATATTGGGTTATGTCAGTATAGAAAGGAAGAAATAGCTCGAAGTTCTCAGCTGCTTTTTGTCCGTTTACATAGATCATAGTTTTGCCCATTACCCCTTCAAAGTGGAGAATTATTTGTCTGGCAGACCAGTCGGCAGGAATGTAAATAGTCTTTTTCATCCATCCTATTTGTACTTTTTCCCATTCTTTAGGATAGCTCGGATAGGTTATGAAATCACCACCTTCTCCATTTGTAAAGTTATTTACATTCCAAGGGGATGGGATCTTAATAGCTGTATTCTCTTTCTTGAAGGTATCAGGTACTTTAAAGTCGGAGGGATTAGTTCCGTAAACAGGCATAAAATCCCATTTCCCATTCAGGCACAATTCCTGCCTGTATGGTTTTTCTGCATCATTTACCAGACCTTTCATTGGGTTGAAAGGATGTGGATATCTTATTTTATCCGGAGTCTGGGCATTTAAAGACAATGCAGATAAAACGAATAAGATCAAAATACTGTAATATTCTTTTTTCATGGTTATATTATTAAAACAATTTATTCAGGATGCTGACGCATCAGTCCGTTTAACAGATAATAATTTTCAAGTTGTTTGTTTACAATAGTTTCACCTGAGCCAACTTCTATCATGTTAGGACTTTGGTCGGCTCCAAATCCGCCAAGTGCAGCCGATCTTACATCGGGAACATATCCCGGAGACTTACCCCCTGTCCATGTATATCCAAATATGAAAGGTATTGCATCTCCCAGTCTGGCTTTGTCTTTCCAGTCCAGTTGAAGTTGAACGAATAACTCTCCCGGACAGGCAGCGATAAGTATATCGTTAATCAGGATAGTAGTGAGATGTACATTAAAAGAAAGATTTTTGTCATATCTTCCTGTGAATGAAAGCGAATCGTGTCTGAACCGCATATCTGTACGGTCAGAAGTGGCTTTTAGCTCTTTGGCGAGTTTAATTGCCTCAAAGGCGAGTAGTTCTCCTGTACGTTCCATCGGTTTATAATCGGATTTGATAGGATCGTTGGGGCTTTGTCTGCGACGGCTGATCTGTAAAGATTCTATATTGCCGGCAGCCCCCTGAACGAAAAGACAATTCACTTTACCGTCGAAAGCTTCCTCTACTTTCTTTGCTGCCACACCCGGATAGTCGGCAGATATTTCATAATTGAAACAGACAATATCAGAATGACAGGCATAGTTCATGATAATAACTTTTGGTTCGCCATTCATGTCTTCTATCTTGACAACTCCTACTTCGGGATCGACAGGGCCGAACGGTATTCTTTCGGGATTTTCCACATTATAATGATGATCTCCGAACCATGATTCACGGGCTCGTCCGTTGTCGCGTATTATGAGCCTGTTGAAACCCAGTTGCGGAAAAGTGCGATGACCGGCTGATATCCGTGCAGGAAACATATTGTCGAATGCTTTGCCTACTACTTCAACGATTTTATCTTCAAAGTATGTAGTGTATGACGGATAAGTTGTAGAACGGTCGAACAAGGCTAGTGCAATAGGGCAGGAGTGAGAGTGTGATGCACTGATAAGAACATAAGAAATGCCATATTTCTCTTTACATATTCTGGCTACACGTTCGCTTTCAAACCCGACAAGGTCGACAGCCACCTGAGCTATACGCTCTCCGTTTACTTCGAGTACCAGACTGCGGGCATATACCGAGTCATGCAGGGGAAGTATGTTTTGCGGCGTAATGTTTATCTTGGCCGTTCCTGCTCTTAGTTGTCCTTCGGCGGCCGATAAGCCGCCGCAAAGGATAACTAATTGTAAAAAAGTTAATAGAATATATTTTTTCATCGGCTTTATCGTTTAGGCATCTTTAAGCTCAATGGTATTTGCTTTCGCATCATTTTAGTCGCTTCTCCTGTAAGCCACAGGTAATGATCGGAAGGCATACCGTCCATATCCACGAATTTGGCTACATTGCTCACCGGAGGATTGTCGCTGCATTTAAATATGGCTGTTCCTTCGTCTATTTCGTCAAACATGGCTACATATATCATTTCGGCTCCTGCCAGCATGGCTGTTGAGAATTGTTGCCACAGGAACCGTCCTCCTTGACGTGGAATAGAGCTTACAGGCTTGATGTCGTTAGGAAACTCACCTTTGCTCAGATTGTGCCAGCTAAAGCCCGGTGTAACAGATGGTACGTAATCTATTTTGTTCTGACGGCACCATTCCATATCACCGATAATCAGATCGCGAAATCTGTCCATGTCATTATGCAGTAGCGGTGTAAATCGCTGTACAGTCCAAGGAAGTACAATGTCTACCTGTTTGATAATCGTATGCAGATAAGGATCATTTATACAGTCCGATTCCAGATTGCGCCAGAAAGTAGGCACGCCTATCATTATGGCGCAGCCACCATATTCAGGATCATTTTTCAGAAAATCGAACAGTCTTTCCAATCCTATATTGCGTATATTGTAAGGTCTGTCGGGAAATCCTATTCCCCAGATGGCCACTACGGGTTTTCCATTATGATGCAAGTATGTTTTGTTTCCTGCCTGATTAGTTACTTTCAACTGATCGACCAGATATTTCCAATCTTCAATGATAGAAGAACAGTCTTCACCCGATGCGCCAAGACCGGATAAATCGTACATCATGGCAATAGCCCTGTTATTTACTGAAGCTGCGTTGAACGCATTTTTCAGCACTATGTTTTCAGGAGCATCATCACGTCTATTTTTAGTAGAACCGAAAAAACGTTGCATAAAAACACCGTCTATACCGTAGTCCTTCATCCATTTGAAATGCAGATCAGTAGTCGACTTATCGGTAGAACTGAATACCCGTGCCTTGCTACCGTCTGCATGAACGAATGATGTTTCATAAGTTTTTTCGTATTCGCTGACATCCGGCCATGCGTCTACTTTGCAGTTGTTTTCATCGAATTTACCATTCAGTCCATAGTGCCCGAAACCTCTGTCTGGCCCTCTGAACCATCCTTGATATCCGGCCATTATCATGCGTTTATAGCTTGGATATTGCGTGTTTGTCGCATGTTTACGTGTTTGTGCTGTTGTATTGCCTAAAATGAGGCACAGCAGTACAGGTAATAATAAAGTCGTTTTCAGATTCATTGTTTTATAATTTAGATATTTGAATAGATATAGCTTTCTCTCTATCACTTATTTTTAAGTGATATAACTTGAGTATTATAATATTAATGCCGTATGTTGTTGGCCTATTTTCCCCTTTTGAATGTATATGAACGGTTCGGTTCTGTATTCAGATCGTATTCATATACTTTGTATAATAACGGATACTGCGGATTGATCTCTTTCGATACCAATGGCTCCTTTATATTTGCTGTCTGGTACAATGGATTCGGATTAGCTCCTTTTGCTTCTTTCAATCCTGATCCGTTTAGCGGAATGTATGAACGCAGACGCATATTCCCCCCTATTTTCGAGGTTATACTTACAGTCGATATTTCTCCGTTTTCCCAGTTCATAGATACTTCAAAACCGCCTCTGGCCATCAGTCCTTTTACAGATCCCTGTCTCCAGATGTCAGGTAAGGCAGGGAGCAGATGAATAGCTCCATCGTGGCTTTGTAGTAGCATTTCAGCTATTCCGGCTGTAAATCCGAAATTTCCATCTATCTGGAAAGGAGGGTGTGCATCAAACAGATTCGGATATGTGCGTCCGTCATCGTTACCGGGTTCTACTAACGACAGCATATTGGAAATAATCTTATATGTGTGATTACCATCCAGCAAACGCGCCCAGAAGTTGATTTTCCATCCTATCGACCATCCGGTAGCCATATCACCACGATACAGCAAGGAGTTTTTAGCTGCCTGAAACAGAGTAGGGTGAGTATATGGTGAAATCTGATTGCTCGGATACAATCCGTAAAGGTGAGATATGTGGCGATGCTCGTTCTTCGGATCATCCAGATCATCGAGCCATTCTTGTAATTGATTGTATTTGCCAATTTGCATTGGGGCAAGGCGGGCAATCATATTCTCCAGCTTTTTATTGTATTCGCTATCGCTTAACTGTAGTGCTTTAGATGCGTTCAGAGCATTGTTCAATACATCAAAGATGATCTGATTATCCATTGTAGAACCGGCCGTGATGCTTGTTTCTTTTCCCGGAGGACCTTGTTCGGGAGAAGTAGACGGTGCCGATACCATCCATTTGTACTTAGGATGTTCTGTGAGAAAATCGAGAAAGAAGTCGGCGCTTCCTTTCAGTACAGGGTAATATTCTTTTAGGAAAGCTTTATTCCCTGTATATAGATAATGTTGCCATATATGCTGACTAAGCCATGCTCCACCATTAGGCCACTGTCCATAAAACGCACCATCTACAGGGCCTGCAGTACGCCACAAGTCGGTATTATGGTGTGTAACCCATCCATTGGCGTTGTACATTACTTTGGCTGTCTCTTTCCCTGCTTCGGAGAGTTCTTTCAACATCTGGAACAATGGTTGATGTGTTTCACTCAGATTGGTAACTTCAGCAGGCCAGTAGTTCATTTCCGTATTTATGTTGATCGTATATTTGCTGTCCCACGGTGGTACCAGTTGGTCATTCCATATTCCCTGAAGGGTAGAAGGCTGGCCTCCCGGTTGTGATGAGCTGATAAGCAGATAGCGCCCAAACTGAAACAGCAAGGTAACAAGGCTCTGATCTTTTCCATCTTTGAAGTTGCGTACACGAACATCTGTTTCTTCTTTTGCCTGTTCGGATGTACCTAGATTTAGCTCCACTCTGCCAAATTGCTTTGAGTAATAATTGATATGATCGGCTAACGCTGTTTTATATGGCTTGTTTATTGCTGCTTTGAGATAGTTTTCAGATTTCTTACTTTCATCGGCACTCACATTATTATAATCTACAAAATTTGTAGCAATGGATATGTATATAGTTACTGAATTGGCATCTTTTACCGATAACTTATTATCCGAAGCTTTCACTGTGCCCCCATCAGTTTTTATCTGTGTCTGATTCTCGAAACGGATCACACCTTTTATCCCTTCGTGATCTGTTCCCATACCTTTTAGTATAAGTCTGTCCCCTTTAGCTGATACAGTATGATTTGGTACAGGTGATTCATATCCGGCAGAAAAACTGATACTATTGCCTTTATCAGCTGTAATACGCATAATGATAACATTGTCGGCAAAAGAAGTAAATGTCTCACGGGTATATGTTACCCCGTTTGCTGTGTATGTTGTTTTGGTAACAGCTGTTTTCAAGTCCAGTTCCCGCTGATAACCGGAATAGTCGGCATGTCCCTGAAAATCCAGAAACAGGTTGCCTATTGTCTGGTATGGCATTCCGTTGTGAGGGGTACGTATATTCTTATCCAGAAGGTTTTCCGCTTCTTTTTCTTGTCCGTTGAATATCAGGGTTCTTACTTGTGGCAGAATATTCAGCATAGCCGGACTATCGTTGCGGTGAGGACCTCCTCCCCACATTGTTTCTTCATTCAACTGTATTTGCTCTCTGACCGGATCTCCATACACCATTGCTCCCAGCCGGGAGTTTCCAAGCGGCAATGCTTCTACCCATTGCGAAGCAGGACGTTTATACCAAAGCTTCAGATCATCCGCTTTACAGATAAATATACTCAGCAGGAGAAATGTAAAAAGTAAAGAATATTTTTTCATGGTATTAATACATATTGTAAGACTATATATACTTCTTTGTTTTATACCATGCAGCGTTTCGATGCCGGTATGTATTTTTCATTTAAGGCAAAGAAAAGAGAAGTATATTAATAATGTTATTAACACACCCCTTAATTATATATTAAAATAAAAAAATGTTACTATTATGCAGTAGTTAGTGCTCGAGATTCTTTCGTTCTATGACATCAGTCAGCGAATATTTGTACTTTGTACCTAACAAGTTAAAATACTCTTTGCTAAAATTATCATAAACACTTTTCGCAATCCCCTTTTTCCCTGAATTGAAGTAGATGAGGCATTTCAGGTACAGGGCTTCCTCATTTATATAGTCGTGAAGGAATAAGGTGTCAGCTATTTTCAGTTTCAGATCATCGGTTAGCTTATAGTAATTACTTTGTGACAAGCGGGTTAATATATCTATAGTCAGATTTGAAAAATCACTCTTAAATCCGTCTACCCAGTCGGCTTCGGTATTCGGGAGCAATACGCCTCTGAGCAAGAGTTCGAGTAGTTTGTCTACATCTTTGTGGTCGGGAGAATTATTGTCTTTTATTACAGTAAATAATCTCATTGCTTCCAGATAATCACACAAGATGTCTTCATGTAGTTTTATACTCCAGAATCCGTTTTGATTAATAATTTCGGCAGTCCCTACATTCTCTAATACTGAGCGTAGTTTACTCAGATACACATTTCTGTTGTTTTTTGCTGATTCTTCATTCTTGTCGTACCACAATAATTGGATCAGTTTTTTGCCTGAAATACCTTTGCTGTCTTTTTCTGTACTTAATATAAGTAAAACCAACAGATATTTGAGCATAGGCGTAAATTGTCCGGTAATATTCTGACCGGATTTACTCATTACATTAAATCCTCCGAGAAAACAAATGGATTGTTTAGAGAAGTCATAGTAACTGGTTTCTGGTACTTGTCTGTGCTCTTCAGTGTAGGTTCCTGCGTCATATCCTACAGTTTCGGGTTCCTTTACTTTTTTAGTGCGGTTTAGTTTTCGGGTTCCCGATTGTTTTTTGATAATATAATATAGTGCTGTTGCAATAGCGGCAAGCCCCAGTAGAATACCTATAAACAAGATCCAGTTAGGAGATGTATCTGCTTCTTCTGTATTCTGGACAGGATTAGTGTCTACGTTTATTACTATTGGCGGATAGCTTAGTGAATATATTGTAACCTCGGCAGACTTATCCGTTTTTATTTTATTCACAAGGGCATAGAACTTTTTCTGCTCTTGTGAAAAATATAAGTTCATATACAAATAATGAGAGGTAAGATCTTCATGTATAGGAAATGATACCTGCTCATAACCGGCGCTATCTTTCTTGATCCGTAGTAAGGTGCCGCCATTCATTGTGGTATATACATAGAAGCTGCCATCCTTTTCATCATAAATTAAGTTTTCGCTGGGAAGGAACTCTACCTCAGGAACCTCCATCTCCCATAGTTTATTTGTCTGTTCGGTCAGCAGATTGACAGAATAGAAATCATAGTAGTTTTTTGGTGATAGTTCCTGCCTGCCGGACTTGTTCCCTCTTCCTCCGAATATATATAAGGTGTTGTTGACTATTACGCTCGATGCCGAGTAGCGGGGAGGAATTTCCGGCAGATTCGATTTTTTGATCGATTTATGTGTCAGATTGAGACGTAGCAGATCATTGTTATATTTGTAAAACCCATATCCTCCGAATGAGACAAGAGATGAATCGGTGTCCGAATAGGCAACCGTATTGTTCCAATATCCATGCTCCAGTATGGATTTGGTTCTATTATCCCACGAAGCATTGGCAAAAGAGAAACGGGAAGTTATGTTCTCGTCCAGATTATAAGAGAACAAACGGTCTCGCTTCACATCATAGAATAGCTGATTTGGCGCATTTGCCGCAATGATACCGTCTTTTACTTCTGTTATTATTTCCTTTCGTTGTATCGGGTCGAAAGAGATTACTTCTTTCGAGTCGGGTGAGGCAATATAAATAATGTCTTGTGCCGGATTGAAAGCAAACAGAGAGTTCTCTTTTATTTGTTTGGTATATATTTTGTCCCATGAGGCATAGATATCTGTAATCCAGCGTGGATTCGTTGCTATAGCCGGAACCTGAGTAACAGAGTCTGGTGTTTGTACATCATCATGTTTTTCTAATTTCCAGTATCTGGTCAGATTCTTTCCATTTGCAATTTTTATATCCTTTATATTTACAGACGCAATATCATACAGGGTATAACCGGGGAAAGGACAAAGCCCGAATGAAATAAGAGCGTTATTAGCCTTCGATATTTCGTATGGCACAGATAGCTTCGTGGTACCATAGTTGATTGTTATCTCATTCTTCTCAGAAGATAATGTAATGCTTACAGGAAGCCATTTGTCACAAACTATTTCCTGAGAAATCATATATACAGACTCATTTACGACTAGCATAGGATATCGCTTATCGTTTTCTCCTACTGTGAATATCAGGTCTATATTTTCTTTTCTGTCGGTTATCATTCTGAATACAATGCCGAATACATTATCCTTCCTTACATTCATATTGAAAGATAATGTAGTCTCTTTATCCAGTTTTACAGGCTGGTTATTCTCGAGCACTAAAGAAGTTTTCTCCTGATCGCTGAAAGGGAAAGCCTTTATAAATAGGCCATAGTCTATATTCTCAGCATTAATATGTCCGAATGCCGACAGAAGAATAAATAGTATGGGGAAGAAGAACTTTTTCATTTAGATTTTTAGCCAGTGCACAATGGGATTTCAGAATAACAGATGCTAATGAATGTAAAAATACTTTATTTCTTCTTTCCTTGCAACTAAAAAATATTCGTTTTGTACTTATTCATTCTTTTTTAATGTAAATCCTTATTAATATTATAAATTAATGAAATTTTAATAGCTTCTTTAATTATTGATTTTGGCATTTTTTAATGCTTTAAGGTTTACTTTGTAAATATCATTTTCTAAAAAATCTAATTGCCATGAGAACGATCAAGTTTATAGTGTTATCTCTTTTCATTGTAGCTGTGCCTCTTTTATATGGGCAGGATTATCCTTTCCGGAATACAAAACTCACCTTTGAAGAGCGCGCAGCAGATATAGTATCCCACCTTACATTAGAGGAGAAAGTTATGCAGATGCTTAATGACGCTCCGGCTATAGAACGATTAGGTATTCCTTCCTATAATTGGTGGAACGAATGTCTGCACGGAATCGGACGTACCGAATATAAAGTTACGGTTTTTCCTCAGGCTATAGGTATGGCAGCATCGTGGAATCCTTCGCTGATCAAAGATGTGGCAATCGCTATATCCGACGAAGGGCGTGCTATCTATAATGATGCATCGTCAAAAGGAAATAGAGCAATCTATCATGGACTAACATACTGGACTCCAAATATAAATATCTTCCGCGATCCGCGTTGGGGACGCGGGCAAGAGACTTATGGCGAAGACCCTTTCCTCACTGGAAATATCGGAAAGGCCTTTGTGGCGGGATTGCAAGGCGATGATGCAAAATATTTGAAGGCCGCAGCATGTGCAAAGCATTATGCAGTACATAGTGGCCCCGAAAACACACGCCATACATTCAATACTTTTGTAACTACTTTCGACCTGTTGGATACATACCTTCCTGCTTTTCGCGATCTGGTGGTAGATGCAAAAGTGGCAGGAGTAATGTGTGCTTATAATGCCTATAGCGGAGTGCCGTGTTGTGGCAACGATCTGTTGATGCAGCAGATATTACGCGATCAGTGGGGCTTTACAGGTTATGTCACTTCCGATTGTGGAGCAATAGACGATTTCTACAGACATCATAAAACACATCCCGACGCAAAATATGCTGCGGCAGATGCTGTATTTCATGGGACAGATTTAGACTGTGGGCGAGATGCTTATAAGGGTCTGATCGATGCGGTTAATTTAGGTTTAATTTCAGAAGAGCAGGTTGATGTATCTTTGAAAAGGCTTTTTACAATCAGAATGAGGCTGGGTTTGTTTGATCCGGTCGAAGATGTAAAATATTCAAAGATACCTCTTTCTGTTCTGGAATCGCAGAAACATAAAGACTTGGTATTGAAAATGACCAGAGAATCTATCGTATTGCTAAAGAACGAAAACAATTTTCTTCCCCTAAAGAAAAACCTGAAAAAAGTAGCCGTAATAGGTCCGAATGCAAATAATGAAGTTTCGGTACTTGGAAATTATAGTGGCTTTCCTACAGAAATAATAACTCCGTATAAAGCGATAAAAAACAGGTTGAAGAATGCAGAAGTAGTATATGAAAAAGGAGTGGATTTTGTTGTGCCTGCCGAAAACAGTAAGAGTGAAATATCGGCTTTGGTTGACAGAATGAAAGATAAGGATATCGTGATTTTTGTAGGAGGTATCTCTCCTGAAATTGAAGGAGAGGAAATGCCTGTGAATATAGAAGGTTTTACAGGTGGAGACAGGACATCAATAAAATTGCCTAAGATACAGACTGAACTAATGAAATCACTCAAAGCCGCAAATATACCTGTCGTTTTTGTAATGATGACAGGAAGTGCTATTGCAACAGAATGGGAGACAGCTAACATCCCAGCCATATTGAACGCGTGGTATGGAGGACAAGATGCAGGGACTGCAATAGCAGATGTACTTTTTGGTGATTATAATCCTTCGGGTAAGCTGCCTGTAACGTTTTATGCAAAAGATAGCGATCTTCCTCCGTTCAACTCTTATGAAATGAAAAATAGGACCTACCGATATTTCGACGGAGAAGTTTTGTATCCTTTCGGGTATGGATTGAGCTATACACAATTTGAATACGGTCAGCTACAAATGCCAGCGACAGTAAATGCCGGAGATGAAGCAACAGTTACCGTAAATGTGAAAAATATAGGTAAACAGGATGGTGAAGAAGTTGTTCAGTTATATATGTCGTATCCCGAATCAAGAGAACAAACCCCATTGTTTGCATTGAAAGGTTTTGAAAGAATATCACTAAAGGCGGGAGAAAGCAAGAATGTTACTTTCAGATTATCTGCTAAAGAATTTGCATTATCTGATACAGAAGGTGTATTGAAAATCACACAAGGAAAGAGAAAGATATATATAGGTGGAACTTCTCCATCGAAAACAAAAGCACAAAAACTTCCGGTTGTAGAAAAAGAAATTAATATCACAGGAAAAGAATATACTGTCCGTAATTAAGAATTAAATAATTTATATAATGAGAAGAGTAAATAAGGCGCTGTGTATAGGCCTATTATTCTTCCTGTCGGCAAGCTTGCATAGCGTTGCCCAGCAGGTGAATATTACCTCCGCGACAGCCTCCATAAATGAAAATACTGCTAAAAATCTGGCAGATAAAAATCTCAGAACTAGTTGGGGATTGTCGACTGCAAATAATAAATCCGATCAGTGGATCATGCTTACACTACAGCAATCCGGTGATGTTGAAAAACTGATACTAAAAACAAATAGTGCTTCGACACAGGATATAGAGAAGGCATTAGATGTTTTTATTACTTATGACCCGATGAATCTTGGTAATACTGTAAAATATACGGCTAAGAAAGATAAGAATGATATTCAATTATCATTTACCCCTAAATACGGAGCCCATATAAGATTAGTGTTGAAAAAGGGAGAGTTATCCAAACCGTTATCAATAAATGAAATAGAAGTATTCTTGCAAGATAAAAAAGCTGCAATAGAAAGTATTCCATTAAAAGATAGGCCATATATGAATCCGTCTTTGCCACTAGAGCTAAGAGTAGAAAATCTGTTATCGGTAATGACGATCGCCGATAAAATGGAATTGCTGCGCGAAGGTTGGGGAATACCCGGAGTACCGCATCTTGGCATACCACCTATAATGAAGGTAGAGGCAATACACGGATTTTCGTATGGAAGCGGTGCTACTATTTTCCCTCAGGCGATAGGTATGGGAGCTACATGGAACAAAAAACTGACGGAAGAAGTAGCAATGGTGATTGGAGATGAAACCGTCAGTGCAAATGCGGTACAGGCATGGTCTCCTGTGCTGGATGTCGCTCAGGATGCACGTTGGGGGCGTTGTGAGGAAACCTATGGGGAAGATCCGGTCTTAGTTTCATTAATCGGCGGGGCATGGATCAAAGGCTATCAATCTAAAGGCTTGATGACTACACCCAAACATTTTGCTGCACATGGAGCGCCTTTAGGTGGAAGAGATTCTCATGACATCGGATTGTCGGAACGCGAAATGCGTGAAATACATCTTGTTCCGTTTCGTCATGTTATAAAAAACTATGATTGCCAGTCCATAATGATGGCATATTCCGACTATCAGGGAGTGCCTGTTGCTAAGAGCAAGGAATTGCTGAAAGGTATTCTTCGCGACGAATGGGGATTCGATGGATTTATTGTCAGCGATTGCGGTGCCATTGGTAACCTCACCAGTAGAAAGCACTATACAGCGAAAGACCGTATCGAAGCGGCAAAGCAAGCTTTAGCCGCCGGAATAGCAACAAACTGCGGTGATACATACAATGATCCGGATGTAATAGCGGCAGCCAAAAGAGGTGAATTGAGTGCTGATGATCTGAATTTTACCTGTAGAACTATGTTACGTACATTATTCCGAAACGGATATTTTGAGAATAATCCTTCAAAAGCCCTCGATTGGAATAAAATATATCCGGGATGGAACACACCCGAACATAAGGAAGTTGCACGCAGAGCAGCACGCGAATCTATTGTTCTCCTCGAAAATAAAGGTAATATATTGCCTTTGTCCAAATCTACCAAGACAATAGCCGTTATCGGACCCGGAGCAGATAATCTGCAACCCGGCGATTATACGTCGAAGCCACAACCTGGACAACTAACATCTGTACTTGAGGGAATTAAGGCGGCAGTAGGTAGCGATACGAAAATAGTGTATGAAAAAGGATGCGAATTTACTGGTACCGAAAATTCAGAGATCGAAAAAGCTGAAAAAGCCGCTCAAAACTCAGATGTAGCAGTCCTCGTATTGGGAGATTGCTCTACAAGTGAAGCTTTGAAAGGAATTAGAAATACTTCGGGAGAAAATCATGACTATGCTTCCCTTATATTACCGGGCGAACAGCAGAAATTATTAGAGGCAATATGCAGAACAGGTAAACCTGTTGTATTAATTTTGCAGGTTGGTCGGCCATACAATCTTACTTATGCTTCGCAACATTGTCAGTCAATACTGGTAAACTGGCTGCCTGGGCAAGAAGGAGGACACGCTACAGCTGATATACTTTTTGGTGATTACAATCCGGCAGGACGTTTACCGATGACGTTTCCTAGAGATGTGGCTCAGCTACCATTATATTATAATTTCAAAACTTCAGGTCGTGTCTATGCTTACGAAGATATGGAGTACTACCCGTTGTATCCGTTTGGGTACGGTCTGAGCTACTCTACATTCGAATATTCAGGTTTAAAAACGTCTGTGGATAAATATGGTAATGTTTCGGTTGAAGCTACTGTGACCAATACGGGAAAAGTAGCAGGAGATGAGGTTGTGCAGTTGTATGTAACAGATATGTACGCAAGTGTGAAAACACGTATAATGGAACTGAAAGATTTTGATCGGGTTCACTTAAATCCCGGACAATCGAAAACTGTTTCCTTCGTTCTTACACCCTATCAATTATCCCTGCTGAACGATCAGATGGATAGAGTTGTTGAATCAGGAATATTCAAGATAATGGTAGGAGGCAAAAGCCCGTCTTATATTGCCGGTAATGAAATAAAAGATAGTGTAGGCTTCAAAAGCGGTAAGGACGGAGTAAATGCAGATTTAAATTATCAGATGGAATTTAAGGCCGGCTTTGAAATTACTGTTGTAACAGTTGAAGGCAATCCGCAAAAGGCCGGAAAGATAGCTTATGTGCTGGTTTCCAATATGGGTAATATTGCCGACGTCGGCAAACTGTCTATGTTCATTGATGGAGTAAAAGTAGGAGATACACGGCATTATGATTTGGAACCCGGAGAAGAAAAACAGTTTAGTTTTGAAATAAAGAATAATGAATTTCAACAGTTGCAATTTATTTCTAAGTATAAAAGTATTATTTATCCTAAAAAATAGCAAAGTTCGATGAATAAAAGGTTTCGGGTATGAAATTATCTAAATTTTAATGGGTTTATTAATGTTATTTTTAGAAAAGTATTAATATATGTTATCTAAATTCGCAGAAAACAAACTCCAACCAAAATCTATTAAGCATGAAAAAAGAAATCCAATTAATTCTTCCTGATAAAAAATATTTATGTAAAATACAATCCAAGTGAGAAAATCTAGTGCTAGATCAAAAGAGTTCTACCAAACGTTTTATAATTCCAATATTGAAATTCACTCTCAATGACATATGATCGTAGTAAAAAATACAAAAAGTAATAATTTGTTGTAATGATCTTTCTCCTGAAAATTTCGGAGTTAACTGTATTTTTAGAAGAGATGTATTTCAACAAAAGTTTGTTCCCTTTTCTATATACAGAGTACAATCAATGGATCGAAAGATGGAAATAACAGATTCACTCACAAAAACATAAAAGAAGCTAATTCTAATTCATAATCTATAAACAAACCTTTAATATTTATTTATGTATGAAAAAACAATTTTTTAGTGCACTCCTATGTGGAGTTGTGATTTTTTCAGCAGGTACTTTCTCATCATGTGGTGACGACGTCGATGACCTGAAATCAAGAGTATCAGTGTTAGAAGTGGCGGTTGCCGATCTCAAAGAGCAACTATCAAATGCAATGACCACTGGTGCAACTATTGTGAACGTAGAAGAAAAAGATGGTACTTACACATTGACATTGAGCAATGGAAAAGTACTTACAATTAAGCCGGGTACTGGTAGCGGAGCGAACATTACTGTGAAACAGAATGAAAATAATGTAATTATTACAGTAGATGGAACTGAATATGTACTTCCTATCGGTTCTTCAGTAAATTCATTAATTTACAGTCCTGAAACTATAGACGGTATTGTAAATATCGGTAATGCGGGTGCTACAGTGAACTTCCTGGCTACACCGGCTATCAGTTCAAGCGATTTAGCGAATGCTACGTTTGACATTGCGGAGGCTCACGAACTGAAAGCGGGCAATGATCTGTTCAAGGTTAACGGTGATGTAACGCTTGACGGTGACTTCATTAAAGTGCCGCTCAAAGCTCTCGGCGTAGAAGCTGGCAAAACATATGCTGTGGCGCTTCTTATGAAGTCTAATGGTGCTACAGCTATCAGTTCTAACTACTTTACGGTAAAGGTTGCCGATGACTTTTCATTTGTCAGTGAAGATATTGGTGGCTTTAAAATCAAAGCAGCTTATAGTCCGACATCACTTGAAAATGGCTTTAGCGAAATGACGATCAACGGTCGTGATCTTCTCAAGGGTACTAATTTTAAAGACTTATTTGATGAGCTTCCTGCCAATGCAGTATTCTCAGTATCAGGTAAGAGTGCACAGCCCGGAGGTTCGGCTCAGGAAAGATGGGATGCACTTAATAGTAATCTGGCACAAGACGGTGCTTGGAAGATGAATAAAAGACTAGGATCAAGTTTTAATGACAATGCAGATCGCAAAGGGTTCTTATTCAATGTAAAAGCTGATGATGTAGTGAAAGCGAAAATTTATGTTATCATTAACGATGAACTTGCTGGCATTGATTTTACCGGTCAGTTTACTGCACAGGCAGAAGCCGAATGGGGCGGACGTGATAAGAGTTTGCCTATGGGTGCTCAGACAGTCAACATACAAAGAGCATTTACAAATTACGAAACAGACTATCCGATTATTCATGGTGGTGCAGCCGAATTCTTTGCCAAATGGTCTACTTTCGAGGTGAAGATGGGCGATGAGCCTCTTGTTTACAACGATGGTTCTAAATTGGTATTAAGTAACCTTGCCAAGGAATATGCAGCCGGTTGTCGTGGTCTGTATTGGTTCTATCGTGGTTTTGCTATCTATGTGCCAGAAGCATTAGCAACAGGTGGGGCATCAGGTAATAAATATGTGGATGTTAACGGTAAGGAATGGTCTGGTGGCGAAGGTTATGGCTATGACTTCTGGTTAGGTCAATATAATGAATATATCGATAATCCAACTACATTCTATACTCCTGCAGTTACTGCCTTTGGTATAACTATCGATGAGGCAAGCGGTTCGCTTACACTTCCTGCATCTTACACAGGTTATGGATTCCGTATCGGAATTGGTGCTGGTTTCGAATATGCTTATGGTGTGAAGAAAATCGGTTCGGCTGACCAACTCGGTTTGTTCTTCTTCAACCGTCGCTTAGCTCCTGATGGTGCAACAATGCCTGCGCCTCAATCATAAATTATTCTACAATGACAGAATAAAAGGTAATGAGGGTGTGTCAGAAGTATAATGATACACTAGACACATCCTCAAATCTTTTAACACAAAAGAATGATTTCCGATTAATAATTTAAAATTATATGATGAAAGATAGTAACTTAAAAATATATGGAAAAAGCGCGCCGGCCTCGTGGAGGTTCACTGTAGTCGCGTTTTTATGCCTCTTGGTGGCATTGCCTGTTTCTGCACAGGTCCGGATGGTTCAGGGGATCGTCGTTGACGCCGCCGAAGAACCAATCATCGGAGCTACTGTGGTAGTAAATGGCAGCACTACCCGCGGTACGATGACCGACATAGACGGCGCTTTCAAGATAGAGGTATCGAATGAAGAAAAACTGACTGTCTCATTTATTGGTTATCAGAGCGTTGTAGTATCAGCCGATAAGACCGATCTGAGAATTACTTTGCAGGAAAATAGCAAAGCATTAGATGAGGTAGTCGTTGTAGGATATGGTACTCAGAAGAAAGTAACGCTTACCGGAGCAGTTTCTGCAATAAATAACAAAGAAATTGCTGTTACCAAGAATGAGAACGTGGTGAATATGCTGGCCGGAAAAATACCCGGTGTGCGTATTTCACAGAATAGTTCGGCGCCCGGAGATTTCGATAGTAGTATTGATATTCGTGGTATGGGTGAACCTCTGATTGTAGTCGATGGAATTCCTCGCGATAAAGGATATTTCTCCCGTATGGATGCGAATGAAATAGAAAGTGTATCTGTATTGAAAGACGGTACTGCAGCTATTTATGGTGTACGTGCAGCCAATGGTGTTATTCTGGTTACAACCAAACGTGGAGATGCTTCTAACGGTAAGTTTGACATCACGTTTTCAGCCAATGTAGGTTGGCAGCAGTTCCTCTATGTGCCGGAGACATCGAGCGCGACAGATCACATGTTGCTTACCAATGAGAAGAAATACAACGACTTCAATAGCAACTATCCTATTCGTACTACTCCTCAATATACTTGGGAGGAAATGTTGGAGTATAGCACAGGTCGTAAAAAAAGTACCAACTGGAACGATGAGTTGTTCAAAAACAACGTACCGCAGTATCAATACAACATCAGTATGGATGGCGGATCGGAAAAAATAAAGTATTTCTTCAATCTGGGATATATAAAACAAGAAGGAGCTTACAGGAGTGGTTCTATGAACTACGATCGTTGGAATTTCCGCAGCAATGTAGATGCGCAAATCACCAAACGTCTGAAAGCCAATGTACAGTTGAGTGGCTATATGGATGAGAAGAATCAACCACACACCGACATATGGACAGTGTACAAGAAAGCATGGAGCTACCGGCCTACAGCCGAAGCATGGCTCGATGGTGATCATACTATGCCTGCTTTCAACGATCAGATGCCGGTGGGAGGTTATATGGATAATCCTGCGGCTACTTCCAATAGTGATTTTACCGGTTTTCGCCGCGAAAAACGTAACAACTTCAACGGAGCTTTGACGCTTACTTATGATATCCCGTATGTAGAAGGATTGAATGCAAAAGCGTTCTATAGCTACGATTATTACGCTACGAACAATACGGAATATAAACGTACATATAATCTGTATGAGCGCTTGGGTGATGGAACTATTTCGACCAGAACACAGAATGGTGGAAAAGAGAGCTACCTGAGACGCCGTACCGATCCGGCTTATGGAACTGTGATGCAACTATCATTAAACTATGCCCGTAAATTCGGAGATCACAATACCAGCGCTATGATATTGTTTGAGGAACAATATAATAATAATGATAACTTTTATGCACAGCGTAATATGCTCCTCGATGGCGAATACCTTATTTACGGTGAAGCACTAGACCAGATTGGTGTTTCTGATGGTGGTGGCATTTGGGATGTAACCCGTCAGGCATTTGTCGGAAAATTTGGCTATGACTACAAAAGCCGTTATATAGCCGACTTTGCTTTCCGCTACGATGGATCGTCCCGTTTTCCTGCCGGATCACGTTGGGGATTCTTTCCTACTGCATCTCTTGCCTGGCGTATCAGTGAAGAATCATTTGTGAAAGAATGGGTTCCGTTCCTGAACAATCTTAAATTGCGTGCTTCTTACGGACGTATGGGTGATGATGGAGGTGCAAACAATTATCCTTCTACTGTGGTCGGTTATGGACTGGATGGACGAAAACTTGGTTGGATATACAATGGAGTTCTGATGGGCGGGTTGACGCCTACGGCTATACCTAATCCTGATTTGTCATGGTACACAATAGACACTTGGGACTTTGGGCTTGACTTCGATCTTTGGAATTCAAAACTGACAGGTTCATTCGATGTTTTCAAACGTTACCGGGATGGTCTGTTAGATAAAAGTTCAGCCATTATTCCGGGTACGGTAGGCGCCAATATGCCTCAGGAAAATATCAATAGCGATCAAACATTTGGTTGGGAAATCAGCTTGGGACATAATAATAAGGTCGGCGACATTACTTATTGGGTGAATGGACAAATTTCAGCTACAAAGAATCGCTGGGATTATAAAATTTCTGAACCTAAACAAAATTCAATGCAAAATTGGCGTGAATGGACTACATCCGGCCGTAATAAAGATATCTGGGCTACTTATCAGGAAGGCGGACGATTCACAAGTTACGACCAAATCCGCTATCACAACACCACAGGCGACGGCTTGGGACAAGGTACACTACCTGGCGACTATTGGTACGAAGACTGGAACGGTGACGGAATTATTAACGACCAGGACTATCATCCGGTCGCTACTTTCAACCTGCCGGTATTCAACTATGGTATCACCATGGGAGCAGCATGGAAGGGTGTAGACCTCTCAATGAACTGGCAAGGCGCAGCAGGTGTGTACAATCAATATACAGAAGTATTTGGAGAAGTAGGTGCGTTCGGAGGAGCTATTCTGGATATCTATCAGGACCGTTGGCACACAGCTAATGTAACAGACGATCCTTGGAATCCGAATACCCAATGGGTAGAAGGACTCTATCCCGCAACTAGTCATTCGTTCACACGAGGTACTACCGGTATTCAGAATACATCGTATATACGTCTGAAAACATTGGAAGTAGGCTATACATTGCCTAAAGCCTGGATTACGAAAGTGGGTGTTAAGAGCCTTCGCGTATATTTCAATGCTTATAACCTATTGACGTTTACCAGTTTGGATAATATCGACCCTGAACGTCCGGGTGCTAAAGGAGGCTCCAATAGCAATGAAACTAATAACAGCGAAAGCGGAGGTGTTTTATTTTATAATTATCCGGTGAACCGTACCTTCAATATAGGTGCTACAATTAAATTCTAACATGAAAGGACAGAATATGAAAACATTCAAATATATATGTATAGCAGCATTAACGCTTACTATGGCTTCCTGCTATGATATGGATCTGGATCCTAAAGGAATCATTGGGGAAAATGTCCTTCTGACTTCCGACAACGGTATCAAAAAGTATTTTGCTGTCATCTATCAGGATCTCCCTATCGAAGATTTCAACTATAGCCAGACAGGGGCCGATGGTGGAGGTATGGGATATGCGACTGTCAATCAGGATGGGTGGCATACAGGAAACAAATGGGCAGCACAAAAGGGTAGTCCGGCTTCTGCTGCACTTGAGGCTTTAGGTCGTGGTATATCTTATGGCGACGGTTGGGGATATTGGCCTTACGACCGTATTCGTGATATCAACAATTTTATCGAGGTTTTCCCAAGTTATAGAAGTAATTTTTCGACTGATGAAGAATTTAATTCTTACTTGGGTGAAGCACATTTCCTGCGTGCATTTTATTATTTTGGAATGGTGAAACGTTATGGTGGAGTTCCTATCGTAAAAGAAGTGCTTAATCCTACTGCAGGTGATGCTTTGTTACAACCTCGTAACACCGAGTACGAATGCTGGAAGTTTATCTACGAAGATTTGAAGTTTGCTATGGAAAATGCAGCAGATAAAAGCAAGTATGAACCGGGACGCGCCAATCGCTATGCTGCTGCCGCTCTGATGTCTCGTACAATGTTGTATGCGGGATGTGCAGCTAAATATGGAGGCTATATTAATGTATCCGGTCCGGCTGTTAGTGCAGGTCTGATGAGTATTCCTGCCGACAAAGCAGAAGAATTTTTTCAATACGCATATGACGCTTGTAAATTTATAGAGGAAGGTGGCTATACACTGCATGGAATGGGTGCCGCCGATCCCGACGCGAAAGAAAAAGCATATGTAGAAGTTTTTTCGGGCGACAATAGGAATGATGAAGATATATTTGTGAAACAATATACAGCATCGTCAGAGGCTATTTGGGATACAAGTTTATTCCATTCCTGGGACGGAATGGTATTGCCTTTGAGTATGATTGGCGGCGGAGCGGCAGGAGCGGCTTTGCAACCGGCATGGGAACTCATGAAACTGTTTCAGATGCCTGCTGTCATTGATGAAGATGGTAAACCGGTACGTTTCAACACTCCGGAAGAGCTTTGGAATAATGGAGAAATGGAGCCCCGTTGCCGCGCGAATTTCCTTTTCACCGGGATGACTGAATCCGGTTCCGGCAAAAAGGCAGATATACAGGCTGGTGTTTACACAGAGTATCCGGGAACGGCTGCTGATGGCACCGCTGAGATTGGCGGAAGCCGCAATGACTATACAGACAGGTATCGTGTCCGGGCTCAGCGCGCAGGCGAAAGTAAGAATGTCGGTGGTGTAATGGTAAAAGTAAGCGGACAGGATGGAGTGGGTGAAGCTCTCGGTGACGAAGGTTATACTCGTTCGGGAGCGTTTATACGCAAGTATACAGATCCTTCGGCAGCTGCTTCCGGCCGTGTATTATTCGGTAGTAAACAGCCTTGGAAAGTATTCCGTTATGGAGAAGTGTTATGCAACTGGGCGGAGGCTGCTTATGAGTTGGGTACACTGCGAAATGACGATAATCTGAAAAGAGAAGCTTTCGTGTACGTAAACCAAATCCGTTCGCGTGCCGGTGCCCGTACTCACGAAATGGTAGCCAGTCCGGAAGATATTGGTACACCGCTCTATGGTTTCGCCGTTGACGAGAATCTGCAATATATCCGCGACGAACGTGCCCGTGAACTCTGTTTCGAGAATCATCGCCTTTTCGACCTGCGTCGTTGGAGAGTGGCCGACGTTGATTTTCTAAATGGAAAATTCGGACACACCCTGCTTCCTTATTATGTACTGAATGAAGACAAATGGATATACCTTAATGAGGTAGAGATTGTAGCTCGTACGGTAACATTTGAAAGAAGATGGTATTACGAACAAATACCGGGCGGAGAAATAGGAAAAAATCCGAAGCTGGTACGTAATGATGGTTATTAATGGAAATAAATGAAGTAAAATACTTGAATATGAAAAAAGTAATATTTAGTCTACTTGTGAGCGCGTCAGCATTGTTGGCAACTTCGTGTATGGAAGTTGATAACTTTGACGAACCGGACGCTCATTTCACCGGACGTATTATCGATGTGACTACGGGACAGAATATTCTTGCCGATCAGGGTGAAAACCGTATCCGTATCTGGGAGAAGAGTTACAGCCTTAGCCCGGCCCCTCAGGATATCCCTGTGAAGCAGGATGGAGAATTCAACAATACGAAACTTTTCAAAGGTACGTACGACGTAGTTCCTGAAGGAGCCTGGTGGCCTTGCGATACGATACGTGTAGGTATTGGCAAGAAGTTAGAACAAAACTTTGAAGTGACGCCCTATCTGACGATGTTTGATTTCCAGATGGAGTATGTAGACGATTCATTGACAGTGTCATGTCGTTTTTACCCACCTATTGAAGCAGGTCTGCCCAATATCAGGGATATCAGGCCGTTTCTTAGCCTGAATCAATTCTGTGGTGCCGGTAATTCGATCAGTTATTATAATACACCGGTAGACGAGGAGGGAAATCCTCTTTATTGGAAAAGTATTATGTCTACTTGGGCAGGTCTGTCTAAGTTAGAGGACGGAAAGAGTGAGGTGTATCGTTTCAGACTACCTGTTAATCCCGGTTATATCTATTTCGTCCGCATGGGTGCCAGAGTAAATGATACTCAGCAGAAATATAACTATACGGAGATCAAGATGATTGAAATTCCGGGTAAATAAAGATTGATAAGGTAATCAGATTATTTTCAAAATGTTGTCGGGAGGGATGACATAACGAATCCCTTCCCGGCTCTTTTCCTTTTTACAATAGTTCGTTATAAAATAGCCTAAATAGCTGATTGTTAAATGAACAAAATGAAATATATGAAATTAAGCAAAATATTATTGGGAGGCCTGTTGATATTCGCAGCCTCTTGTAGCAGCGGAGATGATGACTTTATCCCGCCTGCAATAGAACCGGATCCGGACCCGAATCCACCGGTAGAAGAAATATATAATGATCTTGGCTTTACGCCGCATGTAGACGGGCAGCCTTTCGATACATACAAAGGACTGGTAATGGCAGGTTATCAGGGTTGGTTTGGAGCTCCGGGAGACGGATGCCCGCATGCTGACCATGCAAATACTGAGTGGTACCACTATCGCGAGAATGAAGGATTCAAGCCCGGCGTATTACGAAACTCTATCGATTTCTGGCCGGATATGAGTGAATATACAGTTCAGTATACACCCGGAGACGACGGTACACCCGGTCGTTCGGAACACTTCTTATATCCCGATGGAACAAAGGCTACTGTGTATAGCGCTTACGATGAATCGAGCGTATTACTCCATTTCAAATGGATGAAAGATTATGGACTCGATGGTGTATTTATGCAACGCTTTGTGGGCGAGGTGATCAACAATCCTGATGGAAAAGCCCATTTCGATAAAGTGCTGGAGTCGGCTATGAAAGGGTCTAATACCTATCAACGTGCCATCTGCGTAATGTACGATTTGGGTGGATACGAACCGAATAAAAATAATAATACTGCTGCTGTTTTGGCCGATGCAAAAGCCATTATGGATAAATATCAGTTGCTGAATAGGGAACAACAGAAATACTATCTCTACGAAGACGGCAAACCGCTGATTGCTTTGTGGGGTGTGGGTTTCAATGACGGTCGCCCATATAGTCTCACCGATATCGAAGTATTAATGAACGGGTTGAAAGAAATGGGTTACAATATCATGCTGGGTGTTCCTACCTACTGGCGTGAAAGACGAAACGATGCTTTACCTGATGCCAAATTGCATGATCTGATCAAAGCGGCAAAAGTAATTATGCCTTGGTTCGTCGGTCGCTATGATAATAACACCTTCCCTAACTTTCACAGTCTGATAGAGCAAGACGTCAAATGGTGCAAAGAGAACAAAGTAGATTATGCTCCGCTCTGTTTTCCTGGCTCTGCCGATCGCAATATGCATCCGAATAACTCTGTTCAGCCTCGTTTGGGTGGAACATTCCTCTGGAATCAGATGTATCATGGCATCAAGTCGGGTGCACAAATGCTCTACATTGCCATGTTTGACGAAATAGACGAAGGTACGGCTATCTATAAATGTCTCAATCAATCAAAAGTGCCTAATAATAAGGCTGCTAACGATTACTATGTGGTGTTCCAAAATAATGGGTACCGGATGTCTAGTACTATGGTCGAAGTGACTGGAGATGGCTGGTGCAAAAAGGCATCGGAACTGAACGTTACCTTTACCGGTATAGAAGACAATCTGCCTACCGACCACTATTTGTGGCTCACAGTACAGGGCAAAAAGATGCTGCGCGGAGAAGTTCCTTTGAAATCTACATGGCCTGCTAGATAGTAAGACTTATGATATTACCAATGAATCTGTTTAAAACAGTAGGATTGATCGTTGCATTACTCTTCGCTTCATGTAGTGATAGTAACGAGACACCAGTGAAACTTCCGGAGGAAACACCTCCGGAAGTCACTCCTCCCAAACCGACTGAGCCGGATGGACCTTACGTCTATGACAATGATTTGGACTACGATGTGGAGGCATTTCTGACTGCTTATAAAGGAACTGCTTATAAAGGGCCTCATCATGTGCCGGGAACAGTGGAAGCGGAAGACTTTGATGAAGGAGCACAAGGTGTTGCCTATTACGAAAGTGATACTAAAACTGCTGACGGTTACAGAAACGGACACGCGGTTGATATACGCGGGGATGCCAGTGCATCCGGAGGCTATTATATAGGTGAGGTACAACCCGGAGAATGGATGTGCTATACAATCGAAGTAAACGAGGCCGGAGCATATTCCATCGATACTTATTGTACAAAAGGAGACGGTTCGGAGGGTAGTTTCTACTTTGAAGTAGATGGAAGAGGTGCTAGTCGTAGCATAGCCATACCTCAGGGTGGTTGGACAAACTTCACCAAAAAAGCAACAGCGACAGACATACAGTTGACTAAAGGTAAACATGTATTGAAATACTATGGCAGTACACCGGGCAATGTGGATAAATTTGTATTCACACGTACCGGAGACATAAAAGAACTATCCAATTCTTTCACCTATCCTGTCACCAAAGCAATGACTAATCCTCTCTTTGTAGAGTTTGAATCGCCAATGTATAATAGCTGGCTGAAAGGTCCTTTATATACAGCCGATGCTTCGGCACGTGTATGGAACATCAATGGAAAGGAAGTGCTTTATGTATATGCTTCGCATGATATGGAACCTGCACAAGGTTGCGACCGTATGGATCGCTATCATGTATTCTCTACGGAAGATATGGTCAACTGGACAGATCATGGCGAAATAATGAACGCGGCTACTGTGAAAAAGCAAGCCGGTTGGGGTTGTGAAGGTTTTATGTGGGCTCCCGATTGCGTGTACAATCCGGCAAATGAAACATATTATTTCTACTTTCCACATCCTACTAATGCTACTAATTGGAACAGTACATGGCGTATAGGTGTAGCCACCAGTAAATATCCCAATAAAGAATTCCGCGTACGGGGATATGTAGAAGGTATGTCTGCCGAAATAGATCCATGTGTGTTTGTGGACGATGACGGACAACCATACATCTACAACGGCGGCGGAGGCAAAATGTACGGAGGCAAATTGAAGAAAGATGACTGGACGAAATTAGACGGAGCAATGACTTCAATGACGGGAATGATTGATTTTCATGAAGGAGCTTGGGTTCACAAAAGAAATGGTGTCTATTATTTGTCTTACGCAGACAATAATCCGGGGGCTAATCGTCTGAGATATGCTACAAGTAATTCACCGTTGGGACCATGGAAATATGAAGGTATTTATCTGCAACCGACTACTTGTGACACCAGTCATGGATCTATTGTAGAATACAAAGGACAATGGTATGCTTTCTACCACACCTCAGACGCCTCCGGGCAAGGGAACCTTCGTTCGGTCTGTGTAGATAAACTGTATTACAATTCTGACGGAACCATACAAGAGGTGAAACAGACTCGAGGACAAAAATAACAACAAAGAAAGACTTAATTCAGTCGATTTATTAGAAAACGAATAGAGAGTTAAGTCTTTTATCAATCCGGAGGTTTATTCTCCGGATTGATAAAAATTTAATTATAATTTTTCAGATATTAATCCATTATTAACTCCTCTGTTAATAGAAGGCTGTTTTCTTCGCAAATAGTTATTCTAAATATTAAAATATTCTATTATGAAACTTGGTAAAATATACTATTTTATTTGTATCCTTATTCTATCAGCTTGTACAGTGACTAATAAAAGTACGGAAGGGAAACAACCTGTAGACTATGTAAATCCCTATATGGGGAATATAAGTCACCTGCTGGTACCTACCTATCCCACAATTCATCTGCCAAACAGTATGCTCAGGGTATATCCCGAAAGAGCCGATTTTACAGGTGATATGCTCAAAGGCTTACCACTTATTATCACAAGCCACAGAGGAAGCTCAGCTTTCAATCTAAGCCCTTATCAGGGAGCAAAAGAAAAAATACAGCCTGTCATCTCATACAGCTACGACAGGGAAGTGCTGAAACCATATTATTACGAAGTAGATCTGGACGATCAGCAAACGCATATTCAATATGCACCATCACATCAATCTGCTATATACCAGATAGATTATACAAAATCCGATTCGCCGGTTTACCTGATCCTCAATTCTAAAAACGGAGGAATAAAGGTAGAGGGCAATGTGGTTAGCGGATATCAAAAACTAGAAAATAATACAGTTGTCTATATATATCTTGAAACTCAGCAAACCCCTGTTCAATCGGGAGTCTGGGCTGATAATGCTATTAATGAAAGCCAAAAACAGGCAGAAGGCGACAACGCCAGTGTGGTTCTTTATTATGGAGACAATGCCCAGACTCTGAACGTAAGATATGGCATATCTTTTATCAGTGAAGAACAAGCTAAAGATAATTTGGCGAGAGAACAGAAAGATTACAATGTTAAGCAACTGGCTGATAATGGCCGTGCAATATGGAATAAGGTTTTAGGTAAAATTATGGTTGAAGGAAACGACGATACAGACAAGACTGTATTCTACACGTCCCTGTATCGTTGTTTTGAACGCCCTGTGTGTATAAGTGAGGGTGGACGTTATTTCAGCGCTTTCGATGGTCAAGTACATGAAGACGGGGGCAAACCATTTTATACCGATGACTGGATTTGGGACACATACCGTGCCACACATCCGTTGCGTGTACTGATAGATGCCGAAGAAGAAGTAAATATCATCAACTCGTTCCTGTTGATGGCAGAGCAGATGGGTACTAACTGGATGCCTACCTTTCCCGAAGTAACAGGAGATTCTCGCCGTATGAACTCAAATCATGCTGTAGCTACCGTTATAGATGGTTATGTAAAAGGTCTGAGAGGCTTCGATCTCGAAAAAGCTTATATCGCTTGTAAAAAGGGAATAGAAGAAAAGACGCTTATCCCATGGTCGGGTGCCCCTGCCGGATGGTTAGACGATTTCTACAAAGAACATGGATATATACCGGCTTTATATCCGGGCGAAAAAGAAACTGTAGCTAATGTACACCCTTATGAGAAGAGACAACCGATTGCTGTTACGCTGGGTACAGCATACGACCAATGGTGTCTGGCACAAATAGCGAAAGCACTTGGCAAAAATAACGAAGCAGACTATTATCTGAAATGTTCTTATAACTACCGTAATGTTTATAATCCAGAAACAGCCTTCTTCCATCCCAAAGATAAGGACGGTAAATTTATAGAACCGTTCGATTACCGCTACTCGGGAGGTATGGGTGCACGCGAATATTATGGAGAAAACAACGGCTGGGTTTATCGCTGGGATGTTCCTCACAATGTAGCCGACCTGATTAGCCTGATGGGAGGAAACGAGCAATTTATCAATAATCTGAATCAGACATTCAACGAGCCATTAGGTAAAAGCAAATTTGAGTTCTATGCCCAGATACCGGATCATACAGGTAATGTAGGACAGTTCTCAATGGCGAACGAACCGAGTCTGCATATTCCTTATCTGTATAACTATGCAGGTCAGCCTTGGAAAACGCAAAAACGTATCCACACATTGATAAACCAATGGTTCAGAAACGACCTGATGGGGCTACCGGGTGATGAAGATGGTGGCGGTACATCAGCATTTGTAGTATTCTCTATGATGGGTATCTATCCGGTAACACCGGGTATGCCTGTGTATAACATTGGTAGTCCGTTCTTTGCCAAATCTCAAATGACAATGAGCAATGGAAAAGTATTTGAGGTAGAAGCGCAGAATTATTCTGAAGATAACAAATACATCCAGTCGGCTACACTCAACGGACAAGAGTGGAATAAAGCGTGGTTCAACCACTCCGATATCGAAAACGGTGGTAAACTGGTACTGGTGATGGGTAGCAAGGCCAATAAAGCGTGGGGTGCAAACGATGCTCCTCCTTCGGCATCTCAACAATAAAATATAGGTAAATGTATAAAGTATTCACATTCACATCATTCTTTTTAGGGTTACTTTTTTGTAATTGTTCTTTCCTAAGAAGCCAGACAGATGATGCACAGAAACGTATCATTGCAAATCCGCTCAATCTGAACTATCGTTTTCAGTTCGATGAGCCGAGTCGCAGAGAGGCTGCCGATCCTGTCATTGAATACTTTAAGGGAAAGTATTACTTATTCGCATCAAAATCGGGGGGCTATTGGAGTTCTCCCGATTTGGGCGAATGGACATTCATTCCATGTAAATCTATCACTACTATAGAAGACTATGCACCTACAGTTCTGGTACATAATGATGCCCTATACTATATAGGATCGGGAAATCTGAAAATATTCAAAACAGAGAATCCTGATATTGATAACTGGCAACCGATAGAAACAAAGTTCAGTTATGGAATGACCGATCCCGCTTTCTACAAAGACGATGACGGACAAATTTACTTGTATTGGGGATGCTCCGATGTCGATCCGATAATGGGTGTAAAAGTAGATCCCGATAATGGCTTTAAAGCGATTGGTGAGCCTGTTGTACTAATAATGCACAACGGAGATAAATACGGCTGGGAAGTTCCGGGTGTAAACAATGAAGAAGACCGTACGGGATGGAATGAAGGCCCGTGCATTATCAAATATAAAGGAAAATATTATTTGCAATATGCGGCCCCGGGAACCCAATATCGAATTTATGGAGATGGATTGTACGTGTCGAATACTCCTTTGGGGCCGTATGTTTATGTAGAAAGCAGCCCGTTTTCTTTCAAGCCCGGTGGCTTCATCGGAGGTGCGGGGCATGGACATACATTTCAGGATAAATATGGTAATTACTGGCATGTAGCAACAATGACTATTTCGGTAAGGCACATGTTTGAGCGCAGGATAGGCTTATTCCCTACCTATATGTCTTCAGGAGACAAATTGCATTCCCATACCGTAATGACCGATTACCCTTTCTACATCCCCGATCGAAAAGTGGACATGGAAAAAGAAGATTGTTCTACAGGCTGGAATATACTCTCTTATGGCAAAAAAGTAACTGCATACTCTTCCCTTACCGGTTACGAAGCCGAAAAAGCAACAGACGAAAAGGTAGAAACTTGGTGGGCAGCGGCATCGGGCAAAAAAGGCGAATGGTTGCAGCTGGATCTGGGTAGAAAGATGACAGTGGAAGCTGTTCAAATCAATTTTGCAGATCATGGTTTTACAACCAAACGAACAGATATACCTCCAATCTATCAGTATTATATCGAATGTTCTGATGATGGAAGTAGCTGGAAAGGAATCATAGACAGGGGAGAAAATACTAAAGACATGCCGCACGAATTAGTCGTTTTAGATAAGCCTGTAAAAACAAGATATATCCGTATCGTTAACGTAAAAGAGATGGAAAGTAACTTCTCTCTTTACGATCTACGTGTATTTGGCAATGGCGGAGGAAAGAAACCACAGAAGGTAGCAGAGTTAGATGTGCAGAGAGACGGGGACGATGGACGAAAGATAAACTTGTCATGGCCTAAGGCTGATAATGCTCAAGGATATATTCTTCGATGGGGCGTAAAAGAAAATCAGTTGAAAAATGCAACGATGATATATTCGGAGAATGTATTTGAAGGCAGATTCTTCAATCGCGATTCGGACTATTATTTCTCCATCGATTCATTCAACGAAAATGGAATAACAGAAGGTAAAAAAGTATATGGTACGCTCAAAAAATAATAACTAAGTCAAATAAGATACCTTATTCATCATGAAAAAAATAATTTTAATGTCGCTGTTTATGCTTGGTATTACAGGCCTATCAGCTCAGCAGTCAGGGAAAAATGTAAATATAAAACCCTATCCTGAATCAGTAGATGTAGTCTCCGTAACTGATTTTGGTGCAAAGGGTGATAGTAAAACCGACGATACCAATGCTTTCCAGAAAGCAATGGATTCTTTCGGGCAAAGAGGGGGTACGGTATATATACCGAATGGCACCTATCTCATTGCCGGCTCGTTAAATATACCTCAGGCAGTGACATTGAAAGGAGCATTCGAGTCTGTTCCGTCTCATAATGGTATTCGCAATGCAGGTCTGCCTAAACCCGGAGAAGATGGTACTACCTTACTTATCACCGGCAATAAAGGAAAAGATATAGAAGGAACACCAGCAATAACAATCAATACTAACAGTACACTACGCGGAGTGGTGATGTACTGGCCATTGCAGGACCCCGATAAAGTGCCTGACGCATATCCGTGGGGCGTAGCTATGAAAGGAAAAAATCCGGCACTTCTCGATGTGGAAATGCTGAATCCGTATAATGCTATCGACGCATCGCACAACGAACGTGCCCTGATACGTAATATCAGCGGGCAGCCATTGCGTCGTGGTATCTATGTAGATGCCATTTACGACATAGGCCGTATCGAAAACGTTCACTGGAATCCTTGGTGGAGTATGCGCCCAACACTCTACAACTGGCAACGTGAAAATGGAGAAGCATTCATCTTTGAGCGTACCGACTGGCATTATGTGATCAATACATTCTGCTTCGGGTATAGCGTTGGTTACAAGTTTGGTGCAAGTCAGGGCAGTACAGGCTCGTGCAACGGAAACTTTTTAGGGATAGGTGCCGATGCCTGCCATACATCCGTACAGGTAGAGCAGAGCGCTGCTTATGGTATCCTTATTACTAACGGCGAATTTGTAGCTATGCACGGTGACGATCCTACAATGGTAGAAGTTACCGCCGCCAATAACGGCAATGTTCGCTTTGTGAACAGTGCATTCTGGGGGCCATGTAACCAGATAGCAAAGATCAAGGGTAATGGAACTGTAGGGTTTTCCGATTGCATCTTTGTACAATGGGACAGAAATAATGAAGGCCGCAGTGCTATACAAGCTGATGGCGGAACTGTTTTGGTACGTGGATGCGATTTTATTCATAATAGTCCGCAGATTTCACTCAGCACTAATGTGAGCAGAGCTATAATTAGTGAAAACACAATCAAAGGAAAAGTGCGGATCGACAACAAATCTAAAAACACTTATATAAACGGCAATTTAGGAACGGAATAACAGGACTCCGTTCTTGCTAAAGGACTTAACATGATGAAAATAAATGATATGCGCATTGTTGGATTACTGATGTGCACACTTTTCTTTGCTTTCTCGCTGTCAGCACAACATAAGGATATCTACTTGGACGAAAAAGTTCCTATGCACGATCGTATTGTAAACTTGCTGTCTAAGCTGACTATAGAGGAAAAGATAAGTCTGCTCAGGGCTACTTCACCCGGAATAGAGCGTCTGCAAATACCGAAATATTATCATGGTAATGAATCACTGCACGGGGTAGTCCGTCCGGGACGTTTTACTGTTTTTCCTCAGGCTATCGGGTTAGCCAGTATGTGGAACCCCGATCTGCATTATCAGGTTGCTACAGCTATATCGGACGAAGCGCGCGGAAGTTGGAACGAACTGGAGCAAGGCAGATTGCAGACGCAACGGTTTACCGATTTGCTTACATTCTGGTCGCCGACAGTCAATATGGCACGCGATCCGCGTTGGGGACGTACACCCGAAACTTATGGAGAAGATCCTTATCTGTCGGGAGTGTTGGGTACACAGTTTGTAAAAGGATTGCAGGGGAACGATCCACGCTATCTGAAAATAGTTTCTACACCGAAACACTTCGCAGCCAATAATGAAGAACACAATCGTTTTGTATGTAATCCTCAGATATCCGAAAGACAGTTGTGCGAATATTATTTTCCGGCTTTCGAGATGTGTGTCAAAGATGGTAAAGCGGCATCCATCATGTCGGCATACAATGCTATCAACGATGTACCTTGTACGGCTAACCCTTGGCTGTTGACCAAAGTATTGCGTCACGACTGGGGTTTTAACGGGTATGTGGTTTCCGATTGTGGAGGTCCAAGTCTGCTTGTGTCGGCAATGAAATATGTAAAAACGAAAGAAGCTGCCGCTACATTATCTATCAAGGCGGGACTCGATCTCGAGTGTGGCGATGATGTATATATGCAGCCGCTGCTGAATGCCTATCGTCAATATATGGTATCTCAGGCAGATATCGATACAGCAGCTTACAGAGTGCTAAGGGCAAGAATGCAGCTTGGATTGTTTGATGATCCGGCATTTAATCCTTACAATAAAATATCTCCGGCTGTAGTCGGTTCACAAAAACATAAAGAACTGGCTTTGGAATCGGCTCGTCAAAGCATCGTATTATTGAAGAATAAAAATAGAATGCTTCCGCTGAATCCGAAGAAAACAAAATCTATAGCAGTAGTAGGTATCAACGCCGGAAATTCCGAATTTGGAGACTATAGCGGTATTCCCGCGAATGCTCCGGTTTCTGTTCTTCAGGGAATAAAAGATAGGGTAGGAGGCGATGTGAAGATCGTATACGCCCCTTGGAAGTCGGCAATGGATGGAAAAGAAATGATCTCTGCTGCTTATTTTCCGGGAGGGCTGAAAACAGAATATTATACAAATATGGAGCTTTCGGGTACACCGAAAGTGCGCACCGAAGAATGGGTAAACTTTGAACCCGCAAATCAGGCTCCCGATCCGTTTATCCCGCCATTCCCCATATCTATACGCTGGACAGGCAAGTTGCGTCCCGAAGTATCAGGGAATTATACATTCTACTATACAGCCGACGACGGTTGCCGCCTGTTTATCGACAATAAAAAGTTGATAGATGAATGGCGCGAAAGAAGTATATCTACCGACTCGGTATCGCTCTATCTCGAAGCCGGAAAGGAATATGACCTAAAAGCCGAATATTTCAATAATCGCGACAATGCCGTAGCCAAGTTGTATTGGAAAGTTCCGAGTATCGGTACAAAAGAACGTCTTGATATGTACGGAGAGGCTGGTAAAGCTGTGCGCGAATGCGAAACGGTAATAGCTGTACTTGGTATTAATAAAACGATAGAGCGCGAAGGACAGGACAGATACGATATACATCTGCCTGCCGACCAGATGGAGTTTATTCAGGAAATTTATAAAGTGAATCCGAATATAATTGTCGTACTGGTTGCCGGTAGCTCTTTGGCTATCAACTGGATGGATGAACATATTCCTGCCATTGTAAACGCTTGGTATCCGGGCGAGCAGGGCGGTACAGCTGTAGCCGAAGTTTTGTTTGGTGACTACAATCCGGGCGGACGCCTGCCGATAACATACTACAACAGTTTGGACGAACTACCACCTTTCGATGATTATGATATTTCTAAAGGGCGTACCTACCAGTATTTTAAAGGAAAACCATTGTATCCTTTCGGATATGGCCTGAGCTATACATCATTTCTGTATAGTAAGCTAGGATTGAAAGACAATGGCGAAACAGTCAGAGTTTCATTCGACCTGAAAAATACAGGAGATATGAAAGGCGATGAAGTATCTCAGGTATATGTAAAACTGCCATCTACAGGTATTGTTATGCCAATGAAGGAACTGAAAGGTTTTCAGCGTACTACTGTGGATAAAAAGGAGACTAAGAAGGTAGAAATAGAGATAAAGAGAGACCTGTTAAGATATTGGGATGACAACACCGGAGGTTTTATAACGCCGCAGGGTAGCTATGAATTTATGGTAGGAAGCTCATCGGCTGATATTAGGTTAAAAGGAAATTTGGAAATAAAGAAATAAAAAACGGTTATGAAAAAATTACTCTCAGCATTTTTAATAATCACTCTGTCTGCATCATTGAGTGCGCAAAATTATCAGAAAACTACAAACGGTGTGAAAACTCAGGTGGGAACTGCCGATATCGAAGTACAATTTTACAGTCCTACGATTGTTCGTGTATTGAAATATCCGGAAGGTGAAACCTTGAAGAAAAAGAGCTTGACGGTAATTAAGGAGCCGGAAGCGATACAATTTAATATCGAGAGGTTTAATAATGTGATTACACTCGCATCTTCCGATGTGGTTGTTACACTGAACCTGACCACAGGAGATGTGGCATTTAACGGAACAGACACCCGCCCGTTCATCGCAGAGAAAAGCGTATCTTCTGTCTTTACACCAAAACAATATAAAAGTGGAAAGACTTACGAAGTAAAACAGACTTTTCTGTTAGATAAGCAAGAAGCTGTATATGGTCTGGGGCAACACCAGCAGGGACACATGAACCAGCGCGGACAGGAGGTATATCTTCGCCAGTCTAATACGGAGATTGCGGTTCCCATTATACATTCCGTAAAAGGGTACGCTGTCTATTGGGATAACTATGCACCTACTACATACAAAGATTCGTACGAAGGTCTGTCATTTACTTCATCATCGGGTAAGTGTATCGACTATTACTTTATGTATGGAAAAGATATGGACGGTACAATCGCGCAGATACGCGATCTTACCGGACAGGCTCCGATGTTCCCGTTGTGGACTTACGGATTCTGGCAAAGCCGTGAGCGTTATGTTTCACAGGATGAATTGGTTGGTGTTGTAAAAAAATACCGCGAACTGGGTGTGCCGCTCGATGGCATTATTCAGGACTGGCAATATTGGAGCACCGATAACAAGCATTGGAATGCCGTAGAATTTGGTAATCCTACTTTCCCTAATCCGAAAAAGATGATAGACGATGTACACAAACTGAATGCACATATTGCAATCTCTGTATGGCCGTCTTTCGGACCCGAAACGAATATTCATAAGGACTTGAAAAAGAAAAAATTATTGTTCGATTTCGATACCTATCCACATAATATAGGGGTGAAGGTATATGACGCGTTCAATCCTGAAGCGCGCAAAATATATTGGGATTATATGAATAAGAATCAGTTTGCTCTGGGAATGGACGGCTGGTGGCTCGATGCTACCGAGCCGGAAGACAACTCCGGTAATGAAGACCTTAACTATTCAACATATCTTGGTACATACAGAGATGTCGCCAATGCCTACCCGTTAGTATCCGTAGGCGGCGTATACGACCATCAGCGCAAAGTAGGCTCCGATAAGCGTGTGTATATTCTTACCCGCTCGGCATTTGCCGGACAACAGCGTTATGGAGCCAATTCGTGGTCGGGCGATATCGACTCTCGTTGGAACGTATTGCACGATCAGATCGCTGCCGGATTGAATTTCTCTCTCTGCGGTATCCCTTATTGGAATACGGATATAGGTGGTTTCTGGGCAGGACGTGCATATCCCGAAGGTATAAATGATAAAGCGTATCACGAACTCTATGTGCGTTGGTTGCAGTTTGGAACTTTTACACCGATGATGCGTTCGCATGGAACGAATACACCTCGTGAGATATTCCAGTTCGGAGAAAAAGGTAACTGGGCTTATGATGTACAGGAGAAATATATCAATATGCGTTACAGCCTGATGCCGTATATGTATTCGATCGGTTATGATATAACACAGAATGCGGGTACGATGATGCGTGCGCTGAGCATGGATTTTGCTAAAGATGCTAAAGTGCATAATATCGACAATCAGTATATGTTCGGAAAGTCAATACTCGTAATACCTGTTACCGACTCCATGTATGTAGATCGCATAGATGGAAAAGTTATAGAAAACTTCAATACTATAAAATCTCAGAAAGTATATCTGCCTAAAGGTGCAGACTGGTATGACTTCTGGACAGGAGAAAAAGGCAAAGGCGGACAAACGCTGAGCAAATCTGCACCGATAGATATTATTCCGTTGTACATCAAGGCCGGCTCTATTCTGCCGTGGGGCCCAAAAGTACAATATGCAGAAGAGAAGAAGTGGGATGATCTGGATATATTCGTTTATCCGGGTGCAGATGCCGAATTTGTATTGTATGAAGACGAGAATAATAACTACAATTATGAAAAGGGTGCTTTCTCGACTATAAAAATGAAATGGAACGACAAATCCCGCACATTAACTATCGGTGCTAGCCATGGAGAATTTCCGGGTATGCTGAAAAAACGCAACTTCAAAATAACCCTGTTGGGTGAAGGAAAAAGCATTCGCTCGTCTTTAGGTAAACCCGATGAGCTTATTGTATATCAAGGGCAGGAGATTAATGTTAAAATGTGAGTATTAATCAGTATTTAAGCGTGTCTTAATATTCCCATTAAGGTAATTTTAATGTTATGGAAATATTTTTGACTCTATAAAACAGCGCATATACTCTATAAAAAATATAACCATGAAAAAGATTTATTTTATAATAGTTGCATCACTGCTGCTCCTTCATACGGGATGTTCGGACACGCCTCGTTACAAAGATATAAATGCTGATATAGACGACAGGGTCAGCGACCTTTTGTCGCGGATGACACTCGAAGAAAAAGCCGCTCAGCTGGATATGCTTTCGGCAAATGATATACTCGATGGGCCTGATAAGCTCAAAGAAGCCGAAACACGACATTTCATAGATTCTATGTGTATTGGCTCCATACACGATTTTTATCCGAAGACAGCGGCTATAGCTAATGCTGTACAGAAACGGGCAATAGAGAATTCCCGTCTGGGTATTCCGGTTATCTTTATAGAAGAGGCATTGCATGGCTATCAGGGAGAAGGAGCTACTACATTTCCTACACCAATAGGTAATTCTTCTACATGGGACACAACACTTGTATATAATATAGGTAAAGCTATAGCTACAGAGGCAAGGGCGCACGGAGTACATTTTGTGCTCGGCCCTAATCTCGATCTGGCACGCGATATCAGGTGGGGACGTACCGAAGAAACATTCGGCGAAGATACCTATCTCTCATCCCGCTATGCTGTAAGCCTCATAAAAGGAATGCAGGGTAACAGTCTGAAAGACAATAATACAGTAGTCGCTGAACCTAAGCATTTTGCTATACATGGTATTCCTGAAGGCGGTGTAAATACTGCGCCTGTTTTTATCGGTGAGCGTGAAGCCCGTTCTACCCATCTGTATGTATTTGAAAAAGCTGTTACTGAAGCAGGAGCAAAAGGTATTATGGCAGCTTATCACGAGCGTGACGGAGTACCGGCAATCGCCGATCCGTGGCTGCTGAAAAAAATATTGAGAGACGAATGGGGCTTCGATGGTTTTGTTGTTTCCGATCTGGGAGCAATAGCCAAACAATATAAAGATCATCATACGGTAGCCAATGAAGAAGAGGCTATTATATCGGCTCTCAGTGCCGGATTAGATATGCAGTTCTACGACTATCCACACGATGTATTCCAGCAAACAGTCGTAAAAGCTGTTAAGGATGGCAGACTATCCGAGAAAGATCTCGATCGGGCTGTTGGCGGAGTTTTGCGTGTCAAGTTTGAACTGGGACTCTTCGATAATCCGTATACAGATGAATCGTTGGCTGCCAAAGTATTCAGAAGTGAAGAGCATCAAAAGCTGGCACTGGAAGCTGCCCGTAAATCTATTGTATTACTCGAAAATAAAGATGGAGTACTGCCATTAGACAAAAATATACGCTCTGTTGCACTTGTCGGCAATCTGGCGAATGTATCATCTCTCGGAGGTTATTCTCCGGCAGGAGCAAAAGGCGTGACTGTATATGAGGCACTCAAAAAACGTTTTGGAGAGAATGTGAAGATCAATTTTGTAAATAGCGATATATCCGAAAGGTTTTCCAATATTCCATTAACAGCACTGACTCCAAAATCAGTACCTAATGGTAGCGGTCTGGATATGGAATACTTTAATAATACAGATTTTAGCGGTACACCTGTATATACAGCTATAGGCGATAATCTGTCTGTTTACTGGCACAACTTGAGTCCTGCACCGGGTGTAAATTCCGATAATTTTTCTGTTCGCTGGACAGGGACTATTACGGCTCCTGTAACAGGCGAATATGAATTTAACCTGAATGCTGACGATTATGCCCGCCTGTATATCAAAGACGAATTGCTTATCGACCGTTGGGGTGATGACAAACGTACGCAGGCAGCCACCAGTCGCAAAATAAATATGACAGCCGGACAGCCTGTGCCGATCCGTCTCGAATTTGCAGAAATAGAAGACATTGCTTACATCAATCTGAAATGGAGAATGACGCAGCTTACTTCTTCATCGCTATACCGTGATGTAGCTCGCGCCGCAGCAGCATCGGACGTTACGATAGTTGTTATCGGGGAAACGAATGATGAGGTCGGTGAAAGCCGCGATCGTCAAAACCTTTATCCGCATCAGGCAGATATAGATATTATAAAAACAGCAAAACAGGCGAATAAACCTGTCGTTACGGTAATGCTTACAGGTCGTCCGCTTATATTGACCGAAATAGCGGAAAATTCTTCGGCTCTACTCCAAGCTTGGTATCCGGGCGAAGCGGGAGGTGATGCTGTTGCCGATGTGATTTGGGGAGACTACAATCCATCCGGAAAATTGTCGATAAGTTTCCCGAAAGATCAGGGTGTCTTACCGATTTATTATTCTAAAAAACCATCGGCTAGTCGCAGATATGTAGACGGGGTAGGGGAACCGTTGTATGAGTTTGGTTACGGACTGAGCTATACCGATTTCACATATTCGGCATTGACTATCACTCCCGAAAATCCAACAATAAAGGATAATATAACCGTAACGATCAATCTGCGAAATACGGGAAATGTAGATGGTGCAGAAGTGGTACAGCTATACATCAACGATAAGGTAAGCAGTGTAGCTACACCAGTGAAACTGTTGAAAGGTTTTGCCAATGTTTTCCTGAAAGCAGGAGAAAGTAAAGAGGTGAAGATGACGCTTACACCGGAACATTTGTCACTCATCAATGCCGATATGAAACGTATTGTGGAACCGGGTGAATTTGAAATAATGGTAGGAAGCTCATCGAAAAATATACATCTGACTCAGACGATAACTGTTGTAAAATGAAATATACTGTCTCCTTTCTGATCTGTATCTTATTGTCAGTCGTTGTTGTCGGACAAACAAAGATTGTCTGTGTAGGCGCCAGCATAACCGAAGGTGCGCGTACAACCGATCCTCAGAAAGATTCTTATCCGGCACAGCTTGGTGATCTGTTAGGAAATAATTATGAGGTGATTAATTGCGGTATCGGCAGTCGTACAATGTTGCGTAAAGGCGACTATCCGTATTGGAATACAGATCAGTATAAAATGGCTCTAAGCAGTAACCCTGACATCGTTTTTATCGACTTAGGCGGTAATGATGCAAAATTGCAGAATCGTGTATATATGGACGATATGGAACAGGATTGCATAGATATGATCCGATCGTTTCACAATCTGCCATCCAAGCCGCGTGTGATAGTGATGTTGCCATTTGTTTCCTTTGAGCCCGATACTACTCAGATATGGGATAAGGTGCTTGTAGAGCAGGTCATTCCACGCTTGCAGAGTGCCGCATATAAAGAGAATGTAGAGGTATTAGATATGCATTCGTTACTTATCGATCGCAAAGACCTTATGCCTGATAATATTCATCCCGAAGATGAAGGTTCAGCCATAATTGCAAAAAGATTGTTTGATCAGGTTACTCAGAAAACGGATAAAAGGTTTGATGTATTCAAAGGTATAAAAGAGTCTTTTACGATCAGTGATTTTAAAGGTTATCAGTGTGCTGATTTTAAAATACGTGGTAGAGAATGTAAAGTAGTAAAGCCTAAACAGGCAGCTCAGGGAAAGCCGTGGATATGGCGTACCCGTTTCTGGGCGCATGAGTCTCAAACAGATATTGCACTACTCGAACATGGATTTCATCTTGTCTATTGCGATGTCGCAGAATTGATGGGTAATAAGGAAGCATTATCGATCTGGTCTGATTTTTATAAACTGCTGACAAAGGCAGGCTTGTCGAAGAAAAGCGCAATGGAAGGAATGAGTCGCGGGGCGATGTACTCTTTTTGTTGGTCGGCTGCCTATCCTGATAGGGTGAATTGTGTGTATGTCGATAACCCTCTTTTAGATTGTCGCTATCTTGCCGACAGACCGCAAGAAGACTTGGGAGAAATGACCAAAGACTTTATGGCAGCCTACAATCTGAAAACAAAAGATGATATCCGCAGTTTTAAAGGCAATCCGACTGATAAGGTAAAAGATATTGTAAAAGGCAAATATCCGATACTCATTCTTTCTGCCGATCAGGACGAAGCCGTATCTCCTGTGCAGGTGACATTGTTTGAAGAAAAAGTGAAGGCACAGGGCGGAGACATTACCGTGATGGTGAAAAAAGGATTTAAGCATCATCCGCATAGTTTTCCAAATCCTGCACCGATAGTAAATTTTATCCTTAAAGCAACATATAAGTAATTACATAATAAAAATATACTAACAAAATGAAAAGAACTTTATTCACTCTAGGTGTTCTTGCGCTTACACTGTTATCAAATAGCGTTTTAGCTCAGAAGAATCCGTTTATACAACATATGTATACAGCCGACCCTTCGGCACGTGTATGGGCTGACGGACGTCTGTATGTATATGCCTCTCACGATATAGCACCGCCGAGAGGCTGCGATCTGATGGATCAGTATCATGTATTTTCTACCGATGATATGATAAACTGGGTAGATCACGGTGAAATCCTTCGTTCGAGCCAGGTGCCTTGGGGCAGACCCGAAGGCGGATTTATGTGGGCGCCTGATTGTGTATACAAAGATGGTACATATTACTTTTACTTTCCGCATCCAAGTGAATCGGATTGGACTAAAAGCTGGAAAATAGGAGTTGCAACAAGTAAGCATCCTGCTAAAGATTTTGTAGTGCAGGGTTATGTAAAAGGCATGGAAGCGCATATAGATCCGAATGTGTTTATCGATGATGACGGACAGGCCTATATTTATCAGGGTGGCGGTGGAACCTGTTTTGGTGGTAAGTTGAAAGACAATATGATGGAAGTTGACGGACAGTTGCAGATAATGGAAGGTTTGTACGATTTCCACGAAGCAGCGTGGGTACACAAGCATAATGGTATCTATTATTTGTCATATTCGGATAATCACGATGAAAACTGGAATGATGGAGTAAAAGGTGACAACCGCATGCGTTATGCTATCAGCAAAAGTCCGCTTGGCCCGTGGGAGTCTAAAGGCATTTATATGGAACCTACCAATAGTTATACCAATCATGGTTCGATAGTGGAATATAAAGGACAATGGTATTCTTTCTATCATGACAGTTCTTTATCATTGAAGAACGGAGAGTTTAACGACTGGCTACGTTCGGTTTGTGTAGACAAATTGTATTACAATCCGGATGGAACAATCCAGATGGTGAAGCAAACCAAAGAGGGGTGGAAATAAGGTTTATTATTTTTCGGAATAATTATCTATAATATTTTATTCAGAGGCGGTGAGAGGTTGATCGCGATGGGCTTTCTAGTCGAAGGTTACAAATTATAAAAATGATGCAAATGTGTTACTTTTGTTACCTTTTTTAGTTTAATTTTCTGGTAATATTTTGATATATAGATGTTTATTCTATTTAGATGTTTGATGGATTATATGAAAAACAGAAAGGTTTAGTAACCTTATTATATAAATTGGAACAATGAAAAAAATACTTTACGCACTTTGCTTTATAGCTTTTTTGCTATTATCGGGTAACGTTTACAGTCAGAAAAATCCGTTTGTTCGCCATATGTATACAGCCGATCCTTCGGCTCGTGTATGGGCTGACGGTCGCCTGTATGTATATGCCTCTCACGATATAGCACCGCCGAGAGGCTGCGACCTGATGGATCAGTACCATGTGTTTTCTACCGATGATATGGTAAACTGGGTAGATCACGGCGAAATACTTCGTTCGAGCCAAGTGCCTTGGGGCAGACCCGAAGGTGGATTTATGTGGGCTCCCGACTGTGCTTACAGAGACGGAACATACTATTTCTATTTCCCGCATCCGAGTGGTACAGAGTGGAACAAGACATGGAAAGTTGGTGTCGCGACAAGTTCAAAACCTGCCAGCGATTTTAAAGTACAAGGCTATCTTGATCTGGGAGGCGATAACTTTGCGATGATAGATCCGTGTGTATTTGTAGATGACGACGGACAGGCGTATTTCTACTATGGCGGTGGTGGCAGATGTAAAGGTGCCAAGATGAAAGCCAATATGACGGAGTTGGATGGTCAGTTACAGGAAATGACCGGGCTGGACGATTTCCATGAAGCTACATGGGTGCATAAGTATAATGGAACTTACTATCTATCTTATTCTGATAACAATCCCGGAGCAAACAGAAAGAAATATGCAACAAGTAAAAGCCCGTTAGGCCCATGGACATATCAGGGTATTTATATGGACCCTACCGACTGTGATACCAATCATGGTTCAATCGTAGAATATAAAGGACAGTGGTATGCTTTCTATCACGATAGCTCATTGTCGGGTAGAGGAAACCTGCGCTCTGTTTGTGTGGATAAATTAGAATATAATGCTGACGGAACCATAAAAAAAGTCGTTCCTACTAAAAGTTGGACTAAGTAAATTTTATTTTTTATAGCACGTCTCTTTTATACTGTGGAAAACACATTTTATACTGTTATTCAGTGAATGACTGTATTTTTAGAAAAGATATTTATCTATAGTATATCAATATGCTAATTAGCAGATGTGCCAATATGCCAATGATGTGATCTTTGAAAAAGTAACAGGAAAGTAATTGAAAATTAGGGAAAAGTAACAGCTATAGAAACAAGTACAAATGTGTTACCTTTGTTACCTTTTTGTTAACTGATGGATGTTCCTTTTTTATTAAAGCATTGTTGTATTGTACTTTTTGCGGCCTTCTTCGTACATATTGTTACCATAACAGTCGATAGCCACAATCACAGGTAGGTCTTTGACTACAAGGCATCTGACAGCTTCTGTTCCCAGTTCGTCGAATGCGATAACTTCGGCGCTTTCTACGCATTTACCCATTAGGGCTGCGGCTCCGCCTATTGCGGCAAAGTATACGCCGGAATGTTTTACGATGGCATCGATAACCTCTTGATTGCGCAGACCTTTTCCGATCATCACCCTAAGTCCTTTTGCTATCAGGCGCGGTGAATATAGATCCATGCGTCCGCTTGTAGTAGGGCCTACGGAGCCGATAGGCGTACCGGGTTTGGCAGGGCAGGGGCCAGCATAGTAGATAGTGGCTCCGTTGAAGTCAAAAGGCATCGGTTCGCCTTTGTCGAGCAGTTCGCACATCCTTTTGTGGGCGGCATCGCGTCCTGTATATATCACTCCTGAGATATAAGCCATATCTCCGGCCTTGAGGCTCTTTATTGTTTCGTCAGAGATGGGGGTAATAAGTTCTATTCTGTCTTTCATATTCTGTCCTTTCTATAAATTGCCCTCTGCGTGGCGTGTGGCATGGCATCCGATATTGACCGATACAGGCAATCCTGCTATGTGTGTGGCATAGGTAAGGATGTTTACAGCCAGAGCCGTAGTGGTACCGCCAAATCCGGCAGGGCCTATGCCTAATGCGTTGATAGTATCCAGAAGTTCGGCTTCGAGTTCGGCAAGCTTCGGATCACTGTTCTTTTCATTCACAGGTCTTAGCAGGGCTTTCTTGCTGAGGTAGGCGCTCTTTTCCATTGTGCCGCCTATACCTATTCCCACAATGATGGGCGGGCAGGGATTCGCTCCGGCTTCCGATATGGTTTCTATCACGAAGTCCTTTATGCCTTGCAGTCCCTGACTTGGTTTCAGCATTTTAAGTCTGCTCATATTCTCACTGCCAAAGCCCTTAGGGGCAATAGTAATGTGGAACTTATCGCCGGGAACAAACTCATAGTGGATTACCGCAGGGGTATTGTCTTTTGTATTCACCCTGTCGATAGGGTCTTTGACAACCGACTTACGCAGGTAGCCTTTCTCGTAGCCTTGCCTTACACCCTGATTGATGGCATCTTCGAGAAAGCCACCTTCAATATGAATGTCCTGTCCCATTGTGACAAATACTACGGTCATACCCGTATCCTGACAAATGGGGTCGCGTCCTACTTTGGCTATCTCAGCATTCTCGATAAGGGTGTTCAGTATATCTTTTCCAAGATCGGACTTTTCCCTTTTACAGCATTCACCCAGGCAGTTGAATATGTCGTCCGTGAGGTTGCAGTTGGCCTCTATACAAAGCTCTTCTACAAGGTTGGTTACATCCTTAGTGTTTATCTGTCTTATCATTTTAGCCCTTTCTTTTTAAGAAGTGGATTGTATTCAGATTGCGTATGTCAATACGGTCTTCGGCATCGAGGCAACCCACCATACAGTAGGTCTTTGTTTTAGGATCGTATATGAATTTCTTGATCAACGTAAAATGCTCTACCTCTGAGGTATTCCTGATATGGAAACGAGGGCCGTCGCACTTAACGATGGCGTCGCCTATCATGATGTGGTTCTCGTCGTAATAGTTGACTGTAAGATTCTCTGCCAATTTCTGATGTATCCTTTCAGATAGTTTACAGAAGTCGAGTTCTACCTCCTTAATGAACTTTAGTACAAACCCGTTGCGCATATCGGAACTGTAATACAGGCTTTCATCTATGCCGAATTCGGTGTCTAATAACAGCATAGTGACATCTTCTATCGTATGGGCTACTTTGCGGTACCAAAGCGAGTCGTGCACAATGTTGTATATACTTTGTGGTAGTGGCCCGAAAATACTCGGACGGGTGACAATGATCTCCTCACCGATACCAACTATGATGTCGGCATTGATACCCAATGCAGGAAACAAGAGGTCGAAGTGCTCCACAATGATCCTGCGGTGACGATCGAGGATGTTCTTCACAAAGTCAACTATCTCGTGCATCTGGGTGAATGCCACCTGAAACCGCATGTCTATATGGTATGTAGTCGCTTCGTGCAGGTCTTCTTCCAGATCGCGTACCTGCAATATCTTACGGGGGTTCAGTGTATCGTCATCGTTGGATAGTTCCAGGCCGGGAAACATCCCTTTGATTAGAGATGATTTTCCCGAACCTGCATCCCCTACAATTCCGATAAGCCTATCATTGAAACTCAGGTGTCGTTGAGATATCTGTTCTCCCAAGAACAACAAACGCTCTCTGCCACGCGGGGCAAAGTATTGGGAAAAGACCGAGTATTCCTGTATGAGGTTACGCATAGGCTTATAGCTTCAGTTTATAGTTCATCAGCGGCGAATGTTGTTGTGCGCCGTATACGTCTGTTTCGCCGAGTGCTCCCGACGGAATAGGACGTACGATGGTTATCTTCACTGCCTTTGCCGGATCGAAGTACACCAAGTTGATAATATCCGATTGTGGGATATTATATAGCTTGGCAAAGCCTTCTTCGTTTATGGCTTTAGCTGCTTTGATCTTATTATACATGTCGAACTCCTTGAATATGATATCGAATGTAAGCTCATACGGGCCGGAGTTTTTACTGCGGATAACGGATGCTATGTCTCTTAGATTGTATTCCATAATTATATCTCCTGTTTATTTGCCTTCTGTAAATTGTCTGTATGTAATAGGGAAATGCGCCGTAGGGCTTTCTACCTTCATCAGGTGATATACATTGAATTCGTACACTTCACCTACCTTGCAATCGGATGGAGAGAAAGGGAAAGCCAGATTTCCGGCTGTGGATATACGTCCCTCATATCCGAAATGCAGCATGGTGCTGCGTGCAAATCCACAAATAGTATCAGCCTGATCCTGAGTAGGGGCAACGGCTTCTATCACTATTGCCAGTTCGTGGGCTACACGGGTTTCACTACCGGGAAACAGTCCCATAACGCCATTCTTTCCGTATATCTTAAAGTCGAGGAAGAAGTCTGTTATACCATAGCTCTCAAAGTTGTTGACTACACGGTCTTTCACGCTTTGCACTATCTGGTCTATCTTCTCTATCATCACAGGGTCTTTCGCAGCAGCTACCGATATTGTTCTGTAACCGACTTTCTTCACTCCCTCTAGTTTGACGAAATATTCGTCCGTAGGTACAAACTTGCTTCCGGTGACCTTTACCATATTGTCGGTGATCTGCGTAAACTCTGAATGATGCAGGTCTATAGCACCACCGGGTCCCGGTAATATGTATGGGTTTGTCTTTTCATACAATGTATGGGCTGCAACTGACAAGGTAGTACATTTGCGCAGAGGTGATAACGGCTCGAGAACGAAGTTATCCTTTTGCAAATAGCCGAACATACAGTCGCTACCGCTTCCCGGGAGGGCAGCTATAGATGCACATTCGAGTATCTTACCCAGATGTATTGCCAGTCCTTTGTCAAAACCTTCTTTGATAGCTAAGGCAGAGAATACGGACGGATCATAAGACCTTCCGGCGAGAATAACTTGTGCTCCTGCTTCCAAAGCTTCTATATATGGTTCTTCTCCCATCTGAGCGACAATGCGTACAGACTCGTCCACATCTGCCTCTGTGATAGGACCGGCAGGATGTAGAGGAACTATATTACCTTCTGCGAGCTTCTTCTTGATAAGCGACTTATCCAGTTCGGACTGTATAACAGCCATCTTGAAGGATAGCTTTTTCTCTTTTGCTATCTCTTCTATAATCTTTACATTAAACTCTACGTGAGGTCTTCCGCCCGATCCGCCGCCTGTACCGATGATAACCGGTATGCCTGCTTCGAGAGCGGCAGGGATCATTATTTCGAGGTCACGCTTTACCGAGTTGTAATCGGTGAAAGATTTTCCTGCTCCCAGATAATAGGGACCCGGATCGGTAGATCCGGCATCGACTGCTATAACATGGGGTTTTCTCTTCATACCTTCTACGAAAGACTCCATTGGGAATCCGTATCCGAGTATGGCTGTGGGGGAAAGAATCCTTATCTCTTCCATTTTCTTTATGGTTTTTAGCCCCTCCAACCTCCCCGAGGGGAGGCCTCTTTCGAGGGTATATTTTGTTATTCTATATTTTGATATTGAATCATACGTTCAGTAACTTCTCACTTGGGGTTAGGGAGCCATTCTCCCTTTTAACGCCAATATACGCTGCATTTCATTGAAGACGATCATATAGCCTTCATCTACCCCCATACCCGGTTTTGCCAGATATTGTATAGGTGATGTTGCCATTGCAATGTGCGCGCATACTTCAGCCGAACGGTTGGTTTCGTTACATGTACCTCCCAGATATGCACCCATACCATTCTCTTTACAATAGATAACGGCTTCTATAGAGTTGTTGATACCTCCTAGATCAGGCGTTTTTATCTGTGCCATGTGTCCTGCCTTGTGAATGGCAAAATCACGGATGTCTTCCAATGTATTACACCATTCGTCAGCTACTATCTCTGCTTTAATACCTTTATTCTCCATCAACTGACGGATTGTACGCAAGGCATCTATCTGAGCTGCTTTCTCACCCATATCTACCGGCCCTTCGATCCTTATATGGAAAGGTTTAGCCAATTCTTCCAATGTGCCAATATAATCGGCTATCTTCTCAAAGTCGTTGTTGAAAACAGGTCCTAGCGTTCCATATACGTCAATATGGATAGTCGGATTATAACCGTCATAAGGCATAAATTGCAAGATACGATTTCTGAGCCATTCTACATAGGCTTGTAGCTTTTCTCCTTTGAGTCCGGTCTTTTCTTCCACATTGTTGAACAAGGCATGAGGCAATACATCTGCACCTTTCATTATCATCTTGTCGGCATTGAGGTAACGGTCGTCTCCCGATTGTGAGAAAATAGGTATAATGGTGTCGGACACCTTAGTACCATATTCCTCGGCAATCACCTGTGCCATCAGTTTCGATTTGCTTTTTGCAACAGCATCGAGACAGGCTTGAGTTACTCCGTAGCGGATTGCAGTATGATATATCTTTCCGGTTGCAGGATTAATACCCTTATCTACAATGTTGGCTAATTCCCTGAATGTAGATATCTCTTTGCCTTTATACAGAGGCGCAATATATTGTTCGATGATAGGAATGAAGTCTTTTGCCAGAAACAACGGATCACGGCCTCCTGCACCTGAATATTGTACTGCGGCGCAATCTCCATGAGCGATACTGCCATTTTCGAGAATGAATAATACACATATGGACTCGCCTGCCTGTCTTACAGCGGTGAATCCTTCGGTCATAGGCTTTCCTTCATAGAAAGCACCATCGTGTTTTGCTCCTGCTTTTATTGCTTTCTGATCGTCAAAGAAGAACCCTGTCTTTCCCTGAGCACATACAACGTCAATGATTTTCATATTATATTATTTACGTTATGTTTATGATCTGTCGTTTGGTCGTCCCACAAGGAATCCTTTTCCTATGGCGTATACATCATCGATAACCATCTGGAAGCTTACCGGACGTTTCTCGAAGGTAGCTCTTTCTTCCAATTTTTGCCTATGGAAAGTCCTGAGATCTTCTGAGAAAGGTATATTACCGATTTCGAGGAAGCGCACAGCTCCACTGTTGTCACGTGCCGGCATTATCTTTCCTGCATTGTATTTGCTAGGAGCAAAAGGTACATCTATAACTCCCGCTTCAAAAGCTCTTACCGTACCTACAGCATAATCACCTTTACCCAGTTCTTCTACCTTGTCGAGAATACATCTCATTTCTTTTACAATGATCTCACTTTCGGCAACAACGGCAGGTATATCTACAAAGCTTTGGTCTTTCAGCATCGAAGTCAACTGTTTTGTGGCTTTCAGTCCGGCAGCATTGGCTTCTTTTGTTGGAACCCCCATTGCTTCATGTGGGGTTTTCACTATAACCTTAGTAGCCTTAGCTAATACCGCCGCCGCCGCACCCCATGAGATAACAGCAAAAGACTTGGATTCATCTTGCGGAAAACCTCCCATCCATTGGTGGAATACGGTTGTAACTCTTACATCATTGAATCCGAACCTATCCAGATATTCTCGGGTCATAATATTAAGCGAGCGTATGGCTGCAACGTCTTGGATAAGGTTTCCACATTGCCCATAACCTACCGTAATGTCTTTGACGCCTTGTGTTGCGGCAAGCAGGGATTCAATCACAGCCACCGTATTTGATATACATGGTGGAACGAGTGTGCCCGTAAGTGGGCCGAAAGGTTCTCTGTTTATAGATATTCCTGCTTCCTCATACAAACCGATGAGCCTGTCTGCATACTGCCAGTGAGCAATGGTTTTTTCCAGAGAGTGATTCTTTGAGTATGGAATATTGTATGATATACCTCCACCTTCGTACGAAGTGAAACCTCCGGCAATAGCTATCTCGGTCAATAATCTTGCATCAGGAGTTCCATGACGCACTTGTACCGGACTTTCTAATGAAGATGTTACAGTGCGGCAAATGTCTACTCCGTAGTTTACGGCAGGGAAACCGTTGAGCATAGAACGTCCGCTTTCCTTACTCTTTTCGATACCTATTTCGGCTTCTTTATATCTGTTGAGTCGGGTATAACTATCTATTGTACTAGGTAGCAGATCGGCTTCTCCTTCTGTTTCGAGATACTGTAATAGTTTAATGTGTTCTGAATAAAGAGCTACTCCTGCACGTGGCTGTATCAGTGTAATCCCTTTTTGAGCCGCTTTTGCCATCTTGTCTCCAAACCGTTTTTCGGTAGGGATAGCTTTCTGGTATCTGACAGCTTCGTCAAAGTCTACTGCTTTACCTGTCGGCCATTGTTCGAGAACCTCCTTGCGTTCGGCAAAAAAGTCATCATTCGATAGCTTAGTGTTCTTTAATTCCATGTTTGTAAACCCTCCTATGGTTTCTTTTTAGGTTATATTAGTTTTATTTCTTGTTTCATTAGGTCTAGAGCCAGCTCGGGGTCGGCAATGCTTAACAGCCCCATTGCTGCAAATATATATTTACTGTCCAGCATGTATTTAGGTTGTTTGGGTTTCATGCTGTTGTATCGTTTCATATCAAATCTGGCACCGTCTAATATTCCGGATGGGTTGGTACTGTTTATAATAGCCCCGCCAATACCGATTACAAAGGGAACTTCAGTTAAGTCCTTCCCTAAAAGCGTGAATATTTCACCCATCGGTGAATATGAACTTTCCATTATTCCGCAATGCCGTTCCACAGCAATCTCAACAGCACTTTTTGCCAATAGTTCTTCTACCTGTGATTCCATGCTGTCGGATTCGGCGATCGTATCAGGATTTTCAGTACATCTGCTTATCCAATTTTGTATGTTATCCTTGTTTATGCCGGACTTTTGCTCTAAAGTATCCATGTCAAGTTCCTCTACGAGCGAATTGAGGCTATATCTCATCCCTAAGTCGCCTTCTACAGACCGTTTGCTGAATGGCTCGGGTAGCCCTTTCTCTAAGATATTTTCCATTGAGGGTTTGCCGCTTGCCATAGAATACACATCGGTAGTAGCACCTCCGAGATCTATCGCGAGAAGCTCTCCTATACCATTTGTCTTTTTGGTGCCTTTGCTTAAAAGTTCACATCCGTACATGACGGCCAACGGGGTAGGGATGATTTCGGTAGAAGCCATTTGTTGAACGGCAGAAAGTCCTTTTGCTTCGATGATCTTTTTTATAAACAAGTCTTTGATGCTTTGCCTTGCCGGTTCTATATCGAGCTTATTGAATATGGGCATCACATTGCGGGTGATTACATAATCTTTTCCCGAATGTTTGAAAATCTCTTCCAGTTCGTCCGATGCGCATTTATTGCCTGCTGCAATAATGGAAAAGCCTCTGCCGATATCCGCCAGACGTTTGGCATTGGCAATAATTACCTCTTTATTTCCGCCATCAGTACCCCCGCAAAGTAGTACCAAGTCGGGATTGATGTCATATATTTCGTTTTGCTCAGTTCTGGATATTTCAAATGAGTAAGTCTTTATGACCTTTGCACCGGCGCTCGATGCAGCCATTTTTGCTGCTTTAGCAGTTAATTCGGGAACCAGTCCCAGTGCAACCATTTTGAGTCCTCCTCCGGCACTGCTGCAGCAAAGCAGCTGGTCGTAGTCGAATTTCCCGATAGATTGCTCTAGCTTTTGCAAAGCAGTGTTGAAGCCATTCATGATATCGGTATCAATCGTGGTAAAGGCACTTGCTGTACCCTGAATTATAGCCTTTTCGGTATTAATGGCTGTCAATTTTGTATATGTACTGCCGAAATCAACCGTTAAGTATTTCATGGTAGATGATTATCCTAATAATTCATTCAAATCGCTGATGGTAGTTTCCAATGTTGTTCCGGGAGGATAAGCCTTTGTGAAACCCATCGCAAGGAATCTTTTTTCAACATCGGCAAAATCCTGCTTGCCTACTACCAGATTGCCTCCCGCCAATAATGGGATACCTTTTAATCCGGCCTCATCACATTTGTCTCTGAGTCCGTTACAGTCTATTTCACCATGTCCGTAGAGAGAAGAAACGACAATAGCATCGGCATTGGTCTCTAAAGCAGCAGCAATAAATTCCTCCTGAGATACCATTACCCCCAGATTTATGACATTAAATCCTGCGTCTCCGAGCGCAAATGCCAGTATTTTATTGCCGACGGCGTGCACATCAGCTCCTATTACGCCTGTAACAATAGTTTTATTCTTCATGTTGATATTATATGTATATGGTTAACTCACTGTATTCTATTTCTAGGTATTAAAACGCTATTTTAATACCCCTGAAAAACAATGTAAATGTAATAAATTTAAACAATATGAAAGTAAAATAATGAAATTTAACTATTATTTTATCTTTAATTGGGTGTGTTATCTCTGTGCTTGTGCTTTTAAAAAAGAAATTTGTTAGATATTATCTATACTAAGATGATATAATTAAATCTTATAAATAAGAAAAGCCCGGCTATAAAAACCGGACTCCCCTAATTGTAAATAAGTAAGCTATCTAGTCGTTGAAAAACTTTAGATTCAAATAGTAAATTCTCCTGATGCTGTTTTGTTGTTAGATAAATTGGTAAAGACAATCTTATATTTACCTGCATTCCAGTTGGAATAGTATATATAGAAGGTCAGTCCGTTATAGTTATCTACGACCGTACTGTATATCAAACTGCCAGCTTCATTATATACTTCCATTTTTAGGTTTACATTCGCTATGAAATTAACTTCAATGGCAGATTCTGTTTGAAATACAATGATTGGATTAATAGATAGGGATCTGGTTCTGGAGTCGTTTGCTAAGTCACCAGACACATTGACTTGCTTGTCTTCAGCACTATTTGCTTTGTTACAAAAAGAGGATAAAGATAGGCTAAGTAAGAATAGTAGAACAAATGTGGATAAATTTTTCATAATTGTATCGTTTTAGAATAATAGTGTGTTTCAATTCTAAAATTAGATACATATTTCGGGTATGAAGTTATCTTGTTTTTTGGATATGACTTTTTTTGTTCTTGTATTTTTGTTAATCTGTTTATTATTAGTTAGATATGATCTTAATAGTTAGGTTAAGATATGACTTTTTATTTATTAATTACATTCTCATCAAAGAACTCAATGAAGTTTCCGTGTCCTTTCATCCCTATTTTTTTCCTTATTACAGTCCGTTTTGCTGTGATGGTATTTGAACTTTGTCTCATAATGATCCCGATTTCTATATTTGAAAAATCAGCATATATAAGACAACATATTCTAAATTCAGATTCATCTAATTGAGGGAATGTTTCCCTTAGTGAATCGAAGAAGCCATCATGTAGATCATTCATCGTTTGATAAAGAATATTCCAGTCGAGTGAGGTTTGGTTGTAAACAATCTCATTAAACTTTTTCAATAGTTTCTGATTTTGTTCTTTCTCCTCGTCCCGCATATAACCTTCCAGTAATGCTGATTTTTTCAATATATCAAAATGATGCAGTAGTTTATTTCTGAAAGAGTTTTTCTCCTCATCATAGCTTTTGGCCATATTGTCCAGTTCGTTGATTTTTTCACGAGCTTCTAATATGTCTTTTTCTTTTTGCTGTTTTACATAGTAAAATATGAGTATTATTACCAGAATAATAAGCCCTAATGCTATAGATAAAATAAACATATTTTGCTCTTTTACTTTTAGCAGATTATTTTCATTCTTAAGGAGTTCATAATTGTATTTTTTCTGTATGTCCAGTATTATTTGTCTTTCGTCAGCAGCGAAAATATCATCCCTGTTATCGTTATAAAGGATGTTATACTCCATTGCCTGTTTGTAGTCTCCTTTTTCTCGGTGTATCTCTGATAAAGATTTATATACAACAGCTTTTAAAGAATATTCCTTTGCTTCACCAACCTCTGCAAGCGCTTTGTCAAAATAGATAATCGCAGAATCTACTTTGTTCTCTTTTTGATATATTTGTGCTATATTGGAGTATGTTTTTGCACGGGAGATTCCGCTGGGTGCATATTTTATAATTTGGAAATATCCATTTTTCGCTTTTTTATATTCTCCTCTTTGTCTCTGTATTAAAGCTATATTTTGTCTTATATTTACCTGCACTGGCATATCTTTAAAATGATTAGCGATTTCAAGGCCTTTTTCATAATAGTAAAAAGCACTATCATTGATCCCATTCACTAAAAAACAGTTTCCGATATCTTTATAAGAAAGAACTTCGTTTTTATAAATATTAGCTTGTTCGTAATATTGTAACGCAGTTTTAAATCGGGGGAGCGCCTCATCATATAATAATTGGTCGAAGTACAAATAACCGATTGAAGACTGAATCAAACCTTTGGTATTATTATCAGTTGTTTCTTCAGAGTATTTTTCGGCATCCATATACTCAGACATAGCCTCCTTATTTTTCTTTTGAGACTCTAATACCCTTCCGCAATAATAGCTGGCTAATGTGCTTAGCTCAGGGTTCTTCTTTTGTATATAATAGTCCTTTATCTGAAAGACAATAGTGTCTTCCACTATATTCTTATATGCTTTGTCTTTAGCCTGAATGCGTAATAACAAATATCTATTATACTGTTGTTCTCCCAGATTGTCGGGTAAGAAAATAGAGTCTAATAGAGACAAAGTACTGTCAGGATTTATCTCTAGCAAGTCCTGAGCCTGAGCTAAATAAGTTTCAGCCTTTTGTGAGTCGGAACTACACGAGAATAATAAGGCTGATAAAATGAAAAACCAGAATCCGATATGTTTCATATAGTGTGTTTTACATTCTAACAAAGTTAATTATTCTGTTAGCATAAACATAATAATCCATGTCATAAATCATCATGAAGAACAGATTTTTAAACATTATAATGAATTTGCGTTGTGGATCAGGCTGTTTAGGTATCATATGGATGATTTTGGGCAGCTTATTACCTCTCTTTGATTTTAAAAGTTGTCTGTTTAGTCTATTGGTGAGCAAAAAACAGTTTGTAAGAACAATCTATTATACAACTTGTTTATCAAAAGAAACAATACACAAAATTTGTCATTATATGGAATGGATCATAAAAACGATGCAGGGCTCTCCGGAACTTGCCATCTTTCTTACCCTTGCTCTGGGTTTTGCTGTCGGGCAAATTAAGATTAAGGGATTTGGATTGGGATCGGTTACCGGAGTCTTATTAATGGGTGTACTCATTGGCCAGCTAGGTATTGTAATATCACCTACTGTTAAATCGACTTTCTTTCTTATCTTTTTGTTTGCTGTAGGGTACAGTGTCGGCCCGCAGTTTATTCACGGATTGAAAAAAGACGGACTTCCTCAAATCGCATTTGCAGCAATAGTATGTGTAGCCTGTCTGGTGGTTGCATGGGTAGCTGCGTTAATCGCAGGTTTCAATATTGGTAATGCTGCAGGTCTTCTTGCGGGTGCAAACACTATTTCTGCTGTTATTGGAGTGGCAACAGACACAATCAATCAGTTGGGAATAAGCGATGAGCAAAAGCACTCTTTTATTAATCAGATACCGGTTGCTTATGCTGTAACTTATATCTTTGGTACGGCTGGTACGGCGTGGTTTCTGGCTTCGGTCGGACCTAAACTTTTGGGAAAAAATATAGTAGAGCAGACCAAAGAATATGAAAAAACGCTTGGAGGTTCTATCAATGAAGAAGATACTAGCCTTGAGTATGCTTACGATGGTACAACATTCAGGGTAATAGAAGTAAATAACGATTACTTCAATCAGCAGCGAACAGTTCAAGAGGTCGAAGACATGCTTGTACAAAAAGGATGGCCTGTATATATAGAACGGATTCGTCCACTGAATGGTACAATTATACAGGAACCTACCCCCGATATTAAAATCAGCAAAGGTGACCGGCTTGTTCTAAACGGCCCTATCGATACGCTGATCTCAGATGAAAATTCTATCGGTGTTGAAGTAGCCGATATAGAATTGCTTGATTTTAAAGCAGAAGCTATCAGGGTAATCGTTTCTAACAAAGCTGTAATAGGAAAAGTGCTACAGGAGCTAAAGACAGCTAAAGAACGTCATGGTGCTATAATAAGGAAAATACACAGAGGTAAGGTTACCATTCCGCTATTAAAGAATGTAACGTTGCAACGTGGCGATATTGTAGAGATAGAAGGTCGTAAAGCCGATGTAGACCGTTTTGCCGCTTATCTGGGTTATGCCGAACATCCGACAAGTGTTACGGATATACTGTATGTCGGTTTGGGTATCTTCTTGGGAGGTATATTAGGTTCATTGACTTTGCACACAGGAAATATTCCATTGAGCCTGAGTGCCAGTGGAGGAGTCCTTATTATGGGAATTGTCTTTGGATGGGCACGGTCTTTACGCCCGACATTCGGTGCTATACCTGAGCCTGCTATCTGGTTAATGAACAATCTGGGACTGAATGTCTTTATTGCGGTTGTCGGTATCAATGCCGGTCCGGATTTTATTGCAGGACTAAAAGCTGCTGGAGTTAACTTGTTTATCGCAGGTATATTTGTCAGTCTTGTACCTATGTTGATCGGAATCCTTCTGGGACGTTTCGTCTTCAAATTTCAGCCTGCTATTACGTTGGGAGCCTGTGCCGGAGCACGTACAACAACAGCGGCATTGGGCGCTTTGGAAGATGCACTGAAAAGTAAAGTGCCGGCGTTATCATATACCACTACATACGCAGTAGGAAATACACTCCTTATTATCTGGGGAGTTGTCATTGTGCTGCTAATGAGTTAAAGAAGATATAATACTATACAAAAATAAAGTTATGGATATAGATAAATTAAGAACCTCACGTAAACGTGAGCAACAACTGGAACAGCTTAGTCCGTTTGAATTAAAAGATAATCTGATCGCATTAGCCTCAGATCAGCAGAAAGAACCTGTGAAAACAATGCTGAATGCGGGACGTGGTAATCCCAACTGGACAGCAACTGTCCCAAGAGAAGCCTTTTTCGCTCTCGGACAATTTGGCGTGGAAGAAAGCAAGCGTCCTTTAGACAAACCTTCGGGTATCAGTGGTATACCACAGAAAGCCGGTATTGCAAAACGTCTTGAAGATTTCTTGGAAAAGAACAAGCAGCTTCCCGGAGTAGAACTGCTGAAAGGCTTGTATAACTATGGTATAACAAAGCATAATTTCAATCCCGATGCTTGGGTGTTTGAGCTGGCAGAAGGCATTGTCGGAGATCAGTATCCCGATCCGGTAAGAATGCTGAAACATACTGAAGTAATTGTACACGATTACCTTATACAAGAGATGTGCGGCAGCCATCCGCTTAGAAACGGTAAATATGACCTGTTTGCGGTGGAAGGCGGTACAGCGGCTATGTGCTATGTGTTCGATTCGCTGATCGAAAACTGTCTGCTAAAGAAAGGTGATAAGATCGCATTAGGCGTTCCTATTTTTACCCCTTATCTGGAAATACCCGAACTGGCAAGGTATCAGTTTAAAGTAACTTATATCTATGGCTCGGCAAAAGATGAGAATGGTAACTCTACATTCCAGTATCCAGACGAAGAACTGGATAAGCTGGGTGATAAGTCTATCAAGGCCTTCTTTATTGTAAATCCGAGTAATCCTACTTCGGTAGAGATCTCCGACAAGAGTCGTAAATATCTGGTAAAAGTCGTCAAGAATCTGAATCCGAATCTGATGGTACTTACCGATGATGTATACGGTACATTTGTTCCCGGGTTCAATTCCCTGATGAATGAATTGCCTCAGAATACATTGTGTGTGTACTCATTCTCTAAATACTTCGGAGCTACAGGCTGGCGTCTGGGTGTCATAGCGCTTTATGAAGACAACATCTATGACGATATGCTTACTGCTATTCCTGAGAAGGATAAACAACGTCTGGCTAAACTATACGAGAGTCTGACTCTCTATCCGGCTAAGCTTAAGTTTATAGACCGGCTGGTTGCCGACAGCCGTCAGGTCGCTCTAAACCATACAGCAGGACTTTCTACCCCGCAACAAATGCAGATGCTACTGTTTGCCGCATTTGCCCTTCTGGATACGGAGAACAAGTATAAGAAAGATTGTATCGACCTGCTTCAGCATCGCTATTCATTGCTGTGGGAAGGCCTGAATATTCCGGTAGTATCCGATCCGGAACGTGCAGCATACTACTGCGAAATAGATATCCGCGAATGGGCGTTGAAGAACTATGATAAGGAGTTCTTTACTTTCCTTGAGAAGAACTTCGAGCCGGTCGATATCGTGTTCCGTCTGGCAGAGAAGTCCTCTATAGTGCTTCTTAACGGTAGTGGGTTTGCCGGTCCCGAATGGTCGGTACGTGTGTCTCTTGCTAATCTGGAAGATGACGATTACGGTATCATAGGAAAAGAACTCTCTGAAACGATGCAGGACTATGTAGAAGCATGGAAAAGCACAAAGAAGTAAGCAATCGAATGGAAATCAAAAATATATAATTATGAAGAAAGTGTTTAATCTATTGTTGATTGTACTGTTTGTATCAGTGGCAATCAACGCCCAGACAAAGAAGACAATCTATATCCTTGCTACAGGAGGTACTATTGCAGGACAAGGTGCAACTGAAGTTACAGCCGGATATAAAGCCGGAGCTATTACTGTAGACCAACTGCTGAGCGCAGTTCCTGAAATAAAGAACATTGCTAATATAAAAGCCGAACAGGTAGCCAATATCGGTAGTCAGGATATGAACGATCAGGTATGGCTGACACTGAGCAAACGTGTAAACGAGCTTCTGAGCCAGAGTGATGTAGACGGTATCGTTATCACTCACGGAACAGACACTCAGGAAGAGACAGCCTATTTCCTCAATCTGACAGTGAAAAGCGATAAGCCGGTAATACTCGTTGGCTCTATGCGTCCGTCTACAGCTATCAGTGCCGATGGTCCCCGCAATATCTATAATGCTGTAGCTACAGCTGTTGCGCCCGAATCGGTAGGTAAGGGAATTGCAGTAGTGATGGATGATAAGATACTCGGTGCTGACGATCTGGCTAAGACCAATACTTTGAGCGTGGGCACATTCCAGAATCCTAATTACGGGCCGCTGGGTATCGTCTATAACGGTAAACCCATCTATACCCGTGAGTCGGTAAAACGCCATACATCCAAGTCAGAGTTCGATGTGACCAATCTGACCGAACTGCCTAGAGTAGAGGTTATACTCAGCTATTCCAACGCTACCGAGCTATTTGTAGATGCTGCTGTAAAAGCGCATGTGAGAGGTATCGTAACAGCAGGGGTAGGCAATGGTAATCTCACTACAGCACTTCAAAATGCTTTAGAGAAGGCTGTGAAGAATCACGGTATAGCTGTTGTCCGTTCATCCCGCATCATGACAGGCCCTACTGCCCAATGGGACGAGATAAATGATGATCAACTGAACTTTGCGGCCTCATGGTTTATAAACCCTTACAGAGCGCGTGTCCTGTTGATGCTGGCACTTACCAAAACAAAGGACTATAAAGAGATACAACGTATGTTCTCAGAATACTAATCCATTCTATAAGGAGGGTGCAGGTCATTGCGATTGAGGTATGCACCCTGCCTTTAAAATCATAGACAGATGAAAAAGATATACATGATAATCGGGGCTTTACTGCTAAGTCTCGGAGCTTTCGCACAACATAGAGAAAGCCAGAATATACTGGATAAGCTGCTTTGGGACGACAAAATGCTGAATGTGATGCTCGATACCCGTGTCGACTTCAAGACTACCTTCAACGGCAGCGATCTGGATGAAGCATCCTTTCAGGGGCAGACTATCAAACTGTGGCTGGTAGGTGAGATCGTACCTGGTATTCGTTATCGTCTTCGTCAGCGTCTGAACAAGCCTCAAACACCTTTACGTGAAGGCTATTCTTCCGCAACAGATCAGGCTTGGGTTGCATTCGATCTGGGGAAGAAGTGGACTTTTACAGTCGGTAAGCAGTCCGTACAGTTCGGTACCTTCGAGTACGACTATAACCCTGCCGATATCTATCAGCCGACTATGACCTTCGACGATCTGGATGCTTACAAGACAGGGGTGAATGTGGCTTATAAGTTCTTAGGGCAGACACTCAACCTGCAAGTGGTGAACTCCGATGCACCGCAGTTTGCCAGAGACGATTACAAGAAGAAAGCGCTGGCAGTAAATGTACTATGGGAAGGAAGCCTGCTGGATGGTAAGCTTAAAACCCGTTGGGGATACGGAGCATTCCAGCATAGCAAGTCGAAATTTTATAACTGGATAACTCCCGGCATACAGCTCAATCTGGGACAGTTCACTACCGAGCTCGATTACTATATGGGCAATCGCGATATGGACTATAGCGCTATCGTTGAGAACCCCGATCTGGGAACAAGGTACGTGAAGGATCAGTCGGTATCGTTGAACCTCAAATATGACTTCGGCAAATGGAGGCCTTTTATCAAAGGAACATGGAATCAGCGGCACGACAAAGGCTTCGATAGTAATGCCTATGAGAGTCTGGGAATACAGGCAGTTGTAGAGTTCTACCCGTTTACCAATAAGCTGGTCAAAGACCTGCGCTTCCATGCCATGTATGCCTACAACAATACTAATTTTCAGGGCGAATTCAACGATCTGAGCAACAAGAATATCCATACCCTATTGGTAGGTACACGTTGGCTGTTTAAAGCGAAATAAGAGAAAGGAATCGGTCTATACGGTTGAAGCACAGCGAGATATTGCGTCTGCTGTGCTTCGGTTGTTTTATGGTGCTTTATATCAGAGTGTTACCCCTGTTTTAAATATCGCTATCTCTTTGAATCCTGTTTCTTCATGTTTCAGGTGTTTACCGTCACACACCTCTATATTGAAGTTGATAAAGTCGTTAAGAACAGTTTCCATACTATTACCTTCGAGTAGTGCACCCGCATTGAAGTCTATCCAGTTCTTTTTGAAGTTATACAACTTCGAGTTTGTTGATATCTTCATTGTAGGAACAAAAGCGCCGAAAGGAGTACCGCGTCCTGTGGTGAAAAGTACAATCTGACAACCTGACATAGCCAGTGCCGAAGCGGCAACAAGGTCGTTGCCTGGTGCATTCAGCAGGTTCAATCCGTGTTTAGTAACAGGTTGGCCATAGTCGAGTACATCTACCACTTCCGAATTTCCACCTTTTTGTGTACAACCAAGCGATTTATCTTCAAGGGTAGTGATACCGCCCGCTTTGTTTCCCGGAGACGGATTTTCATATATCGGTTGGTCGAAACGGCGGAAGTAATGCTTAAAGTTGTTGATCAGCAATACTGTGTCGTCAAATACTTTCTTTGTTTCAGCGCGGTTCATCAGTATAGTCTCGGCACCGAACATTTCAGGTACCTCGGTCAGTATGCTTGTTCCACCCTGTGCTATCAGCCAGTCGGAGAATTGCCCTACAAGCGGATTAGCCGTGATACCTGAGAACCCATCGCTACCACCGCACTTCAATCCTACTTTCAGTTTCGATAGCGGAAGCGGTTCGCGTTTGTCGTTACGCATATTTTCCACAAGCTCCTTCATCATCTGGAATCCTGTTTCTATTTCGTCCTGTACTTCCTGCGAGATAAGAAAACGTACACGCTTTTCGTCCCATTCGCCCATCACCGCCTTAAAGTCCTTCTGCTGATTGTTCTCACAGCCCAGACTAAGTACAAGCACACCTCCTGCATTCGGATGCTTTGCAAGGGCTGCCAACGCCTTTTGGGTGTTCACATGGTCGTCACCCAACTGAGAGCAGCCATAGTTGTGTGTATAGACGCGTATGTCGTCGATATGCGATACATCCAATTCATTCTTCACACGGTTGATGATCGCCTGAGCCTGTCCGTTTACACAGCCTACGGTAGGTACTATCCAGAGCTCGTTGCGGATACCCATTTCGCCATTGGAGCGCAGGTAACCGTTTATTTTAAGATCGCTCTTTTTAATATCCAGTTTAGGGTGTACTGGTACATAGCTGTATTGCAGGTCATCGTGCAGATTGGTTTTTACATTCTGCGTATGTACATGCTCACCTGTATGTATATTTACAGTCGCGTGTCCTATCGGATAACCGTATTTGATGACATCCTCATTTTCTTTTATCTCTTTGATGGCGAACTTATGACCTGTAGGAATCTCGTTTTTTATCACGATATCCATTCCTTCCACATTCAGTTTATCGCCTTCGTTCAGATCTTCTATAGCCACACATACATTATCGGATGGGGCTATTTTCAAATATTTATTCATTTTACTTTTCTCCTAATTTAATCTTATATAATATTCTGAAAAGCAATGCCTTTCATTTAATAGCTATCAGTTGACAATATTGGCACAAATGAAATTTTAACTAAAAAGTAACGAAAGTAATGGATTTGTATTGTTTTCAGTTCCTATTACTTTTTTTACCTTCTTTGTCTCTCAAGCCGGAGGGGAAATTCTTTTTATACAAGAGATGCCTCATCCCTTAGCTTGGCAAATACACGATTTTAACTAAAAAGTAACGAAAGTAATGAATTTGTATTGTTTTCAATTCTTATTACTTTTCTCTTGTCGTTTTCTACTGTAATCACCGGTCACTACCGGCTTTCTACTTTATAGATAAAGTTTTTCTTTTCAGATAAGTTTACTTCTGATAGCCGCAAGCATCTCCATATACTCTTCATCTGTCAGGTATGTCTTTTGCGGATTCATTGTAAATGTACCTCCAAAATCCGGGCCATTTTCATATTTAGGCACAAGGTGTATATGCAGATGTGGCAGTTTGTCAGAATATGCTCCGTAATTTATTTTTACAGGCGTAAAGAGTTCTTTCATTACTCTGGCTACTTTGTTTACATCTTCCATATATGCCAGTAATTCTTCGCCCTGAAGATCATAAAGCTCTTTGCTGTGGTCTTTATAGGCAACGATACAACGTCCGCTATAAGTCTGCTCTCTGAACAGAAATACGGTGGAAACTTTCAATTCGCAGATTTCGATCATCAGGTCTTTCTGCGTCTGGTTTTTATTGCAGTATAAGCAATCGTTATTTATTGACATAGTTTTTAATCTTTTTTGTCATCTTCAACATAGCGAAAGACTTTTTTGTCTCTCACTATGTCTTTGACGACAGCTTAATACTAAATAACCTATATTTTATGGAGTTTTCAGGAAACTCCCTTTATTCAAGATTGATACTGGCGGCAGCTATAATTTTCCATCCATCTGCAAACTTTTTCCAGGTACGCAGGAATCTGGATTTTCCTTCTACTTGATGCCCTCCGAATATACCTTTCAGATGAATGGCTGTGGATACAATAGCCGTATCGCCGAATATTTCTATTTTGCGATCAATGCAGTCTACTTTCTCTATTACAGGAGTTGCCGCTTTAAAAGCGTCTATGTCCATCTTTTTAGTCCAGACTTCTCCCGAAGCATGATTGTAGATCACATCGTCGTGAAGCGTTCCTTCCAGTACTTTCAGATCTGAGCCAAGCAAAGCCTGTAGGAAATTCTCTTCACATTTTATGATTTCTTGTTCCATCGTTTATGCCATTACGCTTTTCAGTGCATCAAGCATTCCTTTGTGGAGGATTGCTTCTACATCAGCAGATACTTCATCTACAAAATGAGGAACTTCTGCAAAATTTTCTTTCCACATTGCTTTGTTTGCTACAATGCTCGATACCCATCCTTTGATATTGTTCTTATCGAATGATTTTTGTATAAATTCGATAAACTCAGGAGTGTCGTTCGGCGTAAAGTTCTTGGCAGCAGACTGTCCTGTGTACAGAACCAGCATGGCAGCAAAAGAGAACGTAGTCAGTTTAGCATTCTTATTCAGTTTCTTGCAGCAGTCATATACTGTCGGATAATCACGTGTTTCCCATTTCGAGATAGAGTTGAGTGATATATCTTTCAGATAATGTTTCAGATACGGGTTGTAGAAACGCTCAAGTATTTTTGCAGCAAATTCTTTCAGTTCGTTCGGATCTTCATCTATACATGGCAATACCTCTTCGGCTACCATACGATTGATATATTTTTCTACTTCCGGTGTGTTGAAAGCGTCCATTACAGTTTCGCAACCCAGTTGCAGGGCTACAGGTACCATTGCAGTGTGCGAACCGTTCAGTATACGTACTTTCTTGGCACGGAAAGCTTTGATATCGTCCATAAACAATACATTCAGTCCGGCTTTATCCAATGGGAATTTTTCTTTGATAATGCTGTCGCCACCGATAGCCCATACATGGAAGTATTCGCCTTTTACTACCAGATTGTCATTGAATCCGATTTCAGCTTTGATTTCATCGATGTTTTCGCGAGGGAATCCCGGAACGATACGGTCAACCAGTGTGTCATAGAAATGACAAGCAGTATTTACCCAGTCGATGAATCCTGCCTCAAGGTTGTTGTACTTCGCGTGCTTAAGCACATATTCGCGAAGTGTAGAGCCATTATCTTCGATCAGTTCGCAACAGATTATAAGAAGACCTTTATTTTTATCTCCGTTAAACTTCTGGTAACGTTTGTGTAATAGCGCAGTCATTTTAGCGGGGAACGATTTCGGCGGCAAAGCAGTCAGATCGTCACCTTCTTCGTAGCGTATACCGGCTTCCGTTGTGTTGGAAACGATCATTTCCAGTTCTTCGCTAAGGAAAAGTTTTTCGTATTCGGCATACTGGCTGTACGGATTCAGGATATCCATGATGCTTTTTACCAATGCTACTTCCTTTACAGGCTTTTTGTCTTTGATACCTTCCAGATATACATGGTACATGCAATCCTGATCATTAAACATCTTTACCATGTTTTCGCCACCGGCTATCGGCTGTACGGCTACTATTCCATGATTCATTACGCCTGCATCGTTTGCTTTGTCGATCATCCAGTCTACAAAGGCACGGAGGAAATTACCTTCTCCGAATTGAAGTATTTTTACAGGTAAATTTTTCTTTTCTACTGTTGATTTATTCAGTTGTTTCATGTGTGTAAATTTTATGGTATATATTTATTTTACTTTATTTTCTGATTCTGTATGTAACGGGGTTGTTCAGCTTGTTCATTACCTCGTCTATGCACTGCATAAGGTCTTCTTTTGTTTTTACAGGCTCTTTATCCAATTCCCATGTCGGCATGAAGTAATATTCTGCATAGCCGTTTTCGGGAGTAAGTACCAGTACATGGTTCAGCTCGTCTTCCGTGATTTCTTTTATCTGTTTTGTCGGGGCGAATATCACCAGTCCCTGCATGTCATTATTGAGACTTTGCTTGCCGAATGTGGCTATATACGACCATTTACTGTTTTTATCGTTGCTTACGATCAGCTCTGTATCTTTGTTTTTTATGATTCCTGTTGCAACATTGGCTACTGAGTTGCTGCTTACATGCAGTTCCATGTGCGAAGCCCTGCTTCCTGCATCGATAGATATAAGAGCGGTCAGGTCACATTTTATATAGTTTGCATCCCATCCGTAGTAAATAGTTTTCACCTGCGAACGGACTTTGCCGTCTGCCGGAATATAGCAGGTCATGCTGTCCTTTTTCTCTACTCTCACGGCTTTCTTTCCGTCCCATATTGCGATAGAACCAATGCCAAGCGCTTTTCCTACTTTCAGGTTGTCCATGCCCCAGTCGGCCATGTTATGGTAGTTGTCGAATCCGTCGACACCTACAGCAGGAAGTACAATGTCGGATGTCTTTTTACCGAATACATCTATCGCATTGCGGTTGTCCAGATAGAAACGAAAGGCAACCTTGTCGCTTTCCCATCCCGGCCCTTCATACTTTATGTAGTAAGAGTGGTCGCGGAATGTACCGGGCAGTGTTATGTAGTTAGGTTTTACCCACGAAAATCCACCTTCATATTTATGTCCTTCAAACTTTCCGCCTATCTTGTGCGACAGTTCGGCATAAGTGCGTTTCGGATAGGCATCGGCTGCTCCTCTTTTCACAGAAACAGAGATTTCTTTACCACCTTCTATTCTGTCGATAGGAAGTATTGCTTTCTGTTTGCCGTTGATGTCTGTAATAATTTCTATCGGTACAATCTTGTCTCCGATAACTGCTTCGTAGTTTCCATAAGAAAGATGCAATTCCCCGACAGGTATTTCAAGCGTGTAGTCGAGAATCGCCTGTTTTGAGTTATTTTTCACAAGGAGTGTTTGCGCACACACCGTTGTATTTAAAAAAACGAATGAGAGGGCAAAAACTGATAACAAAGTCTTGTTCTTTAAAATATTCTTCATTGGTTCTTAAGGTTATTAAGAGTTTAAAAGCCAGAGGGTAGTAGTCTATCTCCGCAATTTTGAAACAAATATAAGATATAATATTTATTATATAGGGGAGTTTTTGACTTAAACAATTTAACCCCCCTTTCTATTTACATTACTTTGTACTATTTTGCAGATTTTTATATTCGGTAGGAGTCATGCCATACACGTTTTTGAATAACTGCGTGAAGTATTTTGTGTCCGATATTCCTATCATATAAGACACTTCTTTTATCGTGTATTGCTGTGTTGCTATCAATGTCGCAGCATGCTTAATCTTAATATCCCTTATAAATTCGATAGGAGCGAATCCTGTAAGGCTTTTCAGCTTTTTGAAGAATACCGTGCGGCTCATAGCAACCGAAGCGGCAAGGTCTTCGACTACGAAGTCGCTGTTGTCGATGTTTTTCTCTACTTCTTCCTTTATTTTAGTGATAAAGATTTCGTCCTGAGGCGTGAATTTCAGTTCGGTTTCAGCGTCGTTATCTTTGATCGTTTCAGTTTCAACAGTAGGTCTATTCGCTATTTGATTGCCGGTAGAATACGATTCGTACAACCGTTTGCGCTGGCGGATTATATTGTCGATACGGGCTTTCAGGTATTTTACACTAAACGGTTTTGTTATGTAGTCATCTGCACCATAATTGAGTCCGTGCAGTTTACTGTCCATATCGGTTTTAGCTGTAAGCAGGATAAACGGAATATGGCTGGTTTCGGTGTTAGACTTTATTTTTTGTAGTAATTCTACTCCGTCCACTTCGGGCATCATTATGTCGCTGACAATGAAGTCTGGTATATACTTCATTGCTACCTCATATCCGATCTGTCCGTTTTCGGCGTCCAGCACATTATAGTGAGGCTCCAGAATGGTACTGATAAACCTTCTGAGGTCTGCATCATCTTCTACTACAAGGATGGTTTCTTTCTGGTCATGTTTTTCTTTGTCACTTTCCTCAGGTGCGGAAACGGATGCATCTTCTTGTTGGATAATATCTTCCTGTGTTTTTACAGATTCAGCATCTTTAGATGTATCTGTATATACAAAAGTTGCATTCTCATCATTTTTTAAATGATCTATTCCGGTAGGGAATAATATGGTGAATGAAGATCCTTCATTTACTTCACTCTCTACCTGTATTTTGGCGTGATGCTTATCAGCGACTTCTTTTACGATGGATAGTCCGATTCCGGTACTAGGTTTACTCTTATCTTTATTGAAAGAAGCAAATCGGGTAAAGAGCTTATTCAGTACATCTTTGCTCATTCCCTTTCCTTCGTCTTTTACCTGTATCGCTATGTTCTTGTCTTTTGGGTTGCTGGCGACAAAGACTTCGATTGTTTTCTCTACCGAAGTGTATTTGAAAGCATTCGATAGCAGGTTGAATACCAATTTCTCAACATTATCCCTGTCTATCCAGATCTTTTCACCATCCGAATTGTCATGGAATTTCAGGTTTATATTCTGATATTCAGCTGTTTTTGAGAAGTTGTTACAGATATCGGCTACATATTCACCTATAGCTGTTTCCTGTATATTGAGCTTTTGTTTCTGTATTTTTCTGAAATCCAGTATCTGGTTTACCATCCGTTGCATCCTGTTGGTGTTTTTCAGTACCAGTTGCAACTGCGATTTTATATCAGTCGGTGTACTTTCGTTCTCTATGATGTTCTCCACAGGGGAAACGATCATTGTAAGAGGGGTGCGTATTTCGTGCGAAATGTCCGTAAAGAAACGGGTCTTCATTTCTGTCTGTTCATGTTCCAATTTTACTTTGTCCCTAAGGCGATAGAAGATAAACAGAGTCCGCAGGATTGCGTACAATATGCCTGCAATAAGGATAATATACAAAAGGTATGCCCAGCCTGTTTGCCAGAATGATGGTGTGATTTCTATACCCAGTGTGTGCTCGTTATCCATCCAAATACCATCACTGTTAGTTGATTTTACCCTGAATGTGTACTTGCCGGGTAGTAGGTTGTTGTAATTGGCTATACGTTGCTCTTTGGTAATTATCCAATCATCGTCGAATCCGTCGAGTTTGTAGGCATATAATATTCGCTTCGGTTCTACAAAATCCAGAGCTACAAATTCTATATTGATAAAATTCTGCTTATGATTTAGTTCTATATGGTCTACATCATCTATGTTCTTTTTCAGAGGAGAATCACTGCCGATCGGTACATCTTTGTTGGCTATTTGTAGCTTCGATAGTGCTACATACGGTTTGAATATATTTCGGTTGATGTTTTCAGGATCGATGGAGAGCACGCCTTTGGAATATCCGAAATAGACGATCCCTGTTTTAGAAGTCCAGCGGGAGCCTTCCGAGAAATTTTGTCCTTCTATCAGTCTGTTTATTTCACTATATGTCTCGAACGATCTTTTTTCCGGATCAAACTTTGTGAGATTTCCCTCCGATGCAATCCACAACTTACCTTTGGTATCCTCTGTCAGCATCAGGATGACATCCGAAGGTAAGCCGTCCCTTGTTGTGTACGAAGAGAACTTAGTCGGGAATCCGTTGCTATCTACGGCCTCTATTTTATTGATTCCTCCACCGAAGGTTGCCAGATAAGTGTCGCCACTTTTTGTAGTGCAAATATCATACACGTCATTTTCGCTAAGGCTTTCATTATTGCCCGGAGTACGGGTGTAGAACTTGTAGTCGATCTGACTGGCATCACTGAATTCTGATGAAAAAATAATGAGCCCGAGTGTAGTCCCGATGCAAATATTCCCATATTTATCAGATTGCATTGTTCTTATCTGAGAGCCGAATTGTGTCGGATAGTTCTTCAGACCATTACGATCGTTTATGAATCTGTTTGTTTTTTCATCCAGCAAGTTTAAACCTCCTCCGTATGTTCCTACCCATATCCTGTTTTTGCTGTCCTCGAGGATGGCATATACACTGTTGCTGCTCAGGCTATATCCATTATCAGGCGAATTTTTATAATGCTCTATACGGTACGAATTACCGGAAGGTATCAGCTTATATACACCTTCACCTTTAGTCCCTACCCAAATATTATTTTTGCTGTCTTCTGTAATGCAGTATGTCACGCCTTCTATAGGGGTTCCGTACTCTATTCTGCCGTTATTGCACAAATATCCTTTTTGTACAAGATTCTGATCGTATACAAATATTTTACCCCCTTTGGCTGATACCCATAGATTTCCATTGCTGTCTTCAAATACACTGCGAATATCGTTATTTATAGTAGAGTGGATATTCGGGTCGACAACAATGGACTTGAATACATCATTGTTAAAGATTACTTTATCCAAGCCATGTGAACGGGTACTGAGCCATAGATTTCCCTGCTTGTCGGAGAATGCGGTATGCATAACATTTGAGAATCGCCAGTCGGGAGAAGACGGTTCGTTGAAAAACGGCATTAATGCATCGTTTTCGGGATTGTACCAACCAAAACCACCCCCTCTCGGATGCACCCAGAGGCGGTTAGCATTATCCTCGAATATGAAAAAATTAGATGGGAATACATTTGAGACAGAACTTTCGGTCTTCATTGTGAAATGTTTCAATTCCTTTGTTTCAGGATCGAATTTGGCTACACCCGGATAATCTATTTCAAACCATACATTCTTCGATTTGTCGAGGTAAGTGGAAAGTATGCGGTCGGAGCGCATGTCCGGTAGATTGCTCCTGTTGTATTTGCTTAAAGCCTTTTCTCTCCGGTTATAGACAAAGAATCCATCTCCATGAGTAGAGATGAGGATTTGATTATTGTCTATGTTTCCAATAAATCTTATTGCAGATTTCGACTCAGTCTGCAGTAAGTCGGTTTGTCCGCTTTTTTTATCATATATCCATATACGGCCATTTCCTGCTCCGAACCAGATCTTATCATGAAGTTCAAGGACTGAATAAAAATCCTGAACAGGAGAAGATTCTATATAGGCTTTTTCTGTAAAATAACTGTTTAGCTTTTTTCCATCAGCACTGACCGAATATAGTCCGTTGTTGGTCAGTATCCATGAATTTCCGTTCTGGTCTTCATATATGTTATTTACCTTGTTGCCGTTTATTTTCTTATTCTCAGTGTTGTATATCTCTATGTTAAAAGCTGAGTCGGTAACGCATACACATCCCATATTGTCGGATAATAACCACACTTTTCCAGAAGCCATAGTGATGATTTTTGTAGAAATAAAAGTTAGGTCTTCATGTCCTTTCAGAGATCTGATACCCATGAATTCTTCCGTACGGGGGTCAAATCGGTGCGGCTCCCTGTCATAGGGCAGTGTCCATATAAAACCGTATTTGTCCTCTGTTATAAAGTCAATACGGTTGCTCCTCATGTGATATCTATCACCTTGTTGTATCCGGAAAGTATAGAAATTATATCCATCGAAACGGCATAATCCATTCCATGTAGAAAACCACATAAAACCTTTTTCATCCTGAAGAATGCTCATGATGGTATGTTGAGGAAGGCCGTCATCGGGGCCATAATGTTCAAAAAAACATCGTTGCTGACCGAAAGAAAGTATTGTAATAAGGAATACGAGGAATAAGCAAAAAATACGATTCAACTTCATGGTAAAATTCGGGTTTGATACAAAGATAGTGAGTTTTACAGGAAAATTGCAAATGTTGACATAAAGTCAATTTATCCCCCCGTAAAAATCACTTTATCTACCTCCGAATTCAGAAATCGTGCATACATTGCACTCAAATCTGACAGTATATAATACCATGACCATAAATCTTATTTGACAAATTAATGTCTCTTATGATAAAATAATACCAATGAAATGATCCTGAAATTAAATCCGTAACGATATTTTGTAAAAACACAGTCTTCGGATATCACTTCAATTTCAATAACCTTTATTAAGAAATTACTAAAACTATTAAATAAATTAAACTAACTGTAAATTATAAATCTAACGAACTATGCAAAAGGCAATTAAAAGAATTTTGTCTATTATGTGTATCTCACTGTTCTTGTTGGGTGGGCAACTATACGCTCAACAGAGAGATGTGACAGGCACAGTGACGGACTCGCAGGGTGAGCCCCTGATCGGTGTTACGGTTTCGGTAAAGGGTACAACAAAAGGTACTATGACCGATATAGATGGTAAATACTCGTTATCGGTTCCTGCCGGCTCTCAGACTTTAGTAGCGTCATACGTAGGTATGAAGCAGAATGAAAAACAAGTAACCGGAAACGTTATTGATTTCGTGATGGAAGACCTTAGCTCCGAACTAGAGGAAGTTGTGGTTATCGGTTATGGTACAGTAAAGAGGAAAGACCTCACAGGTTCTGTGTCATCAGTGAAAGGAGATGCTATTCAGGCAGTTCCTGTATCTAATGTGGCGGAAGCAATAACAGGACGACTGGCCGGAGTACAAGTTACCAGTACAGAGGGTTCCCCGGATGCTGAAATGATGATTCGCGTACGTGGAGGTGGTTCCATTACTCAGAGTAATGCTCCCCTGTATATTGTTGATGGTTTCCCGGTAGAATCGATTAATGATATTGCTTCAACAGATATTGAATCAATCGATGTACTGAAAGACGCATCATCTACTGCTATTTACGGATCACGTGGAGCGAATGGGGTAATCATCGTTACTACAAAAAGCGGAAAAGAAGGCAAACTGAATGTTGCATATAATGCTTTTATCAGTTGGAAGAAGATAGCGAAAAAACTGGATACACTTAATCCTTACGATTATGCTACATGGCAATATGAGCGTTCACTTTTGGACAATGATCCCGATAAATATACCGATTATTTCGGAAACTATCAGGATATAGATATGTATAGAGAAATTGATGGTAATGACTGGCAAGAGCAGATATTCGGTCGTACAGGATTCACATTCAATCACAGCCTTAGCCTGAATGGAGGAGGAGATAAGATTAAGTACTCTTTCAACTACAGTCATGTAAATGATAAGGCGATTATGCAGTTGTCTGGTTTCAAACGTGACAACCTGACATTGAAGGTAAATACCAAACCGTTTAAGAATCTTACATTAGATTTCTCTGCACGTTATGCTGAAACCGAAACCAGAGGTGGTGGTGCTAATGAGCAAAATGAAAAATCTTCGGCAGACTCCCGTCTGAAAAATGCGATGATTTATCCTCCGTTCCCTATTTCCGGATTAACTGATGACGGAGAGACAGATGCTGAATTTAATCTGCAGAATCCTCGTTTGGCTGTTTCAGATAATGATCGTTTTCAGGAGCGCAAAGTATACAATCTGAACGGTAGTGTTACATGGGAGGTAATCAGTAACCTCAATTTGAAAGCGGAAGTCGGTCTTGATGATTATCGCAACAATGATGATCGTTTTTATGGAACAAGTACTTATTATGCGAAAGATAAAGGTAGTGGTTATCCTGCACTTATTTCACAAAAAACATCGCGTCAGACATTCCGTAGTACCAATACGGCTAATTATGATTTCAAAGAGTTGTTACCAAAAAATCATAGTCTGAGTGCATTGCTGGGACAAGAATATATTGTAACGAAGCGCGAGATGTTAGAAAATGTAAGTCATGGTTTCCCTACTTCATTCTCTTTTACAGATGCACTTAAACTGACTTCGCAAGGAACTGCTATAACAATAAATAATAACTTGTATCCGGATGATATATTATTGTCGTTCTTCGGTCGTGCAAACTACGATTATATGAGCAAGTATCTGGTAAGCGCTACATTCCGCGCTGACGGATCTTCTAAATTTTCGGAGGGTAACAGATGGGGGTATTTCCCTTCCGCAGCAGTTGCATGGCGTATGTCGTCCGAATCGTTTATGGAAAGTACAAAATCATGGCTCGATGATTTGAAATTGCGCTTTAGCTATGGTACAGCAGGGAATAATAATATACCTGCAGGACAAATGATACAGGTGTTTGGAGTTGCATCTACCCAGTATATTAATGGATTTGGTTCTTACTGGGCGCCGTTGAAAGATGAGGATGGAAATGTAACAATGGCCAATCCCGATTTGAAGTGGGAGACAACAATAACTCGTAATTTAGGATTAGATTTTACCGCTCTTAACAGTCGTCTGAACGGTAGTGTTGAGTTCTATCTGAATACTACTAAAGACTTGCTTCTTGCTTATCGAACAGCAGGTACAGGATATGACTACCAATATCGCAATATTGGTAAAACACAAAATAAAGGGGTTGAAATCTCTTTGAACTGGGTCGCAATAGAAAAAAAAGACTTTGGTCTGAGTTTTAGTGGAAATATAGGGTTCAATAAAAATAAGGTAAAAGATATCGGCGGCATGAATTATATATCTGGTACATCCGGGTGGGCGTCAACCGAGATAGGTATGGATTACAAGGTTGTTGCAGGGGGATCTATCGGAGAAATATATGGGTACCGTTCAGATGGCAGATATGAAGTGAGCGACTTTATCGATTACGATGGAAGTAAATGGAATCTGGATAAAGCTAATGTTGCAGATGCCAGCACTGTAGTGGGAACTTTGCGCCCGGGTTCGATGAAGCTGAAAGATTTGGATGGAGATGGAGTCGTTAATGAAAATGACAAAGAGGTAATCGGGGATACAAATCCGCTGCATACCGGAGGATTTAATATTAATGCCCGTGCTTACGGATTCGACCTGTCAGCAAACTTCAACTGGAGCTATGGTAATGACGTGTACAATGCTAATAAGATAGAATATACATCTACTAGTAAATACCACTCCCGTAATATGATTACAGAAATGGAATCGGGAAAACGTTGGACTAACCTGCGTGCCGATGGAACAATCTCTAACGATGCTGCGGAATTAGCAGCTATGAATGCCAATACTACAATGTGGTCTCCATATATGACTCATTATGTGCTTAGCGATTGGGCAATAGAAGATGGTTCATTCCTACGTCTGGGAACACTTACTTTAGGTTATACATTACCTCAGAATCTGGTAAGAAAGGTTAAAATGCAGAATTGTCGCTTCTATGTGACCGGATATAATGTATTCTGCCTGACTAGTTATAGTGGATTCGATCCTGAAGTATCAACCCGTCGTAAATCAGCTCTTACACCAGGTGTCGACTACTCGGCATATCCAAAAAGCCGTTCAATCGTATTTGGTGTGAACATAAATTTCTAATATATAAAACAGAATCAAATGAAAAAATTTATATATAAATCATTAATAGCATTAGCCCTTGTTGGAACAATGGCTTCCTGCGATGATATTCTGGATGCTCCGGCAAAATCAACAATAGATGAATCTGTATTATTCTCAACTCCGGCTTTGGCTGAAGGTTCCATTGCAGGGATTATTCAATCGTTTTGTGAACAGAATTCATATCGTGCCCGTTTTCTTGTTTATTATGGAATAAATACAGACTGCGAAGTACATAATTCCCTTATTAATACAGCTGATGATAAATCTCGTCTCTCGAATTACAATACTAATATTGCTAACGGGCAGATGAATACAGAAAATAATGCATGGGCATGTTTTTATCAGGGTATAGAGCGTGCAAATCTTGCAGTTAAGGGAATTCGCACTTATGGAGATGTCGAGAATAGTAGAGAAATGGCTCAGATATTAGGCGAAATACTTACTCTTCGGGCTGTTGTTTATAGCGACCTTATTAAGGGTTGGGGAGATGTACCAGCTCGTTTTGAACCTATAAACTCAGAAACTGTGGATTTACCAAGAAGTGATCGTGATATTATATACAAACAGTTGTTGGCTGATTTGGAAGAAGCAGGAGAGCTGCTTGCTTGGCCAAACGAAACCAGTGTAACTACTACAACAGAACGCGTAAATAAAGCATTTGCGAAAGGATTACGTGCTCGTTTGGCTTTGGCTGCGGGAGGTTATGCCCTGCGTGCTGATGGTACAGTGCGTAGAAGTACAGACCCGGATCTAGCTCCTGACAAAATGTATGCAATAGCAAAGAAGGAATGCATGGACATTATAAATAGTGGAACCTGTACTCTTCGCGGTTTTGAACAGGTATTTAAAGAAGATCTTGGTGGAGAACAAGGCATAGCCGGAAGAGAAATGCTATGGGAAATACCTTTCTCTGATACCAGAGGGCGTGTGATTTTCGATTTGGGTGTTAAGCATACTACTGTAGATAAATATACAAATCAAAATAAAGGTGGAACAAACGGGCCTAATCCAATCATGTATTACGAATATGATGTAGATGATGTACGTCGCGATGTTACATGTGTTCCTTACGAATGGACAAACGGTATTCAGGTGCCAACTAATTTGAATAAATGGTATTTTGGTAAATATCGTTACGAGTGGCTTTCCCGTAATGATTTCTCTCCTAACGATGATGGTCTGAACTGGCCATATATGCGCTACGCAGATGTTGTGTTAATGGCTGCTGAAGCCATCAATGAGATCGATGGTCCTGCAGCAGCGGCTCCTTACCTGAAAATGATACGTGATCGTGCATTCCCAGATAATCCGGAGAAAGTAACCACTTTCATGAGCACAGCTACTGCTAGTAAAGATGCATTCTTTAATGCTATTGTAGATGAACGTGCTCTTGAATTTACCGGTGAAATGTTGCGTAAAGGTGACCTTATTCGTTGGAATAAACTTTCTTCAAAATTAGCTGAAGCAAAAACAAAACTTGAACAATTAGAGAATCGCCAGGGTAAATATGCTGATCTTCCAAGCAAAATATATTATAAGACCGATACTGACGGAGAATCTGTAATAATATATGGTTTGAATTATGGAGATACAGATACAGAAGGAGCTGCTTTGGGGTATACTTCCGAAAAATCATGGAAGCTTGTAAATTCTACTGATGCTGTAAACTATTGGGATGCACTTTATGTGCGCAATCCGGATATACAACAGTTTTGGCCTATCTGGCAGGTCTTTATCGATGCTAGCGATGGCATACTTACCAACGATGGATACAATACACCAAACTAATCTAAAAAACTAGAAAGCGATGAATAATATATTCAAAAAAATTACATATATACTAACCCTTTCCGTAGCATTATTTGCTACGGGATGCGGTGACGACATAGATGATGAAATAACCAGCGTTGATACCAGCCGTCTGTTTTCACCAACGGATGTAGAAGCGCTTGTTATTAACAGAACTGAAGTTCAGGTAACATGGGATGCTGTTAGTAAAGCAGAATCCTATACTATTGAGATATATGATGAAGCAACTGGCGCGTCAGGGACACCTGTAAAGCAAATAACAGGTATTCTTTTTTCGGAATTGCCATATACCATTAGTGGTTTTGAAGGAGAAACAAGCTATTTGTTGCGGGTGAAAGCCATTTCTGAAGCTGTATCTGAATCCAAATGGACAGAAGCAACATTTAAGACAGGAACAGAGCAAATACTTAGTCCTGTTGATATAGCAAACGATTTAGAAGCTACATGGGTAACACTCCGTTGGATTGCAGGTGCAACTGCTACGGAAATAGTCCTTACTCCTGGTGATATAACATATACTGTTACCGCAGCCGATATTGCTGCCGGAGCTGCAACTATTACAGGTCTTACCCCTGAAACTAAATATGAGGCCATATTGAAAAATGGCACTAAAACTCGTGGAACAGTACAATTTGAAACTCCACTCGATTTAGATGGCGCAATACAAGTATTCCCTGAAGATGATTTAGCGGCTATAGTAGCTGCGGCTAATGACGGAGATGTATTTGCTCTGATGCCGGGTACATATAACGTTGCGACTCTTAATATTACCAAATCTGTTTCTTTAAAAGGAGTTCGTCCGGCAGACAGGCCTATATTAATGGGTACAATTATTCGTCCTGCTGAAGGTGCAGGAGTTAATTTGAAAGACCTCATATTGGATGGAACAGGCTCAACCGGAGATCAGACACTTGTTTATGAAGCTGGTCAGTTTGGAGCATTGGTTATAGATGGTTGTGAAATAAAGAATTATACTAAAGGTGCAATGTATGTAAGCAATGCGACAAAAATAGCGTCTGTTAGTATTACTAATTGTTTATATCATGATATTGAATGTAATGGAGGAGACTTTATTGACTTCCGTAACGGCTTGGCTGTAACATTCACTTTCAAAAATAATACGGTGTACAATAGTGCTTTAGCTCGTGACTTTTTCCGTATGGACGCTGGTGGGTCAACTAATTTCCCTGGTGTTGAAAGTATTATTACTATTGAAAATAATACATTCTATAAAGTAAGTAATGGAAATAATAGACGTATGCTGTATATCCGTTTGGCAAGTCATAAGATTTATTTCAATAAAAATATTCTGTCAGAAACAGAGGGATATTATACCAACCAAGCGGCGACTACTATTACTGAGATGAATAATAATAATTATCATAATGCACCTAACTTTACTGGTAGCACTCAGGCTAATGCTAAAAACGATACAGGTAGTACTTATACCTCATTAGATCCGGGTTTTGCTAACGCTGCCGGAGCTGACTTTACTATATCAAATCCAAATTTGATTTCAAAAGGAACGGGTGACCCTCGTTGGATACCATAATCGAATAAACTCTAAAATAACATACTGTTGCAGGAAACCAGTCCTGCAACAGTATTATAAAAATGCTCAGAAAAATTAATTCATAGAAAACGTAGACTTCCTGATTTAGCTGAAGATGTTTATCATCAGTAGTTCAAATCATATAAAGTTAAAAAAAAGAAATACTCAAAATAATGAGAAAACTCACAATAACCCTGCTTTTTATACTATCTCTGTTGATACTTCCATTTCATACCGGATGCGCCCAAAAGAGCGAGTATAAATACGATTATTTATATAAAGACTTACCTTTTAAAATGGCTGTAGTTCAGAGGCCTGTCTTCCCAAACAACCAAGTGTCGATAACCGACTTTGGCGGGGTAGCCGACGGAATTACACTCAATACAGAAGCCTTTGCGAAAGCAATGGACGCCTTGTCTCAAAAAGGTGGGGGTACATTGGTAGTTCCCACTGGTATATGGTATACAGGGCCGATTGTGTTCAAATCAAATATCAATCTACATCTCGAAAAGGGAGCATTAATACTGTTCTCGGCCAATTTCGATTTGTATCCTTTGGTGAATACAGTTTTTGAAGGCTTGGATACACGTCGTTGTCAATCCCCGATATCAGGACGAAATCTTGAAAATATAGCCATTACAGGAGAAGGTTCTATTAATGGATCGGGAGAAGCATGGCGTCCTTTAAAGAAAGGAAAAGTAACAGATAACCACTGGAAAAGAGTTGTAAACTCAGGTGGAGTCGTAAAAGATAAAAACTATTGGTTCCCTTCCGCAGGTTCGCTGAAAGGGCTCGAAATAAGTGATATGAACGTACCGCCTAAGGGACTGTCCGAAGCTGAATGGATGGAAGTAAGAGACTTCCTGCGTCCGGTGATGATCAGTTTTATCGAGTGTAAGAATGTATTACTCGAAGGCGTTTTGTTCGAGAATTCGCCAAGCTGGAATATCCATCCGTTAATGTGTGAGAATGTAATTATCGATAATATTTATGTGCGTAATCCCGGTTATGCACAAAACGGTGATGGAGTCGACCTCGAATCGTGTGTAAACTCTATCATTGTAAATAGCACCTTCGATGTAGGAGATGATGCAATTTGTATAAAATCGGGTAAAGATGAAGATGGCCGCAATCGCAATCGCCCTACCGAAAATGTACTGATAGATAATTGTAAAGTATTCCAGGGACATGGAGGATTTGTAGTAGGCAGCGAAATGTCGGGAAGTGTAAGAAACATATCCGTATCCAACTGCCAGTTTTTGGGAACAGATGTCGGTCTGAGATTTAAAAGCCGTCGCGGACGCGGTGGTATTGTAGAAAATATTTATATTCGGGATATCAACATGTTCGATATCGCTACCGAATCATTCCTTTTCGACCTATATTACGGAGGTAAATCTGCTTCCGAATCACTTGAAGATGGCGACGTAACTCCGGTAGAAGAAACCGTTCCGGCAGTAGATGAGACTACTCCGGCATTCAGGAACATCTATGTGAAAAATCTGGTTTCGAGAAATGCACGTAGAGCAATGCTCTTTAACGGGTTGCCTGAAATGAAAATTGAGAATATAAATGTAGAGAATGTAACCATCACTTCAAACATAGGTGCAGAACTGGCTGAGTCGAAGAATATACATTTTAAGAATATAAAGATAACCCCACAGAACGGGCCAGCCCTGATTTTGAAAAACGTAAGTGATTTTTCTCTTACAGAATTTGAATACCCGGCTTCACTGAAAGAGGTTATAAATATGAGCGGGGATAATAAGAATATCCAGTTACCGCAAACTTTGAGAAAAGAACTTGTACACGCTACAAAATAAAGAAAAGAGAAAGGTTATGAAGGCTAAACTATTCATTGTACTATTATCTGTAGCTTCCATATTAGGTATGGAAGCTCAGGTAAAATATTATACACACTTATCCGATTCGGAAATGAAGCGTAATCCCGAACCGTGGATGCTCGATTTTTCAAAAGCACCCAAATGGAATTACTGTCACGGACTAGAGTTGCAGGCCATATATCAGACATGGCAAATGACATTCGATCAGAAGTACTACGATTATGTGTATAGCTTTGCCGATCTGATGGTGGAGCAGGATGGGCAGGTTAAAACCTATAAGCCTTTAGAATATAACATAGACAGGGTAAATTCAGGTAAATTCCTGTTTCCTATGTATGCTTTAACGAAACAGGAACGCTTCAAGAAAGCGATCGATCTGATGCGCGACCAGATGCGTACACATCCCCGTACAAAGGATGGAAGTTTCTGGCATAAGAAGATATACCCGCATCAGGTGTGGCTCGATGGATTGTACATGGCCGGACCTTTTCTTGCCGAATATGCAAAGACATTCAACGAGCCCGAATTGTTTGACGATGTAGCCGTTCAGATTCTGGACGTACACAAATATATGTATGATCCGAAGACTGGCTTATACTATCACGGATGGGACGAAAGTCGTGAACAACGTTGGTCTGATCCTAAAACAGGACTTTCTCCTAACTTTTGGTCGAGAAGTATAGGATGGTATATGATGGCTATGGTAGATGTTCTTGACTTTATGCCGGCCAATCATCCGCAGAGAGATGAGATTATAAAATTATTTCAGAGCCTTTGTTCCACTGTAGAAAAATACAGAGAGAAGAAAACCGGTATGTGGTATCAGGTGACTGACCAGATGGGGCGCGAAGGCAATTACATAGAATCCAGTGCTTCGGCAATGTTTATCTACTCGTGGGTAAAAGGCGCACAAAAAGGATATCTGGATAAAAGTTATCTGAAAAAAGGAGAAGAAGCGTACGACCAGTTTGTAAAACGCTTTATAAAAGATAACGGTGACGGCACAATTTCACTTACCGATGGTTGTGGAGTTGCCGGACTTGGCGGAGAAAAAAATTATCGTGACGGAAGTTACGAATACTATATAAACGAACCTGTAAGAGATAATGACCCCAAAGCTGTAGGACCATTCATTATGCTAAGCGTAATGCTTAATAGATAAAAAGATGAAAAAAATCATATTGTTTTTAACCGGAGCCATTTTTAATATAGCCATATATGCACAGACTCCTGCATTTCCCGGAGCCGAAGGTGGAGGTATGTACACTACCGGAGGACGCGGAGGAAAGGTTTATTATGTAAATTCGTTGGAAGATACGATAATGGGCAATAAGAAAACACAGGAAGGTACACTTCGCTGGTGTTTGAAACGACCGGGACCAAAGACAATATTATTTAAAGTTGCAGGAGTAATACATCTAAATGCGCGACTGAATATTCCGGATAGCACGACAATCGCCGGACAGAGCGCACCGGGCGATGGCATATGCATAGCAAACTATCCGGTAAAGGTAGAGGGTAATAATGTAATTATACGCTATATGCGTTTCAGAATGGGTGATCTGGCGAAAGTTACGGATGACGCATTGTCGGGTACCCGTAACAAAGATATAATTATAGATCACTGCTCTATGAGCTGGAGCACTGACGAATGCGCATCGTTTTACGATAATGAAAATTTCACCATGCAGTGGTGTATTATCTCGGAAAGCCTGAGAGGGTCAGTTCACAAGAAAGGCAATCACGGCTATGGAGCTATCTGGGGAGGGAAAAAAGCCTCTTATCACCATAATTTGTTAGCTCACCACGACAGCCGTAACCCGCGTATGTGTGGTAGCCGATATAATAATCAGCCGGAATTGGAGCTGGTCGATTTCAGAAACAATGTAATATATAATTGGGGAAGTAATAGCGGATACGCAGGAGAAGGTGGCAGGTACAATTTTGTCAACAACTACTATAAGCCGACTCCTACTTCTGCCAATCCAAGCAGGATATTTTCGCCGAATGCCGATGACGGGAGCAATAAGCAGGCGAAAGGTATTTGGGGAATTTTCTATGTAAATGGAAATTATATCTATAATAATAAGAAAGTAACAAAGAATAATCTGCTCGGACTTCAACCCAATCCGGAATCGAAAGATAAAGCAGATCTGATATCGGATAAGCCTTTCGATGTACCGAATGTAATGACAGACGATGCTGAAACAGCTTATAAAAAAGTATTGTCTGATGCAGGAGCCAGCTACAGGAGAGACAAAACAGACCTGCGTGTAGTTGATGAAGTGAGAAAAGGGCTTGCGCCTAAACGTGCTTCCGGTGGTGCCGGTACAAAGCCGGGTATGATAGATTCCCAGAATGATGTCGGAGGATGGGATGTATATAATTATACTAGTGAAGAAGTTTCTGCCGATTCCAACATTGACGGAATACCTGATGGTTGGCTGGAACAACATTATCCGGGTAAGTCGGCAAACGATCTGAACGAAGATGGTTATACCTATCTCGAAGTTTACCTGAATAGCCTGATTGTAAAATAATAATCTTATGAGAAAATATATATCCCTTTGTTTACTTTTATTATCAGTAGGTCTTTTTGCACAGGATAAAACCGAATATATCGTTGATCGTAACGGGACAGGTGACTTCCGGACTATACAGGAAGCAATAAACGCTGTTCGTACAGCCGATCCTCGTGGACGCATAACGATACACATCAAGAACGGTATCTATAAAGAGAAACTGATAATACCTCCACATGTGACCAATATAAGAATGGTAGGAGAAGACAGGGATAAGACTGTGATCAACTATGATGATCATGCCAACATAAACAAGATGGGTACATTCAAAACCTATACGTTCCTGCTGAGTGGCAACGATATTACATTGGAAAATCTTACAGTAGAAAATTCAGCTGCTCCACTAGGACAAGCAGTAGCCTTACATATCGAAGGTGACAGGGTTATTGTTCGTAATTGCCGTCTGTTAGGTAATCAGGATACGCTGTATGCCGGACGCGACGGAGCCCGTCAATATTTCGAGAATTGCTATATCGAGGGTACTACCGATTTTATCTTCGGGCCTTCTACAGCATGGTTCGAGAAATGTACAATACATTGCAAGCGAAACTCTTATATAACAGCTGCCAATACGCCACAGAATATTAAGTACGGCTATATATTCAACAACTGCGAGGTAACTCTCGGTAAAGATGTAAATGCCATGTATCTGGGACGTCCGTGGAGAGCTTATAGTATGACATTGTTTATGAATTCTACCTTGCCTGCAGGAATCAAAGCCGAGGGCTGGCACAACTGGAATGATGAAAATAATGAAAAGACCGCCCGCTATATGGAGTATAACAATAAAGGGGCGGGAGCCGGTACAACTAACAGGGTAAAATGGTCGAAGGTACTGACTGCTGACGAAGCAAAAGTATATACGATAGAAAATGCTTTAAGTGGCTGTGATAACTGGAATCCTTTAACCATAAAATAAGCTGTTACAATGAAACGATTATTATTGACTATTATATTCTGCCTGTCAGTGTTTTGCCTTTCCTCTTTTGCGCAAAAACGTATATTTATGATTGGGGATTCTACTATGGCAGATAAAGATTTGTTCAGAGATGTAACAGATAGTATTTCCGGCACGACGGAGTCCGTTCCTTTCCCCGAAAAAGGATGGGGACAGCTATTACCGCTATTTTTCAACGATAATGTTATCATCGAAAATCATGCAAAGAATGGCAGAAGTTCAAAGTCGTTTATAAAAGAAGGACGTTGGCAAAAAGTGATAGATAATATCAGTGCAGGCGATTATCTCATTATTCAGTTTGGGCATAATGATGCCTCAAAAGATAAGGGCGACCGTTATACTACTCCGGAAGAATATGTTGAATATTTCACCATGTTTGTTCAAAAGGCTAAAGAAAAAGGAGTAAAACCTATTATCTGTACTTCTGTAGCCAGACGTAAGTTTGACGAGAAAGGAAAGTTTGTCGATTCTCATGGCGAATACCTCGACTTGGCACGTAATGTTGCGAGAAAAGCTGCGATACCAATGATAGATATGTATGAGAAAAGCAAGAAGCTGCTTCTCGAAATGGGAGAAGAAGATTCCAAGAGCCTGTTCCTACACTTGGAACCGGGCGAAAATAAAAATTTTCCGGATGGGAAAATTGATAATACTCATTTCAACGTAAAAGGAGCTAATGCTATGGCAGAACTGTTTGTCGAAGGGGTGAGAGAAATGAGAATAGAGGACCTGACAAAGGAATTTAAAACAGTAAGAGAATGAGAAGAATATATGTTATTTTGTTCTTTTTAGCTACTTTGTCGGCTACTCATGCTCAAAACTACGTTTCTACTGTTTGGCAATCAGACTTGGGTAACGGTATGTATAAAAACCCTGTCCTTTATGCCGATTATTCCGATCCTGATGCATGTAGGGTAGGGGACGATTATTATATGACGGCTTCCAGCTTCAACTGTATACCCGAACTTCCTATCCTTCATTCCAAAGATCTGGTGAATTGGACTATAGTAGGTCATGCCATTGCTGCGATGCCTAAAGATGCCATGTTTGTTGCCGATGGTGTCAATCATGGAGGAAGTGTATGGGCGCCTGCTATCCGTTATCACAAAGGGGAATTTTATATCTACTATGGAGATCCTGATCTTGGTATCTTTATGACAAAGGCTAAAGATCCTGCGGGTGAGTGGGAACCTTTGGTATTGGTCAAAGAAGGCAAAGGGCTTATTGATGCTTGCCCCCTTTTCGATGAAGACGGACAAGTATATCTGGCACATGGTTATGCCGGTAGTCGGGCTGGAATAAAAAGCCTTTTAGCTGTAACACGCCTTACACCCGATGGAAAAAAGGCTATCGGAGAATCGAAGATCATATACGATGGACACGATATTGATCCTACAGTAGAAGGCCCTAAATTCTATAAAAGAAACGGATATTACTATATACTTGCCCCTGCCGGAGGTGTTGCTACCGGATGGCAACTGGCTATGCGGTCGAAAGATATATTTGGTCCATATGAACGCAAGATCGTAATGGCTCAGGGTAAAACTAATATAAACGGCCCTCATCAGGGTGCATGGGTAGATACCAAAACAGGTGAAGATTGGTTTCTGCATTTTCAGGATGTGGGAGCATTCGGACGTCTTGTACATCTGCAACCAATGGTTTGGAAAAATGACTGGCCTGTTATTGGTGAAGATAAGGATGGTGACGGATGCGGCGATCCAGTATTGACGTATAAGAAGCCCAATGTAGGGCAAACATATCCGGTTGCTACACCTGCCGAAAGCGATGAATTCAATACGAATACACTTGGCCTGCAATGGCAATGGCATGCTAATCCGCAATCGTGGTGGTACTTTACCAATCAGGAAAACGGTTGTCTGAGTCTTTATTCAGTACCGGTTGCTGACAATTACAAAAGTCTGTGGGATGTACCTAATCTATTGTTGCAAAAGACTCCCGCACCTGACTTCACGGCTACAATGAAACTGACATTCAAGCCTGATCCCCGTTTCAAAGGAGAGCGTACAGGACTTGTCGTAATGGGGCTTGATTATGCACTGCTTTCGTTCGAGAACACCGAAAACGGATTCACTCTGTCTCAGGCTGAGTGCCTGAATGCAGAAAAAGGTACAACTGAAAAAATTAATGCTTCAGTACAGTTAAAGGATGCCACGCTTTATTTACGTGTCAAGGTTAATCCTGATGCAACTTGTACATTCAGCTACAGTACGGACGACAAAAAATATACAGCTCTGGGAAATGTATTTCAGGCAAAAGAAGGAAAATGGATCGGAGCCAAGATAGGCACATTCTGTTCACGCCCTTTGAAGGGGAACGATGGCGGACGTGTAGATATCGACTGGTTCAGGCTTACGAAATAAGTTTTTTTAGATTAGATTGTTTTTAGATTTTGATTAAGGGTAGGGATAAGAATTAAAAACTATCCCTGCCTTTATTCTTTTAAAGGGGTATTTAAAACAATAGGTTTATGAGATTTCTCAAAATACTTTTACTCTTGTTCTTTTTCAGCAGTGGCATACATGCCCAACTAGTGGCGATAGACGGTATTCCGTGCGATACATCGTTCACTCTGCATAGTGCCTATGCTAAGGCATTGAAACAATATCCGCATATAAAGAAAGTGTTGCCCAAACTGCCTGTCAATGTACAGGCAATCGAGGGAATAGTATATTCTACCCCGGTAGAAAACAGAAACCTCAGACTTAATCTGTACCGTCCGAGAGACGATAACAAATATCCTGTTTTACTCATGGTACATGGAGGCGGTTGGAGCTCAGGCGATCTGTCTATGCAGATACCAATGGCACAGCAAATTGCTTCACATGGATATGTTGCTGTTCCTGTCGAATACCGCTTGTCGCCCGAAGCTCCGTACCCGGCGGCTGTACACGATCTGAAAACTGCAATCAGATGGATACGAGCAAATGCCGATATATATAAAATAGACACTGCCCGTATAGCCATATCGGGCTGTTCGGCCGGAGGTCAGTTGGCAATGCTTGTGGGGATGACAAATTTTCAGACGGAATATGAAGTGCTGAATGAGTATGTAGAGTTTGAAAGTAATGTGCATGCTGTTGTCAATATCGACGGAATCTCGGATTTTTCTACAGACGAATGGGAGGCGACAAAGGAGTCTTTGGCTAAAAAAAAAATACCTGCTTCTATAAAATGGCTTGGGGGAACTTACGACGACAAGAGAGAAGTATGGTTGTCAGCCTCACCGGTCTATCACATTACAAAAGATTCGGCTCCGGTATGTTTTATCAATAGTTCTATCCCTCGGTTTCATGGCGGACGAGACGAAGTTATCAAAATGCTGTCCGGATATAATATTTATACAGAGGTACATACGATAGATGATACTCCGCATCCGTTCTGGCTTTTTCATCCTTGGTTCGATGTTGCTGCTAATCATACAGTTTCGTTTTTAGATAAGATGTTGAAAATGAAAAAAATGGAATAAATTTCAGGTAATTTATTATCTGATATGTTTTATAACATTTTTTAATTTCTTAACAAGAGGCTACTTTGCTTATAGTCAGTAAATTATATATGTGTGTAGAAAATATGTGTGCGCACATATATTGCCGATTAATTAATTAATAATATATTTGTATAATATTTTGTGTGCGCACACACTTTTGCGATTACAATATAGAAAAGGATAAATAATAATATATACTACAATAAAAACATACAACCATGAAACAGTTTTTAGACGATAACTTTGTATTACAGAATGAAACAGCTCAACAACTATATCACGAACACGCAAAATCGTTGCCGATTATAGATTACCATTGTCACCTCGATCCGAAAATGATTGCTGAAGATTACCGTTTCGATAATCTTGGCGAAATCTGGTTAGGTGGCGACCACTATAAATGGCGTGCAATGCGTACCAATGGAGTAGACGAGCGTTTCTGTACTGGAAAAGATACAAATGATTGGGAAAAATTCGAGAAATGGGCAGAGACCGTACCTTATACAATGCGTAATCCATTGTATCACTGGACTCACCTCGAACTGAAAACTGCTTTTGGCGTAACTAAACTCTTGAAGCCTGAAACAGCAAGAGAAATATATGACGAGTGTACTGCTAAATTGCGTACCCCTGAGTTTTCGGCTCGCGGGCTAATGAAGCACTATAATGTAGAAGCCGTTTGTACGACAGACGATCCTGTAGATTCTCTCGAATATCATCTGGCTTTGAAAAATGAAGGCTTCTCTGTTAAAGTTCTTCCTACATGGCGTCCCGACAAAGCGATGGCAGTAGAAAATCCGGAACTGTTCAGAGCTTATGTAGAAAGGCTATCGGAAGTATCGAATGTGCCTGTGAGCAATTTTGCCGACCTCATTACAGCTTTGCGCAAACGTCACGATTTCTTTGCCAGTGTAGGTTGTAAGCTGTCCGATCATGGTATCGAAGAATTCTATGCAGAAGATTATACACAGAGTGAAATAGATACGATATTCAACAAAGTATACGGTGGCAAGGCATTGACAACAGAAGAAATACTTAAGTTCAAGTCAGCAATGCTTGTCGAAGGTGCTATCATGGATTGGGAAAAAGGCTGGACACAGCAGTTCCATTATGGTGCTATCCGTAACAATAATACACGTCTGTTTAAACAATTAGGAGCTGATACAGGCTTCGACTCTATCGGAGACTTTACAGTGGCTAAAGCAATGTCTAAATTCCTGAACAGTCTGGATACTGAAAATAAATTGGCAAAAACAATTATATATAACCTCAATCCTCGCGATAATGACCTGATTGCAACAATGATAGGTAACTTCCAAGATGGTTCGGTTGCAGGAAAAATACAGTTCGGTTCGGGCTGGTGGTTCCTCGATCAGAAAACAGGTATGGAAGCGCAGATGAATTCATTGTCTAATCTTGGTTTGTTGAGCCGCTTTGTAGGTATGTTGACAGACTCGCGCAGCTTCCTGTCTTATCCGCGCCACGAGTATTTCCGTCGCATTCTTTGTAACCTTATCGGTACAGATGTTGAGCAAGGTTTATTGCCATCTTCCGAACTGCCGTTCTTAGGTAAGGTGGTAGAGAATGTATCGTACTACAATGCGAAGAACTTTTTTAAATTTTAAAGATCAATATTTAATATAAAAAAACAATGAAAACAGTAATCGAAGAACGTTGGGGCACGCATCCTGACGATGTAAAACGCTACGACACATCACAACTGAGAAAAGAATTTCTGGTAGAAAAACTATTTGAGGCCGACAGTGTATTAATGACTTACACACACAACGACCGTCTTATCATTGGTGGAGCACTGCCTGTGAAAGAAGCGTTGAAACTGGAAACAGTAGACCTTATCCGCTCGGAATATTTCTGCGAACGCAGAGAGGTTGGTATTATCTGTATCGAAGGCGAAGGAGTTGTTACAGTTGACGGAAAAGACTATAACATGGGCTTCAAAGATGCCATCTATGTTGGTCGCGGCAGCAAAGAAGTTGTGTTTAAAAGTAATAATGCTTCCAGTCCTGCTAAATATTATTTTGCATCGTCACCGGCTCACAAAGAATATCCTACAGCGCAGATTACAAAAGATATGCGCCGTACAAGAGATCTGGGAGCGCCGGCGACATCTAACGAGCGCTTACTCAATCAACTTATACTTAGCGAAATCGTTCCTTGCTGCCAGTTGCAGATGGGAATGACGGAGCTGAAAGAAGGCAGTGTGTGGAACACTATGCCTCCGCATACCCACTCGCGCCGCATGGAAGCATATTTCTATTTCAAAGTACCTGCACAACAGGCTGTTTGTCACTTTATGGGACAACCTCAAGAAACACGCCATATTTTTATGGGCAACGAGCAGGCGGTTATTTCTCCGTCTTGGTCTATTCACTCTGCTGCCGGAACAAGTAATTACACTTTCATCTGGGCAATGTGCGGAGAAAATCTCGATTATGATGATATGGATACTTTTACAGCAGACAAATTGCGTTAATTGTAAACAATCTAAAAAGACGAGAAAATGAAAAAAATATTTAGTTTGTTATTTGCTGTTGCATTCTTGTTTTCCTGCTCATCAAATAATAATAAAGAAGTAAAAGTAACAGTCGAAAACCCAAGTGATTTCGATCGTTTGACTGAACTGGTTGAGATACCTATCGATACTATTAAAGGAAAAGTAGCATTGGCCGATAGTCTGGTTTATGTTGTTAAAACAGCTGAAGGCACAGTGATCCCTTCCCAAATAACATATGACAGAAAGCTTATTTTTCAGCCTGAACTGAAAGCCGGAGAATCTAAATCTTTTGTAATTACAACAGGAGAGCCTCAGGAATTTCCTGCCAAAACGTATGGACGTCATATTGCTGAACGTAAAGATGACTTTGCATGGGAAAACGACCGTGTAGCGTTCCGTGCTTATGGTCCTGCACTTGTTGCAATAGATGGTCCGAGCAATGGTTTCGATATATGGTATAAAAGGACGAATAATCTTGTAGTTGACAAATGGTATAAAGATGATCTTGCCGGAGTACAATCATATCATAACGATAATGGTGAAGGGCTCGACGACTATAAAGTAGGACGCAGTTTAGGAGCAGGAGCAATGGCTCCGTATGTAAATGGTAAACTGTGGCTGAACGAAAATTATGCCTCACAGGAAGTCCTTGAAAACGGACCTCTTCGTACTACGTTCAAATTAACTTACAAAGATCTCGATGTAGATGGAAAGCAAGTTGCAGAAAGCCGTACTGTTTCTCTTGATGCAGGATCACAATTATCAAAAGTTGTTCAGGCCTACACAATAAAAGAACCGATGGATGTTGCTGCCGGTATCGCTAAAAGAGAAAGCGGGGATTCTATTATATCGGTTGTCGACAAAGGGTATATCGTATATGCAGAACCAGCTTCTCCAAAAGCAGGGGGAGTGTATCTGGCTATGGTATTTCCACAAGGACTGAAAGAAATGGTTGTAGATACATACGAAACTGTTAATCCTGTAAACAAGCAAAAAGGCAAATATTCTCATGTGTTGGGAATCACTACCCAGCAACCGCGGGTTCCTGTAACTTATTATACAGGTTACGGATGGAAAGAATATGGCTTCCCGACTATTGCCGATTTTGAAAAATATACACAAAATTTCTCTACTGCTTTGACGCAGCCTTTAAAAGTTACCTATTGAAGAAATAACGGCCAGCGGATCTGATCAGTCCGCTGACCGGATACTAATAAATACATATATTAAAAAAAGCAATAACTGAAACTATGAAAAAAGTAGTAACATTCGGTGAAGTAATGCTACGTCTTGCAACTCCCGGATATCAAAGATTTATACAGTCAAACACGCTGAACGCAACTTTCGGAGGGGGAGAAGCTAATGTAGCCGTATCTCTTTCAAACTATGGCATCCCTACCGATTTTGTAACGCGCCTTCCTAAAAATGATATTGCAGAATGGTGCATTTCCGATCTGAGAAAATATAATGTAGGTGTAAGCAATATTGTGCATGGCGGAGACCGTGTAGGTATCTATTTCCTCGAAACAGGTGCTGTAGCACGTGCATCGAAAGTAGTTTACGACCGTGCAAATTCTGCAATCGCAGATATCAAACCGGGAATGGTTAACTGGAGAGAAATATTCAAAGATGCACAATGGTTCCATTGGACAGGTATTACTCCTGCATTGTCGCAAGGAGCAGCAGATGCTTGTCTCGAAGCTATTAAAATAGCAAATGAAATGGGCGTGACTGTTTCTACTGACCTTAATTATCGCAAGAACCTCTGGAAATATGGTAAAACCGCATCAGAAGTAATGCCTGCATTGACAGAAGGTTGTGATGTTATTCTTGGAAATGAAGAAGATGCTGAAAAAGTATTCGGTATCAAACCTGAAGGCTTTGATGTAGCTCATACAGGTGGTGAAGTGAATGCTGCAGAATTTGAGTCGGTTTGTACTCAAATGATGAAGAAATTCCCTAGAGCTAAGAAAGTAATTATCACGCTTCGTGGTTCTATCAACGCTAACCACAATACTTGGGGCGGATGCTTGTATTCAGATAAACTTTATCAGTCTAAGCGCTATGATATTACGCATATCGTTGACCGTGTAGGTGGAGGAGACTCTTTCATGGGAGGTCTTGTATATGGTTTAATCACATATCCGAACGACGATCAGAAAGCATTAGACTTTGCAGTAGCAGCATCGTGTCTGAAACACACTATATATGGTGATTTTAATCTTGTAACAGTAGCCGAAGTAGAAAACCTTATGAAAGGTGACGGTTCGGGACGTGTATCAAGATAATTAGCAAATTCGAGGATTAGCAAATTAGCAGATTGATATATCCGAAAATGTATTTCATTTGCTAATATGCTAATTGTCACATTTTCAAATAAAAATTTATATGAATCAATTTTCATTAGAAGGTAAGGTTGCGCTGGTAACAGGCGGTACTTATGGTATCGGTATGGCTATGGCTAAGGCTTTAGGTAAAGCCGGTGCAACGATTGTTTTCAATGCCAGAAGTAAAGACCAGATCGAAAAAGCGCTGGAAGAATATAAAGCCGATGGCTTTAAAGCGTATGGTTATCAATGTGATGTAACTATAGAGCAACAGGTGCAGGATATGGTTGCCGATATCTCTAAAAAGATAGGCGACGTGGATATTCTTGTAAACAATGCCGGAATAATCAAACGTATCCCCGCTTTGGAAATGTCGGTAGAAGAATTCAGTCAGGTAATAGATATCGACCTGATAGGACCATTCATTGTATCTAAGGCTGTAGCATCGGGTATGATCAAAAAAGGTGCAGGTAAGATTATCAATATCTGTTCCATGATGAGCGAGCTCGGACGCGAAACAGTTTCGGCTTATGCTGCGGCTAAAGGCGGACTGAAAATGCTGACCAAGAATCTTGCTTGTGAGTGGGCAGAGCATAATATTCAGGTGAACGGTATCGGACCGGGCTATATTGCCACACCGCAAACAGCACCGTTGCGTACACCGGGACATCCATTCAATGAATTCATTATCTCCAAGACTCCGGCTGCACGTTGGGGTACTCCCGAAGATCTTGAAGGACCAGTTGTATTCCTTGCTTCCGAAGCCTCTAATTTCATCAACGGACACATACTGTATGTAGACGGAGGTATTCTGGCATACATTGGAAAACAACCGAAGTAAAATAATATAAGTAACTAATATTCAGCAGCAGGCAGGTATTAAATTCCATCCATTGTTTTTATTGATCTTTATAATATATACCTGCTTGTCTGTTTGATATAATTAATAATGAAAAATTAATAATGAAGAATAATGAACAAAGTCTCTGATTCTGTTTTAAACTCTAAAAGCTATGTTTTTGCAATTCATATAGTGAAGTTATCTCAAACATTACAAAAAGAGAAGCAGGAATTTGTTCTTTCAAAACAAATATTACGTAGTGGAACAGCTGTTGGTGCATTAATACGTGAATCTGAATATGGTCAAAGTAGAGCGGACTTTATACATAAGTTAAGTATAGCATTGAAAGAAGCTCATGAAACTGATTATTGGATTTCTCTACTACGTGATACTGGTTATTTGGAATATGGAATATCAGAAAGTTTATTGTCGGATTGTGGAGAATTAAAAGCTTTACTGATATCATCAATAAAAACACTAAAAAATAATTTATAATTTTTCATTCTTAATTCTTAATTTAAAAAATATGGCACGATTTTCAAGAATAAAAGCCTGTCAGGTAATGGCAGAAACAGGAATGGTACCTGTATTTTACCATAGCGATCTCGAAACATCCAAACAGGTATTGAAAGCTTGTTATGAAGGAGGAGTGAGAGCATTTGAATTTACAAACCGTGGCGATTTCGCACACGAAATATTCGGAGAACTTAATAAATGGGCAGCAAAAGAATGCCCTGAAATGATACTTGGTATCGGCTCTATTGTCGATGCCGGAACAGCATCTTTGTTTTTACAACTTGGGGCCAGTTTCGTAGTAGGACCCCTATTAAATCCCGACATCTTCAAAGTGTGTAACCGTAGGCAAGTAGCGTATATTCCCGGTTGCGGATCTGTATCCGAAGTCGGTTATGCACAGGAGTTGGGTGCCGAAGTAGTCAAAGTATTTCCGGGCGATGTTGTCGGGCCTGCCTTTGTGAAAGGAATAAAAGCGCCGATGCCTTGGTCTAACCTTATGGTTACAGGTGGTGTGACTCCTACCGAAGAAAACCTGAGCAAATGGTTCAGCGCAGGAGTAATGTGTGTAGGTATGGGATCGAACCTGTTTCCTAAAGATGTGATTGCAGCTAAGGACTGGGGTAAAATAACCCAACTATGTAAAGATGCGTTAGCAATAATAGCAAAGACCAGAACTAAATAAAACTGAATATATGAATAATACCGGAAACACTAAAATGACTAACTACAGGTGGATGATCTGTGCGATGCTTTTCTTTGCTACCACAATCAACTATCTGGACAGACAAGTGCTGTCACTGACCTGGAAAGATTTTATACAACCTGAATTTCACTGGACTAATAACGACTATGGTAATATAACAGCACTATTCTCTATATTTTATGCTGTGAGTATGTTGTTTGCCGGACGTTTCGTAGACTGGATGGATACAAAGAAAGGTTTCCTATGGGCTATCGGAATATGGTCTTTGGGTGCCGTACTGCATGCTTTTTGCGGAATAGCTACATCAGGAATAGTAGCAGGCGAATGGTTTGTAGGATTTGAAGGTGCACGTGAGGCCATCGCATTAGTAGACAATGTAAGTAAGGTGGCGAGTGTAAGTGTAGTACTGTTTATATTTGCCCGGTTGATTTTAGCTATCGGGGAGGCCGGAAACTTTCCGGCAGCGATTAAGACTACGGCAGAATATTTCCCTAAAAAAGACAGAGCCTATGCTACCAGTATATTTAATGCCGGAGCTACGGTAGGTGCGCTTGCTGCTCCTGTTTCCATTCCTGTAATTGCAAAGTTCTGGGGTTGGGAAATGGCATTTATTATAATCGGTGCGCTCGGTTTTGTATGGATGGGTTTTTGGGTATTCGTTTATAAAAAGCCTGAAGTACATCCTAAAGTTAATGCTGCAGAGTTGGCTTATATTCAGTCAGATAAAGCTGACGAAACTCCGGAAGAGATTGCCGCAGAGGAAGATAAGGGAAAGAAGATATCCTTTTCTCAGGCATTCCGCTATCGCCAGACATGGGCATTTGCCTTCGGTAAATTTATGACCGACGGTGTTTGGTGGTTCTTCTTATTCTGGGCACCTGCATATCTGAGTTCGGTATATGGTATCAAATCATCGGATACAGCAGGACAGTTAGCTATCTTTGTATTGTATGCAATTACCCTTCTTTCTATTATTGGAGGATGGTTACCATCATATTTTGTAGACAAGAAAGGAATGAATCCGTATGCCGGACGTATGAAAGCGATGTTGATATTCGCATTCTTCCCGTTATTGGCATTGTTGGCTCAACCGTTAGGTGGTTATTCATACTGGATTCCGGTTGTTATTATCGGTATTGCCGGAGCAGCCCATCAGGCATGGTCGGCTAACATTTTCTCTACTATTGGTGATATGTTCCCTAAGAAAGCGATTGCAACTATTACAGGTATCGGCGGTATGGCCGGAGGTATTGGGTCTTTCCTTATCAATAAAGGATCAGGTGCATTGTTCGATTTCACTCAGACGAATTGGAGTACTGTTAACGGACAAGCGCTTCTCGAAAAATATCCCCAACTGCAGAATCCTGAAACTACAGAAGCATTGCTCAAAGAGCATAATGTAGGAAGTATTGAAGAATTGTTGAAGGCATTGTCGGCAGCGGGTGACACCGTAGTCAATGGTATCAGTTCGGGTTATATGATTATTTTCTCTATCTGTGCTGTTGCCTATCTGATAGGATGGATAGTAATGAAAATTCTCGTACCTAAATACAAACCTATTACAGATTTATAATTCTGATTTAATATTATATTAGTTCTTAGGAGTATCCGGAGATTATCCCTGTAAAGGGTAGTATCTTCGGATACTCTGTTTTTTTAAAGCTTATCCAAAAACTAAAAGATGGAAACTGAGTACAAACGGAAGGGGAATATCGTTTCCAATATGAGAAGTATTCGATCATTAGTATCGGAAATAAACAAAAGACGTATGGTAAGTCGTTTTATGCACACGTACTCATCATAGGGATTTTGATTAAGGTTGGGTGGGTTGTCAGATGTGAATCAGGCAACCCTCTTCTTTTTGCACATTGTATCAAATAATAAAATAATTATCTATAAGCTATCAATGTGCTAATTGAGCAATGTGCCGATATGCCAATGAAAGAGGTCTTTGAATTGATGATGAGTTTACTAGTTCTCAGTCTACTAGTGTACTAGGAAAAAGGGAATTTAAACTAGCAAGCTGGTAAACTTGTCAGCTTTGTCAGGTTTTAGTTAAAAATAGGTGTTGTTTCGCCTCTACGGAAGAAAAAAGGAACAAGAATAAAAGCTGCAAACTTGTTACCTTTGTTACCTTTTTGATAACTGCTCACTGTTGACTGTAAAAAGTGTTACCTTTGCGTAAAAATATATTATATGGCATCTATATTACAGGTAGAAGGACTTACCAAGAGTTTTGGCGATATGGTCTTATTCAGAGAGATTGCTTTTGGTATAGCCGAAGGTGAACGTATTGGACTAATCGCTAAGAACGGAGCAGGAAAAACTACCTTACTAAATATTCTTGTAGGGAAAGAACCACATGATAGGGGTTCCGTTGTTTATCGCCGCGATGTACGCGTGGCTTATCTGGAACAAGACCCTGTATATCCCGAGAATCTGACAGTTATCGAAGCCTGCTTCCAGTCAGGGAACGAGATTACAGACCTGATAGCGGAATATGAGCAGGTGGTTAACTCCAAAGACCATTCCCGGTTAGATGCTATTCTGCAAAAGATGGATATTCTACAAGCTTGGGATTATGAGCACCGTGCTAAACAAATATTGGGGCAGTTGAAAATAACGGATTTTGAACAGAAAATATCCGAGCTGTCAGGTGGGCAACTTAAACGCGTGGCTCTGGCCAATGTGCTGATAACAGAACCCGATCTGATTATACTGGATGAGCCTACCAATCACCTCGATCTCGATATGGTAGAATGGCTCGAAGAATATTTGCAGCGTTCGCGTCTTAGCCTACTGATGGTGACACACGACCGTTATTTTCTCGACCGTGTATGTAATGAGATCATTGAAATAGATCAGCAACAGCTCTATCAGTATAAAGGAAATTACTCCTACTATCTGGAAAAGAGGGACGAGCGTATTAGCGCTCAAAACTCGGAGATAGACAGAGCCAACAACCTGATGCGGAAAGAATTGGAATGGATGCATCGCCAGCCGCAGGCACGCGGAACCAAAGCCAAGTCGCGTATAGATGCGTTTTATGACTTGGAGAAAAAAGCACAGCAGGTGCGCGATGCCGGAAATGTGCAGCTGCAAATGAAAGGCTCATATATCGGTAATAAGATTTTTGAGGCGCAGCATGTATATAAGTCTTTCGGAGATATTAAGATACTGGAAGATTTCAACTATATATTTGCCCGTTATGAGAAACTGGGTGTTGTAGGAAATAATGGTACAGGTAAATCTACCTTTATAAAAATGCTGATGGGCGAAGTGCAGCCCGATAAGGGCGGTTTTGACATCGGTGAAACCGTAAAATTCGGTTATTACAGTCAGGAAGGACTGAAGTTTGATGAGCAGATGAAAGTCTTGGATGTGATTCAGGACATTGCAGAAGTAATAGATCTGGGTAACGGAAATCGTCTGACAGCATCGCAATTTCTGCAACATTTTCTGTTTCCTCCTGAGAAACAGCACAACTTTGTTTACAAGCTTTCAGGGGGAGAGAAGCGCAGATTGTATCTGTGTACAGTATTGATAACCAATCCGAACTTCCTTGTGCTGGACGAGCCCACTAACGACCTCGATATCGTTACGCTGAATATACTGGAAGAATACCTGCAACAATTCAAAGGATGTGTAATAGTGGTATCGCACGACCGTTATTTTATGGATAAGGTAGTGGATCATTTGTTAGCATTTCAGGGGCAGGCAAATATCAAGGATTTTCCGGGAAATTATACTCAATACAGAGAATGGAAAGAGGTACAGGAAATGCTGGAAAAAGAGAAAGAGCAGCAGGCCAAACCAAAGGAGGAAAAGCCTCAGACTGTGTCTCCGAAAAATGAAGAAAAAAAGAAGCTTTCTTTCAAGGAGAAAAGAGAATTTGAAGAACTGGATGCACTGATACCAAAACTGGAAGAAGAGAAGGCAAATATAGAAGCTGAACTTTCGAGCGGAACACTTTCGAGTGATGAGCTTATTGCAAAATCGAATCGTATCGGTGAACTGATAGATGAGATAGACGAAAAAACAATGCGCTGGATGGAATTAAGCGAATTGATATGATAAGATAAGAACAGGTTTTATTCTATAAAGCAAAACGATTAAACATATGTGCAGATACGCATTTTCGACATATAAACCGCATTATGCGTGCTTTGAATGCCGCAAAATGTTTCGGCGTAGATTGTTGAGTGACATTGATCATGAACAAAAAGAGTCGACCGATGCCAAGTGTCCGCAATGTGGCGGATTTATGGCTGATATGGGGTTGGATTTTAAACCACCTCAGAAAGAGGATATCAAGGCATGGAAGCATATACAGGATTTATATAGTGTAGGTATAACGTTTCATTCCTGTGGTTGCTCAGGTCCGGGATATATACCTAAAGACAGAGAACAGATATTGAAACGGCTGGAAACTGCAAAGAAGAGATATATAGAGAATTTCAGGCTATGGAATACTATAGAGTTACCTGAGAGCAAAGCCGAGTTTGAAAAGTTTTACCAAAAAGAGTTCTATAAGGTTGCAGGAACCTTGCCTTATGATTTGTATCAAAACTATAAGAAACGGGTATTGGAGAAAAAACAAGCGATTGAGTATTGGAGTAGTCAGCTGAAAGAAATAGATGAATATATAGAGTCGTTAAGATGATATTTTTATCAAGATAGAAATACTTTATCTATACTTTAAATAATAAGAAAATGAGAGAACTTAAGGATGGTTTATTATATACTGATGAAAAAACGGGCGATCAGGTCATTTTCAATCATTATTCATTCTGTGAACTGATAAAATGGATAATAGTTAGGTATGCTTCAAAGACATATAAAGAAGCCAACGAACTGGTAAATAAATCGTTTCTCATTGATGAACCTGAGTCTTATATGAGTGTTGCATTAACAACGCATGAACTGGAATACCATTGGGCTATGACTGTTGCACATGGCGATATGTATTGGTTAAGGGGGATTAAAAGTGATTATAATGATTTTTTTGATGAATATTCAGAATGGGAAAAGAAGATAATCAAAAACTATAACTTAAAAGAATCATATATCTATCTGGATAATTAGAAATGGAAACTCAAAAGCCGAAATTGTGGTCGCTTAATTATCTGAATGTTTGTATCGCAAACTTTCTGATGGCGTGTTCTTTCAATCTGCTGATGCCAACTATTCCCCTATACATTACCGAACAGATGGGGGTGGCACAGTCTAAGACCGGTATTGTACTGGCATCTTATGCTATTGCTTTGATGTTTGTTCGTCCGTTTTCAGGATATATTGTAGACCTTTATTCCCGTAAGAAAATATTGTTTATTGCATTTTCGTGCTATGTGCTTATATTCTTCGGATATTTCTGGGCAACTACAGTCCTGATATTTGTCATTGTCCGTTTTCTGCATGGTATTACATGGGGATTGTCTACCGTGTCGTCCAGCACATTAGCTATCGATGTAGTTCCCTCAGAGCGCCGTGCCGAAGGGATTGGATATTACGGTACTTTTATGAACGTGGCTATGGCCATAGGCCCATTTGTGGCGATTCATATATATAATACATGGGGGTTCAGTCAGTTACTTTGGTGTGCTATTGGTATGGGTGTATTGGGAATAATAACTGTAGCGCTTATCAAAGCGCCGGAACGGCCTAAGGTCGAAGCCCCCCAGAAGTTATCACTAGACCGTTTTTTCCTGATTAAAGGATGGCCTATATTCTTGAATCAACTCTTGCCCAGTTTTGCTTGGGGAACTATAGGACCTTTCGTCGCTCAATACGGAAAAGAGATAAATATCCCGAATGCAGGAATATTCTTTCTTTTCTGGGCTGCGGGAATTATGGGTTCCCGTGTCTTTGCAGGGAAGCTGGTCGATAGAGGAATGATACATCAGGTAAATGTAGTGGCAATGGCTATTGTTGCAATAGGCTTTTGTGCATTTGCCCTTATACATAATATATATGTATTCTGCGCCTCGGGATTGCTTATGGGTATCGGCTTTGGAATGATGTTTCCTGCTTTACAAACACTTTATATAAACCTCGCTGAAAACAATCAGCGCGGGACGGCCAACTCTACTTACCTTATCGGGTTCGATCTCGGATTGGCACTGGGAATGCTTGTCGGTGGATACATTACAGGATATATGTCTTTCGAGTCATTATATCTTATTGCTTCCATACTATGTGTATTCAGCATTCTTGTATACTGGTTCTCTTCCAGAATAGTATTTGAAAGGAAACGACTGCGTTAAACTATCAGCCGTTTACGATCAAATCCATAATATGTGATGTTCTGGCACCTGATACACCGGTCGACGGGCATCTGCCGGTACCACGAAGCTCATTTACTATTGTCTGGATCAATGGTTGTTGGATGTGCTCCGGCTGCTCGGTCTCATAATAAGCTATATTGTTATTGGTTATCACGGCAATAGGTTGAAATGAGAACGTATTGAATTTGATGCTGCCATTCATTCCGGTTATAGTAATTGTGTCCTGTTGTGTTTCTTTAGGACTGACAAAGCACCATTGACCTGTACCGATTACTCCGGACTTGAATTGTAAAATGGCTGATATTGTATCCGATACTTCATAATAGCCACCAAGATTACTTGCATAACCCTTAGCGTCTTCAATATCGCCTAACAGGAAATCGAGAATATCGAGTGTATGCGGTGCCAGATCGAAGAAATAGCCATCACCGGCAATATCTTTTTTTACACGCCATGACTGGGTTGCTACATCCTTATCGGAATCTCCGGCCGGACGGATATATCTTACATCTACAGTCAGTATTTTACCTAGGACATTGCTGTCCAAGAGTTCTTTGACTTTCAGGAAATAGGGTAGTGCCCTGCGGTAATAAGCGACGAAGAGCTTTTGCCCTGCTTTGTCGGTAGCGGCGATCATGTCGAGACATTCCGCATAGTCCATTGCCATCGGTTTCTCTACATATACGAGCTTTCCGGCCTGTAGGGCTTTTACTGTATATTCTTTGTGTGAAGCCGGAGGGGTAGCAATGTATATCGCATCCACTTCAGGATCATTTATCAACGCATCGGCATCCGTATAATATTTCTTCACCTGATGACGGGAAGCATAGTCTTTAACTTTGGCCTCGTCGCGGCGCATCACCGCAACGAGTTCCGAATGTTCTATCTTATAAAAGGCGGGTCCGCTTTTCTTTTCGCAGACATTACCCACACCTATAATACCCCATCTTACGATTTCCATATTCATTAGAATTTGAAATTCAGACCACCTAGGAAATTAAATCCTTGTAACGGGTAGCCGTATTGCAGTTCATATTTCTGGAACAACAGATTATTAGCACAGGCATATACCGATACCCAGTCTAATATCTGAAATTCAGCACGGGCATTCAGTTCGTTGATGTCTTTCATGCTTACAGAAGAATAGTTTTCTGTTGAGTAGTTATATCCGAGAGCCTTGCGTCCTCCGCCATACAGGTAGCTAAGCGTAAAAGTAAATTTGTCGATAGGTTTTACATCAGCCCTCAGTTCAGCAGTGAATGACGGGCGTCCCCAAGCTTTCTTCTCAGGATTGTAAGTAGCCTCTGTCGGTGAATAAAGATAAGTACCATTGGGATATTTTACACTGTAAAAATATGCCGTTGCTTTCAAAGAAAGATCAGTATAAGGTATCAGATTAGTTTTCAGTAAACCTCCTACATGACCTGTGCCGACATTGGCATTGAGTGGAGATGATACATTCGACCAGTATAGATTTTCAGCAGAAGGTCCATAACCACCGTATCCGTAATCACCATAATAGTTAGTTGTTCCAAAAATATATAGATGGTCATCGTTTGTCTTCTTGTATCCCGCAAACAGATCGAACTCGAAGCCGCTTATAATTCCTGATTTGAAACCAATTTTAGCATCAAAAGTAGTTTTTGAATACCATACGCGGTAACTAGGGTCTACATAACGGTTCTCCTGTAATATGTCGAGGAAAGTATTATTGTTTGCACCACCTGTTACCTCACCGTAGAATGTATTTACTTCATTGACATGGATCGAGGCTTTTACATTAGGAGTAAACAGCATCTTGGTCTTTACATCAAACAGCCCGCTAACATTTACACCTAAGTCTACATCCCAGTTAGCACCCTCGAATTTGATGTACGGGGTAGCGGTAATATTAGTGAATCCGTGAAAAGCATCTTCATAAGATTCGGCTCTTGTCTTATCGCTAAAGTGCTGGTTCATAACAAATCCTTTTATACCGATAGTCTTGTCTGAACCGAATGCCGTGTAGAAATCAACATCCAGATCTAACTGGCCGCCCTTTTCGCCATCTTCTTTCGGATGAGCGCCATACTTACTCTTAAAGTATTGGTAACGTACATTTCCTTTATATTTTAGTAGTCCCTCATTGTTGTCACTCGAACGAAGGCCTGCACCAACACTGATTACATCTACCTTTTGGCGAGACGTAATATCAAAAGGGAATGTAGACGTTCCACTAGGGAGGAAAGAGTTTCCATAATAGTTATACGAAGTATTGTAATATGAAGCGTCCAACGATAATATCGACGGCTCAAATATATGTTGGTACTTCAGATTTGCTTTAGTAGCAGAGTGTTTAGCTTTCACATCATCTATGATATACTTTTTGCCGTCTATATAATCCACCTCGCCACTAGTAGAACTGTGTGTGGCAAATATATCGAGACGGTCTGTCGCCGAATTAAGTATACGGTATCCTGCCGCCGCTTCTATATTGGAATGGCTACCGGCGCCTAATACTACATAGCCGCGTCTTTTATTGAAATCTACATTCGTTTTAATATCTCCCGATTCGGCACTACCCAGTTGGTTGTTACCCAGCGTTAACTGCGGAGCTGTGCTGATGTATTGGAAATCTTTAGTCTTCACAGTTGGGGTGTAAATAAACGGAGTAGTGTTTATCTTCGACGCATCCTGTAAGGTTGGATTATAATCGCGTTCGAGTAATACCTGACGTATCAGTGTCGAATCTTTCTGGGCGGAAGCTGTGAGACTGATAATACCCAGTCCTATAATAAAAATTGATTTATATAATGTTTTCATTCTCTTTTCTTTTACTGATTTGTACATAAGTTATCGGTTATTTCAGTGCTGCCAGACGTTTAGTGATCATATCTGTCAGATCGGTTTCAGAGCCCTTATAGTTGGCCTGCAAGCTTTCCAGATACTGACGCGCCTGAAACTTATCACCTTTGGCTGTATATACATCGGCCAGAACAACGATTGCCCGCGCCATCCAATATTCGTGAGGAGTACCTTCTTTCATGAATGCCTGTACTTGTTTTTCGGCTTTATCATACGCCTTGCTCTGATAGTAAATATCAGCAAGCAGGTATTGCGATTCGGCTCCGAATGCAGTACGGGTATCTTTTGCCACTTCCTGCAAGTCGGCTATGGCTTTATCAGACTGTCCGGTGTTTTTTAGCGATTGTCCTCTGTAGAAGCGTGCTTCGTTAGCTACGGCAGTTGAAAGTTTAGAACCTTCCAGTAATTTGTTTGCAGCAGTAACTACATTGCTGTCTTTCTTCATCAGGTATGCACAACGAAGCATTCCCAACTGAGCAGTATTCTTATTATCATTGTTGGAAGCTACCTGATTCAGGTGTTCGTAAGCAGCATACGATGATTCATAATTCTTACGGTCAAATTCTATACCCGAAGCGAATATAAGGGCATCGTCTATATATTTAGGGTTATTAGAGTTGATAACCTCTTTGAAGTTATTGAGAGCAGTAGTGTTATCTTTTGCCTCGAATGCCATGCTACCCAAATAATAATGTGCATCGCTTGAGAATACTCCGTTAGGATAGGTTTGTAGATATTTGTTGAATGAAGTCTTCGACTCATCCTTACGCCCTTTCATGTAAACGTTCTCAGCAGCCAGATATGTCAATGAGTCCTGACGGCTTGCCGAAAGGATAGTTCCTTTACCCAGTGAGTTTACATAAGACGCATAAGAACCGATATCGTTTATGTCTTTATAAACACCCTCCATACTTTGTATAGCTGTGCGGGCTTCTTCCGAGTTAGGATAGTTGCTCACAACCTGCTTGTATGCTGCGATTGATTTTTGAGGATTGTTCGTATTGAAATACAACTGCCCGAGCTGTACTCCTGCCTTCTGGGCCAGATTCGATTTTGGATATTCGCTCAATAGCTTTTCCAGTACAGGAATAGCATCTTTTTCCTTATCAAGCATTACTAAAGCCCTGCTCTTTTCGTACAAAGCGTCATCGTAATACTGTGAGTTAGGATATTTAGCCATCATACTATTCAGAGCCGATACTTTACCGTTATAGTTGCGTTGCAAGCCCAGTACAAAAGCTTTCTGGAATTCCGAATAATCGGCATTTGTAGGATTTACCTTTGCAGCTTGTGAATAATAGTTCTCAGCTTCGGAGAAGTTGCGGTTGAACAGGTAGCAGTCACCGATGCGGTTTAGGGCATCAGGATAATTAGGTGACTGGCGATTTACTTCTGCTGAAGTATATTTTCTGAAGTTAGTCAACGCTTTGCTGTAATCTTTCTGCTGATAGTTAGTATATCCCAGATTGTAAAGAGCAAGCGGGTAATTCTTTTGAGTAGGCGAAACCTGTGCTATATATGTAGAATAGTCTCGGTTTGCAGCCTGATAATCTCCGTTGCGGTAAGCGATCTCGCCGCGCCAGAAGTATGCTTCGTTTCGCACATCGGTGTTGTAGTTCCCCAGATTGATAGCAGCATTCAGGTCTTTTTCAGCAGTGTCGTACTTACCGTCTATAAATTCCTGTACACCCAGTTGGAACAGTATAACCTGTTTTGCATCCAGTATCTGTTTGCCCGGCGACTTTATGCTGTTAATAGCAGAAAGAGCTGTATTGTAGTTTTTGGTAGACAATAAGGTCGTAGCCAGAGCCTCATTTACCTGATCGGTGTATTTTGAATTCGGATATTCGGTAAGGAAACGTTGCGAAGCTGTAATTGCCTGTCCGAATGCCGAACCGCCGTCACGGTTCATCAACATCACATAGTTATACAATGCTTCTTCGCTTATTCCCGAGTCGAATTTGGAACGGGCGGCAGCATCAAAAGCCATTATTGCATTTGGTGTGTCGTTTACTTTCAGATACGATTGTCCGAGCAACATATATCCTGCTTGTCCTAGTAGATCGTCGGTCGAAGCAACGTGTTTCAAAGCGTTCACTGTTTTACTATATGCTCCGGTGCGGTAGTATGCTTCTGCCAGTTGGAACATATCGTCACGGAACGGAGTTTCTGTTGCGTTCAGATATTTCTCATAGTTACTGATAGCCTGAGAGGTGTTACCTGTGCGGTAATAGCTATTCCCTAGTAAACGATATACTTCGGTTGCATTCTTCGTGTTCGGATATGTGGCAAGGTATTCCTGTCCTTCCGATATGGTTCCGTTGAGGTCTCCTTGCAAATAAGCACTCTGCATAAGGAAGAATGTAGATGTCTCCCTGTATTCGCTCTTGTTTTTCAGCTTGCGGAATATTGCAGTCGCCTGATCGTATTCTCCGTCCTGGAAATTAGCGTACGCCAGATAATACGAGGCAGGTTCAGAATACTTGTTGCTGTTGCGGCTCAATAATCCGAAGAGGCGTTTAGCTTCTGTGCGGCTTCCTTCCTGCAGATTTGCGCATGCTGTACGGTAACTGTAATCTTCTTGTTCGCTGTCGGAAAGATAATCCATGTCTGCCTGAGAGAACCAGTAAAGAGCTTTTTTCCAGTCTTTTTCGGCAAAGTGAGTCGATCCTATGAAAAAGCATAACTGGTTGCGGTGATAGGTCTCCGGGTATTCTTCCAGATAGTCCTTTAATGTATTTGCCATGTTTTCCGTACCCATGTAGTACATAGAACTGATAATCATATAGTCGGCTTCCTGTATCAGTTTCGAGTCTTTCGATTTTGTCTTGAATTCTTCGAGCATATGGATTGTTCCGGCATAATTATCATTCAGAAACATTTCTTTACCTTGCGAAAAAAGCCTTCCGGGCTGTTCCGTATATACGGATTTTTGCGCATAAGCCGATTGCAGGCTGACTACAATACCTATCGCTACAAGTAGTTTTTTCATATTTTCATTTTTTGTATTTTTCTTACTATTTCTTTTACCGACAGTAGCCCAAACAGGTCGGGGTTCAGTTCCGGTATTTTGATGAACTGCAACTTTGCTACATCGTCTTCGGCTTTCAGTGTGGCTGTGCTTTCCACTTTGCAGCGGTAAACCAGATCGAGTGTGTGTACTTCAAAGCCGGAGTATACATATATATTAGGGATAGAGAACAGGTATTCTGTTTCTGTTACATTTAGATTGGTTTCTTCTTTTACTTCACGTATAACAGCATCCTCCCCTGTTTCGTACATATCTACAAAGCCTCCCGGCAAGTCCAGCGTACCTTTTACCGGCTCGTGTGCTCTGGTGGCTACGAGCAGTTCATTATTTTCGTTCACAATGAGGGCGACAGTAGAGGAGCATGAATTGAAGTAGTAGACAAATCCGCAGTTTTCACATCTTTTCGATTTGATGTTATTTTCCACAAAACGGTTTGAACCGCATTTAGGACAGTATTTGAACTGTGAAAGTGGGTGCATTCTTATTTACAAATTCGTTAATATCAGATATATTATTTCGATTCCTTACTTTTGGCATATTCTTCAGCTACAAGAGACAGTTCATTGTACCAGTCTTCACCGAAACGGCGTACCAAAGGCTCTTTCAGAAACTGGTATATTTTCAGCCCGTTTTTGTTCCCTAACTCTACGGCAGCCTTACATACTCTCCATCTGTGATAGTTCACTGCTGTGAAATCTTTATATTTTTGCAGGCGGATAGGGTACAGGTGGCATGATATGGGCTTATAAAAACTTACTCTTCCTTCACGGTATGCTTTTTCTATAGCGCATTTACATATTCCTTTTTCATCGTAATATGTAAATACACAATCTTTACCGTTGACAATGGAAGTGACCATTTCCCCATCATCATCTTTGTAGGCTACACCTTGTTGTTTTATGATTGCCTGAGCGGCAGGAGACAAATCGTCCCAGACCTGTGGCAACAGGTCTTCTATTATTTTGACTTCCTCATCTTCGAGAGGCGCACCGGAATCTCCCTCTACACAACATTCTCCTTTACAAGCAGACAAGTCGCACAGAAAATTTTCCTCTATTATATCAGATGCGACTATCGTTTCGTTGATCTGAAACATTCTGTTAATTGCAGTTTTTGAATTATTTAGCAAATATAATTGTTTTTAGCTCTTCCTACAATCCATATAACGTCTAATTAGCAAAAAGAGTGTTCCCATTTAACACAATTTGATTAAATATAAAATCTATTTGCCTTATCTCGGAAATTCTGTTATTTTTGCATTGAATTTGCCAAAAGCTGAAACGCAAATTGGTATGGCGCAGTAGTTCAATGGATAGAATAGAAGTTTCCTAAACTTTAGATTCGGGTTCGATTCCCGGCTGTGCTACTTTTACGATCCTCAGGGTTTTATAGTTTATCCGAAAACCTTGCCCTCTGCCTTTCTGTTATATCCTTATAGATAATTCTAACTGAATTTCGTTATGAGAACAAACTACTATTTAGCTATCGCCCTGTTATTCTTACTATCTGTGTTCAATATACATTCGTCTTCAGCCCAGATCCGATTCGGGGTGAGAGGCGGTGTCGATGTAATAAGTAATAAACTCGACTTCAAAATTCTGAAAGCGAGCAACCGGTTAGGTTATCATATCGGGCCTACTTTAGAATTCATTGTTCCTGTTTCGGGCTTTGGCGCTGATGTGGCTGTGTTGTATGGTCGCAAAGAGTACAAGATAAAAGATAAGGAAAGTGATGTTTCTATATCTGACTACGATTATATAAGCATTCCCGTAAATATAAAGCAACGCTTCAATATACTTGCCATAGGTGTATTCGTTACAGGAGGAGTATATGGAAATGTTAAAGTAAGCGGAGGCGATATAAAGAATATCGGGGATGTTGTAGACGAATACAAAGCCAAGAACTTTATCTTCGGACTTGGAGCCGGAGCCGGTGTTACAGTGCTGAAACATATCGATCTCGGAATCTATTTTCGCGGCGATCTTACTAAGAGATACGGCGACGAGTATATGGATGCAGGAGTATTCCAGAACAAGAAAAATCAAACTTGGTCGGTCGGTCTGAGCTATTACTTCTAAAACCCCGAAATGTTATACGCCGACGTAGTATTACCTCTGCCTTTGCAAGGACTTTACACTTACGCTGTTCCCTCTGTGTCAGACCATACGTTATACGAAGGGAGCAGGGTTATCGTACAGTTCGGCAAGAAGAAGTTCTATACGGCGATCGTTTTCCGCATATACGAGCCTGAAGAAGAAATTTCCTCCGTTAAGGAAATAGTTTCCACCCTCGAAGACTATCCGGTTGTTACTGCCACTCAGCTGAAATTCTGGGAGTGGATATCCTTCTATTACATGTGTTCTCTGGGTGATGTTTACAGGGCAGCTCTACCTTCGGCATTGAAACTCGAAAGCGAGACGCATGTCCTGTTGAATCCCGATTTTGAAGGAGATGATCCCTTTACTGCAAATGAAAAGAAGGTATTCTATCGCTTGTCTCCAGACAAAGCACTGAGTATAGCCGAAATAGAAAAGCTTACCGGACTATCGAATGCCATATCTGCCGTGAAATCATTGGTAGATAAACAGGCAGCCTTTATAAATGAGAATGTACACGATGCTTATTCGGTAAAGACTAAGCCTGCGATCCGTCTGGCTAGAGATTTTGCCGAAGAAGAATTGATCGGGGTATTGGACGATCTGAACCGTGCTAAAAAGCAACAGCATCTTCTTACTGTTTTTCTTGATCTGAATAGTGGGGGTAATACCGTATTCAAGAAACAGTTACTGGACGAAGCCGATACTTCAGCAGCAGTCCTGACTGGACTTGTGGAAAAAGGAATACTGGAAGTCTATGACTTTGAGGTCAGTCGTTTCGACTATGGGGAATCCGATCTTGATTCGGCTTATGAACTCAATGCCTATCAGCAGAAAGCTTATGAGCAGATCTGCGAATCATTCAAGGAGAAAGACACTACCCTACTGCATGGTGTAACCTCGAGCGGTAAGACTGAAATATATATCCGTCTGATAAAAGACGCTATTGCCAAAGGCAAACAGGTCTTGTACCTGTTGCCTGAGATTGCGCTTACTACCCAGATAACAAACCGTCTGAAATCTGTCTTTGGGAATAAGCTTGCTGTCTATCATTCCAAGTTCAATGATAATGAGCGTGCCGAAACATGGAACAGATTACTGACAGATAATGAGGTGCAAGTTATACTGGGTGCGCGTTCTGCTATATTCCTGCCATTCCGGTCGCTCGATCTTATCATTGTAGATGAGGAGCACGAAGGCTCTTACAAACAGCAAGATCCTGCGCCACGCTATAATGCGCGTAATGCGGCTGTTGTATTAGCAGGTATGTACAATGCAAAAGTATTGCTTGGGACAGCCACTCCATCGGTAGAGACCTATTATAATGCCCTGACTGATCGTTACGGACTGGTACAGCTTACCAAGCGGCATGAAGATATAGAACTGCCCGAAATCGCAGTAGTCAACACAAAGGAGCTCCGGCGTACAAAGCAGATGAAGTCTATTCTGTCGCCTCCTCTGATCGGGAAGATGCGCGAAGCGCTATCAAAGAAAGAGCAGATCATTCTTTTCCAGAACAGACGCGGCTTTTCTTCGATGCTTGAATGCAAAAACTGTTCGTGGACACCACACTGTACCAACTGTGATGTAAGCCTTACCTATCACAAAGGGCAGCGGTTGATGGTGTGCCACTATTGTGGCGCTTCATATCCTGTACCATCTGTGTGTCCCGAATGCCAAACCCCAACACTGGAAACATTGGGCTATGGTACCGAGCGTATCGAAGAAGAAGTGAAGATCGAATTTCCGGAAGCTTCCGTTGCCCGTATGGACTTGGATACGACACGGGGCAAGCGTTCGTACGAGCATATTATCTCCGAGTTTGAAGATAATAAGACCAATATACTTATTGGCACACAGATGGTGTCGAAAGGGCTCGACTTCGATAATGTGTCTATTGTTGGCATACTGAACGCCGACAATCTGTTGAACTATCCTGATTTCAGGGCTCACGAGAAGGCTTTTCAGCTGATGACACAGGTGAGCGGACGTGCCGGACGAAAAAATAAGCAGGGGCTTGTTGTGCTGCAAACAGCGCATCCGTCGCATGCCATTATCAGGTATGTAAGACAAAACGATTATGAGTCATTTTACCAAAGCCAGACCGAAGAGCGTAAGATATTCCGTTATCCTCCTTATTTCAGGCTTATCTCTATTGTTCTGCGAGCAAAGGACGAACATGTTGTCGACAATGCTGCTACTCAGTTTGCACAGGCTCTCAGGCAGACATTTGCCGGACGTGTACTAGGACCGGGTAAGCCGCCTGTGGCACGGGTGCAATCCTTTTATATCCGTACCATTCTGTTAAAGATAGAAAACAATGCCTCAATACAAAAAGTGCGCGAATCTATCCATTTTTATCAATCTGCAGTAACTGCAAATCCTGCTTTCAGGTCGGTGTTGCTGCGCTATGATGTCGATCCGGTATGATTTCAGTTAACAGTCAACAGTGATCAGTTAGCAGCAAAAGGTAACAAAAGTAACACATTTGACTCGCCTCCGCTTCGTCGATTTTTAATTGTACGATTCTTATATTTGTTACTTTTTAGTTGCCACGACTTTTAAGTCGGGGTTCTGACAGTCTGAAAAAAGACTTTAGTCAAAGATTATTTTGGCTAAAGCCTTTTGATTAGTAGCTCTACTATCCTCCAGCTAAAGCAGGAAGTAATTTGCTGTTAACAACAAAAGGTAACAAAGGTAACACATCTGCACTATTTTTATATTTTACTACGCTTTTCTCCGTTGGCCATTCGTTGCTACTTTTCCTGTTTATTTAATAACCGATTGCTATCGGTTCGATTTACTGAATAAAATAGTATAGATAAACTTATCTGAAAAAGATAACATTGTGGCTATCGGATTCTGGCGGTTTCCAACAATTAAATATAATTAATTTGATTGTTGATAACTGTGTCTTTTTACTGTTTTGATAATCTCGCTACAGGTTTATTTCGTACTTTTGTATATCGAACTAAAAACAAACTATTAAAATATTATCAAGTTATGGCAACACCTCCGTTTAAGTATCAGGAAACTTTCCCGTTGGGAAAAGATACTACTGAGTATTATCTCTTGTCGAAAGATTATGTTTCTACCGCAAATTTTGACGGTCAGGAAATGTTAAAGATAGAGCCCGAAGCATTGACATTATTGTCGCAGCATGCTTTCCATAATGTGGAGTTCCTTCTTCGTCCTGAGCATCAGGCGCAGGTGGCAAAAATACTGTCCGATCCCGAAGCAAGCGATAACGATAAATTTGTAGCACTTACTTTCCTTCGTAATTCCGAAATATCGGCAAAAGGGATTCTTCCTTTCTGTCAGGATACCGGTACGGCTATCATAATGGGAAAGAAAGGTCAGAATGTATGGACAGGAGGAAACGATGAAGAAGCTTTGTCGAAAGGAGTATACAATACTTTCACTGAGGACAATTTGCGTTATTCACAGAATGCACCGCTTGATATGTACAAGGAAATCAATACAGGAACAAACCTTCCTGCACAGATAGACCTGTATGCCGTTAACGGCAACGAATATAAGTTTCTGTTTGTAGCCAAAGGAGGAGGTTCTGCCAACAAAACATATCTGTATCAGGAAACAAAAGCATTGCTTACTCCCGAAAAACTAGAGCCGTTCCTGATCGAAAAAATGAAATCATTGGGTACAGCTGCCTGTCCTCCATACCATATTGCATTTGTGATAGGTGGTACGTCAGCCGAAACTAATCTGAAAACAGTGAAGCTCGCCTCGACTAAATATTATGATGAATTACCGACTTCGGGTAATGAAGGTGGTCAGGCATTCCGCGATTTGGAAATGGAAGCGAAATTGTTGAAGGCTGCGCAGCAACTTGGTTTGGGTGCACAGTTTGGAGGTAAATTCTTTGCACATGATATACGTGTTGTTCGTTTACCACGTCACGGAGCATCATGTCCTGTGGGTATGGGTGTATCTTGTTCGGCAGACCGTAACATAAAAGGAAAGATAAACAAAGACGGAATATGGCTCGAAAAACTGGAAGACAATCCGACTCGTTTGATTCCGGAAGAATTTCGTAATGCCGGAGAGGGTGGAGGAATAAAAATAGACCTCAACCGTCCGATGAAAGAAATTTTGGCCGAGCTGACTAAATATCCGGTATCTACGCGCTTATCGCTTACCGGAACTATCATTGTGGGACGTGATATTGCCCATGCAAAATTGCAGGAGAGAATCGATAAGGGTGAAGGTCTTCCGCAATATATAAAAGATCATCCGATCTATTATGCCGGTCCTGCAAAAACACCGAAAGGTTATGCAAGCGGTTCTATGGGGCCTACTACAGCAGGGCGTATGGACTCGTATGTAGATTCGTTCCAGTCGAACGGAGGCAGCCTGATCATGATAGCTAAAGGTAACCGTAGCCAACAGGTGACTGATGCCTGCAAGAAGCACGGCGGTTTCTATCTGGGAAGTATAGGTGGCCCTGCGGCTATTCTTGCGCAGAACAGTATCAAGAGTCTTGAGTGCCTTGAATATCCTGAACTGGGTATGGAAGCTATCTGGAAAATCGAGGTAGTTGATTTCCCTGCATTCATCTTGGTTGATGACAAAGGAAATGACTTTTTCCAACAGTTGAAACCTATTAATTGCGCTATGTGTTAAGGATAAAACATTGGTATTTTATATGTAGTCTGATTTATTACGCAAGTCTGTGGTTAGAACTTAATTCCGTATCCCAGCGTAAAGTAGGCAGGATCGGTATGTTCCTTGATTGTGTATTTGAATTCAAAATTCAGATAGCCGTTACTCATTATATCATACTGTACGCCAGCTCCGATGTTCAGACCGAAATCAGTCCAACTGTCGCTTACGCCGCTATGTGAGAATCTGTTGTTCAACATGGCTCCACCCACTAACGGATAGAATGCAAATCCGCCCTCGATAGGGATCAGATAATGTACATTGACATCTACATCCAAGCCTGTAACATGATCGTTCGGGAATAGTACGGATATGCCTGGTGCCAGACGAATATTATTTGTTATGGAATACCTGCCTTCAACTCCTATAAGGAATCTTTCAGCTTCAGTTTGATAACCGATTTTTGGAAGGATCACAGCCGTGCCTTTTTGTGCATATGCACCTAACGATAGCGTAACGAGAATAATACTTAATAATACTTTTTTCATACTTTATTTATTTAATAGATTTATTCTTCTCTCTTTCCTTGTCATTATTGTATTATGTAACCTCTTTCTATAAACATATTAATAAATGACAATGTTCAGTGTTCTTATCATCTTTGTTGAAAATACCGGCGTTTTATAGCCGGTTACTTACAACTTATACTTAACTTTGTGCCGGGTTAATTAGAAGGTTATCATTGTGAGAAAACAGGCTGAAAGTCATATAGATTAACGGCTGTTCGTCTCACGTAAAAAATTACACTTATGAAAATGGTAAAAGGGATATTTATCATTCTCTTATTTTATTTCTTAGGTGAAGCCATAAGCTACTTTATCGACGGGTTCGTTCCCGGAAATATCATTGGAATGATATTGCTCTTCCTTAGTCTTTATTTCAAATTATTCGATTCAGACAGAGTTAAAGATGTTGCCAATGCGTTTACACGTAATATGGCTATATTCTTTATACCTGCCGGAGCCGGTTTACTGGGTTCTTACGGATTGATAAGTAAATTCTGGATGTCAATATTGATTGTATGTTCGGTGAGTACAGTATTGGTTATTGCTGTTGTAGCTATTATTCAGCAACAAATGGAAGGGAGGCGCAAATGAGAGCATTATTTGAGTCTACAGAGTTTATTTTGTTGCTTGTATTCGGGAGTTACCTCTTCGGGCAATGGGTGTTTAAGAAGACAAAGCTGGGACTGTTGCACCCTCTTATTATAGCTATTGCAGTGATTATAGCATTCCTGAAAATATCGGGAGTGAGCTATGAGACATTTGAGCAGGGAAGCCGTTTTGTCAGCTTTATGCTGGGGCCTTCCGTCGTAGCTCTCGGCTATGTTCTTTATGAACAGTTGGAATACCTGAAAGGAAATGTAATGTCTATCCTTACCTCTATGTTTATAGGGAGTGTGGTCGGCATCATCAGTGTTATCATATTGGCGAAAATGACAGGAGCCGATGAAGTGCTGATTATGAGCCTCGAACCCAAATCGGTAACTACACCTATTGCAATGAGTATTGCACAACAGTCGGGCGGAAATGTTTCCCTGACAGCTGTCATTGTATTGTTTTGCGGGATCTTCGGCAGTATAGTAGGGCCTCCGATACTTCGCCTGCTCGGTATAAAGAGCAGCGTGGCCAAAGGTCTGGCAATGGGAGCTTCGGCGCACGGTGTAGGTACGGCTAAAGCAATGGAGATGGGAGTGATAGAAGGAGCATTGAGCGGTCTTGCCATCGGATTGATGGGAGTAATGACAGCTTTGCTTATTCCTATCGTTCACCGGTTAATAGAATCGGTATTCTAAAAATAATACCCATGCACAGACATCCCGTCTGACATGGGTATCCAACCTTAAAAAAAACTGTAATGTATAGAGAATCACATTATCTCAGGGAAGATATATCTATCACATATCTGAATTGTATTTTTCCATCCAATACATTCCGGTAAGCATCATTTACTTCCTGTATAGGTATGATTTTTACAATAGGATATATATTGTTTTCTACTGAGTAGTCGAGCATTTCCTGTGTTTCGCGTATACCGCCTATCAGTGATGCGTATATTTTTTTCCGGCCTTGCAATGCTCCTGTATTTACCGATGGTATATCTTTTATAGCAGGTACCCCCAGTAGTACCATTGTTCCGTCTACCTTGAGCTTTGATATGTACGATTCTACATTGAAGGAGTAGGGAATGGTACTAATAATAAGGTCGAAAGTATTGTACATACCTTTTGCCTCTTCCTCATTCTTTGTATTCACATATTTTGAAGCTCCCATATCTATTGCAGCCTGCCGCTTGTCTTCCGTTATATCGAATACAGTAACATCGGCTCCCATCTTGATAGCATACTGAACAGCCATGTGCCCTAATCCACCAAAGCCTGCAACAGCTACTTTATCTCCTTTCTTTACCTTGTTATATCTTAGCGGAGAGTATGTTGTAATACCGGCACATAGCAGAGGCGCTACTTTTTCCAGCGGTGCATTTTCAGGTACTTTTATAGCAAAAGATTCGCGTACAACTATGTTGGTAGAATATCCTCCCTGTGTGTATCCGTTACCTTCGCGGCTATTGTATGTATATGTGGCTCCTTTCACACAGAATTGTTCTTCTCCCGATTTGCAGTAATAGCATTCGCCACAGGAATTGACCATACAGCCCACTCCGGCTATATCTCCCGTTTTAAACTTGGTTACATTCTTTCCTGTTTTGACAACGCGACCTACTATTTCGTGTCCCGGTACACAGGGGTATTGTATATTTCCCCAGTCGCCACGCACTGTGTGTATATCGGAATGACATATTCCCGAATACAGGATGTCGATCAGAATATCGTCATCGTTTAATGTCCTTCGTTCAAATTCATAGAGTGATAAGGGACTTTTTACATCAGTTGCTGCATACCCTTTTGTGCATATATGTCCTTCATGCTTATGATCACATTGCGCATTGATATTAGTTGCTGATAATATGCATATTATCAGGTAAATAATAGATAATCTTGTGCTCGTTGTCATTTCTTAGTCGGTTTATAATTATATGATCGGATAATCATAAGAAACCCTAGAAGAAAATGACACTTTCTGTAAAAAAAGAACTATTTATATATTTCGATGCCTTTTGTCTATATAATTAGCAATACAGATCTCGATCAGGGGAAGTAGCATAACAAGTGAAAATAAAAGAACTATCTTTAACTTAAAGTCTCCTGTAATCTCTTTTATGTGCTTCTCCATAAGTGAAATCAATACACTATCGTCCGACAGATTTTCTAATCTTGCATTTACCAGTTCGGTTATCATTGCTTTATCTATGAACAATAACCGTTGGTCGATCCTATCTGTCAGATAAATTACAGCCTGTTGTCTTATTCTCTCAGTTTCTAACGGATAGTCAGCCATATAGCGGTTAAGCATTGCTGTTAGTTCACTATCGGGTGAACGGGAGTCTTGCAACAGGTTGTCGATGAGGTTATCTGCGAGTGCCGAAATATGATCGGGAACGTTATTACCAGTCAGTTCCTTATACCTATCCTTTGCTATTTTTGTTACTTCTGTTTTCAGGTAATCGTCGAAGATTGTATTTGCATTAACTATATATTGTGGAATATTCTGAACCAGTTGTATCTCACAATTATGCAGGGCAGCCCATTGTGCACCGCAAAAACCCGTAAAGAGAGGGAAGAATAGCATATAGAAATATGACAGATATTTAAGAAAGGAATTTCTACGGCGTACCAGAATTCTCTTGCGTAATAACAGTTCAATAATCAGAGCAATCACAAAACCGATTACTCCGCCTATAATGCCCCACTTAATAACTATATCGGTATTGATGTACTGTGATAGTATATCCCAGTATTTTAAAATATCGGCGAAAGAAAAGTTTAAATCCATATATCCTGATTCTGTTGTATAGATAAAGATAAGCGAAAAAAATAAAAGGATAATCGGTCAGACTATCCTTTTCCTTTTTGTATTAATGATTTGTTACTTGTATATTTCTTTCTTTCCTGCCAATAAAGTGTTCTTCATCAATGAAATAATTGTCATCGGTCCTACACCTCCTGGTACAGGAGTTATGAATGCGGCTTTAGGCGCTACTTCGTCGAAAGCTACATCGCCTTTCAGTCTGAAGCCTGACTTTGTTTCGGTAGATGGTACACGGGTAGTACCTACATCTATTACTACAGCACCTTCTTTTACCATATCGCCTTTTAGGAATTCGGGAACACCCAGTGCAGCGATAATAATATCGGCGCTCAGGCAGATTTCTTTTATATTAGGGGTACGGCTATGGCATACAGTCACAGTGGCATCGCCCGGATAGCCTTTTTGCATCATCAGGTTGGCAACAGGTTTACCTACGATGTTACTGCGTCCGAGTACAACACAGTGCTTTCCTTGTGTAGGGATATTATAGCGTTTGAGCAGTTCCAGTATTCCTGCAGGAGTGGCCGATACGAAACATGGCAATCCGATAGACATACGTCCTACATTTATAGGATGGAAGCCGTCCACATCTTTGCGGTAATCGATAGCTTCTATTACTTTTTGTTCCGATATATGTTTCGGTAAAGGCAGTTGTACGATAAAACCATCTATATCGGCATCATTATTTAGCTTCTCTACGCAGGCAAGTAATTCTTCTTCGCTGATGCTATTCTCGAAGCGTATCAGTGACGATCTGAAACCGACTTCCTCACAAGTCTTGACTTTGCTGGCTACATAGGTTTCACTCCCGCCATCGTGTCCTACAAGTACAGCCGCCAGATGAGGCGTTTTTCCGCCCGAAGCTTTAATATTAGCTACTTCTTCTGCTATTTCTTCTTTCATTTGCGCCGAGATGGCTTTTCCGTCGATCAGTTGCATGTATATGAGTTATAAGTTATAAATTATGAATTATGAGTTACAGGTTATGAATTATAAATAATCATTGTCGTCGACATTCATAATTTATAATTCATAACTTATAATCATTTATTATGTACTTCCACTTTTTGCGTTGGAGCCTGCTCTGCATTCCGTTTACTCACCGAGTTGATGAAATTATCTGCCAGATGCGAGAAAGCCATTCCCGTTATCGTATTTTCGTTAAGGGCTACAGGAACACCTTTGTCTCCACCTTCACATATACTTTGTACAATCGGTATCTGTCCGAGTAGCGGTACATTCATATCTTCTGCAAGGTCTTTAGCTCCGTCTTTCCCGAAAATGTAGTATTTGTTTTCCGGCAGTTCGGCAGGAGTAAACCATGCCATATTCTCTACTAGTCCGAGTATAGGCACATTCACCTTATCGTTCATAAACATATTGATACCCTTACGTGCATCGGCTAGTGCCACTTGCTGAGGCGTACTTACCACGACTGCTCCGGTGATAGCCAGTGTTTGTACCAGTGTAAGGTGTATGTCGCTGGTGCCGGGTGGGAAGTCGATCAGGAAATAATCCAGTTCGCCCCAGTTGGCATCGGCAATCAGTTGTTTCAGTGCATTTCCCGCCATCGCTCCACGCCATACCACAGCATCGTCTTTGTTGACAAAGAACCCGATGGAAAGCATTTTCACACCGTATTTTTCTACAGGGATAATATATTCTTTTCCGTCTATCGGTTCCAGAAAAGGGCGTGCTTCTTCTTCATCGAACATCTTAGGTAGCGAAGGGCCAAATATATCGGCATCGAGCAAACCTACTTTGTAGCCTTTGTTGGCAAGAGCCACAGCCAGATTGACCGATACAGTGCTTTTGCCTACACCTCCTTTACCGGACGATATGGCGATAATATTTTTTACCTGGGGCAGCAATTTTACAGGTTTAGCCTGTTCCACCTGAGGTGTTTTTACTTCGATATTGCCTTTGATCTCAATGTTGGGATCAGCATAGGTAAGAATCGCCGTTTCGGCTGCTTTTACCAGCGATTTAATAAAAGGATCGTTTGCCTTCTCGAAAAGTAAGGACAAACTCACCTTCATTCCTTCTATGTGGATATCGTCGGATACCATACCCATTTCCACAATATCTTTTCCCGTACCGGGATAACGCACGTTGCGGAGTGCATCCAGAATTAGTTTAGGATATATATTAGCCATTTCTATTTTAGTTAAAAGTTGACAAACTTGACATGTTTTCTATTATTTCTGTAATTGTTACTTTTTTCAAAAGGTAACAAAAGTAACAGTTTTGTCGGAGTATTATATTGGTTACATTTTCCAATCAAATGAACTCATAATTTATAACTCATAATTTATAATTTCCCTTACTTATAGATAAAGTTCTTCAATTTTGATTCAACATATTACTGCGTCCAAAACTACGGTAATCGTCTTTCTCTATTTCTATATCGGGTTCTGTCCAGTTTCTTTCAGGACATTCAAACTTTATATACTTGATATTTAAACCGCGTGCAAGCCATTGTTGTTCATAGAACGTCTGTATTTTCAGAATGTCGTCTGCCAATCCCGAATGATACAGGTCATCGGTCTGGAACAATACAGGAAGTTTATTTTCCTTAACCATTTCGCAGGTATAGGTGAACATAAAATTACTGTCTGTTTTCAGATGGATAATACCGTTTTCGGACAGTATTTGTCTGTACAGTTTCATAAAACGGGTCGATGTCATTCGCTTATTCGTCTTATTCATCTGCGGATCGGGAAAAGTGATCCATATTTCGGCTATTTCTCCTTGTCCGAAGAAATGGGTTATCAGTTCTATATGTGTGCGCAGGAAAGCCACATTTGTCATTGCCTCTTCAAACGATTGTTTTGCTCCTGTCCACATTCTTGCACCTTTGATATCGATACCGATAAAGTTCTTATTAGGGAACAACTTTGCTAGTCCTACTGTATATTCTCCTTTCCCGCAGCCAAGCTCCAGTACTATCGGATTGTCGTTTTTGAAAAACAGTTTGTTCCATTTGCCTTTCATTTCAAAACCTTTTTCCTGCAATGCAGCAAAAGGATATTGGAATACATGCGGGTATTCCTCCATGTTGGCAAATTTGGCAAGTTTATTTTTTCCCATCAGTATTCAATTAGCATATTTGAAGATTAGCATATTAGCAAATGTTTTGTGCTATGCGTTATTGGCACATTTTCATATTTACTAATTTGCTAATTAAAATTGTTGCATATCACACAACTTACGATAATATCCATTCATGTTATACAGCTCATCGTGATGCCCTCTTTCTACTATCAGGCCTTCGTGCATCACACATATTTCATCTGCATTCTTGATAGTAGACAAGCGGTGTGCAATGACAAGTGTAGTGCGGTTCTTCATCAACCGTTCCAGAGCGTCCTGCACCAGACGTTCCGATTCGGTGTCGAGGGCCGATGTGGCCTCGTCAAGGATCAATATCTGTGGGTTTTTCAATATGGCGCGGGCAATGCTTACGCGCTGACGTTGTCCGCCGGATAGTTTACCACCTCTGTCGCCGATGCTGGTGTCGTATCCTTTATCGGTAGCCATGATGAATTCATGCGCATTGGCTACTTTCGCCGCTTCTATCACTTGTTCCATTGTAGCACCTTCTACACCGAAAGATATATTGTTGAAAAAAGTGTCATTAAACAGGATCGCTTCCTGATTGACATTCCCCATCAGTGCACGCACATCGTGTACTTTCGCCTCTTTTATGTTTACATCATCTATATAAATTCCACCTTTATTCACATCATAGAAACGGGGAAGAAGGTCTGCCATTGTCGATTTTCCCGATCCCGATTGTCCTACGAGTGCGATTGTTTTTCCTTTCGGAATGGTAAGGCTTACATCTTTTATTACCCAGTTGGTTTCGTATTTGAACTCGACATTGCGGTATGTAATCTCGTTGTTGAATGTAAGTGGTTTCGGGTTCTCAGGATCTTTTATGTTATTCTCTGCCAGTAGTATTTTATCTATACGTTCTACCGAAGCCATTCCTTTCTGTATTGCATATATCGATTTAGATAAATCTTTTGCGGGATTGATGATCAGGTAGAATATTGTGAGATAGTATATAAAACTAGCTCCTGTCATACTGCTGTTGTTATCAATAATAAGAGTGCCTCCGAACCAAAGAACAAGTACAATCGTGATAGTACCGAGAAACTCACTCATAGGGTGTGCCATTTGCTGACGGCGGGCTATACGGTTCGACATATCGCGGAAAATATTACTCGCCTTGTCGAAACGGTCTGTCATTTTTTGCTCGGCATTGAATGCCTTGATGATACGCAAACCACTCAGAGTTTCTTCTATTTGTGACATCAGTTGCCCCCAGAAGTTTTGGGCTTCTACCGATTTGCGTTTGAGGCTTTTACCTACTTTTCCCATAATGTATCCCGATATAGGGAGCAGGATAAATACAAATAACGTGAGTTGCCAGCTGATAATCAACATGGCGGTAAGATATACCAGAATCATAATAGGATTCTTACTTACCATATCGAGTGAACTCATTACCGAGCTTTCTACTTCGCCTACATCTCCTGTCATGCGGGCAATAATGTCACCCTTTCTTTCATTGGAGAAAAAGCCCAATGGCAGAGACAGTATTTTGTCGTTTATCTGTTTTCGTATATCACGTACAACTCCGGTGCGTACATCTATGATAAAGTATCCGCTAAGGTATGTTGTCAGTGTTTTAAGGCCTGTCATTAAGGTGAGAGCAAGCCCGATCAGGAGTAAAACCAATCCGCCTGAATGAGTTTCCATAATCTGGTTCAAATAGAAATACGCATTGTTCTTTAATGCTCCGAAATCAAAATAATTTGCCATTGGCGTATATTCATATACTTTCTTATCTACTTTGAAAAGTATTTCCAGAATAGGGATGATCAAGGCAAACGAAAATACGTTGAGTATGGCGCTTAATATATTGAAAAATATATTTAGCCCTACTTGTTTCTTGTATGGGGGAATAAATCGCCTGATCAGTGTAATAAAATCCTTCATTAGACGGTGTTTAGTAAATAAAAGCACAGCCGGAGAAGAGGTTGTGCCGAAAACGGCCGCAAGTTAGCCATAATTCTTCTTTTAATAAATACCTTTCTTTATTAAATGAGATAGACAGGAGTTTTTTCTTGAATTTTAAGAGTCTGTTTGTTGTATTATGTAATTAAGAATGGATAATGCAGGATTGAGGGTAATTATGCAGGGAGGTAAAATAGGATAATAAATATTATTTGTTGCTTAGTTTTTAAACAATCTCAAAAACTCGTCTTTATAGCTGGACGATATCTCTATTTCGGTTCCATCATCCAACGTAACGTATCCACCTGAATTTTTGTGATATGACTTGATGTAATCAGCATTGATAATGTGCGATTTGTGTACACGCAGAAAAGGGTAGGGTAGTATCTCACTGAAGTGTTTCAGGAAACGGCAGACCATCTTCTTTGTTTTGTCTTTCAGGTAAATATCGGTAAAATTCCCATTGCCTTGCAGTCGGATAATATCTTCCATCCTTACCACTTCAAAGCCTTCGAGTGTGGGTAGTATTACCTGTTGTTTTTCGGGCTTATTCTCTCTGAAATTCTCTACCAATATCCTGTTGCGATTGAAAATCTCTTTGTTTATAATATGCTGCTGTACTTTATTCACTGCCAGAATGAGTTCCTCGATACTTATGGGTTTCAACAGATAATAGGCTGCACTTTGGTTGAGTGCTCTGAGTGAATATTCTGAAAAAGCAGTGACAAAGATCGTTTCAAAATAAAGGTCTTTGCATCCTTCGAGCACATCGAAAGCATTGCCGAACGGCATTTCTACATCGAGAAATACAAGTTGTGGTTCTAACTCGTGCAACAATGGAATAGCTTCCTTACAGTTATGCGCTTCACCTGCAATCTCTATCTGAGGGCAATATTTTGTCAGATAGTTTTTGAGCGCTTCACGGGCAGCCGATTCATCCTCTACGATTACACTTTTTATTTTTTGCAGGGTATTCATAGCATATTCTTATTCATTACCGGAAAGTATAAAACAACGATCACACCGGTCTTTGTACCGCCTTCTTTTTCGGATATATCTATCGAAATATCTGTTCCGTACAGACTATTAAGCAATTTGATGCGTTCGTGCGTATTGTTCAATCCCCGCGAATTATGTTCGCGTTGGTGTTTGGTTTTCAGTTCCTGGCTCTTTTTTAATCCTATACCGGTATCTTCAATAATCACCAGAAGTTGGTTTCTTCTGGTTTCTATTGCCAGAGAGAGGAATCCCTTTTTCTCTTTGTATCGTAAACCGTGCCAAATGGCGTTTTCCAGTTGCGGCTGTATCAGCATATTCGGAATGAACGTGGCATCGGAGTCTATATTTTCGTCAATATCTATGCGGTAATCGAATTTATCGTGAAAGCGCATATGTTCCAGATCGAGATATTCCTTTATCTGCTCCATTTCGGCAGATAGCGAAACAAAGTCTTTGTTGGAATTCTCCATTATATTGCGCATCAGCTTAGAATAGGACGACAGGTATTTGTTTGCTTCCAGTTCATTGTTTTGTGCAATGAATTGATTCACACTGTTGAGGCTGTTGAAAATAAAGTGCGGATTCATCTCGCGGCGTAATGATTGCAAGGCTATCCGCTTGTTCTTTTTCTTGATGGAATACAAGGCTTTCGCTATCAGTAGCAGGAATATAAGAATAAGTACAATTACGGCAATGAGCACATAGTTGAATGTATTCTGCTTTGTTATCAGTTCATCTTTCAGTGCCCGTTCCTTTTCCAGTTGCAGTATTTTCTCTTCCTGTACCTGAAAGAACTTTTCATCTATCAGGGTACTGTCTCCTTTGATCAGGTTTTCGAGCTTGCTTACAAAATCGGCATACGCTTCGAGTGCTTTTTGTGGTTGCTTTATCCGTTTGTACTGTTCTACCAATAGTTCGAGACTGTTTTTTGCATCCAGTGTCTGACCTTTGTCTATCGCTATAGAATAAGCTTCCTGCAACACCGAAATCCCTTCCTCCTGTTTGTTTGCCTCGATATAATTAGTCGACAGTGTTTGCAGTTGTTTAATTTCTGTTCTGGTATCGTTCACCTTGCGGGCATCGGCTATCAGGTCTTTATTTATCTCTATTGCTTTATCGAGTTGCTTGCTTTCGGCATAAGTGCTCGCTATATCCATTTTTATCTGATTGGTCAGTTCGGGACGGTCTTTTACTTCCTCTAAAGCCATGTTCAAATAGCCGATAGCATCTTCGTTATTGTTGAGGTTGCGGCTCACTTCGGCTTGTTGTTGATAGTTGAATGCCAATTCATCTTTCTTATTTTCCTTTGCAAATAAATCGGCATTTTGACCTAAATAATATTTTTGTGATTGAGGACTGTCGTGAAGTTCAACTCTTTTTGCATCGCCAAAATTAGCTTTTTTCATAGAAGAACTCACTGTATTTGATGCTGCTCTTCTAAAGCTTACAGCTGCTATGTCGAATTTCTTTTGTGCTTCCTGTGCTTTAGCCAGTTCGCGGTCTACACGAGCTATCTTTTCAGTGTCTTTCAATTTTTCATACAGTTTCCTTGCCCTGTTGAAGTAGTCCTCAGCTTTGGCATACTCACCCTTAGCAGACAGGTCTTTAGCCAGTTTCTCATAACTTTCGGCTACCGTTTCGTCCGATTCTCCCTTCTCTATAGCATCCGAAACCTGTTGCAGGCTTTCTTTTCCTACAGTTCTACTCCCAACTACAGTTTGCCCCCAGCAAACTGATGCTGTGAGGCAGAACAGGAGTATGAGAATATATTTCAGACGTGTCATCGCTAACGGTTTATTTGAGAATGTAAAGTAAATACTTTTAAAATATTTATACCTAATGTTTCACCAACTGAAAACAGCGGTTCACCCATTCTGCCCTGAAAATCATTTTTTAACACTATACATTTGAACAGGCAACCAATAAAAATACAACAAAATATGAAAAGGTTAATATTATTAGGCTCAATATTGTTTGCTTTTGCAACAATGGCCTTCAGTGACACACATGCAACGGTAACGGAAAATAGTGTAGCCAGGGAAACAGAAACTGAACAAGCTAAGACCCCTGAGACAAAAATACAGGTGGCAATCCTTCTCGATACATCGAGCAGTATGGATGGACTGATAGAGCAAACAAAAGCCCGCCTGTGGAATATTGTAAACACATTGACTACGCTAAAATTTAACGGTAAAACACCACGTATAGAAATTGCAATATATGAATATGGCAATAATAATATACCTGCATCGGCAGATTACATACGGCAGGTTACACCACTGACTTCCGATCTGGATCTGATCTCCGAAAAGCTATTCGCTCTAACGACCTATGGTGGTGATGAATATTGCGGAGCTGTGATAGACAGAGCAGTAAGACGATTGGATTGGGGAAACAGCCGCTCGGATATGAAGCTTATATATATTGCAGGTAATGAGCCGTTCACACAGGGTGGTATTTCTTATAAAACAGCAATAGCCAATGCTCTGGAAAAAGGCATCTACATACATACCATTCATTGCGGACGTCAGGGTGAAGGCATAGAAGGTATGTGGCGTGATGGTGCTGTAAGAGGAAAAGGTAAGTTCTTCAATATTGATCACAATATACGGGTTCGTCACTACGACACACCGTATGATGACAGAATAGGCCTGTGCAATGAACGATTGAATGCCACTTATATCGGTTACGGCAGTATGGGATATGCCCGTAAAGAAAACCAGATGATACAAGACCGCAATGCAAAAGGAATCTCTGCCTCCAATATGGCAGAACGGACTGTGAGCAAGCTGAGTGCTGTTTATGATAATAGATCGTGGGATTTGGTAGACAGGGTAAAAGAAGACAAGAACGCTTTGGCTGAGATCAAGCAGTCGGATCTCCCTAAAGAGTTGCAGAATAAATCGAAAGAAGATCTGCAAAAACTAATTTCAGAGAAAGAAGCCGAAAGAACTGCTATTCAGAAAGAAATCAATGATCTGGCAAAAAAACGTCAGGAATATATCGATGAACAAAAGAAAAAAGAAGGAGATGCTACAGGTGATGATCTGGGTAAAGCTATCAACGAATCTATTCTGGCCCTGGCAAAGGAAAAAGGATACACAATCGGTAAATAATAGTATAAACATAACAGCTATGAAAAAATACGGTATCTTATCAGTATTCTTATCATTCTTTACTATTGGTATGTCTGCTCAGGCGGCACTGGGAAACTATATGTATAATAATCAGCAGGAATTTACTGTGCCCGGCAGAAATCAGGGGGTAATTAGTAATGCTGTTATTGCAAACGATAATGAAATATTGGCACAGGTGAATGGATTGATGAATATAGTGGCCGACAGTTATGTTGCCATATTCAATATTGTTCAGGCAGGAGAGACCTTTACCGATGTAGACGGTATGATGAATGAACGTATACGGACATTTAAGAATAAATTGAGTGGACAAGGTATCGGAAATGAAAATGTAAAGATAGATCTGGTGTCATTTGTTCCCAGATACGACATTCAGTCAGAATCTAAAATATTTAGTAAGTCGTATAACGAAATACCATCCGGATACGAAATGCAAAAGAATGTGTCAGTGTTGTTTACAGAATCGTCTCAGATAGATATGATCACAACAGCGGCTTTAGAATCGGAAATATATGATATTGTAAAAGTTGAATATTATATTGACAATATGCAGCAGTTACGTGATAGCCTGCGCCAGAAATGTATTGAAGAACTAAAGAAGAAAGCAGCAACTTATGAATTGATCGGTATCAATCTGGATTCGATGGAAAAAAGTGTAGCGGACAACTTTACGACAGCATATCCTCCATCGCGTTACAATACTTATCAGGCATTTTCCCGGCCGTCACTCAATGTGGCAAAGAAAAAAACTGTAACCGAAGTGTCGAAAATCACCTCCCGCTATTATCAGCCACTAGACTACAGCCACTATGATGTAGTTCTAAACCCTGTGGTAACAGAACCGGTCGTGCAGTTGTCATATAGCATTGTGACAAAATACAAACGTGGAGATAAAGAGAAGAATACACTGTATAATATTATAACCCCTTCGGGAGATATGAAGCAATTACAACTAAAATAGACTCTTTTTTTGTTTCGTGGAGCTATCGCTTGTGTCAGAGGGCGATAGCTTCTTTATTTTCATTGTGTGAATATTCATATACTTTTGTGGCAGAAAATTGTTTAATATAAAAATGGCATTCTTCCTTTTTATCGTATATTTGCACTTATATAAAAGACAACGTACACATGAAAATCATTCTACTCAAATTGACTGTTATCATATTCTTCATGTCTGTATTTCAGGCGTGTAAGACTGATAAGCCGGTTCATTCGTCTAACGATATCGTATATGATTCCATCTCGGTATCGCAGGTATATCATTTGGACAACGATTCTACCAAACCTTCATGCTCACTCAAAGTTCGCTATATATATCCTGTAAAATATGCAGATACCACCATGTTGGCAAAAGTGCAAGGTGAATTAAACTTTGTATTGATGGAGGATGAGAAATATGAGAAAATGAGTCCGGTGGATGGGGTAAATACCTATGTCACCGATTATATTGAGAATTATAAGCGGGATGCGAAAGAGCAGTTCCCCGATTGGGAAAATTCGGGGGATTCCGAAGACTATTTCTCTTATTATAAAACGCTCGATAGCAAAGTTCTGTACGATATGTCAGGGATTTTGTCTTATCAGGTGTCTTCAATGGATTACAAGGGTGGAGCCAATTCATCTACAGCCTATCGCAATGTAGTGATCGACCTCAAGACCGGAACTATGCTGAACGAGCAGGATATTTTCAAACCGGATTATAAAAAAGCGTTGAATTCAATCCTTGTGCATAAAATTGTAGAGCAGAATAAGGTGCAAAAACCGGACGATCTGCTCGAATTCGGCTATTGGGGAATAGAAGACGTATCGTCTAATAATAACTTCTATGTGGACGATAAAGGTATTACTTACATTATCAATCCGGGAGAATATTCCGCACCATCATTGGGCGAAATAAAGATATTCCTGTCGTATACCGAAGTTGAGAATATATTGAAAGACGATTCTCCTATCGCTGTTCTTTTCAGAAAATAATAATGAATATAGATATAATACTCAAGTATTTTCCCGATATCACTGATGCTCAAAAGGCTCAGTTCGGCGCTTTGTATGACTTGTATGCCGACTGGAATTCTAAAATAAACGTGATTTCGCGTAAGGATATAGAAAATCTCTATACACACCATGTGCTTCATTCGCTTGCCATTGCAAAACTTATACAGTTTACCGATGGTAGCCAGATTATGGACGTAGGTACAGGAGGAGGCTTTCCCGGTGTACCACTTGCCATACTATTTCCTGAATGTCAGTTCTTGCTTGTAGACAGTATTGGCAAAAAAGTGAGAGTAGCTACGGAGGTATCTAATGCCATCGGACTGAAAAATATAGAATTCCGCCATTGCAGAGCAGAGGAAGTAAAAGAGAAGTTCGACTTTGTAGTCAGCCGTGCTGTGATGCCTTTACCCGATCTGGTGAAGATCGTTCGCAAAAACGTGTTGAAAGATCAGCACAACGCACTGCCGAATGGTATTATCTGTCTCAAAGGTGGAAATCTCGACAGTGAGATGAACCCATTTAAGAAAGCAGCCGAAGCCGATGACCTGTCTATGTTTTTTGAAGAAGAATATTTTAAAACAAAGAAAATAGTTTATGTGCTGATCTGAGAGTCTGCACATTTTGTTAGATAGCTGTTAGCTCGAAGCTGTCCAGTTTGTATCTTTCCTCAGACCTGCCATGCCCGATATATGCCGTTTTGAATTGAGGCTTTAGAGTCCATTCCAGATTTAATTCCTTCAAAAGCTTATATACTATAAATCTGTATAATCTTTTCAATGACTTTTCAATATTGGTAATACTTGTTTTCATCTTTCTCGTCATTTAATAGTTGAATAATAACCTATCTATTATTTTTGACGAATGAACTCAATTTATATTTTATTAGAATCAAGAAATAATTAATTTGCAGTTATTTTATTTGTAGAATGAAAAATATCATTACCTTTGTACTGTAATAAAAAATATTACAGTATGGGCGATCGCAGATTTTCAATATCGATACATGTTCTTGTTTTGTTGGCTGGCAACAGCGGAGAGTGGATGCCCTCCGACTATCTGGCAGGCAGTATGAATATTAATCCTGTATTGGTACGCAAAGAACTATCAAACCTTCGCAAACATGGATTTGTTATAAGTAAGGAAGGTAAGAACGGCGGCAGTATGCTTGCCAAGCCTGCGAACGAAATATATCTGTCAGATATTTACCGGATAGTAAGTTCGCAGAGCCTGTTGGGAAATGAATTGGCTTCACCCAATCCCGCTTGCCCTGTCGGACGGCAGATAAACGAACATCTGCATAGTCTGAGTATGGAAGCAGAAAATACAATGTTAAGTATGTTAGGGAAGCAGACATTGGCTGAATTTACCCGAAAATTTGAATAATTATTTTTTTAATACAAACTGTAATCTTGTTTGATACAGTTTTAAACCCGTAAAAACAAAGATATATGAAAGTAGCATTAATCGGAGCAACAGGATTTGTAGGCTCACACCTATTGCAGGAATTATTAAGTAGAAATTATGACGTGACAGCTTTAGCGCGTTCGGTAGAAAAGATTCCCGTAAAAGACGGAAAACCGAAAGTAGTGGCAGTGGACGTAACTGACACAAAAGCTTTAGCCGAAGTGATAAAAGGAAACGATGTGGTATTGAGTGCATTCAATGCAGGCTGGTCAAACCCTAATATTTATGACGACTTTATGAAAGGCTCGGAAGCTATTCAGCAGGCGGTGAAAGAAGCAGGAGTAAAACGCTATGTCGTTATCGGAGGAGCAGGCAGCCTGTACATAGACGGTCAGCAGATAGTAGATGGAGACGATTTCCCTGAAAGCATCAAGCCCGGAGCTACAGCCGCCCGCAACTACCTTGATGTGCTGAAAAAAGAAACAGCATTGGATTGGACGATGTTCTCGCCGGCTATCAATATGCATCAGGGAATTAAAATCGGACGCACCGGAAAATACCGCACAGGTACGGACGAGCCCGTATTCGGGGCAGACGGCGAATCTACATTGTCGGTAGAAGATCTGGCGGTGGCTGTGGTAGACGAATTGGAAAACCACAAGTTCTCACATCAACGCTTTACAGCAGGATATTAAATTATTTCTATTCATATCGGGAGGCAGTGTCAATACATTGATACTGCCTTTTTGTATAATTATAACATAACTTATAACCGAATTTGGCTAGTTTTGCGTCGAAAAAAGTTATATCTTTAGGTCGTTTTTTATCAGAAAGCTATTGGATAATATATGAATGTAAAAATATTTGAGTTTAACCCGATTAGCGAAAATACCTATATAGCGTATGACGAAACCAAAGAGTGCGTTATTATAGATCCCGGATGTTTCTTCCCAGGCGAAAAAGCCCTGCTTCTTAATTTTATTCTTGACAATGATTTAGTTGTGAAGCATCTGTTGAATACACATCTGCATTTCGATCATGTATTCGGGAATAACTTTATATACGAGCAGTTTCATCTCGAAACAGAAGCTAACAAAGGCGATGAGTTCCTGTTAGAACAGTTACCGAAACAATTAGAAATGTTCGGATTCAATAACGAAGCCGGACAAGTACCCAAAATAGGAAAATACCTGAACGAGAACGATGTGGTAACCTTCGGTAACCAGCGTCTTATCGTGCTTGAGATTCCGGGACATTCTCCGGGCAGTATTGTATTCTATAATCAGGATGCAGGTTGTGTATTTGCCGGAGATGTGCTGTTCAGAGGCAGTGTCGGACGTACCGATCTGGCCGGAGGAAATCATCAGCAACTGATAACCGGTATTAAAGAAAAACTGCTGACATTGCCCGGCGATACGGTTATCTATTCAGGGCATGGTCCGTTAACAACCATAAAAGACGAAATTAAAAGTAATTTTTATTTACAATAAACCGATAAAATACATGAAAAGCGAGAGATTTCAACATCGCCACATTGGCGTCAGTGCAGAAGACGAAAAAGTAATGTTGGAAAAAATCGGGGTAAAATCCCTTGATGAACTGATTGATCAGACTATTCCTCAAAATATAAGGCTTCAGGACGGATTGAAACTTCCCGAAGCATTGAGTGAGCACGAGTATGCCGAAGAGATGGCCTTGATGGCATCCAAGAACCGTATATGTGCATCCTATATCGGTATGGGTTGGTACGATACCGTTTGTCCTGCCCCTATATTCCGTAATGTATTTGAAAACCCTGTATGGTACACATCTTACACACCATATCAGGCCGAAATATCGCAAGGACGTTTGGAAGCATTGATGAATTTTCAGACAATGGTAAGCGATCTGACTGGTTTGCCGCTGTCGAACTGTTCGCTGCTCGATGAGGCTACTGCCGGAGCAGAAGCCGCCTCAATGATGCACGCGCTTCGCAGCCGCGATCAGATCAAGAATGAAGTAAATAAACTGTTTGTAGATAAGAATATTTTCCCTCAGACATTAGCTGTTATCAATACACGTATGGCTCCACAGGGCATAACGGTTGTCGTAGGCGATTATCGTACGGTAGACATCAAAGACGGATTCTTCGGAGCTATCGTCCAATATCCCGATTCTAACGGAAATATTGCAGACTATACAGCTTTCGCTCAGAAAGTGCACGAAGCCGATTGTAAAGTAGCAGTAGCTACAGACCTGATGGCTCTGACGCTACTTGTTCCTCCGGGCGAATGGGGTGCTGATATAGCATTCGGTAGCAGCCAGCGATTCGGTGTTCCTATGTTCTACGGAGGGCCTTCTGCGGGATTCTTTTCTACAAAAGAAGACTATAAACGCAATGTTCCGGGACGTATTATCGGAGTATCGAAAGATGCTTACGGAAAAGCTGCATACCGCATGGCATTGCAAACTCGCGAACAGCACATCAAACGTGAGAAAGCAACATCTAATATATGTACTGCGCAGGCATTACTTGCTACTATGGCAGGCTTCTACGCTGTATATCACGGGCCTAAAGGACTGAAAGAAATAGCGAAGCGTATTCACTCGGCTACAGCCCTTGTTGCAGACGAATTGAAAGAACTTGGCTACACTGTCCTAAATGAACAATATTTTGATACACTGAAAATCGCTTTGCCAAGCGGCGTTTCACAATATACTGTGCGCGAAAATGCTGAAATGCGCGACATCAATCTTCGCTATTACGAAGGAGGAGAAGTTGGTATCAGTATCGATGAAACGATCACCGAATACAAAGCGCACGAATTGTTAGCGGTATTCTCACTGGCAGTAGAACGTATGAAAGTGTATATGATAGATGATCTGCCTGAGAAAAATACGATTGCCGATAACTTCCTGCGTAAGAGCGAATACCTGCAACACGAAGTATTTAACTTGTATCATACAGAAACTGAACTGATGCGCTACATTAAGCGTCTTGACAGAAAAGATATATCATTGGCACATTCTATGATTTCTCTAGGATCGTGTACTATGAAACTGAATGCAGCATCTGAGTTGTTGCCATTGTCGTTGGGCGGTTTCCAGAATATCCATCCGTTCGCTCCCGAATCGCAGACACAGGGGTATACTGAGCTGATAGGTGAGTTGGGCGAATATCTGAAAGAAATTACAGGTTTTGCAGGGGTGAGCTTTCAGCCAAATTCCGGTGCGGCAGGAGAGTATGCAGGATTAATGACAATCCGTAAATATCAGGAGAGCATAGGGCAGGGACACCGTAATATAATACTGATACCTGCATCGGCTCACGGGACGAATCCTGCTTCCGCTATACAAGCCGGATATGAAACTGTAACTGTAGACTGCGACGCACACGGAAATGTCGTACTCGAAGACCTGCAGGCAAAAGCAGATTTGCACAAGGATAATCTGGCAGGCTGTATGATCACATATCCGTCTACACACGGAATCTTCGAGAAAGAGATCAAAGAAATGTGCAAAGTCGTACACGAGCGTGGTGGACAGGTATATATGGACGGTGCAAATATGAATGCTCAGGTAGGACTTACCAATCCGGGATTCATCGGGGCAGACGTTTGTCACCTTAATCTTCATAAAACATTTGCCATACCTCATGGTGGCGGTGGTCCGGGTGAAGGGCCTATCTGTGTAGCCGAACATCTGATTCCGTTCCTTCCTCACCATCCTGAACTGGATGGAAGCACTGTGAACACAGTGGCTTCAGCACCTTATGGTAGTGCAGGCATATTGCCGATCACTTACGGATATATCCGTATGATGGGCGGAGAGGGACTAACACATGCCACTAAAATAGCGATACTGAATGCAAACTATCTGGCCGAGTGCTTCAAAGATACTTACGGTGTAGTATACAGAGGTACGACCGGAAGGGTAGGGCACGAGCTTATACTTGAGTGCCGTAAGGTAAAAGATGCTTCGGGCATCACCGAGTCTGATATTGCTAAACGCCTGATGGACTATGGTTACCATGCGCCTACGTTATCGTTTCCTGTACATGGTACATTGATGATAGAGCCAACTGAAAGTGAAAGCCTTGCCGAGCTTAATCGCTTTGTAGATACGATGAACCAGATATGGGAGGAAATAAAAGAAGTGGAAAACGGTACATATACTAAAGAAGACAATGTGCTGGTAAATGCACCTCACCCTGAGTACGAAATCTGTGCAGACGAATGGAATCATGCTTATCCGCGTTCAAAAGCAGCTTATCCGCTCGAATTTGTAAAACAGAATAAATTCTGGATAAATGTAGCGCGTGTCGATAATGCCTATGGTGATAGAAATCTGATAACATGCTTGTGTGATATGGGATAAATGATATTTTTGTAAACTTTATCGAATAAATAACGTTATTATAATAACACTAAATAAGAAAACTATGAATATGAGAGTATTTTTAATTACGGTTTTACTGATGCTTGGAGCAGGGTTGAGCCTGTCGGCACAAAGTAAAAAAACAGTAAATGACAAAGAAAAGGTTGTTTTTGATGTATCTATGACTTGCGAAAACTGCCAAAAACGTATTGAGAAGAATATTGCCTTTGAAAAAGGCGTAACCGATATGAAAGTAGATCTGGCTAAAAAGACTGTAGAAATAGAGTTTAAGAAAAGTCAGACAACTGCCGATAATCTCAAAGCTGCTATCGAAAAGCTGGGTTATGAGGTTAAAGTGCATAGCAATGAACCTAAAAAAGAATAAGGAAAATGAAAAAGTTATTAATGGTTATCGCGGCAGCAGCTTTTTTATATAGCTGCGGTGGTAATACGCAAAAAAATCAGGAAGAACAAGCTTCTGTAGATGAATTCTCTGAAATTGCTAAAAATGTAAAAGACGGTCATAATGCTAAAAATTCACTCGACTACAAAGGTGTATATGTAGGAAAAATCCCTACAGCGAGCGGAGAAGGTATGATTGTCTCTGTCACACTCGAAGACAGTACTTATACAAAGAAAACCGAATATGTAGGTAAAGAAAGCGGTAACACTGAAGAAAAAGGTAAATATACATGGAATGTTGAAGGCAATACCGTGATCTTGGATGGTATTAAAGATGCTCCTAGTCAATATTTCGTTGGAGAGAACACTTTGACTCAGCTCGATATGGAAGGTAAAAAAATTACCGGAGATATGGCTGACCTGTATATCCTGAGAAAATAACGGAACATCTGATCTGTAAAAAAAGCCTTCTGAATTTTCAGAAGGCTTTTTTTGTTGATATATTAAAATCAAAATGTGAAAATTTTATGTAAAATATTTTCATATTAATGTTTTAAGGCTAACTTTGTGGAATATTTGACAGTAAAATGATATAATATATAATAATGAGCTACTTAATCAAACCTAAAGGATACCATGCTGTGCTTGATCTTCAGCAGACAGAGATGGGAATCAAGCAAATAAAAGACTTTTTTCAACAGAATTTATCTTCAGAGCTCAGACTAAGACGTGTAACAGCACCCTTATTTGTCCTCAAAGGTATGGGTATAAACGATGACCTGAACGGCGTAGAACGTGCCGTAAATTTCCCGATAAAAGATATGGGTGACGAACGCGCCGAGATCGTTCACTCATTGGCAAAGTGGAAACGCCTGACCCTTGCAGACTATCATATAAATGAAGGTTTCGGTATCTATACCGATATGAATGCAATACGAGCCGACGAGGAGTTGGGTAACCTGCATTCACTCTATGTAGACCAGTGGGACTGGGAAATGGTGATGTCGCCGAATAACCGTGATATAGAATTTCTGAAAGAAGTAGTAAGGCGGATATATGCAGCTTTGGTACGTACCGAATATCTGGTTTACGAGATATTTCCGGCTATAACTCCGATCTTACCGTGCGAAATCACGTTTATACATTCGGAAGAATTATTGCTGAAATATCCGGAACTGACGGAGAAAGAGCGCGAGAATAAGATAGCAGAAGAATACGGAGCTGTATTTATTATAGGTATCGGTGGAAAACTGAGCAATGGTAAACCTCATGACGGGCGTGCTCCCGATTATGACGATTGGACTACCAGATCCGAGAATGGCTATAAAGGCCTGAACGGGGATCTTATTGTCTGGAATCCGGTATTGGGGCAGGCGGTAGAATTATCCTCGATGGGTATTCGTGTAAATAGAGAAGTATTACTCGAACAGTTGAAGATAACAGGTTTGGAAGACCGTAAGGAATTATATTTTCATAAACGATTACTCGATGGCGAATTACCTCAGTCGATAGGTGGCGGTATAGGACAGTCACGGCTGTGTATGTTTTATCTGCGTAAAGGGCATATCGGAGAGATACAGGCCGGAATATGGCCTCAGAAAATGCGTGTAGAAGCAGAAAGTCTGGGTATGCCGTTAATATAAAATTACAAATAATATAAGATTAACTTAACCATAGGCGTTTTGTTACCGGATATATTCAATTCATAAAAATAATTACGGGATAAAAGGTTTTTGAAAGTGCGGTTATACTTTTGTATTGTAATAAATGCACAACGCACAAAATTAAAAATCAAAATTTTTATGAAAAAAATTTCAATGACCTTATCAGGAGCAATAGCTACGCTTTTACTGACGTTTTCTCTAAACTCCTGTGTTGCTGGCGATGGCTCTAAAGTAGAAACGAACAAGTCGGACAGCAATATGGTCGAAATAGAAAAGAGCCATATCCTCACCAATACTGTCCTTACCAAAGAACAGCAGAGCCAGCTAAGCCCTCAACAGGTACTCGATATACTGAAAGAGGGAAATGAGGAGTTTGTAAATGATAACCTTACAGTACGTAACAATTCGCAACGTGTGCGCGATGCTGCTATGGGACAATATCCTAAAGCGGTGGTATTGTCGTGCCTCGATTCGCGTGTGCCGGTAGAAGATGTTTTTCATCGTGGTATCGGAGATATTTTCGTCGCTCGTGTAGCAGGTAATGTGGTAAACGACGATATTCTGGCCAGTCTCGAATATGCGTGTAAGGTGTCAGGTTCTAAGTTGGTAGTCGTATTGGGGCATGAACATTGCGGAGCCGTAAAATCAGCTATAGATGATGTCAAACTAGGTAATATTACGACACTGCTGTCGAAAGTGAAGCCGGCAATAACAAAGGCGAAAGCAGGATTTAAAGGCGAAACAACATCAAAAAATCCGGCATTTGTAGAAGCAGTTTGCGATCATAATGTGCACAATGCCATTGATGAGATCAGGACTAAAAGTCCTATCCTGAAAGAAATGGAAAAGAACGGCGAGATTAAAATAGTAGGTGGTGTATACGATATGGAGACAGGAAAAGTGAGTTTTCTGAATTGATAATATTGTAAAGATTTTAGATAAGAGGGTGTTGTATAGACGCCCTTTTTTTATCAAAAACGGTTGAGTTTATCTATATGTCGGTTAGCAGCAGCCCCTCCATACCTCCCCAAAGGAAGGCTAAAGAGAGCAATATATAATGTTAGCTTTGCCTCGCCTTCGTGTTGTCGATTGATAATTGACTCGCTTTCGCTTCGTCGAATATTGTTAGTCAGGTTTTAGTTAAAATTGTAGAGGATAAAGTAACAGATATAAAAACGGTGCAAATGTGTTACTTTTGTTACCTTTTTCGATTAAGCCATGATCATAGCCATTCTAAGCAGTTCGGGAAACTCAAAAAAACGTGCTATTTATGCTAAATTTTGTAAGTACAAATCTCTTTCAAGAAAAAACTTGTATATTTGCCAAATATATAAATTAGGCTCATTGTATAGAAACTGAAAACTTCTAAAAAAACAAAACACAAATGAATACAAGCAAATATATAATATTGCTATCCCTTATGTTACTTTTCCCATTGTTTGCAGTCGGTCAGAGGCTAAAGCCTGTAACCAAAAGGGAGGCGGAACAGATTGGTAAAAAAACATATAAAGTTACTACAGGCGAAGTTACCAAAGTGGTAAATACCGTTGGTAGCGGACTAGACGATGAATACTCTAAATTCCTTTTTCGTTCGGGAAATGGCGAGGCAGACTCGATATTCTCCGATATAAATTCCAATTATAATAGTCTTGAAGAAGCTGCTCTCGATATAGATCAACTTTTGCAGGAGGTAGAACGTGAACGAAAAGTCAATAATGAAAACAATGAGTCTCTGGCTTTTTGGATAGCAAAAAAAAACAGGGATCGCCGCAAAGTTGAAAAAGAAGCTCAAACACTCGCCAAGCAAATAGTACAGAAGGAACAGGAACCGACTGTAGAAGAATTGGCGCTTAAATATGTAAAATTCGGAGATAAGCCTACCTATTATATTAATGGTGTGGAGGTTCCCCAATCTATAGCTGTACAGCTATATCCGTCGGAAGTAGTGAAACGTGATATTATTGCTACGGAGACTGCATCGGGCAATCCTAACGGTGAAATCTGGTACACGGTAACGGATAGGGCGCTCAACCGGATAAAAATACCGACCGAGCAGGCTTACGAATATATATATGGAGGCGAACCTATTGCTCCGGCTGTATCTCCCACACCAAAGGTTTCTTCAGCCCCTTCGACTGAAACAAAAGAGCTGAAAACGGTACTGAAAGAGAAGAAGAAAGTGGATTTGAAACCGCTTCCGGTTGTAAAAAGAGAAAAAACTGAAGATGGCAAATATAATGATGTTGTTATTCAGAAGAGCAAAAAGCAACAAAAGCCTGCAAAAGAGGTTATTCCTCAACAAAATATAATAGATGTACAGGAGGAAAAAGAGCAGGTCGCAACTCCTGCCTCAGCGCCAGTCTCAGTTCCGGCAGCAACAACTACAACTCCTGCAACGACTTCAGCTCCTGCTGCAACAGAGAATAATCCGTTCAGAACCCGTGTGGTGTCCAGAACTGTAAATAACCAGAGAGTCAATGTTGAAGAACCTGTCGAATCGTCAGGTACTGTTACGACTACAGCTCCGGTTCAGCGTTCAATACCTGTTGTCAGAAAAAGTGAACAAAATAGCGAACCTGTACAACAACAGGCTACTCCGGTTCAGAAAGTAAAGAAACAGGAAACTAAAGTAGAAAAGAAAAAAGTTGAGCCGAGCTCCAAGAAACCCAAAAGATCTGTAAGAGCGATAAAAGAAAGGGAGCAGAGCCAATATGATGAAGTAGAGGTTGAATAAGATAAGGACTTATCCTTTCAATAACTTTTCTATAACTTCAGGGAAATGCTTGTATTCCAACGCATGCACTTTGTTGGCTACATCTTCGTATGTATCGTTGGCTAAAACGGGACACTTTGCCTGAAATATGATGGCACCCTCGTCGTAATTTTCATTCACGTAATGTATCGTAATTCCCGATTCGGTTTCACCGGCTGCTACTACAGCTTTGTGTACATTGTCGCCGTACATCCCTTTTCCTCCGTATTTGGGCAATAGGGCAGGGTGTATATTGATTATTTTGTCGGGGTATGCAGCCAGAAGATTGGTTGGTACCTTTAATAAAAATCCGGCAAGTATGATGAAATCTATATTTTTCTGTTGTAAAAATTCCAAAACTTTATCTGTAGTATAGAAGTCGTTCTTTGAGAAAGTTGCAGATTCTATATTTAGTTTTTTTGCTCTTTGGTGGACATAAGCATCTTCCTTATTTGATATAATAAGGGAAATAGCAACCGAGTTGTCACCTTTGAAGTATTCAACTATGTTTTCGGCGTTAGAGCCTGATCCGGAGGCGAAAATGGCTAGTTTTATCATTTAAAATAAATATACATATCTGCACACAAACAAAAAAAATGTGCAATTTTAACTATTTTATCAGCAAAATATTTGTTTCGTATGTATAAAAAACTGTTACTTTGCACCGACAAAATTAGAAATAAAAATTTATTATTAATCAAAACTAGAAATTATGTCAGAAGTAGCATCAAGAGTGAAAGCAATAATTGTTGATAAGTTAGGTGTTGAAGAGTCTGAAGTAACTGATACTGCCAGCTTTACAAACGATTTAGGTGCAGATTCACTTGATACAGTAGAGTTAATCATGGAATTTGAAAAAGAATTCGGTATTTCTATTCCAGATGATCAAACTGAAAAAATCGCTACAGTAGGAGACGCTGTCTCTTATATTGAAGCAAATGCAAAATAATCTTTTTTCCTACATTAACTTATGGAATTAAAAAGAGTAGTAGTAACAGGTCTAGGCTCGGTAACTCCTCTTGGCAACGATGTAAAAACTACATGGGAAAATGCCATAGCAGGAATGAGTGGGGCTGGACCTATTACTCATTTTGACGCGTCAAAATTTAAAACACAATTCGCATGCGAAGTAAAAGGCTATGATCCTTCGATCTATATGGATCGTAAAGAACTTCGCAAATGCGACAGATATACACAACTTGCTATAGGTTCATCGGAAGAAGCCCTTATAGATTCAGGTCTCGATCTTGAAAAAGAGAACTGTGACAGAATCGGGGTTATCATGTCAGCCGGTATCGGTGGTATCAAAACTTTTGAAGAGGAAGTCGGATACTACTTTACACACGAAGACATGGGGCCTAAGTTCAATCCGTTCTTCATTCCTAAAATGATTTCGGACATCGCAGCCGGACTGATCTCTATTCGTCATGGATTGCGCGGACCTAACTATGGAACAGTATCTGCATGTGCTTCATCTACACATAGTGCTATCTCAGCTTTCGACCACATTCGTTTGGGTAAGGCCGATGTGATGGTTGTAGGTGGCGCCGAAGCAGCAATCTCTGTATCGGGTGTCGGAGGGTTCAATGCAATGACAGCTTTGTCTACACGCAATGATTCACCTCAGACCGCTTCCCGTCCGTTTAGCGCCAGTCGCGATGGATTTGTGATCGGTGAAGGCTCTGCATGTCTTATATTTGAAGAGTTGGAACATGCTTTAGCACGTGGAGCTAAAATCTACGCTGAAATAATCGGTGGAGGAATGTCGGCGGATGCGTATCATCTCACGGCTTCTCATCCCGAAGGTTTGGGAGCTAAGCTTGTGATGAGGAATGCACTTCAGGATGCGCAAATGGATCCTAGTGAACTGGATTATATCAATGTACACGGTACATCTACACCGGTTGGTGACCCTTCGGAAATAAAGGCGATCAAAGAGGTGTTTGGTGATCATGCTTACAAAATGAATATCAGTTCCACTAAGTCTATGACAGGCCACTTGTTAGGTGCTGCCGGAGCGTTGGAAGCTATGTTCTGTATATTAGCTGTACAAAATGACATTGTGCCTCCTACTATTAACTTCACAGAAGGGGATGAAGATCCTGAAATTGACTATAAGCTCAATCTGACTTTCAACAAAGCTCAGAAGAGAACAGTCAATGTGGCTCTTTCCAATACATTCGGTTTTGGCGGACACAATGCTTGCGTAATTGTAAAGAAGTTTAAGAAATAAGTCACCGTGCTTAAAAAGATATATCGAGGTATAAGGCTTCTTCCTAAGAGAGGGAAGGAGCCTTATATGTCTTTTTGCAAAATACTCGGTTTCTATCCTTTTAATATAACACTGTACGAACAGGCTCTACTACATAAGTCGTCTTCTATAAAAATGAAGGACGGCAGATGGATAAACAATGAGCGTCTCGAGTTTCTGGGAGATGCCATTCTGGATGCTATTGTAGCCGATATTGTATTCAAAGAGTTTGAGTATAAGAAAGAAGGCTTTCTGACTAATATGCGTTCTAAGATCGTACAGCGCGATACACTAAACAAGCTGGCTCTCGAACTCGGTATAGACAAACTTGTGAAAACATCTACCCGAAGCACTACCCCCAATACTCACATGTATGGCAATGCGCTGGAAGCACTGATTGGAGCCATCTATCTCGATCAGGGTTACCGTGCGGCAAAGCGATTTGTATTTGAAAAGCTGATACAACAACATCTCAATATAGATACTGTAGCCGAACTTGAAGCCAATTTCAAATCGAGGCTTATAGAATGGAGTCAGAAGCAGAAGATATCCGTCAGCTTCGATCTGATAGATAGCTTTGTTGATGAAGCGAATACTCCTATATTCAAAACATCTGTTTCCATACTGGGATTGCAAGCCGGAATCGGTACAGGCTACTCTAAAAAAGAGTCGCAGCAAAAGGCTGCTAAAGAAGCCTATAATAAGCTACATTGTAATACTAATTTCCGCAATCAGATATTCGAACTGCATGAGCAAAATCAGCAGTTACAAAATGATACCTATGCCAATGGCGGAGAGAGTATATTCCCAACTTCAGAAGAAGTAAAATAGAGGCTATATTCATAACCTCTATTCTAATTTTATCCTTAATATTTAAAACTGCTTCCTCCTAAGAACTCACGCAATAGCGATGTCGGAGGTAATTCCTTATCGTTTATGTAGTTGAAATACTTAAGAAACTTCAATAAGCGATGTGCCTCAGCATATTCGGGAGCGCTGTTAGGTACCTGCGATAAGATAGGCTCGGCATAACGGCGTAGTGCGGCAAATTCGTACATCATAGCCGAATTGAACATTACATCTGCATTTTCCTGATATGGAAATATCCACTTGTCTTCACCCTTGCGTACGCTAGGCCAACGCGATATAGTATCTATAGCCGAATAACTACGGTATTGATAATCGCGTATCAGACGGCGCAGCAGGCGGTTGTCTGTTGTCGGTATCCAGTTGTGATTGTCCAGAGAGATTGTCGTCAATGCCGATACATATATCTTGAATTTCTGATAATCAGGTATTCCTGCTGTCAGTTCCGGATTCAATCCGTGAATGCCTTCAATGACCAGTATCGACTGATCTTCAAGCTTTAATTTATCCCCTCTGTACTCGCGTTTTCCGGTAGTGAAATTGAAAGTAGGTAATGAAATTTCCTCGCCTCTGAGTAGGGCTTCGAGGTCTTCGTTGAACTTCGGAATATCCAGCGCATACAATGATTCAAAATCAAATCCGCCATCTTCATCCAGAGGAGTCATATCCCTGTCTACAAAGTAATTATCAAGTGACAGGCCTACCGGTTTTATGAGGTTTACCATCATTTGTACTTCCAGTCTCATTCTGAAAGTAGTCTTACCCGACGATGACGGGCCGGAAATAAGCACGACACGTACCCCGCTTTCGGCTCTGGCTGCTATCTGTTCGGCAATATTGGCAATCGTTTTTTCCTGATAAGCTTCCGATATCTTTATCACATCCGGCATTTTACCCAACTGATTAGCCTTATTCATATCACCTACATTATCCAGTCCGATAATGTTCAGAAATTTCAGGTGCTCGTTATACACATTATACATTTGCGGCTGTGGAATCACAGGTTCCAGTTCTACAGGATTAGAGCGGTTAGGGATACGAAGTAACAGCCCTCCATTGTAAAGCTCCAGATCGTACAGGTGTATGTAGCCCGAAGAAGGTACGAGACATCCGTAAAAATAATCGACAGTGTCGCCCATCCTGTAATATTTAGAATATAGTTCACCCGATGTCTCCAGAAGGATCGCTTTGTCTTCAAATCCTCTGTCTCTGAACATCTGCACTACTTTTGTAGTTTCCTCTTCTATCCCTTCAAACGGCATATCGGCATCTATATATTCCTGTATCTTTGCTTTTATAGCCTTTATCGTATTTTCATCTATTTTGTCTACCTTGCTTATTCTGCAATAGTAGCCCAGAGAAATTGGGTGTTCTATGTAGAATTCGGCATCGGGGTGTAGTTCTGCGACGGCCTTTGCCAATAAGAAACACAGTGAACGTACATACGTTCTCATGCCTGTAGGCTCTGTAAGGTCTACAAACTGTACAGTTTTGTTATGATAAGCCCTGTAATCGAGCGGTTCTGTTTTATTGTTTACTCTTGCAGCTACTATTTTTGATTTGGCCTGAATGTCGAATCCCTTTAAAACCTCTATCAGACCGGTTCCGGCCTGAAAGTCTCTGTAAACGTTTGTGTTTGTGCAGTGAATAGTAATTTTATTATCCATACGAATATTTTACATTAGTTTAGTCCATTTTATTAAGAAAGAAGTGACAAGTTTGTCCTTCTCATAAATATAGCCATTTCTTTCGGTTTCGGTTATCGTAAAGAGTTTCATGTCGGTAATTATATATTTTTTTAACGAAAAACTAACAAACATTCGGTTTGCAGTTATCAAAAGGTGGTACATCTATATATCCTCTTTTGATCTTATTATTCATTTTTTAATTAACTTAGCTTCTTTTATGTTATAGATTATTTAAATTGAGTATCATGATAACTTTCTGCCGGAATTTTAAATATTATGCTTTGATTCTGATAGTTCTGCTATTACAAAATTGTACAGGAGGAGGAACAGTAGTATGGAAAGATAATGATATAAATCCAACAGTGAGAAATGAAATTAAACAACAAAACAATAAACTATTCAATGCAATAAAAGAGGATGATACCCGAGCGGTCAGAGCTATGATGTCTGATTCTTTATTGAGAGTAATTTCAGTCACCGATCTGGATGAGTTGTTTGCTAAGGCTAATAGTAACTTCAATTTTGATACTTACAGGATACTTGATGAATATTATGTTGAAAATACAACTACCGGAACGTCAAATGTGATTCACCCAAGTCTTTCATCTAATGATTATTTAATTAATTATAATACCCTGAATAAAAAAGTATATGTTTCGGTACTGATTCCGAATAGCTTGATCAATAAAATTATAGTTTTGGTTATATACGGGAAATATGGTAGCGAATGGAAAATAAATGCTCTCGTTTTTCGTCAATATACCCTGTATGAAAAAACGTTTACGGATTATTATAATTTGGCAAAAGACAGTTATGATAAAGGCTATCTGATAGATGCATTTCTTTATTTATCTATAGCCATGAAGCTTTCAGAGCCAAGTCAGTTTATTGAAGACGGAAAAGGAGACGAGGTTCGTAATTTCTACAATAAGGTCGAAGCTGAAGTTAATGCAAAATATAAAATGCCTGTGGTATTGGATAAACTGGAAACTAAGCCTGAAGTATTCTATATCTATCCACAAGATATGGAGGAAGGATTTTTTCCTATGGTGCAATATTTATCGGATGTCAACATAGAGGATGTCGCAGCTCTAAGAGCCGAAAATTTGACAATAAGGGCGATTATAGGAGAGTATTTCGAGGGGATAGACAAAGATAAGAAATATGTTTTTTATCGGGCGTATAATGAAATGCCTGGGGAGGAGACAGTAGAGCGTTATGGCTTTATTGATACTGTGTCGGTTAAAGTACAGAAACATTGAACATGTTTCAAGATGCAACCATATTGAATTGTTGAAAAAGTTTATCAGCTACCCCATAATTCTCATTTTTAGCATTTAAGTTTTTTTATCTACATTATTGAAACGTTTTGCTTAAATTTGCAGCGACACACTTTGTACTTATATGGATAAGAAAACTAAAACGAAATCGAAAAAGAAAGGTTTTTTCAGCAAATATGCACCTAAAAAAATCGTAAAAGCGCTATGGATTGCCTTTGGCGGAGTTATAGCTTTGATTACGGTTATTTTTGCGCTTATTAGTTTAGGTGTAATAGGCTATATGCCGAATGTGGAAGACCTCGAAAACCCGATAGATAAATATGCGTCTCAGGTATATTCTTCCGATGGTAAACAGCTGGGTACATATTCGCAGGCTAAAAACAATCGTATATTTTCCGATTACAGCGATCTGTCCCCTTATCTGGTAGAAGCATTAGTGGCGACCGAAGATGCCCGTTATTACGAGCATTCGGGCATAGATGCCTATGCTTTGGCGCGTGCTATTATAAAACGCGGTTTATTGTTTGATAAAAGTGCGGGGGGAGGAAGCACTGTGTCGCAGCAGCTTGCCAAGATATTATATTCACCACCTTCCGAAAATGCATTTGAGCGTGCAATGCGCAAACCTATCGAATGGGTTATAGCTGTTAAACTGGAACGTTATTATACTAAAGATGAGATAATAAACCTGTACCTCAACCAGTTCGACTTTCTGTACAATGCCGTAGGTATTCAGTCTGCATCGCAGGTATACTTCAATAAGAAACCCAAAGACCTGAAAATAGAAGAAGCAGCCATGCTGATAGGTATGTGTAAAAACCCTTCTATGTTCAATCCGAACAGTCGTCCCGAAAATGCCAAGACCAGAAGGAATGTGGTGCTTAATCAGATGTGTAAATATAACTATCTGACACAGCAGCAGTGCGATTCGTTGAAAAAAACAGATCTTGTACTGGATTTCAGACGTGCCGATCATAAAGATGGACTTGCTCCTTATTTCAGAGAATATCTGCGTATGATTATGAGCGCGAAGAAACCGACAAAATCGAACTATGCTTCGTGGCAAATGGATCAGTACACATCGGATTCGCTCAACTGGGAGTCTAATCCGCTATACGGATGGTGTGCCAAAAATAAGAAATCGGACGGATCGAGTTACAGTCTCTATACCGATGGACTGAAAATATATACAACGATAGATTCGCGTATGCAAAAGTATGCCGAAGAGGCTATGACTGAGCATATGAGTAAAGAAATGCAACCTAAGTTCGATAGGGAAAAGAAAGGACGGGCTTATGCGCCGTACGCATCTTCGGAACGGGATAAAATACAAGAAAAGCTAACCCGTGCCATGAAGAATTCCGACAGGTACAAGACCATGAAAAAGGCAGGTATATCGGAAAAAGACATTGAAAAAACATTCAAACAGCCTATCGAAATGAAAGTTTTCTCGTGGCGTGGGCCTGTAGATACTATAATGACACCATTGGATTCTATCCGATATCACAAATCTATTCTTCGTTCGGGCTTTATGGCAATGGATACGCACAATGGATTTGTAAAGGCCTATGTCGGCGGTATCGATTATGGTTTTTTCCAATACGATATGGTGAATATGGGACGCAGGCAGGTAGGATCTACCATCAAGCCGTACCTGTACACATTGGCTATGGAAGAGGGAATGACTCCGTGCGACGAGATGGTATATGCACAGCAAAGTATAATGCAGGAAAACGGAAGGGTATGGACACCGAGAGGATTAAGGGCTTCTAAGGTTGGCGAAACCGTTACTATAAAATGGGGATTGCAAAATTCCGACAATATGGTGACTGCCTATCTGATGAGTCGTACGTCTCCTTATACATTCGTGCGTATGCTGCATTCATTTGGGCTCACAGGGCGTATCGAACCGGTTGTTTCCATGTCATTAGGTACTCCTGAAGTTACTGTGGCCGAAATGGCGGCAGCTTATACCTCCTTTGCCAATAAAGGAGTGCGTGTCGATCCATTGTATGTTACTCATATAGAAGATCAGTACGGAAATATTATAGCCAATTTTTCACCAAAACTACAAGAGGTATTCAGTGAATCTTCGTATGTGAAAATGATAGATATGCTGCAAGGTGTAACTAGTGGAGGAACAGGTAGCCGTATCAGGCGTTACGGCATAACAGCGCCTATGGGTGGAAAAACAGGTACTACAAACGATAATACGGACGGTTGGTTTATGGGATTCACACCTAGCCTTTCGGCAGGATGCTGGGTAGGCGGGGATGAACGCACTATTCACTTCGACAGTATGGCCAACGGACAGGGTGCAAGTTCGGCATTGCCTATCGTCGGTTTGTTCTATCAGAAAGTATTTGCCGATAAGAGTCTTGGCTACAGCCAGACCGAACGATTCCCCGTATTGAGTGGGTACGGTGTCTGTGATAGATCAGAAGAGGTGGGTGAAGATCCTGACGACAATAAGAATGTAGGTATCGATAACATGTTTAAATAGGTCTGACCTTAATCAGTCTTTCAACCTGCATGATCAAATACTACTATATAGATGATATATCCAAACAGCAACAAGGGCCGTTTGGTCTGAAAGAGTTGTTGGATAAGAAGATACGCCCCGAAACGAAAGTGTGGCGCTCAGGTCTTCCCGACTGGGACGAAGCTGCGAATGTAAAAGAATTGGCTTTCCTGTTCGATTCCAGTCTTTCTGCCCCACAGGGGAAGTCTGAAACTATACGGATCAATGTATCGGAAGAAACTAACCATAAGCCACAGATGCCTGTTGCTCCGGTGGATAGGCCTCAATCAGTACAGCCCCGCCCACAATATAGGGTAGATGATGAAGACAATAAATGGAACGATATACTGCCCATGCCTAAAAACTGGCTGCTCGAGTCCATACTGCTATCCATATTCTGTTGTTCTCCTATAAGTGTTGTCGGTATTTTCTATGCTTCCAAAGTGGAGAATCTGTATAATATGAAAGATTATAAGGGTGCAGTTCATGCTTCGGAGCGCGCTAAGGTGTGGGCACTTGCAGGAATCTTATTCCTACCTGTCTGCTATGCCCTCTTCTCTATGTTTATTGGTATTATCTCTGTGTTTCTATAAGATAGTGGCGATGTCTTACGATAATTCTGAAAAATCATCAGACAGATATAAGTATATAACACAGCTATTTGTAATACTGATCGTATTATCTATAGGCGGGTTGGTTTATTATTTCTTCAGTCCGGAAGAATCGGGCCTTTTTCCCCGTTGTCCTTTCCATTCTCTTACAGGATTTGAATGTCCGGGTTGCGGTTCACAGCGGGCAATACACCACCTTCTTCATTTTAACATTTACAAGGCTTTTATCAGCAATCCGCTTTTGATTATATCCATACCCTATATTTTAGTTTGCCTTTGGCTCGAATATTTCGGAGGAAAAGAGAGGTATCCCAAAATAAGAAAAGCACTCTATGGGAAGAGTGCTGTATATGCTGTTCTTATTATAATTATAGTATTCTGGATCGGACGCAATCTTATTTGACGGGTTCTACCGTATATCCGAGTTTAGCCAACTGATATAAAAGACCGTCTTCACCTGTCAGATGTAAAGCTCCGGCAGCTATCAGGCTCGATTTTTCTTTCATTATTGCAGGCAGTTTTTCTATCCATTTATCATTCCTGTCTTTCATCATAACGTTCTTCCTTGTTTCGGTCGAAGGGCATGGATCATCCGGATTATTATACGCAAGGTTATACATTCCTGTCAGGTCTGCCGCTTTATAAAATGTGTTCAGTTGATCTAGTTGTTCTTTGGATTTCTCTTCTCCACTGCTCACCATACAAACCAAATCTTCTGCCTGAGTTTTTAACGGCTCGGCATCGAAAAGTGCATACACCTGATCTTCTACAGTTTCCATACCTAATACCGATTTCCCCTTTTCTGTCGCTTTGCGTTGCAAATAGGCATCCATTGTTTCATGCGATGCCGGGTTGAATTCAGGATAAAGTTTTGAATACAGGATAGTGCTATAGAACATTGACAGCATTCCCGGTTTAAAGTGTCCATACTGTGCAAGTCCGGCTTTTGTGAGTGCTATCAGTCCATCGTCGAGTTTCTTATAGTCAGCTTCCGACAAAAGTTTGTGGTAAGTCTCACCTTCGGGCAGCTTGGCATTTTCTAATACTTTTTGCTGCATAGCCGGCATGTCCGACATTATTACTTCTCCTACAATTTGTTGCGTGTTCTCAATCGCATCTTCCAATCCATTGATTTCATTTACAAAGCTAATATGAACCAGATGGTGTGTGCCAAAGATATAAGAAGGGGAGGTCAGCCCGTTTCCGGAAACTTTCCAGAGTAATGAGCCTGTATAGCTTTCGGGTGTGGTATTTTGTGCCGATACAGTCAGTAAAGATATCATTGCCAGCAATGAGGCGACGATAAGAGTTGTGATTGCTTTCATTTTTATTCTATTTGGGTTCGTTGTTATTCCTTATCGAATTCTTCGTTTTCTTTTACAGACTTCTCTATTTTGTGAATGTTTTTTATGTATAAAATTCTGTAAACAAGGTAGCTGATGATGATAGTGCCTCCTATGCCGATTGCCAGCATAATTAATTTTTTTACTGAGTTGTCCAGTGCCGGATACATAGAGGGGAGTACAAAATAGGTGTATATAATAAAGAGAGGGAGTACAAGTATAAATCCGAAGATTATTTCCTTGATAATATATTTCTTATACCTCGTTATCTCTTTAGAGACATCAAGGATACTCATAATTGATAAGTCGATCCTTTTAAGGAAATTTATTTTATATATCTGCCAAAAAGCACCACCGACAACTAATACTGAATAGAAGATGCCAAATAGCAAGTGCATACAACAAGAAACCAATACCCCGATTGCCAGACATGGTATCATCAGGAAAAAGGCAAATTTCTCCACCTTGAGCAGACTGTTGAAAGCGCTTTTGCCTTCATTGGAAATCATTTTTTGTATTTTATCGTCATCGATATCCGGCTTAATCTCCGTTGCCTGCCATGTTTTCTTTATATTATCCAGATCCATAATGGTTAGTTTTGTTCGTTAGACATTTGCTTCAGTTTATCCTTTATCCGGCTTAGCTTGGTGGCTACGTTCGTAACACTGAGTCCGGTAATTTCGGCTATCTCTTTATACGATTTATCATCGAGATAGAGTAATACTAAAGCACGTTCTATTTTACCCAATCTATTAATAAGTTTATATAATTCCTGTATATCTTCATTTGATTCCACCGTTTCGGGTATGTCCATCGTGATGTCTACATAGGTTACATCCCGCTTGCTCCTGCGAAAAAACGAGACACAGGTATTCAGTGCTATCCTGTATATCCATGTAGAGTATTTGCTTTCACCCCTAAACGATGGGAATGCCTTCCACAGATTGAGCACTACTTCCTGATAAAGATCACTTATCGGATGATCCTTGTCAGTGTAGAAAGAGGTTATCTTGTAAATGATACCTTCGTTTTGACGTATCATTTCCAGAAATTGTGCATCCCCTTTCTGTGCTTGTTTCATTCTGCTTTATCTTCTTTTATTTATATATGTCGCAATTTTGCCGGTTTTGTCACAAAATAAAGCAATTTTTCTGTTTTCTTCCTTTTCATTCACCTTTTTATAGATGAGATTTATCGTTAAAAGAATTATCTTTGTGTTGAATCTCAATCAAATTGCAGTGAAAAGAATAATTTATGTGCTGATACTACTTGTCGGCTTTTCTGCGTGTAATTCTGTAAAATATATGACTGATAAAGAAAAACTTTTAATAAATAAAGGTGATGAAAATACTCCTTACAGGGTATTGTTGACTACAAGTGAAGAAGATTCGCTTTTCCTGAGAAAGAAAGCTGTAGATATTGATGTGAAAAATATAGCAACAGATAAAGACCTGCAATTTTTTATCCATCGTTTGCTTCTTACGCTGGCAGAAGAATCGGGAGTAGGTATAGCAGCACCTCAGGTAGGTATAGGGCGCAATCTGTTCCTGTTTATGCGTATCGACAGGCCGGGTATTCCCGTACAGGTGGCTATAAATCCGCGTATAACAGGTCATTCTGAAAATATGATATGCTTTGAGGGTGATGGTTGCCTTTCGGTACCCGATATGTCGGGCAATACAATGCGTTACGAATGGATAGACGTTGAATATTATAATGAGAAGGGTGAATTTATCAAGGAACGCCTTTCCGGAAACTCGCGTCAGTCCGATTTTACCGGAGTTATTTTTCAGCACGAATTCGATCATCTGCAAGGTACGCTTTTCTTCGACAGGCTTTGCGAATAAAATTTGATAGGGCGATAAACTACTGAAAAAATATCCTTATATCAACTAAAATAGTACTTTTGTAATAATAAAACTATTTAATAATACTGACTGATAAAACTTTTACTATTATGAGTGCAATAGACTGGTCAAATCTGTCGTTCGGATATATGAAGACGGATTACAATGTAAGGAGTTATTATAAAGATGGTAAATGGGGTACACCAACCGAAACAACATCTGAGTATATCGACATTCATATGGCTGCAACCTGTTTGCACTACGGACAGGAAGCATTTGAAGGATTGAAGGCTTTCAGAGGAAAAGATGGAAAGATCCGCGTTTTCAGAATGAGAGACAATGCTTTGCGTATGCAGTCTTCATGTCATGGAATCATGATGGCCGAACTTCCGGTAGAAGTTTTTGAGGAAACAGTATTGAAAGCAATAAAACTGAACGAACGCTTTGTGCCGCCTTATGGCAGCGGAGCATCACTGTATATACGCCCTTTGCTGATAGGTACGGGGGCACAGGTAGGTGTGAAACCTGCAAGTGAATACCTGTTTGTTGTATTTGTGACACCGGTAGGCCCTTACTTCAAAGAAGGATTTAAACCTACACCGGTTGCTATCCTTCGCGGATACGATCGTGCTGCGCCTCTGGGTACAGGTACGATAAAAATAGGAGGTAACTATGCTGCCAGCCTTGTAGCCGGAGACAAAGCCCACAAAATGGGATACTCCGCTGTATTATATCTGGATGCAAAAGAAAAGAAATACCTGGACGAATGTGGTCCTGCTAATTTCTTCGGTATAAAGAATAATACATATATCACGCCGGCATCTTCATCTATTCTGCCATCGATAACTAATAAGAGTTTGATACAGCTTGCAGAAGATCTCGGAATGACGGTAGAGCGTCGTCCGGTATCCGAAGAGGAGCTGGCTACATTCGAAGAAGCCGGACAGGTGGGTACTGCTGCTGTTATCAGTCCGATATTAAGAGTAGACGATATAGATGAGAACAAATCTTACGTGATATCTAAGGACGGAAATGCAGGCCCTGTGAGTACAAAATTATATAATAAATTGAGAGCTATACAGCTGGGAGACGAGCCTGATACACATGGTTGGGTAACTATCCTGAACTAAGCTGTATTCTCTGTAAATAAAAATATGGAGCAAGTACAATCAGACGGGAGAATGGTGCTGCGCACCGAAAATCTGGTAAAAAGATATAAATCGAGAACAGTTGTAAATCATGTCTCTATAGATGTGAAACAAGGAGAGATTGTGGGATTACTCGGGCCTAACGGTGCGGGTAAGACCACAACGTTCTATATGACGGTAGGGCTTGTAATACCTAACGAGGGAAAAATATTTTTGAACGAGCAGGAAATTACGAAGTTCCCCGTCTATAAACGTGCACAAAACGGTATTGGTTATCTGGCACAGGAAGCTTCTATTTTCCGCAAAATGACGGTTGAAGATAATATCCGTTCGGTATTGGAGATGACAAAAACGTCGAAGGAATACCAGAAAGAGAAGCTCGAAAGCCTGATTGACGAATTCGGTTTGCATAAGGTACGCAAAAATCTTGGAGACCGTTTGTCCGGCGGAGAGCGCCGTCGTTCTGAGATAGCCCGATGTCTGGCTATCGACCCTAAATTTATCATGCTCGATGAGCCGTTTGCCGGAGTAGACCCTATTGCCGTGCAAGATATCCAGGAGATTGTGGCAAAGCTGAAATATAAAAATATCGGTATCCTTATTACAGACCATAATGTGGACGAAACATTGAGTATTACTGACCGTGCTTACCTGTTGTTTGAAGGGAAAGTATTGTTTCAGGGCACAGCGCAGGAACTCGCCGAAAACGAGATCGTAAGAGAGAAGTATCTGGGTAAGGACTTTGAGCTTAAGCGACGCAACTTTGAATATCTCAAAGATAAAGAAGACGATGACAACTTTGGCTCTGGTGGCGGATCAGATGTTATTGATCTGACTTCCGATTTTATGAGCCATATGTAAAATATAACAAAGAATACACAAACTATCGAAATTATGATCGGGCAATCAGGTGCTTCAGGCTCATTTGCTTGTAAATAATGCTATTTAACTGTATTATAGTGAAGATAAATAAATATTTTTTATCTACCTTTGCACATTAAATTAATATGGGAAGATTTTTAGCAATAGATTATGGGACCAAACGTACTGGTTTAGCCGTCTCCGACACACTGAAAATCATAGCGAACGGTTTGACCACAGTAGCTACCCATACACTGTTCGATTATCTGAAAACCTATCTGGAAAGAGAGGATGTAGAAAAGATTGTTGTAGGCTTGCCAAAGCAAATGAATAACGAATATTCTGAAAATATGAAGCATATTCGTCCTTTTGTGAAAAAACTACAATCACTTTATCCCCATATTCCGGTAGAACTGTATGACGAACGTTTTACGTCAGCCTTAGCTCAGAAAGCGATAATTGATGCCGGATTGAAGAAAAAAGACAGGCAAAATAAAGCGCTGGTAGATGAAGTGAGTGCGGTCATCATTTTGCAAAGCTACATGGAAAGCTTACGTTTACAAAACAAATAAATAGAATATGATACTACCTATATACTTGTACGGACAGCCGATTCTTAGAAAGCCGACTAAGGAGATAACTGCCGACTACCCCGATCTGAAAAAGCTTATCGATAATATGTTTGAAACTATGTACAATGCCGATGGTATAGGGCTTGCGGCTCCCCAAATTGGCTTGGATATACGGCTTTTTGTTATCGATCTGGAAGCGTTGGCCGAAGATGATCCTAAATACAGCGGTTTTAAAAAAGTGTTTATCAATCCGCGTATTGTTGAATATACAGGTGAGATCGTGAAAATGGAAGAAGGCTGCCTTAGTATTCCCGGCATAAATGAAAATGTGGATAGAGAGGAAGCGGTACGTATACAATATTTAGACGAAAACTTTGTTTCTCATGATGAAGTGTACGACGCATTCTTTGCCCGTTGTATTCAGCATGAGTATGATCATATAGAAGGAAAATTATTTGTGGATAAAATTTCCGGCATCCGCAAGCAGTTGATAAAGAGTAAACTGAACAACCTTGTAAAAGGTAGAACAAACTGCCGGTATAAAGTAAAAGCGCTGGAAGGTAAAAATTGAGAAACCGGATATATTTATGAAAAACGTAATAAAAATATTTTTAATACTCGTTTGCATCTATAGCCTTAGTTCTTGCGTGACCAACAAGGAAACGGATTTGCTACAGGATATAAAACTGAACTACCCGCAATTAACGGTAAAGGCTGAGGAATACAAGATTATTCCCGGAGACCAGTTGAGTATTGTTGTATATGCGTGGGATCCGGAAGTATCCCGTATGTTTGCCGGATATACACCTCGATTATCGTACAGAGGGCTTAACGAATCTACAGATGTGAGTACTGGTTCTCAGATCAGAGACCTTGAGAATACAAATTACATAGCACCGGTAACGGTTTATGCCGACGGAACCATTACATTCCCTTACATAGGAAAAGTTTATGTACAGGGGCTTACCATGCTGCAGGCAAAAAATATAATAAGCGAGAAGCTAAATACCTTTTCGGAAGGTACTACAGCCGATGTGACTCTTTCTAACAGATACTTCAGTGTATTGGGTGAAACGGGGGCAAACCGTATCACGATGACCAGTACATCCATGACTATCTTTCAGGCTTTGGCGATTGCCAGTACAATAGGGCCATACGGAGACAGATCTAAGGTTACCATTATCAGGCAAAATGCAAATGGGTCTGTATCTAAGACATTCGACCTGAGAAGTAAGGAAATTATCGATACCGAGTTTTATTACATACAACCTAACGACGTGTTGTATATACCGCAAACATCGAAGAAATTCTTTGGTTCTACGGCTAACTTCCCTGCGCTGTTGGGATTACTGCTTTCTGTGGGTAGTGTAATTGTTGTCATACTTAGAGCTTTTTAAATATATGGAACGAGTATATAACAAAAATCAGAAAAGCTGTAAATATGCAGGTTCTATATGTTCAGGCAAATTAAAAAAAATACGGATGAAATACATTTACTATTATCTGCTGATGGGTATCACTTCACTAGGGCTTTTTTCTTCCTGTATTTCCAGCGAAGAGATCAACTACATGCAGGCGATCAACAAGCAGTATCCTTTGCAAGAATTTAAAGAATATAAGCTGGTAGTAGGAGATATGATAAGCTGTGCCATTTCGTCCAGCGACCTGGAGCTTGTTTCCACTTTCAATACAGTATTGTCTGCCAATCAGAACGCTTTGAAAACCTATACTATCTACGAAGACAGTACGGTTGTACTTCCTTTTTTCGGTACGGCTAAGGTTGCAGGACGTACTGTGCAGGAGGCAGAAGAAATTATTCAGCAGGTAATGCAGGAATCTGTAAAAGATGTACAGGTAAAAGTTTCCATTGCAAACAATTTTTTCTACATTTACGCAAACGATAAGCGAGGGTCTTACAGGGTATATAAAGACAACCTGACTATTTATCAGGCATTGGCTATATCCCAGCAGACTACGGGGACAATGGATCTTACCCGTGTGAGTATTGTACGGAAAAATCCTGACGGGAATACAGTCTTGAAAACCTTTGACCTTCGGTCGCAAGATGTGATTCAGTCCGAGTTTTATTATATACAACCCAATGATGTGATATATTTCCCGACCAACAAGAATGCATTCTTTAGCATAGACTCTATGGGAGCATTTGTATCTATGGTTTCAGGGCCTTTGACATTCTTCCTGTATTCTATACTATATAACGGTTGGTAAAAAGAAATAAGCAGCAGTAAATTTCGATTATGGATATTGAGAACAAAAACAATAGAGTAGCAGATAGCGATCCTTATTTCGAGGAGGTAAAATCGAAAACAACTATTTCATTCGATTTTGTCCTGTGGTTTTACAGGATACTGAAATATTGGTACCTCTTTGTCATTTCTATCGCTTTATGCCTTGCCTATGCCTATATAAAAAATAAATCGTGGGTTCCGGCCTTCATGATTCAGGCTGTAATGATTCTTCAGGATAACAACTCCTCCAGTGTTGTTTCCGGCGCAATACCTACAGCCAGCCTGTTACGTAATACCGAAAACCAGATGATCGTTTTGCGGTCTTACGGTCTTACCGAACGTACGGTAGAAAATCTGCCTGAAAAGATGCGGGTAGACTACTTTATCAAGACACGGTTCAGGGTTATAAACCTCTATACTGATACACCGGTAAAGGTTCAGGATATCGAAATCAAATCGGATGAGGCCTATCGTTATGTGTATGAGGTTGCTTATGTAGATAAAGATAAGTGCGAAATAAGCTACAAACTGAATCCCGATAGTGAAGATAAGGTAACGATTTCGGCTCCTTTCGATCAGGATATAGAAACTAAGTTTTTCAAGCTGAAATTACTAAAAACCACAGCTTTCAGACCCGATCTTCAGGGAGAATTCAAGCCGGATATAAGCTCCATCAATTTTAAGCTTCTCTCCAATAATGAGCTGATTGGCATGTTTAACGGGAGGGTCAGTCCCGCTCTTCAAAACGATAACTCGACCATATTGAATATATCCATGTCGGGACCTAACCCTGCCAGAGATATAGACTATATGGAGGTCTTACTCAACGAATTTCAAAATTACAACCTGACGCTGAAAAATGAGCAGGCCGAGCGAACAATTACGTTCCTCGACAATCAGTTGCAACTCATCAATGATTCACTCGATATTTCACGTCTCAAACTGGAGGATTTCCAGAGAGCTACAGGTGTATATGATATAACATCTCAATCGTTGAAAGTCGATCTGGATAGCGCAAACAGGGAGAAGGATGCCCTTGCCGTTCGCGAACGATCGGTTTTGGCTTTGACCGAAGCTATCAAAAGTAATATTATGCAAAGTGAGGAACTGATAGATCCTCTTACCCTGAATGTGAGGAATCAGAAGCTTAGCGATATTATAAAGAGATACAACGACGTACTAAATAAAGCAAAAAATCTGGGAGCAAAGAACCCGTTGTACAATAAAGTAATAGATGAACTGAACGATTACAGAAAGCAGATATTGCAAGAAGTTCAAATTTCGCAGGTCAATCTTCAGGATCAGAAAGACGGACTGGTGAGAAAGTATATGGTACTCGAAGCCAAGATGGATAACCTGCCACCTCAGGAGCGTGATTTCATTAAGTTTCAGAGAGAAAATCGTCTGAACGAAGTCTATCAACAATACCTGACACAAAGAAAGCGTGAGGCCGAAATACAAAAGGCATCGAATACGCCGGATAACTTTGTATGGGAAGAGCCTCGCCAGATGGGAGGAGCTTTCAACGGAGATGTGATCAATAAAAATTACATGTATTTCTTTATAATAGGGTTGATCATTCCGCTTTGCTTTGTTATTCTGAAAGAAGAAGTGTTGAACTTCTCTGTGATGACAAAAGAAGAATGCGAGAAAATATCGGGATTCCCTGTTATTGGTACTATCGAGAATATCTCTAAAAAACTTAGTGATGGAGTGGTACTTGTCAAAAATTATCCGAAGTCGAGTTTTGCCGAATCGTTCCGTAATATGCGTGTACGTATAGAATACATGGCTCAGCGCGAAAGTAAGATAACTGTGTTGGTGACCTCTACCGAGCCTGCCGACGGAAAAACGTTTATTGCAACCAATATCGCTTCGGTATATCAGCTGATGGGTAAGAAGGTAGTGATTATAGACCTAGACTTAAGACGTCCTTCCGTAGCCAAAACATTACAGGTAGATGCAACGAAAGGAGTCTCTAATTATCTGATCGGACAGGTTACACTCGATGAGATCACGATAGCCCACCCAGACTATGGATTCGATATTATTCCTGCTGGTACACTGCCGCCTAATCCGAGTGAATTGATAAAAACGGAAAAGACTAAAGAATTGCTGGCACATCTGAAAGAAGTATATGACTATGTTATTGTAGACTGTAGCCCGGTTGGTCTGGTTTCCGATGCTTATATATTGTCGGAACTGGCAGACACTACATTATTTGTTGTTCGCAGGGCTAAAACAAACAGGTCGTTCTTCAAGAGTGTTATCACTCAGATGAAACAAGACGGAGTAGATAATATTGCGCTGGTATTCAACGATGTGAAAGGACGCGAGGGGTATTATGGAACATCCCGTTACTATGGAGATAAGACCTATTACCTCAAAAAGAATTCCTACTATCACGACGATTATTTTGAAAACTAAAAAATATATTAAAAAGAGAGGCTCGCAAAGCCTCTCTTCTTTTTTGTTAACGTATTATTCATATATTTGCCTGTCATATAATTAATAATACACAACGTGAAGAAATTCATCCTTTTTATATTCGTATTGTTCAACTGTCTGTTGTCTACAGCTCAGGTCAATACAGAGCGGGTAATAATGATCGGACGTAATGCTTTGTATTACGAAGATTATGTGCTTGCCATCCAGTATTTCAATCAGGCGATAAAAGCCAAACCATATCTGGCCGAACCTTATTTTTATCGTGCTATTGCCAAATATTTTCTCGATGACTTTAAAGGTACCGAAGATGATTGTACCCTTGCTTTGGAAAGAAATCCTTTTATGTCTAGGGTGTATCAGTTGAGAGCTGATGCCCGTCAGAACCAGAATAACTACGATGGAGCGCTCGAAGACTATAAGGTGACATTGGATACTTCCCCGAACGATAAATTTGCCCTTATAAATTCAGGTATCGTCAACATACAGAAGAAAGAATATGGAGCGGCTGAAGAATACCTCAATTCATTGTTGAAGATTTACCCTACCTATACACAGGGCTTTCTGACACGGGGTGCTTTGTATCAGGAAAAGGGTGATACAGTACAGGCTTTCGAGAATTTCGATCAGGCTATCAAATTGGATAAATATTTGCCGCAGTCGTATTCTATGCGTGGTTTGCTTCATTATTATAAGAAAGATTACGATAAAGCAATGGCCGATCTGGATGAAGCTATTCGTCTCGATCCTGTTCAGACCGGAAATTATATCAATCGTGGTCTGGTTCGCTATTCTAAGAACGATCTGCGTGGAGCAATGGCCGACTATGATAAAGTTATAGATCTGGATGCGAACAACATTATTGCACGCTTCAATCGCGGATTGCTCAGATCACAGGTAGGTGACGACAATCGCGCTATCTCGGATTTCGATGTAGTACTGAAATATGAGCCTACTAACTATATTGCATATTTCAACAGGGCTCTGATCAAAAATAATATAGGTGATTACAGGGGAGCATTGGAAGATATGAATACCGTATTGGCCGAATACCCCGAGTTTTATCATGGTTTCTATGCCCGATCCGATATCAAACGTAAGCAAAACGACCTGAAAGGTGCCGAGCGTGACTTTAACTATGCACGTAACGAAGAATCGAGAAAGAACCGCGAATTGGCATCGGGTAAGGCAGAAGAAGAGCAAACAAAGACCAGAGAGAAGTCAGACAAGGATATGGATAAATTTAACTTGTTGATGGTCGCTGATAAAACGGAAGAAGAAAAAAGCAAATATAGCAGCAGTACAAGAGGACGTGTGCAAAATAAACAAATCAAGCTCGAACTCGAACCTAAGTTTGTAGTATCGTATTACGAAAAACCGAACGATATACGTCGCTTTGTGTATTATAGCCAGTTGGTCGATGTACTGAATAAAAAATCGGTACTGCCTAAGAAACTGAGGATAACCAATAGTGAGGCTGCACTCAATGAATTCCAGATACAAGAACATTTCAGGTCTATAGACGACCTGTCTAAACATATAGCCGAAAATCCGTCTAATCCTGATCTGTATTTTGCACGGGCAATGGATTATATGCTTGTTCAGGATTTTGCCAGTTCTATCGATGATTTCAATAAAGTAATCAGCCTCGATCCGAAATACACACTTGCCTATTTCAATCTGGCAATCGTATATACCAAGCAGCTCGAGTTGAAAGAAAATCTGCCCGAGTATGAAAAGAGACCTGAGCAGACAGACCTGACAGGGTTGAATACGCCTAAAAAAGATACTACTTTGCCGGTTGGTACCACAATACTCGATGGGATAAAGTACGACTATGATATTATTGTTAAGAATTACAATAAAGTAATAGAGTTGAACCCCGAATTTATTTATGCCTATTATAACAGGGCTGAGATTCGTTACAGGCAAAACGATTACCGTACAGCAATTCTCGATCTGAATGAGGCATTGAGGCGCGATCCTGAATTCGCAGAAGCGTATTATAACAGAGGACTGAGTCGTTTCCAGATAAAAGACAGAGACCGTGCGCTCGACGATATGCGTAAAGCCGGAGAAATGGGTGTAGTAGAAGCATATAGTATAATAAAGAGAATGACGGAGTAAAACAATAAAATATTCCGGTTACTTATAAATATGCTTATCATGCCGGTAAGCATATTTTTTTTACTCTCCTACTCGCGTAGATTTCCAGTTTGTATGCTGTAAGGCAAAAGGATAAATTACACTTTGTGCAAGATCCGGAAAAGATGTCCGCGCCAACGGTATATGAAAATTGAAAAGATTTATCTATATGGAAAACGGTCTTTGAGCAGTTATAGATTTAAAGCATTTAAAAATTGATATTTCTGTCAGGAATGTCAGCTTTTAGTTAAAATCAGTCTCACGCAAAGAAAAAGGTGACAAAAATAAAAGCTGCAAAGTTGTTACCTTTGTTACCTTTTTTGCTAATTGCTGATATTTAACAGTAACTTTACATACGCTTCGCTCTTGTGACCGTTGGTTGTCAGGTTTTAGTTAAAATTATTTTCATGCGTTTGTCTTGCAAATTCATTACCTAAAATCAATTAGTCCATAAAAATTCACTATTTTTGCAAGTTGAAAAAATAGCTTGTTTGTAGGAGCTATATAATTAAATATCGAAAAAGATGATAAAAATTACATTTCCCGATGGTTCTGTGCGGGAATTCGCTAAAGGAACCACTTCGATGCAAGTAGCCGAAAGCATCAGTCAGCGTCTGGCGCAGGAAGTCCTCGCCGCTAAAGTTAACGGACAAGTCTGGGATCTGACCAGACCTATCGACGAAGATGCGACGATCGAGCTGCTGAAGTGGGAAGATGAAGACGGTAAGCATGCCTATTGGCATTCTTCTGCCCACCTTATGGCAGAAGCTGTACAGATACTGTACCCGCATGCTAAATTCGGGATAGGACCAGCAATAGAGAACGGATTTTACTACGATATAGATTTTGGAGACACTCCTGTAAAAGATGCGGATTTTCCGAAAATCGAAGCTAAAATGATGGAACTGATTGCCAACAAAGAAGAAATCAGGCGTCAGAGTATATCCAAAGCCGATGCAATAAAAATGTTCGATGACCGTCACGAGAATTATAAGGTAGAGCTTATAAACGATCTTGAAGACGGAACTATTACAACATATACACAGGGAGTATTTACTGACCTGTGTCGTGGCCCTCACTTGCCGAATACTTCATACATCAAGGCCGTTAAGATACTTAGCGCAGCCGGTGCATACTGGCGTGGTGACGAAAAACGCAAGCAGCTAACCCGTCTTTACGGTATCACTTTCCCTAAAAAGAAGATGCTCGACGATTATCTGGTAATGTTGGAGGAAGCTAAAAAGCGCGATCACCGTAAGATCGGTAAAGAACTCGAGTTGTTTGCTTTTTCCGAAAATGTAGGAAAAGGACTTCCGTTGTGGTTGCCACGCGGAACACAGTTGCGCCTTAAGCTGGAAGACTTCCTGAAAAAGATACAGAAGAAATTCGAGTATCAGCAGGTAATGACTCCGCACATCGGTAGTAAATTGTTGTATGTAACATCGGGGCACTATGCCAAATACGGAAAAGACTCGTTTCAGCCAATACATACACCCGAAGAAGGTGAAGAGTTCTTGCTGAAACCGATGAACTGCCCTCACCACTGTGAGATATATAAAGTAGTTCCACGTTCGTATAAAGACCTGCCTTTACGCCTTGCCGAGTTCGGTACAGTATACCGTTACGAGCAAAGCGGAGAACTACACGGATTGACACGTGTGCGCGGGTTTACTCAGGATGATGCACATATTTTCTGTACACCTGAGCAGTTGAAAAATGAGTTTCTGAAAGTAATGGATATCGTATTCATTATATTTAAGGCTCTTGATTTTGAGAATTTTGAAGCTCAGATATCGTTGAGAGATCCCTCAAATCCGGAAAAATATATCGGTAGTGACGAAAACTGGGAAAAAGCCGAGCGTGCCATTATCGAGGCTTGTGCCGAAAAAGGGTTACCTGCCAAAATAGAACTCGGTGAAGCAGCATTCTACGGGCCTAAGCTCGACTTTATGGTGAAAGATGCACTTGGTCGTCGTTGGCAGTTGGGAACTATTCAGGTTGATTATAACCTGCCTGAACGCTTCGAGTTGGAATATACCGGAGCTGATAACCAAAAGCACCGTCCGGTAATGATACACCGTGCACCGTTTGGCTCTATGGAGCGCTTTATAGCTGTTCTTATCGAGCATACAGCCGGTAAGTTCCCATTGTGGCTGGCTCCCGATCAGGTAGTGATTCTGCCTATCAGCGAGAAGTTCAACGATTATGCACACCGTGTGGCAAGTTACTTCAAACAGCATGATATCAGTGCGCAGGTAGACGACCGTAACGAGAAAATAGGACGTAAGATTCGCGATAACGAATTGAAAAGAATCCCTTATTTGCTGATTGTAGGAGAGAAAGAAGCAGAAACAGAAGAAGTTTCTGTAAGAAAACAGGGCGAAGGTGATAAAGGTTCGATGAAATTTACTAACTTTGCTGCCCAATTAAATGATGAAATGGAAAAAATGATGAATGCGTGGGAACATTAATCCCGAGTATTCATTGTTTACATTGATAATTAACTATTTAAAATAATAAAAGATAAAGGAAAATTCTAATAGTTTTTGAATGAGGAACAACAGGATTAATCAACAAAAGAAAGAAGATTTACACAGAATCAACGGTAATATCCGTTCAAGAGAAGTCCGCCTTGTAGGCGATAATATAGAACAAGGAGTTTATACCATACAAGAAGCATTGCGTATGGCCGATGAGCTCGAACTCGATCTGGTCGAAATATCTCCGACAGCTGTGCCTCCTGTTTGTAAAATAATGGATTATCAAAAATTCCTTTATCAACAAAAGAAAAAACAGAAAGAGGCTAAGGCTAAATCGGTGAAGGTGGTTGTGAAAGAAATCCGTTTCGGACCACAGACTGATGATCATGATTTCAACTTTAAGCTGAAACATGCAAAAAGTTTCCTTGAAGAAGGAGCCAAGCTGAAAGCCTATGTGTTTTTCAAAGGTCGTTCCATATTATTTAAGGAGCAGGGAGAAGTATTGTTACTTCGCTTTGCTACAGAACTTGAAGATTATGGAAAAGTAGATCAGCTTCCTGCATTGGAAGGTAAAAGGATGATAATGATGATGTCTCCTAAGAAAACTGCTCCGGCAAAACCTGCTTCTGTAAAACCGAAAGATGGAGAGAAAAAAACATTGGAGAAGAAGCAAGGTGACGATAATCATCAGGACGAAAGTAAAGAAGAATAACAATTACTATAAATTGTAGTTCGTGTTTAATAATTTAATTAATTAACTGAGATGCCAAAAAAGAAGACTAATTCCGGTGCCAAAAAGAGGTTCGCCCTTACCGGAACAGGAAAAATCAAAAGAAAACATGCTTTCAAAAGTCACATCTTGACTAAGAAAACGAAAAAGCAAAAGAGAAATCTTACTCACACTTCTACAGTAAGTAAAGTAGATGAGAAGAATGTGAAACAATTATTGGGAATGAAATAATTGATTTTCGTTTAACAAAGCAAGTTTAAAAGATTTATTAACCGGATGTATATGCCCCAAAGTGTTTTTGAGAAAGAAAACCGCTAACATTCAAAACATCGTAAAATTATGCCAAGATCAGTCAATCATGTTGCATCACGCAACCGCAGAAAAAAAGTATTAAAACTAACAAGAGGTTACTACGGAGCCCGCAAGAATGTGTGGACAGTAGCCAAAAACACATGGGAAAAAGGTCTTACCTATGCTTTCCGTGACCGTCGTGCTAAAAAACGCAATTTCCGTGCATTGTGGATACAACGTATCAATGCAGCTGCACGTCTTGAAGGAATGTCTTACTCCCGCCTGATGGGAGCCCTTCACAAAAACGGAGTTGAGATCAACCGCAAAGTCCTAGCCGACCTTGCTATGAACCATCCGGAAGCGTTCAAAGCAATCGTAGATAAAGTGAAATAAGTATACTTTACTATATAGAAAAGCTGGAAAAGTTATTTTCCGGCTTTTTTTGTCTATTTTTGATTGTAATAGTGCGCAGTTCCTACCTATAATGTCCGTTTTTTACAAGACGAAAAGGAATGTATGGCCTAACTTTACTTTACCTCAGATTCACTGTAATGGAAACTTTCGACTTCATATTACCATCACTTGTTTTGGCTCCATTTGTCAAACACTACTGGATATTAAATACGGACGAACCGGATGTGTCGGAGCGAGTTACGCCTATCGGATGCTTGCAGCTTGTATTTCATCGTGGTGATAGAATGTATAGTGAAACGGAAGGAGAATTACAACCTCATTGCTTCATCGGTGGACAATCGGCAGGCTTTACTGATCTGAGGGCAACGGGTAAGGTAAATATGCTTGTAGTTGTATTTCATCCTCACGGGACACGCGCTTTTTTCAGAATGCCGGCCAATGAATTTCAGGGTAGGAATGTAGCTATTGAAGATTTGAATGATTTACTTCTACAGGATTTGAGGAACCGGATATGGGATACGAAAGATAATGCGGAAGCCGTGAGGCTGATCGAGCAATTCCTTATTTCAAGGTTACGTGACATTGATGCTTATAACAACAGACGGATAGCCACAGTTATGGCAGCAATAGATAGAAATCATCAGTCGAGTATTGCAGCTTTATCAGATATTGCTTGTCTCAGCCATAAGCAGTTTAGCCGGATATTTGCAGAATATGTAGGCACTACTCCGAAAGAGTTTACCCGTATTGTTCGTTATCAGCGGGCATTGTATCTATTACAAGACAATCCGCTGCTGGATCAGACGGAACTGGCTATTGAATGCGGGTTCTATGATCAACCCCATCTGATAAAGGAGTTCAAGACTTTCTCGGGATATACCCCGAATGAATATATGGCAATTTGCCAACCCTATTCCGACTATTTCACCCCACTTTAGAATGTCCTTTTCTTACAAGACCGGAATCTTTGGTAAACCTACCTTTGTAAAGTCTTATTTAATAACTAAACAACAGATTTTATGAAAAGATTGGTTTCCTTCTTCGAGATTCCCTGCGTTGATTTTAGCAGAGCTGTAAAGTTCTATGAGAACCTGTTTGGCATAATCATGCCCGTTTACGAATGTGAGAGTGAAAAAATGGCATTCTTTCCCGATGAAGACGGAGTAGCTCCCGGAGCTGTTTCGTGGGCAGAAGATTTTGTGCCATCTCAGAATGGTATCCTTATCAGTCTCAACTGTGAGGATATATCCCGTTCTTTAACTATTGTGGAAACAAATAGTGGCAAAGTCGTGATCCCGAAAACGAAAATAGAGGCCGAAGGAAGAGGCTACTTCTGCGTCTTTTCCGATAGCGAGGGTAATCATGTCGGCTTGTATTCCGATAAATAATCCGGTGTTGTAAACTCATAGAGTATGAGAAGAGTGGCTGTTTCTGCTGTATACAGATCAGCTACTCTCTGTATTTATTCGCTTTCAAATATTTCCAGAGAGAAGTTGTTTCCATCGAATACGCCATACGAAAAATAATCGATCCAGTCGCCAAGAATAGCTATTCTGCTTGTAGGCGATAGCATCAGGTCGAGCATGATATGACGATGACCAAATACGAAGAAGTTGATGCTGGGAGCTACATTCAAATGCTTTTTCGCAAAGACTACCAAATGCTCTTTGTCCTCACCAAAATATTCGGGGGTGGCATGTTTAACCCTGTTGTGGTGTGACCACCATTGGGCAAATCCTACCGTCCAGCGTGGATGGACAGCTGCATAGGCTATACGGCACAGTTTACTGTGGAAAATGCTGCGCAATATTTTGAAGGAGGTGGAATCGTCTCCTAGACCGTCACCATGAGCCATAAAGAACTTTTTACCGTAAATCTCTCTGATAAGCGGCTGCAGATGGACGACCATACCACACTCTTTGCTGAGGTAGTCTGTAACCCATATATCGTGATTCCCGATGAAGAAATGTACTTCTATACCCGCATCGGTAAGCTCTGCTATTTTACCCAGTACCCGAACATAGCCACGTGGTACTACGTTTTTGTACTCGAACCAGTAGTCGAAGATATCACCTAGCAGATAAATGGCTTCAGCGTCTTGCTTCACCATATCTAACCAGCGGCATAGCTTGCGTTCTACCTCATGTTGGGGTGGATAGCTGCCGTCCTTTATCTTGGCTGCAGGAAGTGCTATTACCTGATGTTTGTCGACATTCTTGTTGTGGAATGGCGAACCCAGATGAACATCGGACAAAAAATAGACCTTTTTCCCCACTTCGCTCACTTTTATTATAGGAAACCCAGTTCAAGCTTAGCTTCTTCACTAAGCATATCTTTGTTCCATTGAGGTTCAAAAGTGAGATTGACAATGACATTGTTGAGCCCCTGTATCGATTCTACTTTATACCGTACATCTTCGAGGATAAAATCAGCTGCCGGACAGTTAGGCGCGGTCAGCGTCATGGTGATAGTCACATTTTTATCATCGTCGACTTCTACTTCATAGATAAGACCGAGATCATATATATTGACAGGTATTTCGGGGTCGTAAACAGTTTTCAACATGTTTACTATCTTTCCTTCCATTTCTAATAAATCGCTCATATATAAACTTTTTTGTTTGTAATAAACACTTATCTAAAGATGATAGTTTATAACAGTTCTATATTGTGGACAAAAGTAGTGAAAAAAGATGAGAAAATAATCATAATCTGCCCTTGTCCAGATAACTGTAGTAGGAGTGATCGCAAACGATAATATGGTCGAGTAGCTGTATGTCCATGATCTTTCCGGCTTCTTTCAGACGTTTGGTGATGCTGTCGTCATCCGCGCTCGGACTGTTATTCCCCGATGGATGATTGTGACAAAGTATTATAGCCGATGCCAGATTATCTATTGCTTCTTTCATTATCATGCGTATGTCTACAACCGTTCCGCTGATTCCGCCTTTGCTTACCTGTATCTTTTTCAATACCTTGTTTGCCCTGTTGAGTAATAATACCCAGACTTCTTCATGTTTGATGTCGGCCAGTACAGGATGAAACAGTTGATAGGCATCTTCGCTCGATGTAATCTGTGGCTGTACAGTTATTTCTGATAGCTTTCTGCGTTTGCCCAGTTCCATAGCAGCTGCTATAGTGATTGCTTTCGCTTCACCTATACCGTTAAAATTCTTTATCAGATCTTTGATTTCCTGTTTGCCCAATGTATTCAGGTTGTTGGAAACGCTATGCAGGATACGTTGAGCCAGTTCTACAGCCGTTTCATTCTTGTTTCCCGAACCAATGAGGATGCCAAGTAGTTCCGCATCGGAGAGAGCCGCTACCCCTTTTAATAGCATCTTTTCACGTGGGCGGTCTTCTTCCGCCCAGTCCTTTATATTGAGTTTCGGTTTGTTCTGCATCGCCTATCTAATTGTTAAAACCTGACAAAGGTGACATTTTTTTCTCATTTTTCGTATAATAGCAAGTAATATTTCTGTTTATAACTATTCTTCTCTCCAACGATATTATAGATAAAATAAAAGTAAAAGCATAAATGCAAAGAAGCCAACCCGAAAGGTTGGCTTCTTTTATCTTTGTATAACAGGGTAATTATGCTTTTACACGCTCTACGTATGATCCGTCAGCAGTGCTGATCTTGATCTTATCGCCTTCGTTGATGAAAAGCGGAACACGTACTTCTGCACCTGTTTCTACGGTTGCAGGTTTCAGTGTGTTAGTTGCTGTATCGCCTTTCAGTCCCGGTTCGGTATAGGTAACTACCAGAATTACGTTCTGAGGCATTTCGGCAGTCAGCACGGTTTCAGTTTCGGCATGCACCTGTACCTCTACCATGTCGCCCTCTTTGAGGAAAGCTACACCGGCTATCATATCTCCGGCCAGAGAAATCTGCTCGAATGTTTCGGTGTTCATGAAGTTGTATCCCATATCATCCTTGTAAAGAAACTGATAAGGACGTCTTTCTATACGTACTTCATCCAGTTTTACACCGGCATTGAATGTACGTTCCAATACACGTCCGGTAGTAACACTTCTCATTTTTGTACGGACAAAAGCTGCTCCTTTACCCGGTTTTACATGTAAAAATTCGATAATAACATAGTATTGCCCATCTATATCGATGCACATACCATTTCTTATATCTGCTGTAGTTGCCATTAAAATATATTTGTTCGTTTATAAAATTTTCGAGTTGCAAAGATAATAAAATACAATTATGAGTTATGAATAATAAGTTATAAGTTAGGCTTTTTTGTACAAAAACCACTTATTCTTAAATTCATAACTCATAATTTATAACTTATAATTATTTCACAAATCCTCTGTTTTTCAACAGATTTATTGGATTAGGTTCTGCTCCTCTGAATTTTTTATACAATGTCATCGGTTCATCCGATCCGCCTTTCGATAGAACGTTTTCGCGGAACGACTTAGCTGTTTCCTGATCGAATATATTGCCTTTCTCAACAAATGCCTGGAAAGCATCCGAGTCTAGCACTTCCGACCATAGGTAACTGTAGTATCCCGACGAATAACCGCCACTAAAGATGTGTTGGAAATATGTACTTCTGTAGCGAGGTATGATCTGATCGATCAGTCCTATTTCTTTCATCGCATCGGCTTCAAACTTGTCTACGTCCATATCTTTCACACCCTCTATATTTTTAGGATTAAAGTTAGGCGCAGCAGTCAACGTGTACCATTTCATATCCAGTATAGCAGCCGCCACCAGTTCGGTAGTGCGGAATCCCTGATTGAAATAGCCTGCATTATTTATTTTTTGTATCAGTTCGTCAGGTATAACCTCACCCGTTTCGTAGTGTTTTGCATACATTTTCAGCACTTCCGGTTCAAACGCCCAGTGCTCCATTATCTGTGATGGAAGCTCTACGAAGTCGCGCACAACAGCAGTTCCCGATACGCCGTAATAGTTACATTTTGAAAGTAATCCGTGAAGTCCGTGTCCGAATTCGTGGAACATAGTTTCTACCTGATCCAGAGTAAGCATTGCCGGTTTACCGTCTGTCGGAGGGTTGTAGTTACCCACGTTATAGATAAGCGGATGAACATAGTCGCCTTTGAATACTTCCTGTTTGCGGAAGCTGCTCATCCATGCACCCGGACGTTTTCCCTGACGTGCAAAGTCGTCGAAATAAATAAGTCCGATAAGCGAACCGTCAGCATCACTCACTTCGTACGCTTTTACATCCTGTTGATATACAGGAACGTCAGTCCTTTGTTTGAATGTGATACCGTAAAGTTTGTTAGCAACAGCAAATACACCTTCGCGTACATTATCTGCTTTGAAATATGGTTTCAGTGCATCTTCGTCCAGTGCATATTTTTCTTTACGTACTTTTTCGGCATAGTACCACCAGTCCCAAGATTCGATATTTATATCCTGTCCTTCTTTTTTAGCAATGGCCTGTAGATCGGCAAGTTCTTTCTTGGCTTGAGGCAGGGCATATTTCCAGATGTCGTTCAACAGATTCATCACATTGCCCGGAGTTTTAGCCATTGTTTCCTCAAGTACATAGTCGGCATGTGTAGGGTAGCCGAGTATGTTGGCTCTTTCCAGTCTCAGACTTACTATTTTCTTGATATTGTCTTTGTTGTCAAATTCGTTTCCGTTGTCGCCACGCATATACATAGCTTTATATAGCTTTTCGCGTAGTTCGCGGTTGTCGGCATATTGAAGGAATGGTTCCCAGCTTGGTTTGCTCAGGCCAAATACCCATTTGCCTTCCATACCTTTATCCTTTGCTGCTTTTGCTGCTGCAGCTATTATACCTTCAGGCAAGCCGGCAAGGTCTTCTTTCTTATCTATTACCAACTGATAGTTATCCGTTTCTTTCAGCAGATTCTGGTTGAAACTCAGCGATGCGGAGCTCAGTTCCTTGTTTATTTCGCGCAAGCGTGCTTGTTTAGAACCGTCGAGTAATATACCTGAACGTACAAAACCTTTGTATGTCTTGTCAAGCAACATTTTTTGCTCGGTAGTCAGCTTGGCTACACTGGTTGTGTCGTCGTGAACCGCTTTGATGCGCTCGAATAGCTTTTCGTTGAAGTTGATATTGTCATAATGCTCTGTACGCATAGGAGTAATTTCTTTCTCTATGCTTTGATAAACAGAGTCTGACATTGTTCCGGTCATAACACTCAGGACAGCACCAACCCTGTCTAGCATTCTGCCTGATTCGTCCAGCGCAACGACAGTATTTTCAAATGTCGGAGCTTCGGAGTTATTTACTATAGAGTCTATTTCGGCATTGTGACGTGCCATACCCTCTTTGAATGCAGGTAAAAAATGCTCTGCTTTTATCTGGTCGAATGGAGGAACACCGTTAGGTGTACTGAATTCGGAGAAAAAAGGATTGTCCGTTCCTTTATTACTTGTGGAATTACAAGAATAAATCATAATTAATAAACTAATAATAAACAGTAACTTTCTCATACGATAAAGTAATAGATTTAAATTAAAGAAAATGAATCAATTTAGGACAAATGTAAGTAAAATTTGCTCTTTTCTAAAATTATTGGACGAGTATATAGTGAAAAAATGCTTTGAGATGCAGAGGTTTATAGAAAAAGGTAATTTTTTCCTTTAAAATCTATTCTTCTTTCAGTCCTCTCTTCCCACGACAAGATATGTAGGTATGTAGCTCCAACGGATAGGAAAAATGAAAGAATAGGCGGATATTCCGATTAATTTTCTTAAACTTGTGAAAACAAATTTTCAGGTTATGAATAAAATATTTAGGAAACAAAACTTGCTGTATATCTTTCTGTTAGTAACATTGGTTGCATTTACTCAATGTGGCGGTAGCGTAGACAGTCAACTCGAAAAGCTGGCAAAAGAATCAAACGAAAAGGGTCCGAGAATGCTGGATCAGTGGACACGGCTCGACAGATGTGAAGCTGTTAAAGGCAAGTCAATCAGGTATTATCATACGGTTTCGGGGCTGGAAATTACTGATACAACTTTGTTTAAGACGAATCTGAAACCTTCGATAGTGAGAACGACAAAGACAAGTTCTGATATGCGCTTTTTTAGAGATAACGAGGTTAGGATGCAATATATTTACAACAATAGTGATGGAAAATACCTTTTCTCGGTATTGGTAGTGCCCGAAGATTATAAAAACTAATATATACACTATGATTTTAGACAGTTTAAAAAATGCAGAGGCTTATTACAATTTACATCCTCTGTTCAAAGAAGCATTTGAGTATATCAAATCTGTAGATTTCTCGAAAGTAGAAGCCGGAAAGACCGAGCTAAAAGGTAAAGACCTGTTTGTTGGCGTTACCGACACAGATATGAAGACCGAAGAAGATGCCAAAATGGAAGTTCATAATAAGTATATAGACATTCAGCTACCGATAAGCAAACCTGAGACTTACGGATGGAAAGCCCGCGCAGAATTGAAGGAAGAGCGTGATGCATTCAATGAAGAAAAAGATATACAATTCTTTTACGATAAAGGCACTACCCTTGTAACGGCCGTACCCGGCGACTTTGCTGTTTTCTTCCCACAAGACGGTCATGCACCGTGTATAGGAGAAGGAAAAGTACGCAAAGTGGTAGTGAAAATAAGAATATAAATTAATTATGAGTTGTGAATTATAAATTATGAATGAGGCTCGTCTCCCTCTTAATAATTTATAATTCACAACTCATAATTTATAATTAAATAACATGCTTAAACTGATAAAAAATGACCCGTGGCTGCAACCGTATGCAGAAGCCATCGAAGGGCGTTACAATTATGTACAGAAAAGAGAGTCTGAAATAACAAATAACGGAAAGATTTCCCTTTCGGAATTTGCATCGGGTCATCTTTACTTCGGTTTGCATAAGACTGCCCGTATGTGGGTTTTCAGGGAGTGGGCGCCCAATGCGACAGCTATATATATCGTCGGAGATTTTAACGGCTGGCAAAAACAGGACGAATATAAGTTGAAGCCGAAAGACGGCGGTGAATGGGAATTGAAGTTGCCTCATAGCAAAATGAAGCACGGCGATCTGTTCAAACTTATCGTTTGCTGGAATGGAGGAGAAGGCGAGCGCATACCCGCATGGGCTACACGTGTGGTGCAGGATGAGCAAACTAAGATATTCAGCGCGCAGGTGTGGGATCCGAAAGAACCTTATCAATTCAGGAAAAAGACTTTCAAGCCTAAAACTGACCCGATACTGATCTACGAATGCCATATAGGTATGGCGGCAGAGCAGGAGAAGGTGGGGACGTATGAAGAATTCAGGGTTAATATTCTGCCCCGCATCAAGGAAGACGGCTACAATGCTATACAGATAATGGCCATTCAGGAACATCCGTATTACGGATCGTTCGGATACCATGTGTCCAGCTTTTTTGCGGCATCATCCCGATTCGGAACCCCTGATGAACTGAAGCATCTGATAGATGATGCACACGAGTTGGGGTTGGCTGTAATTATGGATATTGTACACTCTCATGCTGTGAAGAATGAGACAGAAGGGCTCGGACGTTTCGACGGTTCATATTCCCAATATTTCCATGAAGGTAGCAGGCGCGAGCATCCGGCTTGGGATTCACTAATTTTCGATTATGGAAAGAGTGAAGTAATGCACTTCCTGTTATCAAACTGCAAATTCTGGCTCGAAGAATATAAATTCGACGGATTCCGATTCGACGGAGTCACTTCCATGCTGTATTATAGTCACGGGCTTGGAGATAATTTTTCCGGTTATCCCGATTACTATAATGGCAACGAAGACGAAGACGCTATTTGTTATCTGACTCTTGCGAATAAACTTATTCATGAGGTAAACTCCAAAGCGATTACTATTGCCGAAGAGGTGAGCGGTATGCCCGGACTGGCTACTAAGATAAAGGACGGCGGCTACGGCTTCGATTACCGTATGGCTATGAATGTACCCGACTATTGGATTAAGATAATAAAAGAGAGAAAAGACGAAGACTGGCATCCTACAGGCATTCTTTGGGAATTGACCAACCGTCGCGAAGATGAGAAAACAATCTCTTACGCCGAAAGTCACGATCAGGCTTTAGTAGGAGACAAGACCATTATATTCAGATTGATAGATGCCGATATGTACTGGTACATGTCGAAGCATTACGGCAGTTCGTATATGACGGACAGAGGTATTGCCCTGCACAAAATGATCCGTCTGGTAACGGCATCTACTATAAACGGTGGCTATCTCAATTTTATGGGAAATGAATTCGGACATCCCGAATGGGTTGATTTTCCGCGCGAAGGCAACGGATGGTCATATAAGTATGCCCGTCGTCAGTGGTGGCTGGCCGATAACAAAGATCTGAAATATCACTATCTGGGGGACTTCGACAAAGCAATGTTACAACTGATTTCATCGGTAAAGCATTTCGAGAAAAATCCGGTGATAAGACTTTGGGATAAGGACGAAGATCAAGTGCTGGCATATATGCGTGGCGATCTGTTGTTTGTGTTCAGCTTCAATCCGAACCAGTCATTCTTCGATTATGGATTCCTCGCTCCCGAAGGAAAATATAAGGTGGTATTGAATACAGATTCTCACCTGTATGGCGGAAACGATCTGATGGATGAATCAGTAGAGCATTTCACGGTGCATGATGAATTATACGCAAAAGACGGCAAGGGCTGGCTGAAGCTATACATACCGGCACGTACGGCTTTTGTGTTGAAGAAAGAGGATTGATCATTTAATTGAAATAAAAAAGCCGGATAAATTCCGGCTTTTTCTTTTATCTTTTTATTTTTAATATCTCAAATCCGTTTATCGAATTATCCAACAACTCTTTCTTTGAGAAGCCTTGCTTATTCAAGGAGTCGTAAGTATCTATTTCCATGAGCTTGTTCAGCCCGCGTTTTTCTATTTTAGCCGGTGACATGTAGAAGTAAACCGAATCGGCTGTTGCAGATACCACTTTCATCAGGCTATATTCTTTGTATCCGTATTTTATCTGGTACACATCGCCAGCCTGGGCATCCTCAATCTTTGACTTCATATCCGAACCGTTTGTAAGAGAACCGATAGTAACTGATACGATAATAGTCAGAATTAAGAAAGCAAACAGGAATAATCCAAAGAAAGTCCATTTTGGTGTTTTATATTGGCTGCGTACCTCTTTTGTTACAGGGATTTTCTGTGTTGTAAATACAGCGCCGCATGAACTACATGCAGGTATAAATTGTTTGCTCGTTGGAAACAATGGAATCCAGAAAAGATGAAAGTATCGTTGCGATGGAACCATATATATGGAGTGTTCTTTACCGCATGCCGGACAATTTTGTGAAGCTGGTATAGGCTGTCCGGTAGTGCCTCTTGTGCCGAAGATAAAAATCATAATTTGAGTTATTTTGTGTTTTGGCGCAAATGTACTTCATTTTTTTATTTAGGCTTCGCTTCTAATTTTTTTAATAGATAAAGGGTGAAACGGATAGATGAATAGCCGAAAAGTTTGATTACTTTTGTAAGTAAGTTAAAAAAAGTACTGCAAAATATTATATTTATAAAGACCAAATGAAATTATATCCGTTAAAATTTAAAACGATCCTGAAAGAAATCATCTGGGGAGGTAATGAAATATCTAAGTTCAAGGGAATCACTCCTATACAGGAGGGAGTAGGAGAAAGTTGGGAAATATCCAGTGTAGAAGGCAATGTATCGGTAGTAGCCAATGGCGAACTGGCAGACAAGAGCCTTGCCGAGATAATCGCTACATATAAAGAGCAGTTGGTCGGAAAAAAGAATTATGAGACTTTCGGAACTACTTTTCCGCTACTGATCAAATTTATAGATGCCCGCGACAATCTGTCTATACAGGTTCATCCCAATGATGAATTGGCGAAAAAAAGGCATGACTCGTTCGGAAAAACTGAAATGTGGTATGTGATAAACGCCGCACCTGGAGCATTCCTGTACTCGGGGTTTGAAAAACAAATGACACCCGATTCTTATGTCAAAAGTATTGAAGATAATACCTTCGTAGATTCGCTTGCAAAACATGATGTGAAAAAAGGTGATGTTTTTTTCCTTCCTGCCGGACGCGTACATGCTATCGGAGCAGGAACATTTATTGCCGAAATACAACAGACATCGAATATAACATACCGCATATACGACTACAACCGTAAAGACGCCAACGGTAACGGACGCGAACTGCATACCGAACTGGCAAAAGATGCGATCGACTTCAAGTTGTATGATAACTATCAGACAGCATATACACGAAAAGAAAATCAGCCTGTTTTGTTAGAATCATGTAGATATTTTACAACTAATCTGCTGGAGCTGACAAAAGATATAACAAGAGACTATTCCGAAACAGACTCATTTGTAGCCTATATATGTATGGGTGGAGCTTGTAGTATCAGAGACGATAAAGGAAATGACTTGTCGGTAAAACAAGGTGAGACAATTTTGTTGCCTGCCGATACTCAGAGTGTATGTGTAAGCCCTGAGGGCAGTGTCCTGCTTTTGGAAACTTATGTGTAATTAATTTCAAGATATCAGGTTTCAATATTTTGTTTGCTATAATCAATTTTGAAATCTTGAAACCTCAAGTTTTGAAACTTTAATTTATGAGAGGAATACTATTAGTCAATACAGGTAGCCCGAAAACATGTGGTAGGACGGACGTCAAGTTCTTTATCCGGTCTATGTTGTCAGATCCTTATGTAATGACTGTTCCCGATTGGTTCCGCCCTATTCTGGTGAACGGTATTATTATTCCGTTACGACAGTTTAGTTCTACAAAGCACTACGAGCAGATATGGGATCATAATCTCGACGATTCACCTTTGTTGCATCATGCCAAAATGTTGGCAGAAAAGCTGGAGAAGCAAACCGAGATGCCCGTGGAGGTAGCTATGCGTTACGGACAACCGAGCGTACAGCTGGCATTGGAACGTCTGATGGCAAAAAACGACAGGTTGCACGAAGTCGTTGTGTTTCCGCTGTTCCCCCAGTATGCAGAATCGTCTTACAAAACGGTGATCGACCATGTAGGGAAAGTCTTTTATAAGCGTCCTTACCCGTTCAGGTTAAAGTTTGTAGAACCTTATTTCAATCATCCTGCCTACATAGAATCACTGGTAATAAGTATAAAACCTCATATTCAGGACGATTTCGGGAAACTGGTCTTTACCTTTCACAGCCTGCCGTTAGATCATGTAGAAGCCGGATGGAAAAAAGGAAAAGAATTCGACTACGTATATCAAACTAAGGAAACAGTACGGTTGGTATTGAAAGAACTACGTCTGGATACTAAGAGGATGCCACAGGTTTATCACTCGGCAATGGGTAGTAAATGGCTGAAGCCGGATCTGGACGAAACGATCAAAGAACTGGCCGAAGAAGGACTACAAAATATAGTAGTCGTTGCACCCGGATTTGCAGCCGACAATCTGGAAACATTGTATGACATCAATATAAAGGCACGCGAGTTATTCCTTAAAGAAGGAGGAAGCCGTTTTTCATACGTGCCATGTCTCAACAGCGAAGATCATTGGGTAGACGCCGTAGCCAGAATTATATCATAAACACGACAACACGAATACATGAAGCGTATTTTATTCTTTAATGACAGCCTTGTGATGGGAGGAACAGAAGTTCTTTTGGTCGATCTGTTGAATCATCTGGTGACCAAAGAATGTGAAGTTACCCTGTTGCTACCCGAACATTCCGACGAAAATGTGCTGTTGAATAAAGTTTCGCCCGCCGTGTCCGTAAAATACTTATATCCTGATACTACATCACACTTCTGGAAGAAGATTAACGAGAATGTGATGATCTTTTTCCCACGTTTGTTTGCACGTCAGAAGGGAATAGACGAATCCGATTACGATGAGATTGTATGCTTTAAGGAAACATTCTTTGCACGTATTTTCAGTAAAATGAATATCCATAAAATACTGTGGATACATAACATTATCTATAAAAGAAAGTATGAAGCGCACTCTTTCAAGGAAAAATTCTCTGTATGGCTGAATAAGAAACAACTGAAACGGGTACAACAGTCATATGACAGGTTCGATGAGGTGATATGCGTATCCGATGCGGCAAAGAATGCTTATATTAATGTTCTGCATGACGGGAAAATGACCGATCAGAATATTCGCGTGCTGTACAATGCTATAGATCTGTCCAAAATTATAGATAAGTCGAAAGAATCTATTATAGACCTCCCACAGGGACGAACAAACTTTATACTTATAACCCGCGTTTCACCCGAAAAGCGTACCGACAGATTACTTAATGCAGCGGCAAAGTTGAAGTCGGAAGGCTATGATTTCCATGTTTATATACTGGGCGAAGGTATGGACAGTCAATACATGAAAAACGAACTTGTACTGAAAGGGCTGGATGAGAATATTACACTGAAAGGCCGTACCGACAATCCGTTTCCATACATATTACAGTGTAAATGGTCTCTATGTGTATCGGAACGTGAAAGCTTTTCTTTGGTATTACTCGAATCTATGGCGCTCAAAACACCTGTAATCACCACAAACTGCGGCGGGCCTAGCGACATTGTAGACGGAGGTAAATACGGCATACTTGTCGATAACAGCACCGAAGGCGTATATAAGGGTATGAAAATGGTGCTGGACGATCCGTCACTATCAGTCAGATATAGCGCTGAATTGGATAAAGCTGTCGGACGATTCGACTATAAAGGATGGCTTCAGAGTGTTTATACATTACTCTCTTTAGACTGATCACTTTGTTAGGATATTAACACGAAATATTAACAATTTCAGAAACTTTTCAACAAGTAAGACATTGTTACACAAATTTAACATTCAAATCCTGTTTTTTATTACTTAATTTGTCCTCAAAAGCTATTGTAAATTTTTTATGGGTAAAATAATTGCACTTGCCAACCAAAAGGGTGGCGTAGGGAAAACAACAACTACTATCAATCTGGCAGCATCTTTAGCCGCTTTGGAAAAAAAAGTTTTGGTTGTAGATGCCGATCCTCAGGCAAACGCATCTTCCGGATTAGGAATAGATATCAAGAAAGTAAGCAAGACTATTTATGAGTGTCTTATCGGTTCGGCTTCACCAAAAGAAGCGATTGTGAAAACCGAAATAGAACGGCTCGATGTAATACCTTCCCATATAAATCTGGTAGGGGCAGAGTTGGAAATGCTGAACGTAGACAACAGAGAAAAGCAACTAGCAGAGGTGCTTACATCACTGAAACCCGATTATGATTATATACTGATAGACTGCTCCCCATCGTTGGGGCTGATTACGGTAAATGCCCTTACGGCTGCCGACTCTATCATTATACCCGTGCAGTGCGAATACTTTGCACTCGAAGGAATCAGCAAATTGCTGAATACAATAAAGATAATAAAGAACAAGCTGAATCCGTCTCTCGAAATAGAAGGCTTCCTGCTCACCATGTATGATGCTCGTTTGCGTCTCGCAAACCAGATATACGAGGAAGTGAAAAGCCATTTTCAGGATCTGGTATTCACCACTGTTATACAACGTAATGTGAAGTTGAGCGAATCGCAAAGTTTTGCCCAGCCGGTATTGGTTTACGATGCAGCATCGAAGGGTTCTGTCAATCATATGCAACTGGCACAGGAACTTATTGAGAAAAATTCGTAACTTTGTCGACTATCTAAACATATAAAGAATAAATATGGCTAAAAAAATGGTTCTAGGACGGGGGTTAGATGCCCTTATTACCATTGATGAAGTGAAAACCGAAGGCTCATCGTCGATCAACGAGATAGAGCTGTCAAAAATACAGGCTAATCCCGGTCAGCCCCGCCACATCTTTGATGAGGAAGCGTTGCAGGAACTTGCCGCATCTATTCGTCAGATAGGGGTTATACAGCCGATCACATTACGCAAAGTTACTGACGACTCTTATCAGATCATTGCCGGAGAGCGTCGTTACAGGGCTTCTTTGCTAGCCGAACTGAAAACAATACCGGCCTATATAAGAACAGCTGAAGATGAGAACGTAATGGAAATGGCGCTGGTCGAAAATATTCAGCGCGAAGATCTGAACTCTATAGAAATCGCTTTGGCATATCAGAACCTGATAGAAACATATAGCCTTACACAGGAGCGCCTGAGCGAACGTGTAGGGAAAAAACGTACTACAATAGCGAATTACCTTCGTCTGCTGAAACTCCCTGCCGAAATACAGATGGGGATTCGCGACAAGAAAATAGATATGGCGCATGCCCGTACACTGGTAGCACTGGAAGATGCTGCGGCTCAGCTCGAAGTTTACGAACTTATCCTCGAAGAAGGCTTATCGGTTCGTAAGGTGGAAGACTATGTAAGAGCTATAACAAAAGGCGAGAAACTGGAAGACCTGCTCAAAGAAGAGAAAGCTGTGGAAACTGTGAAAAAGTCCGGTGTGAAGAAAGCAACTCCGCAGGAATTTGAAATGCTGAAAAGCCACTTATCGAAGTTTTTTTCCACCAAGGTGCAGCTAACCTGCAACGAACAGGGAAAAGGTAAAATAAGCATTCCGTTCGGGTCGGAAGAAGAACTGGAAAGAATAATTACTATATTTGACCAGTTAAAGAAATAAAAAGAAGTATATTTCGTATATAATATATGAGGAGAGGGTCTATAATTTGTCTGTTGTGTATATTAGGAGGAATATTTCTTTCATTAGGCGCACAGGAACCTCTTGTTCGGGACTCATCCCATGTAGAGGCGGTACAGCCGGTACTTGTGGATGATAAAAACCAAATAATATTGGATACTATTTCACCCGTTATAGGTGAAAAAAAGATAATTTTAGCGGATTCTATCATTTTTAACAAACCTGAATTTAAACCTGATTCAAAAAAAGCAGTCATATATTCAGCTATTTTTCCGGGACTTGGACAAATATATAATCGTAAATATTGGAAATTGCCCATTGTGTATGGCGGGGTTTTAGGTCTCACATACGCTATAACATGGAACGGAAGAGTGTACGGAGACTATAAACAGGCATATAGCGATCTGGTGTTAGGTACAGGAACCAGTTATACGAACTATTTGCCATACGGAGTCTCAGCGGAAGACTATGGTGTGGATAGATTACAGGCGGCACTGAAACGAAAAAAAGACTTTTATCGTCGCAACAGAGACCTTGCTATAATAGTTGCTGTAGGAGTTTATGCATTGTGTATGCTCGATGCTTATGTTGACGCAGAGTTGCACGATTTCGACATGTCTCCTGATCTTTCACTGAAAGTCGTGCCCGCAGTCTGGATGCCGACTTCATATTCTAAAATGGCTATAGGCCTTCAATGTAGTATAAATTTTTGAGTAAGCAGTCTTTTCATATCGTAATGAAAACGCTGTGTATATCATAAAAGGACACTTATGCTGAAAAAATTAATTTTTGCAGGACTTTTCCTCGGTAGCACACTTATGGTGGCGGGGCAGTCCGGTCGCAGGCAGCTGTCTATAAAAGATACGATAACTGATCGTTCGATCATGTATCCGGCAGATATGGAACGCAACTACGACCAGCTCCTCTCAAGATGGAGTAAAGATGTAAAGTACGCGGATAATTGCCGCTCTAACTTTGACGGTGCTATATCGTTTCACGATTCAGTCTATATCAACCGATTGTATTCATTGCCGACGAAAATGGAATTGGCGTTCAATCCGGTTGTGCGCGACTATATCGAAATGTATGCAGGCCGCAGGCGCAATCAGGTGAGCTATATGCTCGGGCAGGGAAAGTATTATTTTCCACTGTTTGAAGAAGCGCTGGATAAGGAAGGACTTCCCTTAGAACTTAAATACCTGCCGGTCATAGAGTCAGCTCTCAATCCTATTGCCCGTTCAAGAGTAGGAGCAACAGGATTGTGGCAGTTTATGGCCAGCACGGGAAAGATGTACGATCTGGAAGTCAACAGCCTTGTAGACGAACGCCGCGATCCGCACAAATCGACCGATGCAGCAGCCCGTTACCTGAAAGACCTGTATGGTATCTATGGTGACTGGAATCTGGTGATCGCTGCCTATAACTGCGGACCGGGTAATGTAAATAAAGCGATCCGCCGTAGTGGGGGACAAACCGATTACTGGGCTATATATCCGTACCTGCCGAGAGAGACCAGAGGGTATGTGCCTGCATTCATTGCAGCTACATATATTATGAACTATTACGATAAACATAATATTTGCCCTGTCGAGTGTGCTAATCCGGCCTCTATGGATTCACTGGTGATCAATAAGAATCTGCATTTTCAACAGATATCTGATGTAATCGGTGTTTCGATGGACGATCTCCGTCAGTTCAACCCTCAGTTTAAGAGCGATATAATACCCGGCGATTATAAAGGATATTCTTTAAATCTGCCAATGAGCAAACTATCTGCGTTTTTGGATAAACAGGATAATATCTATGCTTATCGCTCTAATGAGTTGCTGACACACCGTAAGGTTGCAGGTTTGGATGTGGTGAGTGGCGGAAGCTCTTCATCAAGTAAAGTTGTAACACACAGAGTGAAACGTGGAGATACACTGGCGCGTCTGGCCGGTCGTTACGGTGTTACAAGTAGTCAGATAAAACAATGGAATGGCTTGTCTTCTAACAAATTATCAGTTGGCCGACGTCTCAAGATATACCGTCCTGTTCCTAAAACAACAGAAAATGTATCGACGGATGTAGAACTGGCTTCAAATACTACACAATCTGTAGACAATACTTCGGATGCACCTGTTTCGGGATTGACCAAGACCGTAACCGTTCCTAAAACCACTACTACTTATTATAAAGTGCGTAGGGGCGATACATGGAATGGAATAGCACGCAAAAACGGAGTGACCGTAACCCAGATTAAGAAGTGGAACGGAATCAAATCCAACAAGCTGATTGCCGGAAAACAACTGAAAATACAAAAGACACAGTATGTGGAAGTGCAGGAACAAGTTCATCTGCCTGAACCGGAATTGCCAATAGTAATAATGGATTCTACCTATACTGCCGATTTGATAGACGGTTACCTGAAAAATATAGTGCGTGACGAATCTTCGCTCCCTATAGTAAGGATAGCCACTACCGACTCGGAAGATGATACCGATGCAGAACGTAGAAATACCAATGACAATAAAATAATCTACCATAAGGTGAAGATCGGGGAAACTATCACACAGATAGCTACACGTTATAATGTATCGAAGAAAGAAATCATATCGTGGAACAAGCTTTCGTCCAGTATGGCTAAAGTAGGTCAGCGATTGCTGATCATTCTGCCCGATCAGCCCGAAAACGGTGTAATGCGCAATGGAGCCGAAGCTACAGCGCACAAAGCTATTCTTTCAGCCTATCAGTAGATAGAAAAATAATATTAGTATAAAATCAATTTTAATAGAGACACTTACCTTTATTAAGATTGATTTTATTATTTTTGCTTCCTTACTCAAAACTTATGGCAAAAGAGGATACACATACTCAAGATGATCTTTTGATTGAGCAGGAATTCAATGCTCTTATCGACGATTACCTGAAAACTAATCACAGGCGTAAGGTCGACATCATTACAAAAGCTTTTTTATTGGCAAAAGAGGCGCATAAAGGTGCGCGCCGGCGTTCGGGCGAACCTTATATTTTGCATCCTATAGCAGTCGCGCGTATTGTCTGTGGCGAAATAGGATTGGGTTCCACCTCTATTTGTGCTGCTTTGCTGCACGATGTAGTCGAAGATACCGAATATACCGTAGACGATATAAAAGTATTGTTTGGTGAAAAAATAGCACAGATTGTAGACGGGCTGACAAAAATCTCCAGTGGGATGTTCGGCGAGAATGTTTCCGCTCAGGCAGAGAATTTCCGCAAACTGCTGCTTACTATGTCGGACGATATACGTGTGATCCTTGTCAAAATAGCCGACCGTCTTCACAATATGCGTACACTGGGTTCTATGGCTCCTGCCAAGCAGTATAAGATAGCCGGCGAAACCATGTATATATACGCTCCGCTGGCGCACCGTCTGGGGCTGTTTGCCATAAAAACCGAATTGGAAGAACTGAGCTTTAAATGGGAAAATCCGGAAGTATATAACGATATAGAATTGAAATTGCGTGCCACGCATAATTTGCGCGCCGACGTATACGCACATTTTGCCGCGCCTGTAATCGAAAAACTGGATGAACTTGGATTTAGATATGAAATAAGGGCACGCGAAAAATCAGTCTATTCCATCTGGAACAAGATGGAGGCCAAAGGAGTCCCTTTTGAAGAAATTTACGATATTTTTGCTGTCCGCATCATATTCGAGAACGAACCCGGTATAGACGAGAAGAAGCGATGTTGGGATATATATTCCGTTATAACAGATATATACAAGCTTCGCCCCGACAGAATAAGGGATTGGGTGAGCCGCCCTAAATCGAATGGATATCAGGCGTTACACCTGACGGTAATGGGCCCCGACGGGCAATGGATAGAAATACAGATACGAAGTCGCCGCATGGACGATATAGCCGAGAAGGGCTTTGCAGCACACTGGAAATACAAAGAAGGCAAAATAGAAGAAGACACCGAACTCGACAAATGGCTGAAAACCATCAAGGAAATACTGGAAAGCCCGAGTCCGAACGCAATGGACTTTCTGGATACAATCAAACTCAATCTCTTTTCGCAGGAAATATTTGTATTCACGCCCAAAGGTGAAATACGCACACTGGCACAGGGAGCAACAGCGCTCGACTTTGCATACGACCTTCACTCCGATATAGGAGATCATTGTATAGGCGCAAAGGTAAACCACAAACTCGTTCCGCTTAGCGAAAAACTCAATAGCGGGGATCAGGTCGAAATACTCACATCGAAGACACAGCATCCAAAAACCGAATGGCTGGGACTGGTCACTACTGCCAAAGCTCGTACTAAAATAGAATACGCTTTAAGAAAAAGCAGGCGCGAAATAGCTAAGAAGGGTGAGGATATACTCACCAGCACTTTCAAAGAAGCATCGTTAGAACTGACGCCTGTCGCTCTCGATCGCATGATGGACTATTATCAGAAAGTAAATAAAGAAGATCTGTTTTATGCCATCGGGAACAACGATATAGCTCTGCCGCAAAAGCTGGAAAAATTACTGGTACTCAAACGCCAGAATCCAGATAATCTGCTGCTCAAATATATGAAACAGGCGTTTCATGTAGTGAAGAAATCCGATAAAGATAAAGCTGAAAAGCCGGTAGAATACGAACCGATCGATCCAAAGAAGACATATATCCTCGAAGAAGACTCATTCAGTAAAAATTTTAGAATGCCTACCTGCTGCAACCCGATACCGGGAGACAAGGTTTTCGGCTATATAAATGAAGATAACGAGGTCGATGTGCATAGCATTCATTGTCCTGTAGGATTGAAGCTGAAAGCAAGTCATGGTGACCGGATTGTGAATCTGGAGTGGGGTAGTTATACCCAGTTCCCTTTCCTTACTTCTATTACTGTAACAGGTATCGACCGCATGGGGATGTTGAGCGACATATCCAAAGTGATAACGGCTGGTTCGCTGAATATAAAAAATCTGAATATAGAATCGAACGATGGCGTTTTTGAAGGTCGTATCGTTGTATATGTTCACGATGTAAACGATCTGCAGGCATTATGTTCCCGCATCGCTAAAATAAAAGGAGTGAAGGCTGTAAACCGTAAACAGGGAGTTTAATACGTAATTTCGTTATTATCTTGATGCTCATATGTATATTAATGTCTGAAATTTTGGAGTAAAAAAATATTTTTATTACTTTTGTATCCGAATAAAAGAGGGAGAGGAGGCTGTGGCTTCCTCTTCGTTGTTCTTAAAGGTGATAATGATAGATAAGGATTTAATAAAAAGCGTTACAGAAGACTTCCTGCTGGAAACAGATATGTTTCTGGTCGAAGTTTCGGTAAGGCCCGGAAACATTATCGTAGTAGAAATAGATAGTGAAGAAGGGGTGAGCATAGACGATTGTATTGCGCTTAGCCGCAATATAGAATCGAAACTGGACAGAGAACAGGAAGATTTTGAACTCGAAGTCGGTTCGGTGGGTATTACATCGCCGTTCAGGATTCCGCGCCAGTATAAGAAAAATGTAGGCAATGAAGTGGAAGTCCTTACCAAGTCGGGACAAAAACTATCGGGCATACTCAAGTCTGCGGACGAAAGCAGTTTTGTTGTAACCATCACCAAAATGGTGAAACCCGAAGGAGCAAAGAAAAAAGTCGCAATGGAAGAAGACCTTTCATTTGCGTTCGATGAAGTGAAATATACAAAATACTTAATAAGATTTAAATAACTGTTATGGCTAAAAAAGAAGTTATTAGTCTGATCGATACGTTCTCGGAATTTAAAGAGTTGAAGAATATCGACAGAATGACAATGATAAGTGTTCTTGAAGATTCGTTCCGTAATGTGATTGCGAAACTGTTCGGATCGAACGACAATTATGATGTTATTATCAACCCCGATAAAGGAGACCTTGAGATATGGCGTAACCGCACTATTGTGGAAGACGATCAGCTCGAAGATTCGAATATACAGATATCGCTGACCGAAGCCAGAAAAATAGACGAAGATTTTGAAGTAGGAGAAGATGTTACCGATGAGGTTTTCTTTGAAGATTTCGGTCGTCGTGCCATATTGAACCTTCGCCAGACATTGACTTCAAAAATACTGGAACTTCAGAAAGAAGGACTGTATGCCAGATATAAGGAAAAAGTAGGTGAAATCGTGTCCGGAGAAGTGTATCAGATATGGAAGAAAGAAATACTGCTTCTCGATGATGAAAAAGAAGAACTGCTGTTGCCTAAAACAGAGCAGATACCAAGCGACTTTTTCCGTAAAGGTGAGCATGTACGTGCTGTTGTAGAAAGAGTAGATAATAAAAATAACAATCCAAAGATTATCCTGTCGCGGACTTCTCCTGTTTTCCTCGAAAGACTATTGGAAATAGAAGTTCCGGAAATTATGGATGGATTGATTACGATAAAAAATATAGCCCGTATACCCGGCGAGCGTGCGAAAGTTGCCGTAGAGTCGTATGACGAACGTATCGACCCGGTGGGAGCCTGTGTGGGTATGAAGGGATCGCGTATACACGGTATCGTTAGAGAGTTGCGTAACGAAAATATCGATATCATCAACTATACGCCGAATACCAGCCTTTACATTCAGCGTGCCCTGAGTCCGGCTAAGATCACATCTGTGAAGCTGAACGAAGAAGAACGCCGTGCCGAAGTATTATTGCGTCCCGAAGAAGTTTCCCTTGCCATTGGTAAAGGAGGTTTCAATATCAAACTGGCCAGTATGCTGACCGGTTATACAATAGATGTTTATCGCGATATAGATGACTTCGACGAGGAAGATATCTATTTGGATGAATTCCGTGACGAAATAGACGGATGGGTAATCGACCAGTTGAAAAAGATTGGTTGCGTAACAGCCAAAAACGTATTGGCGACAGACAGAGACAAGTTAATACAGGAAGCCGACCTTGAAGAAGATACAGTGGATGAAATACTGAATATCCTGCGTGCCGAATTCGAGGATGAGGACGAAGCCTGATTTGGTTATTCGCTGATTTCTTAATACTTTTGTATCCGGAACAGCGTTGCAGATAAATAACTTCAGGCAGAATATTCACCGGTTCACTGTTCATTTTTAGAATTAAAGAAAATATATGTCTATAAGATTAATAAAAATATCAAAAGATTTGAATGTAGGAATCAGCAGTTTAGTTGAATTCCTACATAAAAAGGGCTTTGATGTGGAATCAAACCCGAATACAAAAATCGACAGTGGACAACAAGAGTTGCTAGTACGGGAATTTGGTGATTCCTCTGATCTCGAAGCCTTTTTTCAGAGTAAGAAAGAGAAAGAGAGAGAAAAAGATGCTGCTGTAAAAGAAACAGTAAGTCCGGAACCGGCACAGGTGAAAACTGAAGATAAACCCCATGAAATAAAAACAGAAGTACCTGAATCTATAAAACCACATTTTCAGGTGGTGGATAAAATTGATTTGGATGCTTTGAACAGGCCTAAGAAAGTAGAGGTGAAAAAAGAGGAGGTGAAGGAAGAAAAACCAGAACCTGTAGCACAAGCTGAACCTGCACCGCAGCCGGAAGTTGCCCCTAAAGCAGAACCAAAAGCTGAGCCGGTAGTAGCAAAAGCTGAGCCACAACCGGAACCGAAGCCACAACCTGAGCCTGTGAAGCAAGAAGAAAAACCAGAACCTGTGTTGATAAAGGAAAAGGAAGAAGAATCGGAAATCTCGGTTGCTGCCGGGAAACCCGAAGTGGACGAAGAAAGCGGATCGGACGATGTGTTCAGATTGAATAAAGCGACAATAAAGTCAAATATTGTAGTCAAAGGTTCTATTGACCTCAGTTCGATAAATGATAAGACCCGTCCGGCAAAGAAGACAAAAGCCGAAAAAAGAAAAGAACGCCTCGAAAAAGAGCAGCAAGACCAGAAAAAAGTCAAAGACAATACCGTCCGCTTGTTGAAGAAAGAAACGGACGAAGAAGCTAAGAAACGTAAGGCTGCAGAAGATAACGATGACGCGAACAAGAAAAAACGCAATCGTATCAAGAAAGGTAAAGTAGATATCGAGAAAGGTGTGCCTCAGGGTGGTGCCGGCGGTGGCGGTGGCCAACACCATAGCGGAGACCGCTCGAAACACAATCTGCGTAAGCCGGTTATCAAGCATGTGGTAAACGAAGAGGACGTTCAGAAACAAATAAAAGAAACATTAGCCCGTCTGACCGGAAAAGGAGGAAAGAACAAGGGTGCTAAATACAGAAGAGAAAAAAGAGATGCCGTTTCTCAGAGACAGCAGGAAGAGCTGGAACAACAGGAACAGGAAAGCAAAATTCTGAAAATAACGGAATTTGTTACGGCAAACGACCTTGCCAATATGATGAACGTACCTGTGGTGAAAGTAATCTCCACATGTATGAGCATTGGCATTATGGTGTCTATCAATCAGCGTCTCGATGCGGAAACTATCAATATTGTAGCTGAAGAATTCGGATTTAAGACCGAATACGTAAGTGCAGAAGTAGTTGAAGCAATTAACGAAGAGGAGGACAGAGAGGAAGACCTGGAATCTCGCGCACCTATCGTTACAGTGATGGGACACGTCGATCATGGTAAAACATCACTCCTCGATAATATCCGTCAGACAAATGTGATTGCCGGTGAAGCCGGAGGTATTACCCAGCATATCGGAGCATATAATGTGAAGCTGAAATCGGGTCGCCGTATCACATTCCTCGATACACCGGGGCACGAAGCCTTTACGGCGATGCGTGCACGTGGTGCTAAAGTAACGGATATCGCTATTATTATAGTTGCAGCAGACGACAATGTGATGCCTCAGACAGTAGAGGCGATCAACCATGCTTCCGCAGCAGGTGTGCCTATTGTTTTTGCTATCAATAAAATAGATAAACCGGGCGCAAATCCCGAAAAGATAAAAGAAACGCTTGCCGGTATGAACTACCTTGTAGAAGAATGGGGTGGTAAATACCAGTCGCAAGACATTTCTGCAAAACAAAATCTTGGAGTAGACGAATTGCTCGAGAAAGTATTGCTCGAAGCAGAATTGCTCGACCTCAAAGCAAACCCTAACAGGCGTGCAATGGGTTCAGTGATAGAATCGTCCCTCGACAAAGGACGTGGTTATCTGTCTACAGTACTTGTGGAAAACGGTACACTCAAAAAAGGAGATATCGTACTGGCAGGTACATACTATGGCCGTGTGAAGGCTATGTTCAACGAGCGAAATGCAAATATAGAAGAAGCGGCACCTGCTGCTCCGGCATTGATTCTCGGACTGAACGGTGCTCCTCAGGCCGGAGATATATTCCATGTGCTCGAAAGCGAACAGGAAGCCCGTGATATTGCTACTAAACGTGAGCAGTTGCAGCGTGAGCAAGGACTTCGTACACAGAAAATACTTACACTTGACGATATAGGCCGTCGTATAGCGATCGGTAATTTCCAGCAGTTGAACGTGATTGTGAAGGGAGACGTGGATGGTTCGGTAGAAGCATTGGCCGACTCTTTGATCAGGTTGTCGACCGAAGAAATTCAGGTGAATGTGATACACAAGGCAGTAGGTCAGATTTCCGAATCGGATATTGTACTGGCTGCGGCATCGGATGCCATTATAATCGGATTCCAGGTGCGTCCGTCGGTGGCCGCCCGCAGGGCTGCAGAGAAGGACGGAGTCGAAATCAGGCTTTACTCGATCATCTACGATGCCATAGAAGAAGTAAAATCTGCGATGGAAGGTATGTTGTCTCCTGAAATAAAAGAGGTGCAGACCGGATATGTGGAAGTACGCGAAGTGTTCAAGATCACGAAAGTGGGTACTGTTGCCGGATGTATGGTGAAAGAAGGTAAGCTTAAGAGAGCTAACAAGATACGCCTTATTCGCGATGGTATTGTAATCTATTCGGGAGAACTCGGCTCACTGAAACGTTTCAAAGACGATGTGAAAGAAGTTGCTGCCGGATACGAGTGCGGTCTGAACATTCATAACTATAATGATATAAAGGTAGGTGACGTAATTGAACCTTTTGAAGAAATAGAAGTAAAGAAAACATTGTAATATAAAATATTATATGTATCTTTGTTTCCAATATAACCTAAAGAAAACCAATTGATAGTTGTTGACAAGCAATCTTGCCTTGAAAGTCGGTGGTACTAACCATACCACCGAAACACACAACTATCAACAGGTTTGAAGGTTAGCCCTCATTTCTTCGTCAGATTTCAAATTGCCCTTACTACAAAATAGCAGTTGTCATGATGAAAAAATTAATCTTATCGGTTCTATTTATATTTTCAGTTCTGTATGCAGGGAACATTGCGGCTCAGACTGCGCAGCAGATAGCATTTGTTAATTCTAATGAATTGCTGGAAGCCATACCAGACAAGGTAGCAGCTACTAAAAGCATCAACGACCTGAATAATAAATACAAGGCTGAGCTGCAGGTTATGCAGAATGATTACAACAAAAAGTACTCCGATTTCGTATCCTACCAAAACTCGATGGCCGATAATGTCCGCCTTCGTCGTATGCAGGAGCTTTACGAACTCGAGCGCCAGATAAATAACTTTATGAAAGTAGCACAGGACGATATCAGCAATCAGGAAAAAGAACTGATTGTACCCCTGCGCCAGAAAGTTAAAGATGCCATTTATCAGGTGGGAGTAGAACGTGGATTTATCTGTATATACGACCTTGCCAATCCGGCTATTGCTTTTGTTACGCCCGATGCTACTGATGCCACGGCGCTGGTAAAGCAGAAATTGGGAGTAAGATAAAAGAAATATAAATCTTTGAAATAAAAATGCTTCTGTATACGGAAGCATTTTCTGTATAAATATAACATGCTTAACCCCGGACCTATAGGTGTTTTTGATTCAGGATACGGCGGACTGACCATTCTGTCGGAAATACAATCCCTGATGCCCGAATACGATTATCGTTATCTCGGAGACAACTCGCGTGCGCCATACGGTTCGCGTTCGTTCGATGTAGTGTACGAATTCACCAGACAGGCAGTAGAAGCACTTTTCGATATGGGGTGCAATCTGGTTATCCTTGCATGTAATACAGCTTCGGCAAAGGCTCTCCGCACCATTCAGCAAAAAGACCTGCCTTTGATGAATCCTGATAAGCGGGTGTTGGGTGTAATCCGCCCTACGGCCGAAATCATAGGAGATATAACAAAGACTCGTCATGTGGGAGTTTTAGGTACTACAGGCACTATTCAGTCTCAATCGTACCCGATAGAAATAAATAAGCTTTATCCTGATATACAGGTAGCAAGCGAAGCCTGTCCGATGTGGGTACCGTTAGTCGAAAACAGGGAATATGAAACTGAAGGAGCAGACTATTTTATAAAGAAATATCTGGATAACATTCTGGCGAAAGATGCGGAAATAGATACCCTTATACTGGGATGTACGCATTACCCTCTGTTATTAAATAAGATAAAAGCATTTTTACCAAAAGGAGTAACGGCTTTGCCGCAAGGAGAATATATTGCACGCAGTTTGCAGGATTATTTATACCGTCATCCTGAAATGGATAATGTATGTACTAAAAATGGGACTACCCATTATTTTACCACTGAGTCTCCGGAGAAGTTCTCCGAAGCCGCTAGTATTTTCCTTAATAAAGAGATCGAGGTAGAAAGAATTACTCTGGAATAGATTCTCTTTTATATACAATAAACATAATTGCTTTAACCACTTGTAGGGGCGGAATATCTTCCGCCCGCAGACCTTTTCTATTTCGGGCGGAGGATATTCCGCCCCTACAAGCCTCCAAATACGATCGATATTTTTCATGCGTTTGCCCTAAAATTGTTATGCATCTTGTATTATTTTTCAATAACTTTATCTATAAGATTTAGGCTCTCTGATTTTTCAGTCGGCAACCAAAAGTAACAAACAAAAAACTATGCAAATATGTTACCTTTGTTACCTTTTGTTGTTAACCGCTGACTGATCAGAGTTTACTGTATAAAGCTATGCGCAAGATAATCCACATAGATATGGACGCATTCTATGCCTCTATAGAGCAACGCGATAACCCCGAATATCGGGGGAAGCCTCTTGCTGTGGGTTATGCAGGGCCTCGTGGGGTAGTTGCTGCTGCCAGCTATGAGGCGCGCCGCTATGGGGTACGCTCGGCAATGGCTTCTAAGACCGCATTACGTAAATGTCCGCAACTGATATTCGTTCCTGCCCGTTTCGATGTATATAAATCAGTTTCGAGACAAATAATGGAAATATTTCACGAGTATACCGAACTGGTAGAGCCCCTGTCTTTGGACGAAGCTTTTCTGGATGTGACAGAGAATTTTAAGAATATACCTTCTGCCACACAAATTGCACAGGAAATAAGGCATAAAATATTTGAGGCTACTCGCCTTACAGCTTCAGCGGGAGTCTCTTTTAATAAGTTTTTAGCAAAGATAGCATCCGATCAGAATAAGCCTAATGGACAGTTTGTAGTAAAACCAAAAATGGCAGAGCAATTTGTCGAATCACTTGCCATAGAACGGTTTTTCGGGGTTGGGAAAGTTACAGCCAAATATATGCACCAGATAGGTATCAAAACCGGTTGGGACTTGAAACAAAGAACGGAGCATGAACTTGTTTCCCATTTCGGAAAAGCAGGTCATATTTATTATCAGAATGCACGGGCTATCGATGATCGTCCTGTAGAATCGCACCGGATACGGAAATCAGTCAGTTCCGAAACCACATTCGACCGGGATATCGATGACCTTGACGAATTGGCGGTAGAACTCGATATTGTGGCAAAAGATGCTTTTGTGTATATCGATAAGCGAAAATTTAAAGGACGCACTGTGACATTAAAGATTAAGTATGCCGATTTCAAGATAATTACCCGTAGCCGGACGTTTCCTGTGGCTGTAACAGATTACGATACATTTTACAAGGCCGGATTCGAGCTTTTGCAGGCGGTAGATCTTTCGCCCAAAGTGAGACTTATAGGATTAGGCCTGAAAAATAATGAAGACGAAGCCGGCTGGTTCGACGCCATTCAACTGCGTATCGACTTCGACGGAGAAACGGGCAAGGATGGAGCTGAATAGAATATTCTGAGTGAAATACTTTCAGATATTGGGATAAGTGCTTACTTTTGCTGTGATGAAACCCAAAAAAAGAGGAGTACATAGCAACCGCACCAAACATTTGCTTTTTTCGCTCAACGAAGAAGAGTATGCGCTTATAGCTTCTTATATGAAAAAATATAAGATAGAGAACCGTTCGCGTTGGTGCAGGGAAACTATTATTGCTCATGTTCTGAAAAATCTGGAACAGGATTATCCCACGCTTTTTGGTGAAAACGAGATGCGCCGATGACTACCAATATTCTGAATGACGAATATTATATGCGGCAGGCGCTGAGCGAAGCCCGTATGGCTTTCGATAAGGGCGAAGTTCCCATAGGAGCGGTAGTCGTATGCAAAGGACGTATCATTGCCCGTGCACATAACCTCACCGAGACACTCAATGATGTGACTGCACATGCCGAGATGCAGGCTATAACGGCAGCTGCAAATGTTCTCGGAGGTAAATATCTCGATGATTGCACATTGTATGTAACTCTGGAGCCATGCCCGATGTGTGCTGGCGGACTGCTTTGGTCGCAGGTATCGAAGATCGTATATGGTGCTACAGATGAGAAAAAAGGATATACAATGTTTTCTCCAAATATACTTCATCCTAAAACTACGATAATCAAAGGAATACTGGCCGAAGAGAGTGCTGCCTTGTTGAAGGAGTTTTTCCGGCAAAGGCGGTAAATAAACAGGGTTTTAAATTTCCGATAAAAATCTTAACATTTATTTTGAGCATCCAATGCAACGTGGGAGGCTGTTTTTGCATCTACCTATAGAGAACCGGTTACTCAAACTAATTGTTTAAGAAGAAAGTTATAAAAAAAGATGAAAAAGTACATAAAATTATTTTCGGTACTGATCTTATCTTCAGCTTTAGTCCTGGGGTCGACATCGTGTAGCGACGATGACGGTTATTCTCTGGGTGATTATTGGGAAGACCTTGTAACCGTTAACAAAATAGGTGACAATACATATGATTTTACACTCGATAGCGGCGAAAAGCTATGGGTGGCGGCTCCGGCAGGTATTAGCCTGAAACCGAAGTATAAAAGAGCCATCATAAATTATACTATATTGTCTGATAAGCAGGGTGAATACGACCATTATGTAAAACTGAACGGATATATCGATGTACTGACCAAAGAAGCGATTTATATTGCTGCTGATGATAATAAAGGACAGGACAGTATTGGTTACAACCCGATAAAGGTGCATTCCATGTGGGAAAGCGGTGGATATCTGAACATCTATTTCGGCTACAATGCCGGTAATAAGGAATCTCACATGCTGAACCTTGTTTCGGCAGAACCGGAGAAAGGTATAGGAGAAGATGAGGTGAATCTGGAGTTCCGCCACAATCAGAACAATGATCCGGAACACTATGGAGCCGCAGGCTATGTATGCTTCGATCTGGCACCATACGAAGTAGCCGGAAAAGATATGGTCACCTTCAATATTGTGTGGAAAGACTTTGACGGAACAACTCAAAGTAAGAAAATAGAATATAAACTGAACGGTACAGGTGCAACGCCTGCAAAGAATGTAATACCGTCAGCTAACGATATAACTAACCTGAATATTTATTAATATTCTTTTTGATTTCCTTTCGGAAAAGAGAGCTCGGGAGAGTTCTCTTTTTCTTTTTTACCATTTTCTTCTGTTATACTGTCTTGTATTCTTTAAAAAAGATGTATTTTTGTTCATACCGGATTTTATATAGTATACATGGATAATATTAAACTGAAAGATCAGGTGAAGAGTGAATTTACGGATTATCTGAATCTGCATAAACACCGCAAAACACCGGAACGATACGCTATTTTGGAACATATCTATTCATCGAAGGGACATTTCGATATGGACTCACTTTACAACTCCATGAAAGATTCCAGTTTCAGAGTCAGCCGTGCCACTCTCTACAACACAATAGAATTGTTGCTGGATTGCGGATTGGTCGTAAAACATCAGTTTGGAGCAAATGTATCGCAATATGAACGGGCTTACGGCAACGAGAATCACGATCATCTGATCTGCCTGAGTTGCGGTGAGGTAAAAGAACATAAGAACGGTAATCTTTTTACACCCGCGCAGCAAAAGAAATTGCAGCGTTTCAAGATAAGCTACTACAGCATGTATATCTATGGTATCTGCAATAAATGTATGCGGGCGAAGAAAGCCGAAGAAAAGAAGAGTAAGGTAACTGAGAATAAAAACACACGTATTAAAAAGAAATGAAAGTAGACGTATTGCTTGGATTGCAATGGGGTGATGAAGGAAAAGGTAAAATAGTAGACGTACTTACACCCGAGTACGAAGTGGTTGCACGTTTTCAGGGAGGACCTAACGCCGGCCATACCCTCGAGTTTGAAGGTAAGAAGTATGTCCTTCGTTCGGTGCCGTCCGGAATCTTTCAGGGCAATAAGATAAATATTATAGGCAATGGCGTTGTGCTCGATCCTGCCCTGTTCAAAGGTGAGATAGAAGCATTGGAAGCATCTGGACATAATCTGACTCAACGATTGCTCATTTCAAAGAAAGCACATCTTATCCTGCCTACACACCGTCTACTTGATGCGTGCTACGAATCGGCAAAGGGCGACTCTAAAATAGGTACTACCGGAAAAGGAATAGGCCCGACTTATACCGATAAGGTAAGCCGTAACGGATTGCGTGTAGGTGATATTCTACATAATTTTGAAGCAAAATACGATGTAGCCAAGAAAAAGCATCTCCGAATATTGGAACAATACGGCTTCGATACAAAAGAACTGGAAGCCATCGAAAAAGAATGGTTTGCCGGAGTCGCAAAACTCAAAGAGTTTACATTTATCGATAGCGAGCAATATATCAATAATGCTATACAAAGCGGAAAGAAGATACTAGCGGAAGGTGCACAAGGCACAATGCTCGACATAGACTTTGGTTCATATCCGTTCGTTACGTCATCCAATACAGTTAGCGCAGGAGCCTGCACCGGACTGGGAATAGCTCCATGCGAGATAGGAGAGGTGTACGGCATATTCAAGGCATACTGTACCCGCGTAGGTAGCGGCCCTTTCCCTACCGAGCTGTTTGACGAAACAGGTGATAAGTTGCGCAAATACGGATTTGAGTTCGGATCGGTTACAGGCCGTCCGCGCCGTTGCGGTTGGATAGACCTCGTTGCTTTGCGCTATGCGATCATGATAAACGGAGTTACACAGCTGATAATGATGAAAAGCGATGTGCTCGACACATTCGAGACTATCAGAGCCTGTATAGCGTACGAAATCGATGGGCAGAAGACTACCGATTTTCCTTTCGAGGTAGACGAAAACGTAAAGCCGATATATATAGATATGAAAGGCTGGCAAACAGATATGACAAAGATGCGCAGGGAAGACGAGTTTCCGGAAGAATTTAAACAGTATGTCTCTTTCCTCGAAAAAGAGCTGGGAGTCCCTATCAGTATTGTATCTATAGGGCCTGACAGAGATCAGACGATCATACGGAAATAACAATTTTTGGGAATAATGAATGTGCCAATTAACAAAATCGGCACATTTTTTGTTATTTACTTGTTAGATATAAGAAGAATAACCCATTAATACAAAAGATATGTTTATAGGTTGGATTTTATTAATTGTTATTGGGGTAGGAGGAATGATCGTTTCACAAACCCTGCAGAGCAAGTTTAAAAAATATTCTCAGATTCCGCTTGATAGTGGTATGACTGGACGCGACGTAGCTGAAAAGATGCTTCACGACAATGGTATCTACGATGTGCAGGTGATTTCTACACAGGGCATGCTTACAGACCATTATAACCCATCGAATAAAACAGTGAATCTTAGTGAAGGTGTTTATGCCAGCAATAGTGTAGCCGCTGCTGCCGTTGCCGCCCATGAATGCGGACATGCCGTGCAGCACGCTTATGCTTACGGTCCGTTGAAGATGCGTTCGGCATTGGTTCCGGTAGTAAGTTTTGCATCCAAATGGGTGATGTGGGTCATTTTGGCAGGTATTTTTATGATCAATACTTTTCCATCCCTTATCTGGATCGGTATCGGATTGTTTGCGCTGACTACTATCTTTAGCTTTATAACCCTTCCTGTAGAAATAAATGCCAGCCAGCGCGCTTTGGCATGGTTGAATACGGCAGGTATAACCAGTATCAACAATCACGATAAGGCAAAAGATGCTCTCAAATGGGCTGCATACACTTATGTGATAGCGGCAATCAGTTCACTGGTGACGCTGATCTATTATATAATGATTGCTCTTAGCGGCAGACGTAACTAAAAAAACTATAAAATAAACTAAAGGGTAGCTTCTTATGGGCTGCTCTTTTTTATTCCGGATAATCAGGATTACTTATCTTTGTATCTTCCAAAATACGGTATATTTGAAAAAATCTGAATGAAACCGATAATGATTATAATCGTCTTTATACTTTACTTACTGGTAAACTTTTATGTATTTCATCATGTATGGATAGCGATGCCGCCTACTACTGTAGGGCGTGTAGCTCTGATTTCTTTTGCCGTTATTGCGGTTTCCTCTTTCTTTATCTCTTTTGCAGTGGGCGATGCCATGCCTGTGTGGTTTACATCTGTACTGTATAAGATAGGTACAGCATGGTTCTTTATCCTGCTGTATTTCTTTATTGTAATGGCTGTAAAAGATTTGTTTGGCTTAAGTAACCGCCTATTACACTTTATGCCGAGCGATGCTATTACCCGTTATACAAAAGACAACTGGGTAGGGTTGGGGCTTATGGTTGGTTTCGTCGCGCTCGTTATGGTGTGTGGTTATCTCAAATACCGTTGGAAAGTAAGGGTGGAACTTCCCATCAAAATAGAGAAAACAATCGGTGATTCGACAAATGTAAAACCCCTGCGCATAGTTGCTATCAGCGACCTGCATCTGGGTTACGGTATAGGAAAGAAAGAATTTGAACAGTGGGTCGACCTTCTAAATGCAGAGCATCCCGATATTGTACTCATTGCAGGCGATATCATAGACAATAGCGTACACCCGCTAAACGAAGGCAACTTTGCAGAAAGTTTCCGTAAAATAAATGCCCCTATGGGTATATATGCCTGTCCGGGTAACCATGAATATATAAGCGGACTAAAGGAAAGTCTGGCTTTTATCGAAAAAACAGGTGTACACTTGCTGCGTGATTCGGTGGCAGAGGTCGATAGCTGTTTCTATGTCGTGGGCAGGGATGATAAATCGAATCCGAACCGTAAACCGCTGACGGAATTAGTTGCCGGTCTGGATAAGTCTAAGCTTGTTATTCTGCTCGATCATCAACCATTTGGATTGGAAGAAGCAGAAGAAAATGGTATAGACCTGCAAATTTCAGGACATACTCACAAAGGGCAGGTTTGGCCTATATCTATGATCACAGGCTGGATGTATGAAAAAGATCACGGTTTCATCAAAAAAGGAAATGCAAACATATATGTGAGTTCCGGTATAGGTATCTGGGGCGGAAAATTCCGTATCGGTACACAATCGGAATATATTGTAATAGACGTGAATAAGGAATGAGAGTCTTCTTAAATGCCATCATCATTCAGGTACTTCTCAGTCTCTATATATACTGGAGGGGGTGGCAGGCTTTGCCCGATAAGAAGCTGATAAAGATTCCCTATTCCGCTATTTTTATTATCGAACTGACTATTTATTTTGTCGGATTCTTCACGTCCAGCTCAGGGCTTCTTGGGTTCGAGGCCTTGCATGATCTGGCATGGGTAGGCACTACATGGATGATCTTTGCCATATATATGACTGTCCTGCTACTGATTTACGATTTGATAAAATATATAGACAAAAAGAAAAAGATACTGCCGAAGTCGCTCGATCTGCAAGCACGTAAGTCCAAACTGATTTATTTCTGTTCAGCCTTGTTACTGGTTGTTGGAGTTATGTCTTATGGCAGCTATCGTTTCTACCATCCGGTGGTTACAGAAATGAACCTGACGGTAGATAAAGACGCTTCCGGTCTGAAAAATCTGCGCATAGTAGTAGCTACCGATATACATGCCGGCTATTTGATAAACAAAGAAATGGTGTCGATGTATGTAGATAAAATCATGGAGCAGAAGCCGGATATTATCCTGCTGGTCGGCGACATTATCGACTACGATGTGCGATCGTTGTACGAGCAGCGTATGGAGACTGAGTTCCTGCGGCTGAAAGCACCTTATGGTGTGTATGCCTCTACCGGTAATCATGAATATATACAACTGGACGAAGCAAAAGACGAAAAGATTTTGTGGCTCAGTCAGAAAGCAGGTTTTACGGTGCTTCGCGATACGACTGTTCTGGTGGCTAACTCTTTTTATTTGGTAGGGCGCGAAGACGATAAGTGTCTGACACGAAAGACGTTGACTGAAATCATGCAGAGAGTGGATAAAGATAAGCCTGTAATTGTAATGAACCATGAACCGCACCGCCTGAATGAAGAATCGGAAGCGGGTGCAGATATTGCTCTTTATGGACATACACATTACGGACAATTTTTCCCAAACAATACAATAATGGCTATTGGTTCGGCTATTTACAATACGGGTATTATCCCCGAAGATAAAAAGTTGAGATTTATGTACGAACTTCCGTTTGGGTATAAGAAAAAAGATAGCACACACATCTACGTATCTTCCGGTTTAGGACTTGCAGGCCCGCAATTTCGTATAGGTACAATTTCCGAAATTGTCGTTTTAAATGTTACCTTTACCCAGTCAAACTGATTAGAAGTAATAAAAGATCTGAGATATCTTAGTTAAATACGAGATGAAAATTAGTTTATATTATCTAAAGGAAACTGCATTTTATGTAGGGGCGAAATATTTTTCGCCCGTTGACAGTCGCGGGCTAAAGATATTTCGCCCCTACACAGAAAAGACAACAACAGTATAAACAAATTTTTGTCATATACTTATGCTAAAATCGTTATATATAAAGAACTATGCACTGATCGACAGCCTCGAAATTGATTTTGAGCCGGGCTTTTCCGTTATAACGGGTGAAACCGGAGCCGGAAAATCAATCATTCTGGGAGCATTGTCGCTTATACTTGGGCAGCGTGCCGATATAAAAGCTATCAAACAGGGCGAAAGCAAATGTGTGATAGAAGGTACTTTTGATGTGTCGGCTTACGATCTGAAAGCTTTTTGTGAAGAGAAGGGCATAGAATATGATCCTGATAGCTATATCCTGCGCAGGGAGATACTATCGACCGGAAAATCGCGTGCTTTTATCAACGATTCGCCGGCAGGGCTTAACGATCTGAAAGAACTGGGTGGTCAGCTGATAGATATACATTCGCAGCATCAGAACCTGCTGCTGAGCGACAGCCGTTTCCAGATGCAGGTAATAGATGCACTGGCGGGTAATAAGGAATTGCTGAAAGAATATCAACGAGCTTTCAATGATTACAAGTTGGCTGAGAAAGAACTGGAAGAGCTTCGCGAACTTGTTAAAAAGAGTAAGGAAGAAGAAGATTATTTACGCTTTCAGTTTGAGGCATTGCACGATGCTGCATTGCAGGAAAACGAGCAGGAAGAACTCGAAGGCGAACAGGAATTGCTTAATCATGCCGAAGATATAAAGTTGTCATTACACAAGATTCATACACTACTGTCTGACGATGATAGGGGAGTTGTATCAGAGTTGAAGGAGAGCCTGAATACAGCGCAGTCTCTGATCAGGGTATATGCCAAAGCCGAAGAAGTGGCTCAGCGCCTCGAAACGGCGTATATAGATATGAAAGACCTGACTGCCGAAATGGACAGGATGGCAAATGATGTGGAGTTTAGTCCCGAACGTCTCGAATTTATCCAGTTGCGTCTCGATACGATCTATTCCTTGCAAAAAAAGCATCATGTATCTACCGTTGGTGAACTATTGAGCTTATATAAAGAAATAGAACAGAAACTAGAAAAGATAGACTCGTCCGATCAACAGGTTGAAGCACTTGAAAAGGCTGTCCGTGAGAAATATGATAAGCTATTGTCGTTGGCTAAGAAGTTAAGCGATAGCCGTAAATCTATAATTCCGGACTTTGAAAAAGGACTGGTCGAAAGAGTTACATATCTCGGTATGCCGAATATACGTTTTAAAGCGGAATTGACACCGAAAGCAGAACCGAATATATATGGTATTGATGATTTGTTGTTTCTGTTTTCAGCCAATAAGAATGTTCCCCTACAACCTGTGGCTGATATTGCTTCCGGTGGAGAGATTTCGCGCCTGATGCTTTGTCTCAAATCTATGATTGCAGGCGCTACTGCACTTCCTTCGATCATTTTCGATGAAATAGATACGGGAGTTTCGGGAGAGATAGCCGATAAGATGGGACAGATCATGCTCGATTTCGGGAAGAAAATGCAGGTAATAGCCATTACCCACTTGCCGCAGATAGCTGCAAAAGGCAGAACTCAGTATAAAGTATATAAATCGGATAGCGAAACAGCTACGACTACCCATCTCGACCGCTTGTCGGATGCTGAGCGTCTCGACGAAATAGCGCGTATGTTGAGCGGTTCCACAGTGACCGATGCTGCTATACAAAATGCAAAAGTAATGTTGAATCAGAAGTAAAAGAATATTCATGATGAAGCAAAAAATATATCAGGTAGACGCATTTGCACATCAGTTGTTTTCTGGAAATCCTGCAGCTGTTTGTCCTTTAGATAGCTGGTTGCCGGACGAGCTGATGCAAAATATTGCAATGGAGAATAATCTGGCAGAAACGGCCTTTTATATAAAAGAAAAAGACGGTAGTTTTCAACTCAGATGGTTTACTCCTGCCACAGAAGTAGACCTTTGCGGACATGCAACGCTGGCGACAGCTTATGTGCTGTTCAATCACGAAGGAGTGGATGGCAATGTAATTCATTTCCACTCTCCGAGAAGCGGAAAACTGACGGTAACGAAAGAGGGAGACCAGTTGACGATGAATTTTCCTTCCGATATTTTCAGTGAAGTTGAACTTACGGAAGAACTTACTGCCGGTCTCAGTATCAAGCCGAAAGCCGCATATAAGGGCAAAACCGATTATATGCTTGTGTATGATACGGAAAAAGAGATAACTGATATCGTTCCCGACTTTAATCTTATTAGTAAGGTACAGGCCAGAGGGATTATTGTGACAGCTAAAGGTGATAAGGTGGATTTTGTATCGAGATTCTTTGCACCGCAGGTCGATGTAAATGAAGATCCGGTAACCGGTTCGGCGCATACTACATTGATTCCTTTCTGGGCTAATAGATTGCATAAAGAAGAATTGACAGCCGTTCAGTTATCTTCACGCAAAGGTTACCTGTCGTGTAAATATCTGGGCGACCGTGTTGAAATCAGCGGTCAGTGTAGGTTGTATTTAATAGGAGAAATTTATATATAATCTGATGATCCCATTCCTAGACCTGAAACGAGAAAATGAACGCTATGCTTCGGAAATAAAGCAGGCTGTTCTGCGTGTTGTCGATTCGGGATGGTATATACTGGGAGAAGAGAAAAAACGCTTTGAAGCTGATTTTGCCACTTATTGTGGGATAGGACATTGCATCGGAGTAGGTAACGGGCTCGATGCCCTTCGCTTGATACTGATGGCGTATATGGAATTGGGCGTAATGCAGGAAGACGACGAAGTCATTATCCCTGCAAATACATTTATCGCGACGGCACTGGCTGTGTCGCAAAGCGTATTGAAGCCTGTTCCAGCCGATTGTGATATTCATACGTTCAATATTGATCCTGCATCGGTAGAGAAACAAATTACACCGAAGACGAAAGCCATTGTAGCCGTACATCTGTATGGGCAGGTAGCTCCTATGAACGAATTAAAGAAGATTGCCAGCCGGTACAATCTGAAACTGATAGAAGATGCTGCTCAGGCGCATGGTGCTGTTTACGCAGGCAAGAAATCCGGAGGATTAGCCGATGCCGCTGCATTCAGCTTTTATCCGATCAAGAATCTGGGAAGTCTGGGTGATGCCGGAGCCGTAACGACTAACGATAATGCCCTAGCGGAAGTAGTACGGAGCCTATCTAACTATGGTTCTACCGAAAAATACAAACATAAATATAAGGGACTAAATTCACGTTTGGATGAAATGCAGGCGGCGATTTTGTCCGTAAGGCTAAAATATCTGGACGAAGATAATGCCCGTCGGCGCGAGATAGCCCGTTATTATCTGGATAATATCAAGAATGATTCGTTGATTCTGCCCGAAATAGCTGGTTGTGAAAGTCATGTTTTTCATCTGTTTGTAATCCGTTGCAGTGAACGCGAAAGTTTATGCTCTTATTTGCAGGAGAATGGTATTCACACGCAGATACATTATCCTTTATCTGTGCATAAACAGCAGGCCTATGCCGAGCTGAATCATCTTAGTTTTCCTGTTGCCGAACAACTGCAAAATGAAGTGTTGAGTATACCCTTGTATCCCTCACTGACAGAGCGGGAACAGGAACATATTGTGCAGGTTTTGAACGGATGGGTAAATAACACTAAAAAATAATAAAAAAAAGATATTTTCCCGCTCTGAAAAACACATCCGATATGATATTTGTTATATCTTTGTAAAGCAAATAAGTAAATAGTGATATCGAAAATAATTTTGGATTATTAAAAACACAAAATCTCTTGCATTATAATGACTCTAACGCCCTTAACTTCCATTTCACCGATAGATGGACGTTATCGAAATAAAACTGAACAACTAGCCCGTTATTTTTCCGAATATGCGCTTATAAAATATCGTGTATTAGTTGAGATAGAGTATTTTATTGCTCTGTGCGAATTGCCGTTGCCTCAGTTAAAGGATATAGATAAAGCTGTTTTTTCCGATCTCAGGAAAATTGTAAGTAGCTTTTCGGAACAAGATGCCCTACGGATAAAGGATACCGAGAAAGTAACAAATCATGATGTAAAGGCCGTTGAGTACTTTATTAAGGAAAAATTTGACGAGCTGGGATTACAACAATATAAGGAATTTATCCATTTTGGACTAACATCGCAGGATATAAACAATACATCTATTCCGCTGTCGTTGAAAGATGCTTTGAACGAGGTGTATTATCCGATGCTGGAAGAGCTGATAACTAAGCTGAAAAATCAGGCTGAAGAATGGAAAGATATTGCTATGCTGGCGAAGACGCATGGACAGCCCGCATCGCCTACCCGTTTGGGAAAAGAGATCATGGTATTTTCCAGCCGTCTCGAAGGGCAGGTGCAGTTGTTGAAAGCAGTACCTCTGTCGGCAAAGTTCGGAGGAGCAACAGGAAATTACAATGCACATCAGATAGCCTATCCGGAGTATAACTGGAAGGCGTTCGGAAACAAATTCGTATCAGAAAAGCTCGGATTGGTACGGGAGGAATGGACAACCCAGATATCCAATTATGATAATCTGGCTGCAATATTCGATGCACTTAAACGTATAGATACTATAATGATCGATATGAATAGGGACCTCTGGCAATACATATCGATGGAATATTTTAAACAAAAAATAAAGGAAGGAGAAATAGGATCGTCCGCTATGCCGCATAAAGTGAACCCTATTGATTTTGAAAATGCGGAAGGGAATCTGGGAATTGCAAATGCTATTTTAGAGCATCTGGCATCGAAACTGCCGGTGTCGCGTTTGCAAAGAGACCTGACGGATTCTACCGTCTTGCGTAATATAGGCGTACCTGTGGGACATATTGTGATAGCAATACAGAGTACATTAAAAGGACTGGACAAATTATTATTAAACCATGACGCATTATTTAACGATTTAGAAAACTGTTGGGCAGTGGTAGCTGAAGGCATTCAGACTATTCTGCGCCGTGAAGGTTATCCGAAACCTTATGAAGCGTTAAAGGCACTTACCCGTACCAACAATAGTATAACCGCAGAATCGATTGCAGATTTTATTGAAGGGCTGGACGTAAGTGAAACCGTGAAAAATGAATTGAAAAAGATTACACCTCATTCTTATACAGGTGTATAAATTAGAAACATTAACCGTGAGGTTATTAAAAACAAGCAAGTGTATATTTTACTTTTAAAACGAAACAAAAAATGGTGACAGAGAATGGAAATGATAGAGAAAGCCGGGATGGCTTCTCATCATCAGATGAAAACAAAACAAACGGGAATGAACCTGTAAAAAAGAAAAGAGCACGTGTAGGTGACCTGCGAAAGCAAGCCTATGATACACCTGAGCGTGGATCGCGCGAAAGAAATCCTTACAGATCGAACGACGACAGGCAATCCGGTTCTTCATATAACGATCGTCCGGCAAGGCAGTCTTACGGATATGATGGCGGAGACGATCGCCGCTCGTATAACGATAATCGTTCGGGAGGATATGGAAACAGGGATGGAAACTCCAACAGAGGCGGATACTCAGGTGGTGACGGACGTTCTTCTTACGGAAACCGTGACAACGACCGCCGTTCGGGTGGAGGCTATCAGCAACGTCAAGGTGGTGGAGGCTATCAACAACGCGGAGGCGGAGGTGGTTACCAACAACGTCAAGGTGGTGGCGGAGGCTACCAGCAACGTGGCGGAGGCGGAGGTTACCAACAACGTGGCGGAGGCGGCGGAGGTTATCAGCAGCGTCAGGGCGGTGGTGGCAGACCAAACGATGGTATAAAGAGACTGGTGAAGCCAGTAAAATATAAAGAGAATATAGACCCGAATACACCGCTGCGACTTAATAAATATCTGGCTAATGCCGGTGTTTGTTCACGTCGTGAAGCTGATGCATACATTACATCAGGTGTAGTGAAGGTGAACGGAGAGGTAGTAGATCAACTGGGAGCAAAAGTTACACGTGGAGACTTGGTTACATTCCAAGATCAGCCGGTACGTCTCGAAAGCAAGGTGTATGTACTACTCAACAAACCTAAAAACTGTGTGACAACTTCTGATGATCCTCAGAATCGTTTGACAGTAATGGATCTGGTGAAAAACGCCTGTCCTGAGCGTATCTATCCGGTAGGTCGTCTCGACAGAAATACTACAGGTGTTCTGTTGCTGACAAATGATGGTGATCTGGCCTCGAAGCTAATGCACCCTAAATTTAAGAAGAAAAAAATCTATCAGGTAACACTCGACCGCGATGTGGCTATCGAAGATATGCAGGCCATAGCTGACGGTATAGAACTCGACGATGGAGAAATACATGCCGACTCTATTGCATATCAGGCAGAAGACGTACTGAATGTAGTGGGTATAGAAATCCACTCGGGACGCAACCGTATCGTACGCCGCATATTCGAGAAACTCGGTTATCAGGTGGTAAAACTGGATCGTGTATACTTTGCCGGTCTTACCAAAAAGAATGTACTGAGAGGTAAATGGCGTTATCTGACAGAAAAAGAGGTAAACATGCTTCGTATGGGAGCTTTTGAATAAAGGTCGCAGACCTATTTATTATTCATCTGAGTATAGCATACGCTGTTTATTATAGCTGAAAAATATAGAGCTAAATATTATCATTTACTTTTATAAGCGTGAGGGTTGCCCTTACGCTTATATTTTATATTTAAAATAGTGTATCTATAAAAGTAACTTTTATTACTTTTGTATCCTTTAAGGGTCACAGACCTATTTATATATTATAGTTACAATAATGGAAAGTATTAGAAGAACAAAAATTGTAGATTTGTTCCAAAAGAAAAAAGATTTTGGAACGACTGTTTCGGTAAAAGGATGGGTACGTACTATCCGCGGTAATAAATATGTGAATTTTATTCACCTGAATGACGGTTCTACAATTAATAATCTTCAGATTGTTGCCGATGTGGAAAAATTCGGGGAAGAATTTTTCAAGCCGATCACAACAGGAGCTTGTATTCATGTGACCGGAACACTTGTAGAATCGCAGGGAAAAGGGCAGAATGCAGAGATACAGGCCGATAAGATCGAAGTATACGGTACGGCCGATCCGCTTACTTATCCTTTGCAAAAGAAAGGGCACTCACTCGAGTTTTTAAGGGAGATAGCCTATCTGCGTCCGCGTACAAATACATTTGGTGCGATATTTCGCATACGTCATCATATGTCGTACGCTATCCATAAGTATTTCAACGACAACGGATTTTTTTACTTTCATACACCGATCGTTACAGCATCGGATGCCGAAGGTGCAGGATCTATGTTTCAGGTGACTACACTGGATTTCAATAATGTACCGCGTAACGAGCATGGAGAGGTGGATTATTCGGAAGACTTCTTCGGACGTCAGACAAACCTCACTGTATCGGGACAGCTGGAAGGTGAACTCGGAGCAATGGCTCTTGGTGCTATCTATACTTTCGGCCCTACTTTTCGTGCTGAAAATTCAAATACACCGCGCCACCTTGCAGAGTTTTGGATGATAGAGCCGGAAGTTGCATTCTATGATATTCACGATAATATGGATCTGGCTGAGGATTTTCTTAAATACCTGATCCGTTATGCACTGGAGCATTGTAAGGATGATATCGAATTCCTGAACGAGCATTTCGATAAGGAACTGGTAGAACGTCTCAACTTTGTGATAGCGAACGATTTTGTACGCCTTACATATACCGAAGGGGTGGAAATATTGGAAAAAAGTGGTCAGAAATTTGAATTCCCTGTTTATTGGGGTGCAGACCTTCAGTCGGAACACGAACGCTATCTGGTAGAGAAGCATTTCAAACGTCCTGTTATCCTGACAGATTATCCGAAAGAGATCAAGTCGTTCTATATGAAACAGAACGAGGACGGAAAGACTGTGCGCGGTATGGATGTACTTTTCCCTAAGATTGGGGAGATTATCGGAGGTTCGGAACGTGAAGCCGACTATGATAAGTTGGTACAGCGTACAAAAGAACTGAATATGAACACCGATCCTATCTGGTGGTATATGGAAACGCGTAAATTCGGAACAGCACCGCATGCTGGTTTTGGTCTCGGATTCGAGCGGCTGATACTGTTCATTACAGGTATGGCAAATATACGTGATGTGATTCCGTTCCCGCGTACACCGAATAACGCCGAATTTTAAGGTTTTAAAATAGTAAAATAGATAGAAACGCAGCAGGGTGACTTGCTGCGTTTTTTGTTAAAAAACTGTATAAAAATCAGACCGGTTTATCTATATGTAAAAAGTATAAACTTAATCTCAGAAAATTATGGCAAAGTACAGTGAAGAATTAACAGAAAAGATCGTAGAATTATTCGAAGACAAATTTTATTCAATAACAGAAGTCTGCAAAGCTATTGGCATTAGCCGGAAAACATTTTACGGTTGGCAGGATAGTAAATCTGAATTTAGTACCGCAATAGATAATGCGATGAGGCATCGCAGCGAAACCTTGTTATCGATGGCACATGTCACCATCAAAAGACGGCTCGAAGGTGGTATGCTGACCGAAGAAAAAGATACGTATGTGCCCGATGAGAACAACCCGTCTAAACTGATATTGAAGTCGAAGGTCATCTGTAAGAAAGAGTGTTTGCCCGACCTGCGTACTATAAAAATGATACTCGACAGGGAGGATAAACGAAAAGCGCAGGAACAAAGACATTCTGTAGAAAAAGCGGATAAAACTGAGACAAAGAAAAAACAGCAGGAAGTAGTATGTGAAGAAACAGTTGTGGATAAAGGTGTGACTGAGGATATTGATGTAGTTGCAGAGACAGCCTCGATAGAGAATGAGAATGTGCAGCAAGTGAATACGTCTAAAGTATCGAAAGATAATAAACCGAGAAAGGTGACAGCCCGACAAATCAGGAGTAAATTGAGAGTGGTTTCTAAAGGCAGGTTGCAGAGTGCATAAGGGGAAAGATTACAAAATCAGAATCATGTAGAAGTGTTACTTTTGTTACCTTTTTAGTTTTTTATTCTTGGGCTGTTTCACATCATCTGATATTTAAGATCGAGATAGTAAATAAAAACTGACTGAAAATATATTATCTTTGTTGCTCTATGGCGGATAAACAAAATACAGACATATTTGACAGGGGATTGGCCTCATTCAGTAAGCTTTACAGTAAAGTGGATGCAGTGCCGGAGACTGGTAGCAGTTCCCGCAGAAAAACTTTATTGTGGACTGTGGCTATCTTATTCTGCTTCTCAGTTGTATTGTTTCTAAATGTTCTGACACCTATTATTTCAGACGATTATGTCTATCTGTTTATCTATGGGGATACAAAGCCGATAGCATCTGTCGGTGATATCGTGCAATCGCAGATAAACCACTATTTTCTGTGGGGAGGACGCAGTGTTGTACATTTTATCGCGCAGGTGTTGCTTATATTGCCTTCCTGTGTAGCCGATCTGTTGAATGCGCTGGTCTATATGGGGTATGTGTTTCTTATCTATTATCATATCAAAGGCAAGGGGGAGAGTAGTATATCACTGTTCCTGATCATCAACTTGGCTATCTGGTTTTTTCAGCCGGTATTCGGCGATACGATACTTTGGATAACGGGGGCAGCGAATTACCTGTGGGGTACATTCTTTATACTGTTACTTTTGTTACCTTTTCGTCTGTATGACGAGAGTAGCTTATCTTCTGTGAAGCAACTGGTAGCATCGGTAGGCCTCTTTATACTCGGAGTGATTGCAGGCTGGTCGAATGAGAATACGTCAGGCGGTATGATCCTGATCATTATACTGTTCCTGTTCTATTATCGCTCTAAGGCATGGAAAGTACCTGTCTGGTCATATATAGGACTGCTGGGTAGTATTATCGGTTTTGCTATAATGATTCTGGCACCGGGTAACTTTGAAAGGGCAGGGGAAGCAAACTCTTTGAGCCTGTTTATTCTGGGTTATCGTTTGTTTAACTGCACATTGACTTTCTTCTATTATACAGGGCCTTTTATTCTGGTATGCCTAGTTACGGCTATCTTGTATTACCGCTTTTCGAGAGAGGACGGTGAAGCAAAAGGCAGAGCGCTAAGGCTGAGTTTTATCTATTGTATTGCAGGGGTAGCTGCCGTATATGCTATGGTACTTTCACCTACATTTCCGCGTAGGGCACTGTTTGGTATTGTTACCTATCTGATAATCGGAGCGGGGGTATTATTCTATAATATGGATTTTAAATACCGTTTCCTGCGACAGATCAGGCAGACAATCATACTGGTCGGGCTGATTTGTTTTCTGTTTACTTTCTATCTTGCTGTGAAAGAGGTCAATGCATACAGGAATATTGTAAACGAACGCCGGTCTACGATAGAACAGGCAAAGAATGAAGGTAGAGATTTGTGCGAGTTCGACCGCTATCATGGCGGGCAATATATACATGGTGAAGACCCTTTCGCGGAGGAATATATGAGTCGGTATTATGGGATAAAGATCAGGTTAAAATAGGCACTAGAAGAAGTCTATACCCATTAGCGTGCCTGTTATGATTCCTGCAACGCCCAGTCCGATAAGCAGCAACCCGATAATCTGGTTAAAGATTTGTAAGCCACGCGGATTGAAGCGGGTACGCAGTTTATTCACAATGGCGGTGATGAGCAACCACCACAGTAAAGCTCCTATCCCGATAAAGAATATTGTAATGAGGTCGTATCCGAAAGGCTTATCGGCATCTATTACATTAAACCGTGCAAAGAGTGCAATGTAGAGGAACAGGGTTGCTATATTGGAGATAGTAAGTATCAGGGAGGAAGCGAAGACCTTCCAATAGGACATTGTTTTTTCGTTTAGCTTCGCGAGGTTTTTCGAGGGGTTCTTGTTGAATACGAAATATCCGAAAACGATAAGTACTATACTGCCTACCACCTTTAACGGGCCTTCGTGCTGCTGTATAAATTCAGTACTGAATCCCAGCCCTAAGGCGGCGATAATTGCCAGTAATGCAATAAGCATATCTCCTGCTACGGCACCCAATCCGGTGATTAATCCGTTTCTACGGCCTTCGTTAAGGGTGCGCTGTACGCATAGCATACCTACCGGACCCATCGGGGCAGAAGATAAAAAACCAATAAACAGTCCTTTTATAATGATATATACCATCAACTCATATTTACAGCAGCCGTTCCTTTATTCTGTGGTAAAGCCTGAGTTCACAACGGAACGAGACTGCCTATAAATACAAAGATAGTATCAAAATATCAAAAATATGCACACTATAGCCCAAAAGGGTGAGAGCTGTTAAACATTTTTAATCTAACAACTCTCCTTTGTTAATTATATTGAGCTTATTTTCAGTCCGATAAAATATGTTCGGGGTAATGATGGGCCATAGATATATTCTGAGTCGCGGTCTGGCCCTCTGTCATAATCCTTTTGTATCTGGTTGAATATATTTTGTATTCCTCCGTTTATCTCAATTTTATTGGTTGAGTTGACATTGAAAAAGTAAGATAGCTTGACCGTAGTATCAAAAAAGCTCTTTGTCTTTACTGTCTGATCTATCAACACACCTTCTGCTCCGGCAAAATGAGGTGTCAGCATCGATCCGGTATATACACCTGAGAGTGATACAGCATAGTTCTTCTTAGGAGTAGCTGTGGCAGTCAGAAAGCCGTATGTATCGGGAGAGCGCAGCATTCTTTTCACAGGTGCTACGTATTCTTCTGCTGACCAGCTTACAGGCGTGGTGTATCTGCTTTTCTGCCAAGTGAAGCCACCTTGTATTTCGAGCCAGTTGATAGGTTGTATTGTTGTTTCCAGATTAAGGCCATATACATATGCTCCGTCTCCGTTTTTACGCGTCATTATTGTATTTCCTTGTGCATCGCTACCCGTTTCTTCAAGGATGAAGACTCTGTTGATCTTTGTATAAAAGCCTTCTAGCAGAAAGTAAGAGTATATTTTGCTATTATACAAGCTAAAATCGATACCACCATTCACCGAGTTAGAGTATTCCCGCTTCAGATCTTCTCCCAGTTCTGTGATGGTTGCGCTTCCGCCGATAACCGGAATATCGAGGTCTGAAGCTACAATTTCGGGAGCACGGTATCCCATAGAGTATGCTGCGCGTAGGTTTGTGTTTTCTCCTATACGGTATCTGATACTACCTCGCGGAATGATATTAATATTGGATAACTTGTTATGCTTATCTGCTCTAACCCCTATAATAAGGCTGAGTTTGTCGTCTCTCCATTCATTTTGCAGATACAGGCTGCTGATATTTATGATTTGCTTGATATTGCGACTATGGATGGTGTCGTGCAAATTTGTATATTCCTGAGTAAAACCGGCTGTGAATTTAGCAGGCATGAATAGTAACTTATCCATATTTATCTCATATCTGGCAGTTCCGGTAAGTGCCAGTTCCGATGTATTACCATATCCATCCGGATCGTATCCGCCGCCGTAATAGCTGTCTCTTCCTGTCTTCTGAGCTGAAATATTTATAGTTAACTTTTGCTTGTTATCATTGCTGAAATGTATATATCCTAAACCACCGGAATGAATACGATAATCGGTAGTTTCGGCAATTAATGCTTCATGCGGAGGGCGGCTCATATTATCTCCTCCACGTCTGTATTCTGATATATAGTGATACTCAAGTGTTATCTTATCATGCAGGCTCGGCTTGGAGTAAGAACGGAAGCCGATCGAAGATGCTCTGTTCTTTCCTATTTCGGAGAAACCGTCGTTATTTGCATCCCATGGATTACGGTTGCGCATATTTGCAAAAAGAGAGATTCCTGACTTTTTCGATCTGTCTACAAATGAGGTGTTGAGCGATAATACATTATCTGCCGATTCTCCGTCTATTAGCGACAAATTATATTTTATCTGATAAGAGTTTTTCTCGGGCTCTTTGGTTATGATATCGACAACACCTCCTATTGCATTTGCTCCATAGAGGACAGAGCCTCCGCCACGTACGACTTCTACCTGCTCTATCATATTTGTCGGTAGTTGTTCTAAACCATACATTTTTGATAAGGAACTGAATACAGGCTGTCCATCAATAAGTATTTGTGAGTATTGTCCCTCGAGTCCGTTGATACGTACTTCTTGCGTACCGCAATTCTGACAATTTGTTTCTACTCTCAGTCCTGGCATATAATTTAGCCCTTGTGACAAGGAAGTCGAGTTTGTGGTTTCAAATGTTTTTGTGGTCAGTTGGTTTACTACAACCGGAGACATCTTTCTATTAAGATTGTGTGCCGATGCAGTTACTGAAATTTCATTTAATAACTGACTTTCAGGTTCTATCAGTAAGGTAACATTTCTTACAGAGTTTTTATTGATAATCACTTCCTGCTTAAGGGGCGAATAACCCATATACTGAGTCAGGAGTATATAAGTTCCGGAGGGTATATTGTCTATCGAAAAATGCCCTGTTTCGTCGGTCATCGTTGCATATTGTGTCCCTTCTATAGATACTGTGACACCCGGCAAATGTTCTTCGGTCTGAGCGTCCAGAACATGACCTTTTACAGAAGAGTTGTTTCCTTGTTGCGCTAGAAGACCTATAACGCAGAATATATAGAATGATAAAAGTAAAATCTTTTTCATATTGGAATTCTTTTAGTATAATATTTATGAAATTATTCATCTCTTTTTCCGGTTATTATAACCGGATAATGAATCGAATCTCTTTTTGGGGAATGAAGTATGGATACATCTTTTCCCTATTATCTGTATATAGATAAATTAGTTGAGTTTTGATAAATCCGGATGAAAGGAGAATTTATCAATAGCAGATATTTCCGGCTATAGTTATACTATATCGGGACTGAAACAAGGGTGTTCCAATCCATAGATACTTTTATAGGCAGAAAAATGTCTTAAAGAATTTAGGCGGCTGAATAAGGTGGTGCCCTGAGATAGAAATTATTTACTGCAGGTTTTACGGCCTTTTGCTGTAATAGCTCACTATATGAAGTAACACGTACGGGCAAGAGTACTTCTGCGATGTAGTTTGCTGCTGAAGCCTCAAACGAAGCTAGATTTGATAGTTGATTGAAAGTGAAGAAACCGGCCGATGTATGATGATGTGTCTCGAAAGGAGGCAGGTTGCTGTCATCTGTATCTTTAGCTAGTTTTTTATAAGGGTGGGAATGTACATATACAACTCCATTGTATACGTGGGTATGTATAAAATAAGAAACACAGCCAAAATATCCTATATATAACAGGAGAAGTATTCGGGCTGTGTATCTTATTTTGTTATCTGACACTTTTCAGTATCTATTCTTTATTATTGTTGTATTTACTGTAAATAATAGAAAACTTCATATTATCAGGATCAGTCCTTAGTATGGCCGATGTTTGACTCATGATGTTATATACATATGCGATAGATGTCGTTCCGGTCGAAGAACTGGTTGTGGTCTTTACTGTAACCGGTATCATCAGATACTCCAGATCCGGAAGTGTTTCCCTGTCTTTATAGTAATCGGCATAGTGATTGATTACAGTTGCTATATTACCCAGATCATATGTATTGATAGGCGTTGTAGACGATGCTGTTGTTGTTCTCGTTATTACAAAACTCGTTATGTTATCAGGCTTCTTAGATTTATAGAAGAAGTTCTCCAAAGAGTCCTTATTTAATAGTAGTACATAAGTAGGCCTTGTTATATTGAGTTTTTCCTCTTCTTCAGTAAATCCTTTAATTTTCAGATTTGCCGAATTCAGCGTTCTTCCCTTACCGGCTTTATTAACAATGTCGTTTAGCGGCAGAGTTAACTTGGTATATACTCCTGCCGGAGTTTTCATATAAGTCTTTGTTTTATTACTCGTGAAGAGATCTTCAGGCAGGGTGTTCTTTATGCTGTTCATTTGAATTACTTCAGGTGTAACAGGCAGGCTGAATAATCCTGCTACAGCAGAGTCTGCAGTATTAGCCGTATTTCGCACATTATATGTATAATATATATTGAACTCATTGTAATCAACATTGATCATACTACCCGAACCGAAAGTAGAGGTAATGTAAACACCTTTGAAGAATTCTTTGAAATTATCCGGATTCTTAAATGTTTCCCTATTGTTCTGCCATTCGTTATAGATCTTTTGACCTCTCTCTACGCCTACTTTTGTGAGGATTCTCTTTGTCCGGTAAGAAGAGCTAAATGCTGTGTCCGGCAGATTTTGTATAGAGAAAATACTTTGTCCCAGCAATGTATTCATATCACAGTAATTCTTCGGATCTACACTTGTAAAGAAGAACGGTTTAAGAGGCGATGTTACTTCATAAACAGCTACTCCCATTGGTGAAATGGAATCACCGGTGAAAGTAGAAAAGCCGGTTTCCATGAAAACAGAATCTATTGAAACTACATTCTCCTGAAAAGCTTTAATTGTATCCATCATAAAGAACTCGCACATATAGTCCGATTTCACTTTACCGAATACAGGGTCAATATACTCACCCAGCATGCTGTATATTGTACGTGCATATACCGAATCTTTGAAAGATACGGTTTCGGCTGTTACCGTAAGGGTGTCTGTGCCGACAAATATACCATCCCCGTCGGGTTGTATACTACTACCGATCGAATCGATGTTATCATTACATGCCATAAACATAATTGCAGACAGGGCGATTGCGAGGAAGGATAAAGCTTTAAATTTCATTCAAATTACTTATTAAATCAATTAGGGTCTCAAATATCTATAAAAATGCTGTTTACAGAAAATATAACAGCATTTTTCTATATTTATTTTAGATACTTTAAAGATTCTCGTAAAAATTATTGATGGCCTCTACAGAAGATTCTACATCTCCCTGATAAGAAAGGAAGTTTTTCCCTGATTTATTCACATAATCGAGAACATTCTTATTCACTTCGCTCTCACTCTGAATAATTCCATCAGCATATTTGACCGCAAAGTTAGAAAGTGTTTCGTAATCCACAACACTTTTCAGATCTGAAATATCTTTATCCTTGATTCCGTCAAACTTAAGTTTGTTGATGAAATTATCGTTAAACGGCTGCTTAAAGTCGTCATTATACAGCGAATATACTATTTTTGAATTTTTGAAGCATGGATCATCGGCATATGCTGTCTTAATGTATAAGCCGGTCAGCGCTGTCATCCATCCGTGACAATCTATCACATCGGGTATCCATCTTAGCTTCTTTATCGTTTCCAACACACCGCGTACATAGAAAATACTACGTTCGTCATTATCGCTGAATTCCACGCCATCGTCATCAGCTACAGTATACTTGCGTTTGAAGTAATCATCGTTGTCGATAAAGTATATCTGCATTCTGGCCGCTTGTATAGAAGCTACCTTTATGATAAGCGGATGGTCTGTATCGTCTATAATCAGGTTCATACCCGAAAGGCGGATCACCTCATGAAGTTGATTCCTTCTTTCGTTGATGCTTCCAAACTTTGGCATAAATGTCCTTATCTCTTGACCTTTCTCTTGTATAGCTTGCGGTAAGTATCTACAGTTAGTTGCAATCGGTGAATCTGGTAAGTAAGGAGTAATCTCCTGCGTAATGTATAAAACTTTTTTTGTACCCATTTATTTCGTATCCTCGTGTTTATCCTCTACATACAAATATTAAACTACAAAGATAATAAAAAAAAATCTTCTTTTTTGCAAACTTTGGATCACAAAATGTAGTATTTCTTTGTTTTAAAGGGTTTCCATAAATTTTTACGAATATTTCTGCGTTAAAATTTGAAACAAAAAGAACCGATTGTTTCGTCGTTCCGTAAATATTTACTTGCTTTGTATCCGTTTTCATTATATAGATAAATGAATATAATAAAAATAACAAAAGAGCTGCAAAATTTGCTATCTTCTTTACGCTCACAGGGAAAGACCATCGGATTTGTGCCTACGATGGGTGCTTTGCACGAAGGCCATCTATCTTTGGTGAGGCAGTGTATTGCCGATAACGATGTGTGTGTTGTAAGCATCTTTGTTAATCCTACCCAGTTCAACAATAAAGAGGATCTGAAAAAGTATCCCCGTACGTTGGAACGCGACAGCCAATACTTGCAGGCTGCGGGAGTTGATATTATTTTTGCTCCGACTGAAGAAGAGATTTATCCCGAACCCGATACCCGACAGTTCGATTTCGGGCAGATAGATAAAGTAATGGAAGGACTACACCGTCCGGGACACTTCAACGGAGTGGCTCAGGTAGTAAGCCGATTGTTCGATATCGTGAAGCCGGATAAAGCATACTTCGGAGAAAAAGACTTTCAGCAACTGGCAGTTATACGTGCGATGGTAAAGCAACTCGGTCTGCCTGTACAGATAGTACCGATGCCTATAGTCAGAGAAGCGAGCGGACTGGCAATGAGCAGCCGCAACGAACGTCTGACCGCAGAGCAAAGAGATATAGCAGCCAATATATCCCGCATATTGTTAGAAAGCCGCAAGTGGATGAAAACCCTTGCAGTAGCTGAAACAATAAAGAAGGTGACCGATAGCATCAATGCATTCGACGGATTGGATGTAGAGTATTACGAAATAGTGGATGGCTATACGTTACAGTCGATTGCAGACTGGGACCAAGCCGGTTATATAGTGGGGTGCATAGCCGTATTTTGCGGAGATGTACGATTGATAGATAATATTATATATAAAGCAAACAGCTAAACTTTAGGAACAAGCGATATGATCATAGAAGTTGTAAAATCGAAGTTACATCGTGTTACGGTAACCGAAGCCAACTTGAACTATATAGGAAGTATCACGATAGACGAAGACCTGATGGATGCCGCCAACCTGATTGAAGGTGAGAAAGTCCAGATAGTCAATAATAACAACGGTGAACGCCTCGAAACCTATGTGATAAAAGGCAAACGCGGATCGGGGGCTATCTGCCTTAACGGAGCCGCCGCCCGCAGAGTTCAACCCGGAGATGTTGTTATTATTATGTCGTTTGCCCATATGGACTTTGAAGAAGCCAAAACATTCAAGCCATGGGTTGTATTCCCTGACACCAAAACTAATAAGATAGTAAAGTAAAACCAGATTTCGTTTCACGTTATGGCTAACAGCGTACAGCTAACAGCTAAAGGCTACTCATATAAAGATATATGGAAAGTCAGCATCCCCATCATGTTGGGACTGCTGGCTCAGAATGTTGTTCAGATCACGGCAACCATCTTTCTCGGCCAGGTAGGCGAGGTAGAGCAGAGTGCTTCCGGTCTGGCAGGTATCTACTATATCGCCTTCTTTACCCTCTGCTTCGGATTCAGCATCGGAGGGCAGATTATGATCAGCCGCCGCAACGGAGAGCAGGACTATAAACGTATCGGCAGCATAGTCATACAAGGCGTTATATTCCTCGAAGTGCTGGCACTCATTCTTTTCACAGGTTCCTCGTTGATGCTGAGGCACGTATTACCCAACTTTATGGAGTCGCAAGCTGTTTACGAGGCGGTCGATTCCTACCTGTCGTGGCGTATATTCGGGTTCTTCTTTGCCTCTATCAATGTTATGTTCAGGGCGTTCTATGTAGGTATAGCCCGTACACCTGTGCTGACTATGAATGCCATTGTGATGGCAGTAGTCAACTTCATAGGCGACTATGTGCTTATATTCGGAAACTTCGGATTCCCCGAACTCGGTATCGCCGGAGCCGGTATGGCTGCCGTTATATCAGAGATAGCCTCAGTGCTGTTCTTTGTCATCTACACCCTTAAGACTGTTGATCTGAAAAAGTACGGCTTCACCCGTATGCGCTTCAAGATATCCATCATAAAGAACATACTCAGTATCTCATCATTCACTATGGTGCAATACCTTATATCTATGTCCACATGGTTTATATTCTTTATGGCGGTTGAGCAGCATTCGGCGAGGGCGTTGGCTATAACCAATATTGTCCGCAACTTCTATATGCTATTCTTCATCCCCATGAATGCACTGGCTACCACTGCAAATACACTCGTGGGAAATACGATGGGGGCAGGCAATATAAAAGACGTAATACCCCTTATCAAACGTATATGTACCCTTAGCCTGAGTGTCATTGTTGTAGTGATGTTGGTTACAGGATTCGGAGCCGAGTTCTGGATATCGCTGATAGCTTCGCACGAAGATATGTCACTGATACCCGAATCGGTAGGGCCGTTGCTTGTCGTTGTTTTTGCCTTACCTTTCTGTAGCTTGAGCACCGTCGTGTTCAACTCCATATCGGGTACAGGTAACACACGTGCTGCGTTGATGCTCGAAATGGTGACGCTTGTGTTGTACGTCGCCTATATGTATTGGGTGGTGATATACAAACAGGCGTCTGTAGCTCTCTGCTGGACAGTAGAATATGTCTATTGGGGCAGTCTGTTACTGTTCTCATTCCTGTATCTCAAATATGCCAAGTGGCAGGATAAGAAGATCTGAGAATAATCACAGATACTCACTCTTCTTTCAATAATTCTACCACTGCCTCTTTAGGCATCAGAAAGTGCATGTAAGGATATAACTTCGGACGGTAAGGCATAAAGTACCATTCGTCATTGTCGATATTGATACAAAGAATGACACTTGCCGGATTAATAGTAATTACTTTTTTCTCAGAAGCGATATATTTAAAGCTGTCAGGATGACTTTTATTGAACGTTGTATTCAGTTTTTCTATAAATTCATCGGAAGCCTCGTCTGTATATACCAGATGTCTTTCGGACAGGTAATCGAGCTTAATGTAGATGGTGTCCCCGTGCATTACAGGCTCGGAAACTTCTCCTAAGTCGAAATCTACCAGCTGATTGATAAAGCGTTCATCGTTGTCGACACTGCCTATCAGATTTATGGCAAATTCCTTAGTCAGATATTTTTTATAGTTGGGTGCCAACAGGTTATAGAAGGTGTCGTAATCCTTATTGGAAATACTCTCGAAATACTCTAATAAATGCGCCTGTATCTCTTCCGATGTCTGTGACTGTACTTTATTCGGAGTGAGCAGCAATATAGCTGTCAGTAAAATAAAAATGTGTTTCATAGTTTTCTTTAATTATTTTTTTCTCTCTCTAATACAATATATTTCATGTCGCAACCACCTACTTTTACATAGTAATTCATTGAATTACCTGTGTTTTGTATAATGATTGTCCCGTCAGACCAGATTCCGTCCAGTCCGTATGTGTCAACAGAGGGCGGTAACTCATTGTCGTCACCTACAGGCCCGCAATTCGCTTCCCATTTAAATCCTTCAAATGTGATATATAATATTTCCTTGCCTTGTTCTATTTCTTTGTCGAGGCTTACATTACCATCATATTTTTCATCACTTATTGTCATTGAATAGATATACGCACCCTTTACCTTCTTTATTTCTATCGTTATAGGGCAGTTTCCTGATGCGATATAGCCGTCATGCTCTTTCTTTACACGATAAATGCCTTCTATATTGTCGGTAACAGCTTTCTGTTCGTACGCTTGTATTCCAAGAGAAAATAGTATACTGAAGATAAATGATATACTAAGGAGTTTCTTCATAAAGATGTATTAATCCCATAAAAATAGGTATTTATTTTTATATCTAATACAAAAGGGCGTATCAGATAATACGCCCCATACTTTAATGTTATTACCTAATATTTTACAGTTCCTTATAGTTGAACCAATCAAAATACGCTTTAGCATTACTCGGCTTGCCGTTCGATGAAGTGTACAATCCAATCATCACTCCTGTAAATCCGCCTGCTACCTCCGTACTCAGATAACGTGTATCCATTCTGCCCAATAGCTTGTACTGATTATCCTTAGAGTCCGAAAAATAGAATGTGTACTCCAATGGTTTGCCTTCTATTCTGAGTTGAATATCATTCCCTTTAACCGTTTGCTCTGCTGCCACATACGAAATAGAACCTGCGCGCACACGTAGCTGAACGACAGATTCGCTGTCCTTCTTTTTCATAAGTAGCTCGTAGTGATGTGTGTTGTTCTGTATCAATGTCATTCCCGCCTCTTCACTTTCGTTGGCAGGCTCAAAGGTAAGCGACGTTGCCGCTATGAAATCATGTTCTGTCTGCCTGCGTCCGATGAAAGAAACTGATTCAGTCTCATCCAATGTGTATGGAGAAGCACTGATACGCATATATCCTTTTTTCTCTGTCAGCGAATAATTTTCCCTGATCGGATTTCTCAGATATTGCCATTCCAAGCCTAATGTTTCTTTATCAAAGTCTGTCCGTTCCGCTGCTTTGGCAAACGGGTGCAACGGCAGAGTAGGCACATTCATATCCAGCGAAACCGTACCGTCTCCGTTTATCTGCGGCCATCCGCCCTTTGGCCAGTCTACCGGAGCCAGATAAGTTTCCCTGCCCAAAATATGATAGTAGCTATATGGAGCCATAACACGGAACCCCAGAAATACCGCCCACCACGAACCGTCTTGCGCCTGTATCAGGTCGGCATGTCCTACACCCTGTATCGGGTTTCCCTGCCCGCGTCTGTTGCAGTGTGTTAGTATTGGGTTCATCGGACACGATTCGTAAGGCCCGTATATATTGCGGCTGCGCCCGATAGTTACACTATGCGCATATTCCGTTCCGCCCTCACCCAACAGTAAGTAGTAGTAACCGTCTTTGCGATATACGTGCGGTGCTTCGGGAAATCGTCCGCCTATGCCGCCCCATACCAGACGTTCGGGAGCCAGCGTCTTACCCGTTTTCAGGTCGACTTCGGTAATGCGTATGCCCTCGTCACCCTGTGTTACAAAATATGTTTTTCCGTCTTCGTCCCAGAATATATCAGGGTCTATACTCTTTATATCCACATATATCGGCTCACTCCATTCACCTGCCGGATCGGTTGCCGTGCAAAAGAAATTACCACCTGCCGATACATTAGTACAGATCACATAAAACAGCCCGTCGTGATAACGCAGCGAAGGTGCAAACAATCCGCCCGAAGCCGAAACCCTGTGTAGCGGCAGTTGAGAGTCGCGTGTGAGGCAATGTCCTATCTGTTGCCAGTTGATAAGGTCTTTGCTGTGATAGATGGGCAATCCGGGAAAATACTCGAACGAAGAAGTGACCATGTAAAAGTCATCACCCACCCGGCAAATACTGGGATCGGGATTAAAGCCTTTCAATATCGGATTTTTGTATCCGTTTTGTGCATGCGATTGAAAACATCCTGCCAATAGGACAAGGAGAAGAATAAGTTTAGATTTCATGTATTTTTGTTTAAAATTGTTTTCATGGTAACGATTCTTACAAAAATACGTGTTTCCTTCTTGCGCGATGGTGTTTAAATGTTCCCGTATAGGGGGTAAATTGTTATTTTCCGGCTACAGAGCTATAATTTCAGATAAAAATCTTTTACCAATGCAGTGAATTCATCAGAATATACATGCCTCTCTTTTTCTATTACCAGATCGGTTTCGGTTAACGATGTAGCCTGCTTTGTCAGTTCTGCCAATATACGTTTCGGTGCAGCGGTGGGGGTAGAGTGTACGTTTGTAAAGCGTGATATATACAGTTGATTTTCGCCGCTCAGCTTTAATAAAACTTCCTTATATTCATACGGATAAATAACAGATAGTCTGCCCTTATCACTCAGAAGCTTAGCCGAAGCAACTATCAGTTCGTTTATTGGCAGGCTATCCGTATGGCGCGCCAGCGTCCTGCCCAGATGAGGCGATTTCAGCGATTGCTCGAAGTAAGGCGGATTGGAAACAATCAGGTCGTATTTTTTAGCTACCTGTTCTGCAAAATCCTGTAAAGACAGATGAAAACAGTCGATGCGTCCGGCAAAAGGAGAACGGTTTATATTCTCATGCGCCTGCATTACCGCATTTTCCTCAATATCTATAGCATTTATTTCCAGGCTGGCGTTTCGCTGAGCCAACATTAATGCTATCAATCCCGTTCCTGTACCCACGTCAAGGGCAGATGCAGTATCATGTACATTACACCATGCACCTAACAGTACACCGTCCGTGCCAACCTTCATAGCGCAGAGGTCGTGATATACGGTAAATTGTTTAAAACGAAAATATGGATTTGGCACAACTTTTGTTATATATTAAAGCAAAGTTAGTTATTATTCTGTATTTTTACAGCCCTTTATGTGTAAAGGGAACAACCCGAAAAAGCAAAAATATACAATATGTTTGATAGAAAAAGAGATTTACTCAGTATCGAAGAAGGCAGAGAACCCGTTATTTCAATCATTGCCAACGACTTCGATGACGGAGATTGCTATATAAACGAAAAAGACCTGAAAGAAGAACTAGCTATTTTGCCTCTGCGCAATACGGTTATTTTTCCGGGAACGAGCATGCCGATTTCGGTAGCCCGCAAAAAATCTTTGAAGCTAATAAAAGCCGTAAACCGCCAAAGAGGCAAATATGTAGGGCTTATCTGCCAAAAGGACGCAGAAAATGATGATCCCGAAGTAGGCGACCTGTATCCGATGGGTGTTATCGGTGAGATAATACGTGTTATAGAACTGCCTGATGATGATAATGTGACAGTTATCTTTCAGGGAAAGAAACGTTTCAGTCTGACAGAACTGACACAGAACGAGCCATATATGAAAGGCCGGTTCGAGATAAAAGAAACCGTACCGGTGCTGAAGACCGACACCGAATATAAAGCCTTGCTGGACTCTATTCGCGATCTGATGATACAGATGCTGCGTATGTACGGCGAACCGCCGAAAGAATTCATTCAGCGATTGAAATCGGACATCGTATCACCGGTGTTGGTGAATTATTGCTGTGCCAATCTGCCTGTATCAGGAGCCGAAAAGCAAGCCTTGCTGGAAATAGATGATGATAAGGAACGCGCATACCGTTTGCTTGTCATTCTCAACCGCGAGACGCAGATGATGGAAATGAAGCTGAATATACAGATGAGAACCCGTGAGGAACTCAATCAGCAGCAAAAAGAATATTTCCTTCAACAGCAGATCAAAACCATTCAGGACGAACTGGGCGGTAATCCCCAGCAAGCCGATGTAGACGAATTTAAGGAGCGTGCTGCCAAAAAGAAATGGAGCAAGGAAGTAGCCGAGACTTTCGGTAAAGAGTTGAGTAAACTCGAACGCCTGCATCCGCAGTCTCCCGATTATTCTACGCAGTACACTTATATAGAAACGCTGCTTGACCTGCCTTGGGGCGAGTACACGAAAGATAACTTCAATCTGAAAAATGCACAGAAGGTGCTTGATCAGGATCATTTCGGATTGGAAAAAGTAAAAGAACGCATTGTAGAGCATCTTGCTGTATTAAAGCTAAAAGGTGACCTCAAATCGCCAATTATCTGTCTTTATGGTCCTCCGGGAGTTGGTAAAACATCTCTTGGTAAATCTATAGCAAAAGCATTGAACCGCAACTATGTGCGCGTATCGTTCGGTGGCTTGCACGACGAGTCTGAGATTCGCGGTCACCGTCGTACATATATTGGAGCTATGCCCGGGCGTATTATTCAAAATATACTGAAAACAGGATCATCAAACCCTGTATTTGTCCTCGATGAAATAGATAAGATCGGGAACGATTTCAAGGGAGATCCTTCTTCTGCTCTGTTAGAGGTACTCGATCCTGAACAGAACTCGGCTTTCCACGATAATTATCTGAATATCGACTATGATCTGTCGAAAGTGATGTTTATAGCTACAGCTAATAATCTTTCGACTATTTCGCAACCATTGCTCGATCGTATGGAGTTGATAGACGTAAGTGGTTACATTATCGAAGAAAAGGTAGAGATAGCACATCGCCATCTGATACCGAAGCAACTGGAAAATCACGGTCTGAAGAAAGATGTGATAGAAATACCGAAGAAGACGCTCGAAAAGATTGTTGAAAATTATACCCGCGAATCGGGTGTGCGCGAACTGGATAAGAAGATAGCCAAGATAATGCGTAAGGTAGCCCGCAAGGTAGCTTCCGAAGAGGATTACAAAAAGGTAATAGAACCGAAAGACCTGCACGAATATCTGGGTGCAACAGAGTATAGCCGCGACCAGTATCAGGGCAACGATTATGCCGGAGTGGTTACAGGGCTGGCGTGGACATCGGTAGGCGGAGAAATATTGTTTATTGAAACATCACTGAGTAAAGGAAAAGGCGGAAAGCTTACCCTTACAGGTAATCTGGGAGACGTGATGAAGGAATCGGCTGTACTGGCACTCGAATACCTGCATTCGCACGATAGCCTGCTAGGCATAGACGAGAAAGTGTTCGAGAATTGGAATGTGCATGTGCATGTACCCGAAGGCGCTATCCCTAAAGACGGTCCGTCGGCGGGTATCACGATGGTGACTTCCATAGCATCGGCTCTTACGCAGCGTAAGGTAAAGGCAAACCTTGCTATGACAGGTGAGATCACACTGCGCGGAAAAGTACTTCCGGTAGGAGGTATCCGCGAGAAAATACTGGCTGCCAAGCGTGCCGGTATTAAGGAGATCATCCTGTGCAAAGAGAATAAAAAAGATATAGACGAGGTGAAACCGCTTTACCTGAAAGGCCTAACTTTCCACTATGTGGACGATATAAGGCAGGTACTCGATATAGCTTTGCTTAAAGAGAAGGTGAAACATCCGCTCGACCTGAACGTGAAAGAGGAAAAGAAGGAAAAAGAAAAAGCTAATTAAGGATCACTTATAAATAAATAGGAAGTGCAGGTTTTCAAACTTGCACTTTTTTGTTTTAATTCATACATTTACCGCCAAACCAAGCACTGCTAACACTATCGATATGAAACTTTTCAGAATTATTCTTTTATTGTTAATTACGCTATTTGTAACAAACGGTATATCTGCCCAAACGGTGAAAACCGTTGATGCTAAAATATTGGATAATACAGCTTACAATGACGAATCACCGGATTATAAAAAATACACACAACTACTTCAAAGTCTGATGGACGGCAACAAGGAATTGATAAATCTGAATAAGGAAGAAGTGAGAGTAATGAAAAAATACGGTTCTTACTATCCCGATGGCTACAATGATATGACAGAGGCATGGAGTGTTCTGGGACCCGGATGCAGTTGGTATTGCGGGGCAGACTATCAGACCGGCGTATCTTCGTCCTTAGCGGCACAGGGCGAAAATATATATGATGAAAACTCAATAAGAGATGATGATGTACGTACGGCATGGGTTGAAGGAGTTAAGGGTTACGGTATAGGTGAATATGTGGAATTTACATTTAATTATAACGCTCCCCGCGCTACAAGTGTAATAATATCGAACGGATATAATAAGAATGCTGCTACATGGAAGAATAATTCGCGTGTAAAAACGCTGAATATCTATGAAAACGATAAGTTACTGATGATAGTTAATCTTGCGGACACCCGTGACCTGCAAAGCTTTGACCTGCCGCATCCGATACCCAATCGCAAAGGAGCGTCGGGCTTGTCACAGTATGATGACAGCAAGCCGCCTGTACATCTCCGGATGATGATAAGCGAAGTGTACAAAGGTGATAAATACGACGATACGGCTATCAGTGAAATTACATTCGAGGGTATGGACGTACATTGCCTCTTGGAAGGCACATCTATAACGATGGGCAATATGGAAGTACAAGCCATAGAAAAGATAAAAGCAGGAGAGGAAATATTGGTATGGAATCCCGAAAAGAAACAGATAGAGAAGCAAAAGGTTGTAGAGGTTCACTCGGTACAGCATCCGGCTACACACATGATTGCATTGCCTTATCCGGCAGATAAAAATACGGAGGTAAAACTGTCTCTGACTGCTGATCATCCTATCTATTCACCAGACGGTTGGCTTTCGCAAGATCCGGTGGCAACAGCCAACTATAAGCAATATAAAGATATGAAGATCGGTCGGCTGGATTCTTATGCTACACTATATCGTCTGAGCAAGGACGGTAAAAGTCTTGTGAAGGCTAAAATATCCATTATAGAGGACTTTGATAATACAGGCGAACCAATGTTCAATACGTATATACTCCGACTCGATGGTAATGGTATCTTCTTCGCTAACGGATTTGCGGTAGGACAGGAGTAAAGGTTGTTAAACACTAATAATACTATTCATATGATACTACTTCAGGCAATGATTGGTTTCGCTTTTCTCTTTATAATTGTTGCAATTATTCTCTTTATTGTTGGTGTTCCTTTATTGGCACTTCAGGTAAGGAAGATACTGCTAAAAATATTTCCGGTAGGCAATACGAAGCGGGAATTTTGGGTATATGTAGCGAGTGTATTAATCGCTATACCGCTTATGATATTACTAATAGTTATACTTTCGTATATTCCGATAAGTTTACCATCGCCTACATGATGAAAATAGATTAATTATGCAGATTAATATGGTAGTCCTCCAGGCAGGAATCGCTGCTGGTTTTTTTTCTATAATTGCTCTAATTATTATCTTAATTATCGGTATTCCTTTATTGGGGCTTCAGGTCAGGAAGATACTGCTAAAAATATTTCCGGTAAGCAATACCAAACGGGAGTTTTGGATATATGTAGCAAGTATATTAATCTCCATACCGCTGATGATATTATTATTGTTTATTCTTTTACTTTTGTTTTTACTTATTTTGTAGGTTTACTATTGGCTGCATAATGAAAAGAAGATTACACTATGGAAAACAGATTTGAGAAAGAAATGTCGTTAAGGACAGATGAGGAACTGGTCAGAATTACAACAATAGAACAGGATAACTACCAACCTCTTGCATTAGATGCGGCCAGAAATGAAATGAAGAAGCGAAATATCTCCGACACAGATGTTGAAGATATAACTCAAAATTTAATTGAACAGGAAAAAGAGATTATCCATTTAAATGCTGATATGGTCGGTTCGGGAATACGGTTGGTTAATTTTCTTGTCGACTCATTTATCTGGTTCGTAATAGCCTTTATTCTTACCTTCCCTCTCAGTACACGGGAAAGCGGTCAAATGCTTATCGGGTATATAGTGTCATTCGGAACATTCATTCTCTATTATGTATTTTTTGAAAACAAATATCAAAAGACACCCGGGAAAATGCTTACAAGGACAAAGGTCGTAAATACGAAGGGTGGGAAACCCACTCTTGCAGATATCTTTGTCAGAACACTATTGAGACTTATCACGCCATTTGATGCTGTCTCATTCCTTTTTTCAAAGAACGGGCTTCATGACAGGCTATCTCATACAAAAGTGATAAAAGCGGATAAGAAAAGTTTAGAAGACAATGACAGATAAAAGCAATATTATGGAATTTAGCAAACAAGCATGGAATCTGACCGATTATGAAGAATGGCTGGAATACGATGCCGGTACAGGTGAAGCATTCGGTCTGAAAGACTTTACAATCCGATCTCTTAGTAACGGCTTGCCGGAAGGCGCCGCTCCCTTTTTGAGCTTTTACTCTAAAAATGGAATGTTGAAGCTGGAGACATTGAAAGATCTTTATGGTTTTGAGGATGAGGCTGCCGATTACATCTCTTTCGGACACGATGGAAGCGGAAATGAATTGTGCATAGATAAGACAGCGAATGACCGCATCGTATTATTCGACCATGACGATGAGTTTGAAATGGTCACAGTGAATAATAATCTTTCCGATTTTCTGTATTGCATACTCGCTTATAGAGACTTTATCGCTTATGTACGGAAAACTTATGGGAAGGATGGTTTTATCGAAAATAAATGCAGCCCTGAGGATGTGGAAATGTTGATGGGAAATATGAAAAAGGTAGATACAAGTCTGTTTACCAATTCCCTTTTCTGGAAGAGAGAGATCAGCCACTTTAAAGACAAATAAGATTGCTTTGGTATGTAAGCCGTACAATGTAACTATTATTAAAAGTAAAGTTTTAATAGTTTCTAAACTATTTCTTACATTTGTACCACAATGACGAATCATACGCAAATCGACGGAAAAGAGACCTCACCGCTTAAATATGCCATGCAATACGGCCTCTATTTAGGTATCTTTTGGGCGTTAAAATTCCTTGTTTATGTAGCTGCCAGTTACTGGGTGCATTTCATCTATCTGTACTATTTGCTCAACGTAGGTACGTTTATACTTATCTATGTATTTTACATCAAGTATATAAACGCCGATACATACCCTGTGAATAACAAGATACGTGGCTTTCTCTTTGTTGTCCTGCTGTGTTTCTTCGCCTCCTTTATCGAGGCAGCAGCTGTGTATCTGCATTTTCAGGTACTCGATCCCGGATATTATTCGACTAAGATAGCGCCAACCCTAGCCAAAATGGTAGAATCGTTCCCCTATCCGCCTCAGATGAAAGCTGATGCCTTGATTATGGTAAACAGCAGTTTGCTGTATGTGGTGTCACTCTTTATGGGCAATATATTTCTGGGAGTGTTGTTAGGTACGCCTATGGCGTTGTTGGTAAAGAAAAGTAATCAGTAATCCTCATATCATGGACATTTCGGTAGTTATCCCATTGTTTAATGAAGAAGAATCCCTGTCGGAGCTTTATACATGGATCAGGCGGGTGATGAACGAGAACGGCTATTCTTACGAAGTCGTTTTTGTAGATGATGGTAGTACAGATCGCTCGTGGGAGGTGATATGCGATCTGCGAAAATCGTACTCTGAAGTAAAGGCCATCCGTTTCAGACGTAACTATGGTAAATCGCCTGCATTGCACTGTGCATTCCAAAAGGCTCAGGGAGATGTTGTGATTACAATGGATGCTGATTTGCAGGATAGTCCTGACGAAATACCGGCACTCTATAAAATGATAAAAGAAGACGGCTATGATCTGGTTTCGGGCTGGAAGAAGAAACGCTACGATCCGCTGTCGAAGACAATACCTACCAAATTATTTAATGCGACGGCTCGTGCTGTTTCCGGAGTTAAGCTTCACGACTTTAATTGTGGGCTGAAATCGTACCGGAAAGAAGTCGTAAAAAGCATCGAAGTATATAACGACATGCACCGCTATATCCCTTATCTGGCTAAGATTGCCGGATTCAACAAGATAGGTGAGAAGGTAGTACAGCATCAGGCTCGTAAATTCGGTAAAAGCAAATTTGGAGGAATCAGCCGTTTTGTAAATGGTTACCTCGATTTGCTCACCCTTTGGTTCCTCTCCGTATTCGGACGCAAGCCAATGCACTTTTTCGGATTGTGGGGAACGGTTATGTTCTTTCTGGGCTTTATTGCCGTCATCATAGTAGGAGCTAATAAATTGTATGCTATCAGCAAGGGAGTAGCACATCCCTTGGTGACTAATTCTCCTTATTTCTATATTTCGCTGACAATGATGCTGTTGGGGACGCAACTGTTTCTTGCTGGATTTCTCGGAGAAATTGTTTCCCGAAGTTCATCCGACAGAAATAACTATAAGATTGAAGAAGAACTATAAACTATATAAATGCCGGTATTAACGGCATTTTTTATGTAAATACGAATTATATGAATTTTAAAGAACTTATCGAAAGTCGCTATTCGGTCAGGGCTTACCTTCCGCAACCTGTAGAAAAGGAAAAAGTAGATTATATACTCGAATGTGCCAGATTGTCTCCTTCGGCCTGTAACCTGCAGCCTTGGAAATTTTATGTGGTAACGGATAAGGTTGTAATGGCACGAATACAGGAATCGTACAACCGCGACTGGTTTGCAACCGCTCCTATGCACATCGTTGTTTGCAAAGACACTTCCGAGTCGTGGAAAAGGACTACATCCGATAATAAAGATCATGCCGATATAGATGCAGCCATAGCCTCCGAACATATTTGTCTTGCAGCAGCAGCTGTCGGATTGGGCACATGTTGGATATGCAACTTCAAGCCCGATATACTGTCTGATACGTTAGATTTGCCCGATCATGTAGAACCTATCGCAATCTTTCCATTGGGCTACATAGACGACGAAAAAAGTAAACCTACCGAGAAAAAGAGAAAACCGATCTCCAGTATTACGGAATGGATATAATTCAGATCATTATTCTGGCCATTGGCTTATCTATGGATAGCCTTATTATAGCGCTCACCAGCGGTGCAATTATCGGAAACCATCACAAGGTGAATGTAGCAAAGATAGCAGGTATGCTGGCTTTTATACAGATGGGACTGACTGTATTCGGATGGCTTATCGGCTCCACGTTTGCCCGTTATATCGAAGAATTCGATCACTGGATTGCATTTACCATACTACTTATCTTGGGCATTCGTGTTATCGTTTCGGCTCTGAAAAACGAGGAAAGTTCTCCTTTCGATCCTCTTAACTTCAAGGTCATGCTCGGATTGGCTATTGCTACCAGTATAGACGCTACTGCAGTAGGTTTGTCCCTGTCTTTTATCAATACACAGATACTCGTTCCTGCATTTATCATCGGCATTGTCACATTCATTATCTCTTCTGTCGGCGTAATATCGGGCAGCAAGGTAGGGCAGCGCTACAACCTGCGTATAAATATGCTTGGCGGTATTATTCTTATCCTTATTGCCTGTACCATTCTGGCAGGACATACCCTGCTTGGTCAGGGGCAGGCGGTTCATATCTGATAATGTTTACAAGAATCAACTGTTGTTAAATAAACCAAAGAAACGAACGTTCGTTACAGCGGTATGTTATAATTGAAAGATATCGGCACTATATTTGTCTGTAATTAATTGCCAGCGGCTATTTATTAACTATAAATTGATTCTAAATGACACTTATATTATTCTTGATATTTGCAATATTGATTTTCGGGGTGATGCTGTTACTATCCATAGTGAGAGGTGTGTCATCTTTTATATTCGGTAAATCGTCAGCGTATTCGGGTAGTTCGTCCGGACATGGATCTTCGTCCCGAAAGAGTTCAGCATACAATCCGTTCGGCGGACAGGAGACAAAGAAAGTATTTTCAAAAGATGAGGGGGAATATGTCTCCTACGAAGAAATAAAGGAATAGCGGAAGAAGTTAAATAAAATAATAATCCCCTGTCGGTTTGCTCCGGTAGGGGATTATTATATTTAGAGTAAATGGAATTAGTCGTTTACCGCTTATTCAACAACTTACTATATGTCCTGTCATCCTTGATTATCTCGTATGCCTTCTTGTAGGTATCGCTGTGGTCGTTGAATATTCTTACCAGCGTTTCCATGTCGTAGACATCGCGTCCTATAAGGGCTTTTATCTGATATTCGAATATGTTTTTCGACTTATCGTATTGCTCCTGATTGAATTCTATTTTTTCTTCGTTAGCCGATGTTATCACCTTGTCCAGTACTTCCTGCGGCACATTGTATTCCCTGTAGAAGCTTTCTTTGTTCGGGTAATCCCTCAATATTTCATCCCTGTGGTTGTCTACTTCGGCGTATGCTATTTTATTTATGATACCCCTGTTAGCCACGCTTCCCAGATAGTTTGTGTATCTGGTAGTGTCGATAGGGATAAAATAATCCGGCATAATACCACCTCCACCATACACGGTACGTTTGTTCACAAGAGTCTGGTATTTCAGCGAATCAGGGAAGTGAATGCTATCTGCGTGCATCATTTCACCTTTGTTGTACCTGTCTATCACGTCCTTGTTGTACGATAGCAGGTCACCACTTGTATAAGGTTTCTGTATCGAGCGGCCTGTCGGCGTATAGTAACGTGCAACTGTTAAGCGTATCATCGACTCGTCGGGTAGGGGAATAGGACGCTGTACCAGTCCTTTACCGAAACTGCGGCGGCCTACAATCACACCTCTGTCCCAGTCCTGAACAGCACCCGAAAGAATTTCGCTGGCCGATGCCGATCCCTCGTTTATCATTATCACCACTTTGCCGTTCTCGAAAGAGCCTTTGGCCGTAGATATTTCATCACGTCGCGGTTGTCTGCTGCCTTCGGTATATACGATTAGTTTTCCTTTGTCAAGGAGTTCATCCGCAAGATCTATAGCCGGAGCCATATATCCACCGCCATTACTCTCCAGATCGAGGATGAGGTTTGTCATACCCATGCCCTTTAGTTTCTTCACAGCATCGCTGAATTCGCTTGCCGTAGTTGCACCGAAACGGGTAAGGCGTACGTAACCTGTATTTCGGTCTATCATATAGCTGGCATCTATACTGTAAACAGGTATCTTGGCGCGGGTGATCTTAAAACTTAACAGATCGGGTACACCACGACGCAACACTTTAACGTTTACAGAGGTACCTTTAGGCCCTTTTAGATGCGATGTTACGTATTTAGTAGATTTTTTCACACCGGCAATCAGCGTATCGTTCACATACAGTATCTTATCGCCTGCTCTCATTCCTACTTTTTCGGATGGTCCTCCTGGAATGGTTTCTATTACATATAGCGTATCGGTCAGCATATTGAATGAAATACCGATCCCGTCGAAGTTGCCTTCCAGCGGCTCGTTCATTTCCTTTACCTCGTCGGCGCTGATATATGTAGAGTGTGGATCGAGTTTTTCCAACAATGATTTGATAGCGTCTTCGGCCAGTTTGTTGTCGTCTACCTTATCTACATATAGATTTTCTATCACAGCCATTGTAGTCGCCAGCTTTTTAGAGCCTTCACTCATTTTGAACTGAGCCGACACATTTAGTGCAATGACAAAAAAGCAGAGCACTGATATGGTAATTCTTCTCATTATAAATTGATTTTTTAATCTAATCTGGTGTACTACAACAGACTATACGTTCGTTATATGTTAATCCTGAATTTTTAAAACCATGCCTTCAGGAAGGAATTGACTGACATCATGTCCGAAACGTAGCAGTTCGCGTACGATGGTAGAACTGATATGTGTAAGTTCCGGTTCGGTGAAGAGGATAACGGTTTCTATGCCCGATATTTTCCGGTTCATATCCGCAATAGTCTTTTCATACTCAAAGTCGTTGATAGACCGTATGCCTCTTATTATAAAGTTAGCGTTAATGTTTTTTGCGTAGTCGACAGTCAGATTGTCGTATATGTCCACCGATATACGTGGCTCGTTACTATAAAGCGATTCTATCATTTCGATACGGCTATCCAGTGAAAAGAAACTTTTCTTGGCATCGTTCTTACCAATGGCAATAACGATCTCATCTACTAATTCGAGAGATCGTTTTACCAGAGAATGATGTCCTATCGTAAAGGGATCGAATGTTCCCGGAAAGATTGCTTTATTCTTCATTTTATTAATTTGCCATGTCGGAGATGAACTTGATCCGTACAAGGCGGATTTCATCTTCTGAATATTCCCCGAGTTCGTTGATAGCCTCTTCCAGATCGTCGGATTCGGCTTCTTGGAAATATTGGAATATATCGTCCAGATGATCTTCATCTATTACTTCGCGCAGGAAGTAGTCGATATTTATTTTAGTACCTGAGTAAACGATAGCTTCTACTTCATTGAGCAGTTCGCCAAAGTCGATCCCTTTCGATTCGGCCAGATCATCCAGCGCCACTTTGCGGTCGATAGCTTGCACTATAGCCACTTTCAATTTCGACTTGTTTGCTACTGTTCTGACACGTAAATCTTCAGGACGCTCTATTTCGTTTTCATCAACGTGCTTCTTTATTATCTGTAGAAACTCTGTTCCGTATCTTTTTGCTTTTCCTGCGCCTACACCCGGAATGTTTTGCAACTCTTCCATAGTGATCGGGTAGATGGTAGCCATAGCTTCGAGCGACGGGTCTTGGAAGATAACATACGGAGGCACATTATTGTTCTTCGCCATCTTTTTCCGCAGGTCTTTCATTATCGAGAACAGTACAGGATCGACAGCCGAACCGCCGCCACTGCCTTTGACTACAACGTCGTCTATATTTTCATCGTCTTCCAGATCGTCCTCGTCTGCTGTGGTGATCTTGAATGAAACAGGCTTTTTCAGGAAGTCTTTTCCTTTTTTGGTTACTTTCAGCAGCCCGTAATTTTCAATGTCTTTTTCAAAATAACCGGCAATGAGTGCCTGACGAATAACGGCATTCCATGTATCTTCATCGGCATCGTCACCCGATCCGAAAACCTCCAGATCCTGATGTCCGTATGTTTCTATCTCGGACGTTTCTTTGCCTCTCAATACATTGATAACGTAGTCCGATTTGAATTTTTCTTTTAATGCAGCTACAGCCTCGATGGCTGTCAATAATAGTTCTTTGGCTTCCACTTGTTTTTTAGGGTTTACACAATTATCACAGTTTCCACAATTTCTTTCTTTATATTCTTCACCGAAGTAGTGAAGCAGCACTTTTTTGCGACAGAGCGCAGTCTCTGCGTATGCAGCCGTTTCAAGGAGCAGTTGTTTTCCTATTTCCTGTTCGGCGACAGGCTTGCCCTGCATAAATTTTTCCAGTTTCTGTAAATCTTTGAAGGAATAGAAGGCGATACATTTCCCCTCACCTCCGTCGCGTCCTGCGCGTCCGGTTTCCTGATAGTATCCTTCAAGACTTTTTGGCATGTCGTAGTGTATGACATATCTCACATCGGGTTTGTCTATACCCATACCGAATGCTATGGTAGCCACAATCACGTCTACCTGCTCCATCAGGAACGCATCCTGATTGGCCGACCGTGTGTTCGCGTCCAGTCCTGCATGGTAAGGCAGGGCATTAATACCGTTGGCCTGAAGTATTTCGGCAAATTCCTCCACCTTCTTCCGGCTCAGGCAGTATATGATACCCGATTTATGCTCTTGCGATTTGATGTATTTGATAATATCCTTATCTACATTGTTCGTTTTTGTACGTACTTCGTAGTAAAGGTTTTCGCGGTTGAACGATGCCTTGAATACATCGGCATCTATCATACCCAGATTTTTCTGTATATCGAGTTGTACCTTTGGCGTAGCCGTTGCGGTAAGCGCAATGATAGGGTGTTTTCCGATCTCAGCCACGATAGGGCGGATACGTCTGTATTCAGGACGGAAGTCATGCCCCCATTCCGATATACAGTGGGCTTCGTCTATAGCATAGAACGAAATTTGTATCTGACGCAGAAAGTCGATATTTTCCTCTTTTGTCAGCGATTCGGGTGCAACATACAATAGTTTTGTCTTACCCGATAGTATATCGCTTTTCACCTGCTCTATGGCAGCCTTATTGAGTGACGAATTTATAAAGTGTGCCACACCGTCTTCTTCGCTGAAGTTGCGCATGGCATCCACCTGATTTTTCATCAGGGCTATAAGGGGGGATATAATAACGGCCGTACCGTCCATCAGTAACGCAGGAAGCTGATAACAAAGAGATTTTCCTCCGCCTGTAGGCATGAGGACAAAAGAGTCTCTTCCATTCAGAACGTTCTGAATGATAGCTTCTTGGTTACCTTTGAACTTGTCAAAGCCAAAATGCTTTTTTAGAGCACCGGTTAATATCCCTTCTTTGTTAAGCATACTTGCAAAATAAGCTGTTATATATTTACGAAGATAAATTCCTAAATTTAAATCTCCAACTTAAAATAGCCTATTTTTTATGAAAATAGCAAACTTTATAGTGAATTTTTCAATTTTATCATCTGAGACTTCTCGAGTTGCTCTATGGCATACTCTTTTGTAATGTGAAGTTTCTCCTGTTTGGTAGACGGAATGTTGAACATAGAATCCATCATAATGGTTTCTACGATCGATCGCAATCCTCTGGCTCCCAGTTTGTATTCGATAGCTTTGTCTACAATGTATTCGTATACCTCTTCGTCGAAGGTAAGGTCTACACCGTCTATCTTGAATAGTTTTATATATTGTTTGATTATCGAATTTTTCGGTTCTGTCAATATCCTGCGCAGGGCATTTCTATCCAGTGCATCCAGGTAGGTGAGAATAGGCAGACGACCAATGATTTCGGGTATAAGCCCGTATGACTTCAAATCCTGAGGTGCAACATACTGCAACAGATTATCCCTGTCTACCTGTGCATTGCTCTTCGACGAAGCATAACCCACAACCATTGTGTTGAGGCGTTGTGCTATCTTACGCTCGATACCATCGAACGCACCACCGCAGATGAAGAGGATATTTTTTGTATCTACTGCAATCATTTTCTGGTCGGGATGCTTACGTCCACCTTGAGGCGGAACATTTACAATAGAACCTTCGAGCAATTTCAACAAACCCTGTTGTACACCTTCACCGCTTACATCACGAGTGATGGACGGATTATCGCTTTTGCGCGCTATCTTATCTATTTCGTCGATGAATACAATACCTCTTTCGGCCGAAGCAACGTCATAATCCGATGCTTGCAGCAGGCGGGTAAGTATGCTTTCGATGTCTTCGCCCACGTATCCGGCCTCGGTGAGTACTGTTGCGTCTACAATGGCGAAAGGCACATGCAATAGTTTAGCTATTGTGCGTGCCAGCAATGTTTTACCTGTTCCTGTAGGGCCTACGAGTATTATATTTGATTTTTCGATTTCTATATCGTCGGTTTTTTCTTGTAGTATGCGTTTGTAATGATTGTAAACCGCTACAGAGAGATACCGCTTTGCGTTATCCTGTCCGATGATGTATCCGTCGAGATATTCTTTTATTTTTTTCGGATCGGGTAGCTGGGTTTTATCTATTCCCAGTTCCGATTTTTTCTTTGCTTCCAGACTTTCTTTTACTATCTGGTAAGCCTGTTCGGCACAGCTGTCACAGATGTCAGCTTCCATGCCCGATATCAGCATGTTTACTTCTTTGTCGCTTCGTCCGCAAAAACTGCAATGATTAGTGTTTCCGTCTTTTTTTGCCATCTATTTTATTTGTGTGTGCAAATGTAGTTTTTTAAAAAGATTTTAGCCAAAATAATTTGGCTAAAATCAATTATGCTGATGATTGTTTGCCCTGTCTTTTATATTACAGGCAAATATACATAAAAATATTACTTGTTTTTCACCAAAACTTCATCTACCATTCCGTAGTCTTTTGCTTCACCTGAAGTCATCCAGTAGTCACGATCAGAATCTTTTTCTACTTTGTCGAACGGCTGTCCCGAGTGGTTAGAAATAATAGTGTAAAGTTCTTTCTTGATCTTACCTATTTCGCGTGCTGTGATCTCAATATCAGAAGCTTGGCCCTGAGCGCCGCCTAGTGGCTGATGTATCATCACACGTGAATGTTTCAGTGCAAAACGTTTGCCTTTTTCTCCGGCTACAAGCAGTACGGCAGCCATAGATGCAGCTATACCTGTACAGATAGTAGATACCTGACTGTTGATAAACTGCATGGTGTCATATATTCCATATCCGGCATATACCGATCCGCCGGGAGAGTTAATGTATATAGAGATGTCTTTTCCCGAATCGGCAGAATCGAGGTAAAGCAACTGTGCCTGTATAACATTGGCTGTGTAATCATCTACCTGTGTGCCTAAGAAAATAATCCTGTCCATCATCAGACGGGAGAAAACGTCCATCTGTGCTACATTCAACTGACGTTCTTCTATGATAGTCGGTGATATGTAGCTGCTGGTAATATCCATATAATTGTCGAGCGCAAGGCCATTCATACCTAGATGCTTGGTAGCATATTTTCTGAAATCATTGTTCATAATATATCCTTTTAAATTTTTTATAAATGTAATACTATTACTTAGTATAAACAATTATCGTGCCAACGGAGTTGACATAAAAAAGAGGCTAAATATTCCAGCCTCATATATCAACAAATATATAAAGAAAAAACTGAAATACCGGATATTATTATATGTATTTAGGCAAGTATATGAAAAAGATAATCTTTATCAAGAGATACTGTAAGAGCAAATTTTTTTTACCCGCAACTACAGTGCTTCAAATTAATTTTGATGCGTTTAGCTTAATTGGTATATAAAAAAACGGGCAGAACTAATCCTGCCCGTCTTCTATAATATAGTAGAAATATTATGCTTCAGTTTTTTCTTCTTCTTTTTCAAAGAATTTGCGGAAGTCTTCAAGCGAGATAGCTTTCTCTTCTACACCCAATTTTGTTTTCAGTACATCGATAATCTTATTTTCCATAGCGCGATCGAGCAGGTTGCGTGCATTATCTTTGTTTTTCAACATATCGTTTGCATAGTTCTCAACCATTTCGTCAGGAAGATTCATCATACCATATTGTGCAAATTGCGCTCTGGCAGCCTGCATAGCGATGATCTTCATATCTGCATTCTCTATCTTGATATCGTTGTCTTTTGCTATCTGTTCTTTTATCAGATGGAATTTCAGGTCTTCGATGATCTTAGGGAAATCATTGTCGAGAGACTCAGCTGTTCTTTCTTCACCTGTTGTAAGTAGCCATCTTTTAAGGAAAGCATCAGGGAACTGTATGTCTCCTGCTTTCTTTTCCAACAGTCCTTTTGCATCCAACAGGAATTTGTAATCGCTGTCAGGAGCAAATTGTTCAGAGATAATTTCTTTTACTTTTTCTGTAAATTCTCCGGCATCTTTTACTGTACCTGCACCAAATACTTTATCGAAAAGATCTTGATCGAGGTCAGCTTCTTTGTAGCGGGTAATTTCGGTTACCTCAAAGTTGAACTCAGGTGCAATAGCTTCTACTGCATTTTTATCGATGTGTAACAGTGATGCTATTTCTGTTTCGTTTCCTTCGTAAGCTTTACCCGGATTGAATTTAATAACATCCCCGGCTTTCGAGCCTACAAATTTGGCTTGTTCTTCGGCGTCTTTCATGTATGAAGGCATTACTACGCCCGATTCTACATTTATACCGTTTTCTTTTACCTTACCGTTTTCAAGTTCTTTAATAACTCCTCTGAGCAGATCGGTTTCTTTTGCGCCTTCTTCTACTTTATCGTATTTGCCGTAGTTGGCTTTGTAAGATTCTATTTGTTTGTCAACAAGTTCTTGATTTACATCTATCTTGTAATACGGGATCTTATCTTTCTTAGTAAGTGATAGCTTAATTTCAGGAGCGAGTGCTATATCGAAAAAGAATTCGTAATCACCTTCTGTAGCAAAGTCGATAGCTTGTTGTTTTTCTTCATTCGGAAGCGGCTCACCAAGTACGTTCAGTTTGTTTTCCTGTATATAGTTGTACAGACTTTCACCTACCAGCTTGTTTATTTCTTCTGCCAGAATAGATTTTCCATACATTTTCTTTACCATTCCCATAGGTACGGTTCCGGGACGGAATCCGGGTATATTTGCTTTTTTGCGGAAAGTTTTCAGCGAATTGTCTACTTTTTCCTGATAGTCTGCTTTCGCAACATTTATTTGAAGAATAGCATTTACGCTATCCACGTTTGTTAGAGATACATTCATCTTAACGGGTTTATATTAATATTCTTATTTGTTTTTATCCTAGTAAAGTACAAGAAACGTGCCGAAAAAGCACACCTCTTTTTGGTGGTGCAAAAATAGTCTTATTATTGTAATTTTCAAAGAGAAATATGAAAAGATTGTATGCTTTTGCTTAAAGCACAGCCTATTGTTTACAATTAGTTTCGTTCTTGAAATGAAAAATAAATTCTTAATTTTCTTCTCTTTATTTAAAAGTATAACTCATATAGGAAGTAATAATGTTGTCGATTTGCAAATAATAAATGTGTCTAGTAATGACATATATAATCTAAGGAAAGTAACTATTTGTTTTTTATTCCTAAAAAAAGGAGCCTTGTTGTACTAAATTTTGAGAATATCCAATAAATTAATAATGGAACGAATAAAGCAAAGGCGAATCTAATCAGAATATTAGATGTATAATGTTGTAGTATATATAGTTGTATGAATTGATGTAGATACATTATAACCATTGAGGCTTTTCCCGTATAAGATAGGACATTTGTTACAGTCGTTAATTTTGATATTTGTTGAGATAAAATAACTACACCTAAAATTAGAATTATACCAAGTAAAAAGGAAATTATAGGTACACCATAATTAGTATATTTTATATTGATTGAAACAATGGGTTGTAACAGACAGATAATTGTTGATAGAGCAGACAGAAATATGATTAATATTCTTTTTCTGAATACAATATTCTCATATTTCTTAATTAAATACCCGCATGAATAAATAGGTAATGTATATAGCACAAGGTTTAAAGCCCACGGTAATGAAAGCGTTTGAAAATATATATAATTCACGTATGCAAGTGATAAGGATAAGCAATTAATCAAAATTAAGAGCCTTTCATTGCATTTGGTATATAGAAGATTAAAAATTTGCAGAGTGATAAAAAAGCAAGTAATAAACCAAAATATTCCAGTCCAACCTACTAGTTTTGTGCCTCCCCATAGGAATAGGAAGAATGAATCTTTGGGATTGTGATATATGTAGTCAATCCCATATTGAAATGAGAAAATCATTAACAAAAATATAAAGTAGGGAATTAATAGGGATATACTCTTATTATATAGATACTTAGTGTAATTCTTTTCGGGCTTATATAGATAGCCGCTAATAAAAAAAATAACGGCATATGAAAAAGGAAAATGAAATTGTGTATAAATCCAAAGTCAATGATATGGGCTATAATCACACTGATTATACCGATGCCTTTAAATATATCTATCCATTTGATTCTATCATTCACGCTGCAAATATACGAAACTAATAAATCAAATAGGTTTTAAACGTTAATTGAAAATCATTCATGTTGCTTGGATAGCTCTTATTATATTTGTATGATTTTACGATTACAGGAATCTATTCTACCCGAAGCTTTTAAGCAATCGAACAGAGCTGGATTTTGTCGCCTGCCTTCAATATCCTTTTGTCCCCAAAATCAGAAAGTTTTCTTTTTACTGAGATTTTTTGTGCTATAACCGAACGCCGATATCCGGTCGCAACCCCCAAGAGGATACTCTATTCCAGAAATACCCTGTGTAAAATCATGTATTTCTTCATTTATTATTGCACACTTATACTATTGATTATTATGTAAATGGATTGAATACTTTTCTTATTTCGTTAAAACTATGTTTTGTAACATGTTTTATCTAAAAAAATATTAACTTTGTTTTTGAGATTAACTAAAGAACCGGATTTCTAATCTAGCTTTTACTTATGGTGACAGAGAGCAGTAATATTATAAGCTTATCAGATAGTATTCCTGAAATATGGGATTTACTGAATAGCAAAGAGCGTGATTTGGTATCGTCAAGCGCTAAGATTCTGGATTATAAGAAAAACGAGGTCATCTACAATGAGGAAGAAATGCCTCAGGAATTGATGTGCCTGTGTAAAGGAAAAGTAAAGATATACAAAGACGGGGTAGGAGGGCGCAGCCAGATAATAAGGATGATACGCCCTACACAATATTTCGGTTACCGCGCCTATTTTGCCAACCAGCCTTATGTGACGGCAGCATCGGCTTTCGAGGCCTCTACCATTTGTTTCATCCCGATGTCGATAATTGAAGACATTGTGCACAGCAACCCTAAACTGGGGATGTTCTTTATACGAGAACTGTCTACCGATCTGGGGATAGCTGACGAAAGAGTTGTTAATCTCACCCAAAAACACATTCGCGGACGTCTTGCAGAGTCATTGATTTTCCTTATCGAAAACTACGGATTGGAAGAAGACGGAGCTACAATAAGTATCTATCTGTCGCGCGAAGACCTTGCCAATCTGTCTAATATGACGACCTCAAATGCTATCCGCACTTTATCTACATTCGTAGACGAGCATATAATAACGCTCGACGGACGTAAGATAAAGATTATAGATGAAGAAAAACTCCGCAGAATAAGCAAAATCGGATGATTACCGGTATCGCTCACAAGTATCTGGATTTTAAATACAGGGAAGTTGCCCGGTTTATAGAAAATCCGGTAGACACACAGGAAAAAATATTATCGTATCTGATCCGCAACGGAAGCCAGACATTTATCGGTCAGCAATATCACTTTTCGGATATAAAGAATAAAGATGATTACAGGAAGAAAGTACCTGTATTTCATTACGAAGACCTGCGCCCCTATCTCGATAAAATTCTGGTAGATAAACAATCCAATGTATTATGGAATAGGCCTATCGAATGGTTTGCCATGTCGTCGGGCACTACCGAAGACAAGAGTAAATACATACCCGTAACAAGGGAATCGCTGACAGGCGGGCACTACAAGTGTGGGGAACAGATGCTTGCCATATACGGACAAGCTAACCATAAAGCTAAATTCTTTTTTGGAAAGACATTGGTGCTGGGTGGCAGCAAACAAATCAACAATATTGGCGGAGGCGTATTCACGGGTGATATTTCGGCGATACTGATAAAGAACCTGTACTTCTGGGCAAAACGCAGCCGTACACCCGAAAGCATATCATTGTTACCCGACTGGGAAGAAAAGCTACAGGCACTGACCGACTATGCCGTGAAAAACGATGTGCGTGCCTTTATGGGTGTGCCGTCGTGGTTGCTGGTATTGCTGAAAAAGATAAAAGCTGATACCGGTCGCGAACTGACGGATATATGGCCTAATCTGGAAGTCTTTTTCCATGGCGGGGTGAGCTTTACCCCATTTGAAGAGCAATACAGGAAGATCATACAAAAGCCCGATATGTATTATTGGGAGACATATAACGCATCGGAAGGATTTTTCGGTGTGCAATATACCAACGACTCTAAAGATATGCTGTTGATGCTCGATAGCGGTATTTATTACGAGTTCGTGCCGATGAGTGAATGGGATAAAGAAAATCCTCAGACACTTACGTTGGATGAAGTGAAAACAGGAGAGAACTATGCAATCCTAATCTCTACCAACGGCGGGCTTTGGCGTTATATGATAGGTGATACTATCGAGTTTACATCTACCCATCCGTATCTGTTCCGTATCACAGGGCGTACAAAGCATTTTATCAACGCTTTTGGTGAGGAGCTGATTATAGATAATGCCGAAAAAGCATTGGCGGAAGCCTGTAAAGTGACAAACGCACAGATAACTGAATATACTGCTGCTCCCGTTTATTTCGGAGATGATAATACCGGAGCGCACGAATGGCTGATCGAATTTGCTACAGAGCCGGATAGTCTGCCGCAATTTGTACAATCGCTGGACGAGAATCTTAAAAAAGTGAATTCGGACTATGAGGCTAAGCGCTCTTACAACCTTTCGTTAGGTGCGCCAATCGTGCACAGCTTACCAAAAGGAACATTTAACGAATGGCTCAAGTCGATAGGTAAACTCGGCGGGCAAAATAAAGTGCCACGATTGTCGAATAACAGAGAGTATGTGGAGAGATTACAGGCGTTTGTAAAAAGTAAATGATTTATATTTATGGGAAGCCTTTTAGCAGATAAGGATTATATAATAAGTGAACTGGAATCACAGTTTTCAGGGCTCAGTAATCCTATAGCAGTTCCGCAAGATATACAACTGGCAATAGATGAAATTAAGCAGGTAAATAATTACAATGACTTTAACGATATACTGAATAAACTACTATTAAACCCGAATCATAAAAGCCATCAATATGTCGCCAGGCTATTACAGACAATAGCAAGCCCGACATCAGTGCCGTATGTTAAGAAAGTATTGGAATCCGGTTTCGACTATCTGGATTATACCTGTTCCGAATCGGGTGTAATAGCCAAATGGTTCAGCTGGATATTGGCTTCTATTGGTACAGACGAAGCTATCGCTTTAATGAAAGAGTATTCGATGTCTGATGATGAAGGTATTCGGGATGAAATGTTATACCGGCTGAATAAAATAAAACGATAAAGAAATAGAATAATATAAAAATCCCACCTGATTGCTTCAAGTGGGATTTTATTCTGTTATATATGGAGTTTACAACAAGCTTGCAGCGTCCTTATCCAGGAACCAGTATAGAAAACCTTTCTTAGGGTTTACTCTGGCAGCCGGATATTTATCGATAAAGGCTTTCTTGTTTTTGACAATGTCTCTTACTTTTTCAGCCTTATTTTTACCTGTGGCCAGGAATACTACATACTGAGCGTTGTTTACTACCTTTCCGGTAACAGTTACACGCTTCATCTTACTTTCAGGGTGTTCGCCTACTACACATAGCTCTTTGCTATCCCACAGGTCGATCTGATCGGGGAAGATAGATACCGTGTGCCCGTCGTCGCCCAGTCCCAGCATGATGATCTCAAAACTAGGGATGTCTTTTTTCATCATCAGCTTCGATGTCAGTATCCTGCTGTACCATTGAGCTTCCTCTTCCGGTTCGTTTTCGCCGTGAATGCGGAAAACATTATTTCCTATAATCTTCGGTACCTTGTCGAACAGATGGTCTTTTGTCATCCCGAAGTTATTCATGTTGTTTTCGGGTGGTACACACCTTTCGTCTCCCCAAAAAAAGAAAACACGTTTCCAGTCGATAGACTCCTTGCAGTTTTCAGCCCAATAGTCGAAAATAACTTTCGGTGTTGTGCCACCCGACAAGGCAATATTGACCTGTGGGTACACACTCAGCAATTTTTGTATGAATTCCGTGAACCCTACACTAAGGGCTGCCGGATCGTCAAATACTTTTACTTCTTCTTTTATCATAGTTCACAATATATTCCGTCGTCAGATAAGTTTTTGCATGGATACCGCCACGTCATATTTTCGCCTTCTATAAGGTCGTCGGCGCAGTTCGGTCCCCACGATCCGGCCGGATAGCCGTGCAATGGAGCTTCGGGGTTTTTGTCCCAGAAATCGAGCAAAGGCTGCACAAACTTCCATGTCGCTTCCAACGCATCACCGCGTATGTAGAGTGTAGAATCGCCCACCATACAGTCGAGCAACAAACGCTCGTACGCCTCAGGTAGATAAGTATCCTGCAGTTGCGAATAATGGAAGTCCATATTTACAGTCTTCACCTGATAACCGCTTCCCGGTACTTTCATCTTTGTTTTCAGCAACAGGCCTTCATCGGGCTGTATACGTATTACAAGCTGGTTTTCATTGTTGCTCAGGTCGCTTGTCTCAGGAAACAGCTTTTGTGGTGCAGGTTTGAAGTGGATCACTACTTCCGATACACGTGTAGGAAGCCTCTTACCCGTACGTATATAAAATGGAACCCCGCCCCAGCGCCAGTTGTCGATAAACAGTTTCATGGCAAGGTATGTCTCGGTACGCGAATCAGGGTCTACATCCTTTTCTTCACGATACCCTTTTGCATACTTGCCTTTTATATTAGCGGCGGTATACTGTCCGCGTATTACATTCTTGAATAGGTCGTCGTCCGACATAGGACGTAATGCCTGAAATACTTTTAACCTTTCGTTGCGTATAGATACCGAATCGATAGACATCGGAGGCTCCATAGCTACAAGAGCTACCAGTTGCAGCAAGTGGTTCTGTACCATATCGCGCAATGCTCCGGAATGGTCGTAATAACTTCCTCTGTTTTCGATCCCGATGCTTTCGGCTGCCGTAATTTCCACATGGCTGATATAATTCCTGTTCCAGAGCGGTTCGTATATACCATTTGCAAAACGGGTAACCAGCATATTCTGTACAGTCTCTTTACCCAGATAGTGGTCGATACGATATATCTGGTCTTCTTCGTAGTCCTCGCGCAGCGAAGCATTCAGGTCTATTGCCGATTTCAGGTCGGTGCCGAATGGCTTCTCTATAATGATACGTCTGAAACAGCCGTCCTCTTCGTTCAATCCCTGATTGGCAAGAAATTTCGGTACAAGCGGATAAAGCGCCGGAGGCGTAGACAGATAGAAAATATAGTTTCCGGCTGTATTGTCTTCTTTGTCCAGTTGTTGCAGTCTGTCTTTCAGTTTCGAGTATTCATTACTATCATCCGTATTGATGGACAGATAGTGCAGCTTCTGACAAAAGAGATTCAGTTCTTCGTCCGAAGCGTCCTTTGCTGTCGCAAATTGCCTGATACCATCCTTCATTTTGTCTCGGAACGTATCGTCTGTAAAGGGGCTGCGCGCAACACCCAGCACCGCAAAATTCTTAGGTAAAGAATTTTGCTTATACAGATCGAAAACCGCAGGTATCAGTTTTCTGTATGTAAGATCACCGGAGGCTCCGAAAATAATCAGTGCCAGATCTTGTGTTGCTTTCGATTTCATGTATAAGTAGTTACAAGTTACGAGTTGCAAATTACGAGTCAGTAAAATATCATTTGTAACTCGGTAACCTGTAACTCGTAACTAATATTAGTCTTTTTTAATTTCGTGTCCGCCAAACTGATTACGCATAGCAGCCAGCAGTTTCATTGCATAAGAAGATTCCTGTCTCGACTCGAAACGGGTAAACAGCGATGCTGTGATCACATGTGCAGGAACATCGAAGTCCATAGCAGTCTGTACTGTCCAGCGACCTTCACCGCTATCGGCTACATAGTCTTTTATTCCGTCCAGATTTTCGTTTCCTTCAAGTGCGTTGCCAATTAGTTCGAGCAACCATGAGCGCACTACAGAACCTTGCATCCATACTTTCGATACTTTCTCAAGGTCTACTCCGTAAGGTGAGTTCTTCATTATCTCGAATCCTTCGGCATATGCCTGCATCATACCATATTCGATACCGTTGTGTACCATCTTCACCATGTGTCCGGCTCCACTCTCACCACAACGCATATATCCGTTTTCAGGGGCAAGACTTTTAAATATTGGCTCAGCAAAGTCGCAAGCTTCTTTGTCACCGCCATACATCAGGCAATATCCGTTCTGCAATCCCCATACGCCGCCACTAGTACCGCAATCGAGGTAATGCACACCTTTCTCTTTCACTTTTTTACCGCGTTCTACAGTTTCTCTCCAGTAGCTGTTGCCACCATCTACAATTATATCGTTCGGACTAAGCAATGTAAGTAATTCAGCAATATTCTCTTCCACAGGTTTTCCTGCCGGAACCATCAGCCATACCAGTTTGCGACCTTCCAGTTTAGAGGTAAGGTCTTTCAGGCTCGATGCCGGAATAGCACCTTTAGCTGTGGCCTCGTCCACTTCTTTCTGTGTAAGGTTATATACTACTACTTCATGTCCATGATTCAACAGGCGTTCAACCATTTTGCCACCCATTTTACCTAATCCAACAAATCCGATTTTCATATGTTTTTTAATTATAATGTTAAATTCTTTTATCTATTAAACAAGGAAGTCTTGAAAAAGATTAATTCCTAATTACTTAAAACTCTGCTAAGTTACTACTAATTTATTGTTTTTAGTTAAAAAGCTGTGAGAATGTATGGCTAATATTGCTCTGCTCCGCTTATAATCATATAGTTGCGTGTTTAATATTCTATATAGAATTTATTTATTGAATGGAAGTCTCCATTTTATATATCTATTTAATGAAGCGTAAAAAAAACCGGCTATGAAGTAAACCGGTCTTTCTATATTAAATATATCTCATATTATATTATTCTTTTTCTCCGTAAGCAAGGTCACCTGCATCACCCAGTCCGGGAATGATGTATGCCGATTCGTTCAACTCGGGATCGATAGCTGCGGCCCATATTGTGGTCTTTCCCTGTGGGAAACTTTTCTCACAATATTCGATAGCCTGCCTGCTTGCTATAATGGTAGCTATGTGGATATGTTTCGGTTCACCTTTAGTTATCAACGCCTGATATGACAAGTCCATGCTGCCGCCTGTTGCCAGCATCGGGTCTGTGAGGATAAGCACTTTATCCTGTATTTTGGGTGATGCTATATATTCTATATGCACATGGAAACTCTGATGGTTCTCCCTGTATTTTCTGTATGCCGATACAAAAGCATTCTCTGCCTTATCGAAGCAGTTGAGGAATCCGTGATGATATACAAGTCCTGCCCTCAAGATAGTACCTATTACTATAGGGTCTGTCGGAACATTGGTAACAGATGTGCCCAGCGGGGTTTGCGTTTCCAGCGGAGCATAATTCAGCGATTTACTGATCTCGTATGCCATTATCTCACCGATGCGTTCTACGTTTCGCCTGAAGCGCATACTGTCCGTCTGGATGTTTACATCGCGCAGTTCGCTGACAAAACGATTAAGAATAGTGTTTTGTTCTGATAGGTTTATCGTTTTCATTTTGGTATTTTGAGCTAAAATTAATTGTTTTCTTTCAAAATAACAGATGGAATGAGCATAAAAATTATTTATTCCAGATTTCCCATGCGGCGATTGCCTGTAGTTCAAACATTTTAGCTCCGTTTTCTATAGTGGCTCCGTTTTCTCTACCCAGTCTCAAGAACTTAGTTTCTGCGGGATTATATACCAGATCATAGAGGAGGTGATTGGACGTAAGCAATTCGTACGGAATCTGCGGAGCTTCTTCTACATTCGGAAAAGTGCCTACAGGTGAAGCGTTGACAATGACAGTGTATTCATCCAATAATTGTTTATCCAGATCATTGTAAGTGAATTGCCCGTCTTTGGCTGTACGCGAAACGAATGTATATTGCAATCCGAGTACCTCCAGCCCTTTTGCTACGGCTTTAGATGCACCACCCGTACCCAGTATCAGGGCTTTCTTGTGTATCTGTTTGTTTATCAGTGGAGATATGGAATTTCGGAATCCGATCATATCCGAGTTATATCCGGTCAGTTTAACCTTTCCGTTCTCCCTCGTGACCTTAATCACATTTATCGCTCCTATATCTTTCGCCTTCGGATCGAAATCGTCGAGGTAAGGAATGATCTGTTCCTTGTAAGGAATGGTCACATTTATTCCTTTCAGGTTGGGGTGGGAGTTGATAATTTCGGGAAATAGCGAAATGTCGGCAATCTCGAATTTCACATATTCTGCATCTATCTTTTCCCGCTGAAACTTTTCTGTAAAGTGTTTCGGGGAGTAGGATTGCACTAAAGGGTATCCTATAATTCCGTATAAATCCATAATGTATGATGTTTTATTTTCGGCAAAGTACAAAAAAATAGGATAACTACCAGATTGTTGTTATCCTATTTCTATATTGTTTACCCTATTATTTTGCAGGTTCCGGTTTGTAACGGCTGTTCAACAGGGTAGTTATTTTATCTGTTATATCATATGCGTCTTTAGCAAGCAGAATGTTATCCATACCTGTGTTTGTAAAGATCATTTCGTAATTTGCAGTCTTATTGTATTCTTTCAGGTTCAGGCGAACTGAATCGGCAATCTGATTGTTGAGTTTAACCTGCTCTTTCATATAATCTTCCTGCAATCTTTGAGCAAGTGCATGAAGCTCAGATTCCATTTTCTGAAGTCTTGTCTGTTCTTGTTGGGCACGATCCTGACTAAGGAATGCGTTATTTTGGATTTTCTTTTGGAAATCGGCCACTTCTGTTTCAAATTGTCTTTGTTTGGCAGCCAGTGTCGCATTTGCGCTGTTCGATTTTTTCATCAATGCGTCGTTTGCGTCTTTATACAAGGTGTAGTGAGTAAGCAGTGAGTCGAGATTGATGTATGCAATAGGTAAAACTCCTGTAGAGTCGCCCTGTGTAAATTTCGGGGAGGTAGTATCGCCTTCGGTTCCTTTAGTGTTATTGTTACAAGAGGTGCAAAACAGAGCGATTACTGCAACAGCAAACACACTGTTGACCACATAAGAAATATTCTTCATTTAGTTATACGCATTTAGTTAATCCAAAAGTTTTAAATAATCCGAAGATCTGCTTGTACAAATGTATAAAAATATATCTGTTTTTCAGAACGACTTGGCAAAGATATATCTTTATGTTAAAACAACGCTATACTGAAACCTTTAAAAGATGTAAAAAAATTGCTTTTTAAGTGTTAACTCTATAATTTTATATGTTATTATAAGATCGCAACCAATAAATTAAAAATTTGAAATATGACAATGAAAGATTTAAAGCCGGGTGAGGTATGGAATTATTTTTATGAACTGACACAAATTCCGCGTCCGTCTAAAAAAGAAGAAAAAGTAATCGCTTACCTGCTCGAGTTCGCTAAGCAACACAATCTTGAAGTAAAGAAAGATGAAGCAGGCAATGTGTTGATAACAAAACCTGCTACTAAAGGCTTGGAAAATCTACCTACAGTAATCTTGCAAGGGCATGTGGATATGGTATGCGAGAAAAATGCAGGTACAGTACATGACTTCGACAAAGATCCGATAGAAACTGTTATCGATGGAGACTGGCTCAAAGCTAAGGGTACCACATTGGGTGCCGACAACGGTGTAGGAGCAGCAGCAGCTCTGGCTATACTGGCATCGGATAAAATAGAGCATGGTAAGCTCGAATGTCTGTTTACGGTAGATGAAGAGACCGGACTCACAGGGGCTTATGCACTTGGAAAAGATTTTCTGAAAGGGGATATTCTTATCAATCTGGATACGGAAGAAGAAGGTGAAGTGTATATCGGCTGTGCAGGCGGTAAGATTACTACAGTTACCTTCACTTACAAGAAAGAAGCTGTGCCGGCAAACTATTTCTGGTTCAAAGTACAGGTGAAAGGCCTGAACGGAGGACACTCCGGTTCGGAGATACACACAGGACTGGGAAATGCCAACAAAATACTGAACCGCTACCTGTGGACGCTGAGCCGCAAATATGGTTTTGCTCTGGCCGAAATAGACGGAGGTAATCTGCACAATGCTATTGCCCGCGAAGCTTATGCAGTGGCCGGTGTACCTTATGATAAGAAAGAAAATGTTATTGTGGAACTGAATACACTGGCTCCTCAGATAGAAGCCGAGTTGAAGGCGGTGGATCCGAAACTGAAAATGACAGTAGAGTCGGCCGATGCTCCGCAATTCGTTATAGATAAAGAAACTACTACTAACCTGTTGAACGGGTTGTACGCCTGTCCGCACGGCGTATTGGGTATGAGCTTTGAGATTCCGGGATTGGTGGAAACATCTACTAATCTGGCATCGGTGAAGATGAAAGAAGATAACAAGATTGTTATTACTACAAGCCAGAGAAGTTCGACTAACTCACTGAAAGACGATGCCGGAAATATTGTAAATGCTGTGTTTACACTGGCTAAGGCAGATGTGGTACACTCGGCAGGATATCCGGGCTGGAGACCAAATCCGGACTCGAAAGTATTGGGAGTAGCCAAGAATGCTTACAGAAAACTGTTCGGTAAAGAACCTGAAATAATGGCGATACATGCCGGACTGGAATGTGGTTTGTTTCTCGAAAAATATCCACATCTGGATATGATCTCCTGCGGGCCAACTATCCGAAATGCGCACTCTCCGGAAGAGCAGGTGAATATTCCGTCTGTAGAAAAATGGTGGGTTTTCTTATTGGAGATATTGAAAAATATTCCTGCCAAATAAAAAAGTATAAGATATAATAATTATAAGATTGGTGTGCCGGTAGATGTATTTCTATCGGCACACCTTATATATATAATGTGTAGTTGTTGACAAAATAAAGAATGTTTATCTATACGGAAGAGGAGTTATAAATTATGAGCTATGAATTATAAATGTAGGGGCGAATTGCATTCGCCCGATTGAAAAGCGGTCTTTGAATTGAGTTAACAACAAAAAGTAACGAAAAGCAAAATGATGCAAATCTATTACATTGACTCCGCTTCGCTCTGTCGAACGTTGTTTCGTTACATTTTAGTTAAAATCGGTGCCGGCAGTAGGGGTAATCCCTCGTGGTTGCCCGATTGTATAATAAACGGGTAAGGACAAGCCACTGCCCCTACAAGAAAAAAGTAATGGAGAATAAAAACAATACAAATCCATTACATTCGTTACTTTTTAGTTAAAATGTAGAAGTAAGGATTTTTCCTTTGAACCAAAAATATATCGTATCTTTGTAACCTATTATAAAAGAGAACAGATATGAACAAAATGAAGATAGAAATATGGTCGGATATAGCCTGTCCATATTGTTATATAGGAAAACGAAAACTGGAAAAGGCTTTGGAGCAATTTCCACACAGAGACAATATTGAGTTGGTGTGGCATAGCTATGAACTCGATCCCGATTTGCCGAAGAAAGCAACGGATATGTCTATATACAGCTATTTTGCCAAGAAATACCGGATGAGTGAGGCCGAAGCACGTGCAACACAGGCTAGTGTGGCTGAGCTAGCCAAAGAAGTAGGATTGAACTATGATTTCGATAAATTGATCGTAGCCAATACTTCTGATGCTTTGCGTCTGGTAAAGTTAGCTAAAGAATCAGGATTGGCAACCGAAGCCGAAGAAATTTTGTTCGATGCTTATTTTGTAAAAGGTATGGATATCAGTAACCGGAAAACGCTCGCTGCACTTGGTGTGAAAATAGGATTGCAGGACGCGGATATAGTATCTATGCTCGATAGCGACAAGTATGTTGCCGATATAAAGAAAGATATAGCATACAGCGAAAACGAGCTGAATCTGGAATATATACCATTCTATTTGTTCAATAACAAGCAAATGGTGGAGGGGTCTATCGCTATATCGGATTACCTCGATGTGCTGGCCAAGTCGTATGGCGAATGGGTGCAAAACGGCGTGTCGGATGAAAAGGGAGAGATTATAAGCGGACAATCGTGTTCGATAGACGGAGTATGTAGCTAAAACGGATTATTTGTGAAAAAGTATCTTTATATAATTGTATTCATTGTTGCTCTGGGGGCATTCAATGCCTGTTCCGACGATGACGACTTTTCTACCGATAAAGGAATGCTGCTGACGCTTTCTACCGATAAGATCAGTTTCGATACTGTCTTTTCTCAGATCGGTTCAGCAACAAAGCAGTTCAAAATCTATAACAGAAACAACAAGTCGTTGAGGATAGAGTCTATAGAACTTGTAAATCCGGTGAAGAGCGGATTCAGGATGAATATAGACGGCGAGAAAGGTACGAAGCTCACGAATGTAGAGATACTGAAAAAAGACAGCCTTTTCGGATTTGTAGAAGTAACGGTCAATCCGTTGGATGATGGTAATCCGTTGTTGATAGAAGACTCCATACGCTTTACTGTAAATGGCAATGTACAATACCTGAAGCTACAGGCCGTAGGGCAGGATGTCTTTATCTGGAAAAACGGAGTGATTGCACAAGATTCTGTGTTGACAAATGCAAAACCTATCCTTGTCTACGACTCCATTGTGATAAAGCAGGGAGTAAAAGTGACTATAAACGAAGGTGTGAAGTTTTTTATGAAAGATAATTCCGCTATCCGTGTACATGGTACTTTAGATGCTTCGGGAACTGTCGAAAAGCCGATTGTATTCAGAGGCGAGCGGTTCGATAATATAGAGGGAGATGTTCCGTACGACAATGTTCCGGGACAATGGGGTGGAATCTATTTCTATCCTGAGAGTTACGGAAACCGTATGGAAAACCTGCATGCCAGAAACGCTACTCAGGGAATGACTTTCTATGCGTCCGATCCTTTACAGAAAAAGGCTGTAATGATAAATACGATAGTGCAAAATACTACTGAATACGGTGTATTGGCAACCAACTGTAATATAGATGCTTCCAACTGCTTATTCGTAAACTCGAAAGGGGCTGCGATGACAATACTGGGCGGTGAATATTCTTTCCTGCATTGCACCATAGCCAACTATTTCAGGTGGTCGTCGCGAATTGAAGAAGCTCTGATACTGAGCAATAGCTCCGAAGCAGGTCAGGGTGTGCCGTTGACCAAATGCGATTTTATAAACTCGATAGTTTACGGTTCAGTCTCTAAAGAACTCGCGATATACGACAACGGGTCGTCTGGCTTTAATTATAAGTTTATAAACTGCCTGCTCAAATATACCGAAACAACAGGAGATCGTTTTGTGAATACTATATGGAATCAGGATCCGCTATTCGCAAATGTAAAGAGCAATGGCACTTATACATATAGCTTCTACCTGCAAAAAGAATCTCCGGCTATTGACAAAGCCGACAGGACATATTCGCTTTCGCTGCCTTCCGATCTGAGAGGTAAATCGAGATTGAGCGATACGGCTCCCGATCTAGGTTGTTATGAATGGACGGAGTAAAACGGTCAGAATATTATTCTTTTCGATCGTAATATTTCTGTTGCCCGTCTTGTGCTCAGAGGCACAGGAGAAGTTCCGTGTGATGTTTTACAATGTTGAAAACCTGTACGACACAAAGGACAATCCTGATACCAATGACGATGACCTGACACCCGAAGGCAATCTGCGCTGGAATGATTACAGATACTGGAAAAAACTACATGATGTAAGCAAGGTCATTACTTCGGTAGGAGAGGGTTATCCCCCAGCTATCGTAGGATTGTGCGAGGTAGAGAATGATTCGGTATTGTTCGATCTTACAAAACGTGCGGCATTGTCGCGGCATAAATATGAATATATCATATCGGATACTAAAGACTTGCGAGGTTCGTGTACCGCTTTACTATATCAGCGCGATCAGATAAAGATATTGAGCCGGCGGTCGTATACGCCCGTGATAACAACAGATGGTTCCAGAACTACACGCGATATTCTACATGTGACGGGTCGGGTAATAAACGGGCAGATGCTCGATGTATTTATCTGCCATTTCCCATCCCGGAGTGAAGGTATAAAGAAAACAGCCCCTTACAGGATAGCATGTGCGCGTTTGTTGAGGCAAAAGACGGATAGTCTGTTTCGGGTACGGAAAAGGGCAAATATAATTATAATGGGTGACTTTAATGATTACCCTTACGATATCAGTCTGAAAGATACATTGGCGGCTACAGGGCTAAAAGGAGAGTTGTCGCAGAAATACTTATACAATCTGTTTTATGACCGATCGTTGAGTAAGGAAAAAAAGGAAGGTACTTATAAGTATAGGGGAAAATGGAATTATCTCGATCAGATTATTGTTAGTGGTGCCCTATTACAGACTTCCGGTGGTATCTCACTCAGAGAAAATAGTGCGTATATTTATTCCGCAGAATTTCTGCTCGAAAAAGACAATGATAAGTATGGCGGATTAAAACCGTTTCGTACATATTCCGGATGGAGATATTTGAGCGGGTATAGCGATCACCTGCCTGTCTATATTGATTTATTGATAAAAGACTGACGGATTACCTTTCACTCAGGGCATCCTGTATATTGCCAAATACAGCGGCCAGTAGGAAACGCACCTGTTTGAGGCCTTCTTCGTCGATACCTGCAAGGGCGGCATCCATTGTTTCATATACAGCCTTGTTTGCCTTGTCTTTAATAGACCTGCCCAGTTCGGTAAGGAATATATAATTGGAACGCCTGTCACTGGTAGAAGCATTGCGGTACACCAGATTTTGCTTTGTCAGATTGTCGATGAGACGCGTCATACTGGGTTTATCCTTGAACGTGGAATTACACAGGGTTTGTTGGGTAACACCGTCTTCTTTCCACAGAAAAGCCAGTACAGTCCATTGTTCGGGTGTGATGTCCAAGCCTTCCCGTCTGAAGTTGCGATACATCATCCTGTTTATTGCCATCGACACTTTACCGTTTATGATGGGGAAAATGAGGTCTTGATCCTGATTCAGATCTAGTATATCTTCGTTTTTCATTGCTAAGCAGAATATATTTTGTCTGGCAAAAATACGATAAGAATGCTACTTTTCCAATCTTTTTTGATGCTTTAGCATTTGCGACTTTGATAAAAAGTGTTATCTTTGCACCTCATTTGTAAAAATGTAATGTATAATTTATAACTAATTAATTTATGAACAATTACGAAACCGTTTTCATTTTGACTCCCGTTTTGTCTGATGTACAGATGAAGGAAGCGGTAGAAAAATTCAAGACTATTTTGACCAATGAAGGGGCGAAAATAGTGAATGAAGAAAACTGGGGACTTCGCAAACTGGCTTATCCAATCCAGAAGAAATCTACCGGTTTTTATGCGATGTTAGAGTTTGAAGCTGATCCGGCTGTTATCGCTAAATTAGAAATCAACTTCCGCCGCGACGAAAGAGTTATCCGTTTCTTGACTTTCCGTCAGGATAAATTCGCTCACGAATATGCGTTGAAGAGAAGAAATTTAAAATCATCTAAAAAAGAAGAAGTAAAGGAGAATTAATTTATGGCACAGCAATCAGAAATCAGATATTTGACTCCGCCTTCAGTTGATGTCAAGAAAAAGAAATACTGCCGTTTCAAAAAGAACGGTATCAAGTATATCGACTACAAAGACCCTGAGTTTTTGAAGAAATTCCTTAACGAACAGGGAAAAATTCTTCCTCGCCGTATTACCGGTACTTCGTTGAAATTCCAGCGTCGTGTTGCACAAGCAGTTAAAAGAGCTCGCCACTTGGCATTGCTTCCTTATGTAACAGACTTAATGAAATAAAAAAGGAGGATAAGAAAATGCAAGTTATATTAAAAGAAGACATCCTTAACCTAGGATATAAAGACGATGTAGTAACTGTAAAAGACGGTTATGGTCGCAACTACCTTATACCTCAAGGTAAAGCTATTATTGCTTCTGAATCAGCAAAGAAAGTATTGGCTGAAAACCTGAAACAACGCGCTCACAAGCTTGAGAAGATCAAAAAAGATGCTCAGGATCTGGCTGCGAAGATGGAAGGTGTGTCATTGACTATCGGTGCAAAAACAAGCTCGACAGGAACAATCTTTGGTTCTGTAACAAATATTCAGATAGCAGAAGCACTTGAGAAATTAGGTTATAATGTAGACAGAAAACTGATCCTTATCAAAGATGCTGTTAAAGAAGTAGGTAGCTACAAAGCTATCGCAAAGCTTCATAAAGAAGTGTCTGTAGAAATACCATTCGAGGTAGTTTCAGAATAAGATCATAAATCTATATAGCGAAAAGAGCTATCCTTTCAGGGTAGCTCTTTTTGTGTTTCATAACCAGATGGAAATAAATAAGGCTCGGAACTATCCCGGGCCTTGCAGATGTATTTTAGGGGTGTATTAATTTCTCTTAGAGAAGAGCCATGCAGTTTCGTACTTAGGGTTCTCAGTTCTGAATGACTCAAGAAATGTTTCAGCTAGTTCTTTATCGCCGAATGAGGCTACATATATTCTGTATCTTCCTGACGCTTCAACTATATCGGCTTGCGGAAAATCGGAACTGTTGATCTTTCCTAATAGTGCATCGGCTTTAGACTTTGTATCTTCTCCTCCGATAACAATGTAATATGAACGTGCCGGTTTTGCTGCTGTATCCTCTTGTATTTTAGGGTAAGCTATATCTTCTTCTGGAATCTGTATTTCAGTTAGCGAACTTGTAACAGATGATATGAAGTCGGCTTTTTGTATGGCAGGAGAATTGTTGTCTTTTATGTTAGTGCTCGGAGTTATGAACAATAAAAGAGCGATAGATGCTGCTGCAACTCCTCCCATGATATATCTGAGAGTATGGTTTCTTCTCTCTTTCCTGAAGGTTTCTTCTAATTGATCTATCCTTCTTATTGCGGTATGGTATAAACCATAGTTATCCGGGTGCAGGTAGCTCGCATTCTGACAGAAGGAAATGTTCCCTGCGCTGTCTGTGCTCAATGTTCCAATATTGGCGCAGTTGATGGTTTTGCCTTCTTTTAAGTCTGTCTTGATTGCTTTTATAGCCTCCTTTATTTTATTATTAGCGGTGTTGTATGATAAATTGTCTTTGTTTGCTATATACGATGAAAGGATTCCGTCGTTATGATTTATTTCAGGATTGAATACAATTCTATATTTAGGCGGCAGTATTTTGCCATCCGGTTGAATAAGAGCTTTCTCCATATTGATGATGAATGCTCCAAACTCAGGTATGACCACATAGTTGTGTGTGGGTAATAGGATTTCTAAATAACTGAATGCGTAATTTTCCATATTGCAAAGATAATGATATGTCGCAATTTTTATATTAAAAGGGCAAAATACTTATGAACAATGTTTTGTTGAAAACAGTAGGAATTCGCTGGGATACAAACGATTTTATAAAGATAATGTGTATAATGAATTACTCTCATATAAAAATATTACTTTTGTACTATAAATTTTTAATTAACATGAACATAGAAGATACAATAATCCAACATATACAGAACTCTATTTCTGTAAAAGAGAAAATATTGTCTGACCCGAAGTTACTGAAAACCATAAAGGATGCTGCGGTTTTAGTTACTGAAGCCTATAAAAAAGGGAACAAAACATTGTTGGCCGGAAATGGGGGTAGTGCTGCAGATGCTCAGCATATTGCGGGCGAATTTGTCAGTCGGTTTTATTTTGATCGTCCGGGTATTCCTTCTATAGCTCTTTCTACAGATACTTCTATTATTACAGCTATTGGGAACGACTATGGTTTTGACAAGTTGTTTGAACGTCAGGTGCAGGCTCAGGGAGTAGAGGGGGACGTCTTTATTGGTATAACGACATCTGGGAATTCTCAAAATATATTACAGGCTCTGAATGCGTGTCGGGATAAAGGAATTAGATCTATTATATTAACAGGTCAGACAGGAGGGAAGGTTGCCGGTTTATGTGATATATGTATTAGAGTGCCATCAGAGGAAACACCCAGAATACAAGAATCCCATATTTTGATCGGGCATATAATTTGTTGTGTAGTAGAGGAAGAGCTATTTGGTGAAATGAAAAAATAAGATGTATATGAATAATATCATATAACATGATATTCTAATATCTGTGTTTGCCATAAAATGTTTGTATGAAAAGCTTGTAATCGTACAAAAAATGGCTACATTTGTACCGCCAAAAAGGAAGGTGTTGTATTGTCGTGATTTTCTTGTATATACTTGTTTTATTGCGTTATATAACTCGTGTGTTAACAATGGATGGATGTTCCGGTTATTCTATTTGAGAGCATTCCCTTGATCAAAATGAAAAAACGATGAGGTTTTTATTGAAAAAAATGTATTTAATGGTATTAATACCATTATTTTTAGGGTCTTGCACAGCTTACAAAAAAATCCCGTATTTAACAGATGTAGAGTCTATAACATCTGGTGAGTTTGAAAAATCGGCGAAGAATTATCAGGCAGTTATTATGCCTAAAGATGTATTGAGCATTGTTGTGAATGCTCCCACAAGTGAGGCAGCCAAGGATTTTAACTTGCCATTAGTGCCTGCAGGTATAAACGATGTTGTTCAGCGAAACGTAACAACTTCGAGCGCCACCACTGGTAGTCTCCAGAATTATATTGTAGATAATGATGGCCATATTAGTTTTCCTGTATTAGGGAGGATCAGAATCGGCGGATTGACAAAAGATCAGGCAGAAGATAAAATCTACTCTATGATCTACCCTTTATATCTGAAAGAGAGCCCGATTGTTAATATTCGTTTTCTGAACTACAAAGTGGCTGTTCTTGGGGAGGTTGCCCGTCCGGATGTATATACGTCTAATAATGAACAAATGACATTATTCGATGCTTTGGCAATGGCTGGCGATCTAACGATCTATGGGAATAGAAAGAATGTTCTTCTGATAAGAGAGAGTGAAACAGGTCAAAGGAGTATTCGTCAAATAGATTTGCAGGATAAGAACGTATTATTGGATAACGATATTTATTATTTGCAGCAGAACGATAAAATCTATGTTCAGCCAAATAAGACCAGAGGAAATGCTTCATCCATAGGCACGTTAGAAACACTGGCTTTGTCCGGAGTATCTTTATTAATTTCAGTTATAGCGATTATTACCAGATAAGATTTATAAGAGCATGAGTAAATTTTCGGAGAATAGTAATGCAGAACAATATGCAAATGAAGAAGATATAGATCTGAGAGAGATTATATTCAAGTATCTTCGACATTGGAAATGGATAGTTTTGTCTTGTATAATATTTCTTATTATAGGCATCTTCGTTTATCTTAAATCAGACAGAAAATATGAAATAACGACCTCTGTTTTATTGAAAGAAAATAAAGGAGGAGGCGGAGCTCAGAAAGGGGGTACTTTAGGTAGTCTGGAAGAGTTGGGACTGATAAGCACTACTAACAATATAGATAACGAAATAGCAGTTTTCTCCTCTCCAAATCTGATGAAGCAAATTGTTCTATCATTGGAACTTCAAACAGAATATTATGAGGACGGGCTATTCCGTGATATTGAGGTGTACAAAAAATGTCCTTATTATGTTCGATTAGAAGATACAAAACCTGATGATTTGCAGGGAATCATAACCCTGACATTAAATAAGAATTCATCCGGAGGAGTTGATGTTACGGGAGTCTATAAACTCGGTAGTGAAGATTATAAAATTGATTCTAAGTTAGATAACCTACCTGGTTTTATGGAACTGCCTTCAGGATTAGGGCGATTGTATGTTTCTTTACGTCCTGAAACTTCACTTAAAGAGGGTATCTCGTATATTGTATATATCAGGAATGCTCAAAAGGTAGCATATCAATTAGCTAGTGAGATTCAAATAGAACCGACTACTAAGTCGGCTTCTGTGCTGAAAATAAACCTACCTGTTTTGAACGTATCTAAGGGTATCGATGTGTTGAATGAGATTGTAGTGACTTACAATAAGAATAATGTACACGAAAATAATGAGATAGCAACCAACACGTCTAAATTTATCAATGATCAGCTAAAAGATATTTCAGCAGAGTTGAAAGTAGTAGAAGATGATGTAGTTAGCTTTAAAACACAACAGAGGATAACCGATTTAGGAACGGAAGCTAAAGTGTACGTTGAGCAAACATCCCAGATACAAGATAAGAGAATAGAACTGGCTACACAGATTAAAACAATAGAACTCATTGAAAATTTCGTACAAAGTCCGAATAATAATTCAAAACTAATACCAAATTTGGGAATTACAGATCCGGGGTTGGCTTCTGTGATAAGTGAATACAATAATCTGCTGCTAGCTTATCAACGATTGGAGCGAAGTGCCAGCGAAGATAATCCGGCCAGAATAAAAGCTTTATCCGATTTAAATAATACAAGACAGGGTATCTTAGGGTCGGTGAACAACATTAAACGTGCATTGGATATCTCAAAATCAGAGGTTGACAAACAATATTCATCCATTGCTTCACGTATTCAATCTGTTCCTATGATGGAAAGGGGATTATTGGAAAGGACCCGTCAACAGGAGATAAAACAAGCTTTGTTTATCTATTTGATGCAAGTAAATCTGGAGACAGGTATAACTATGGCTTCTACGTCTGACAAGGCTAAGGTTATAACAGATCCGGTAATTCCAGATGGTCCCATTGCTCCAAAACGAAATATGATTTTACTGATAGCATTGGCTATTGGCTTTATTATTCCTATAATAGTTATCTACATCAAAGACTTGCTTCAGTTGAGTATTACAAGCCGTGAAGAATTAGAAAAACTATCTCGTGTAACGGTAATAGGTGAGATAATGAAGAAAGAGGAAGAGGAAATAATCGTTGTGGAGAAAAGTAAAACTACTCCGATAGTTGAACTTTTCCGAACATTGAGGAATAATGTACAATTTATATTAGACGATCCTGAAAAGAAGATAATTCTGGTTACATCAACTGTTCCGGGAGAAGGGAAAACTTTTGTGAGTATAAATCTGGCAGCATCCTTTGCTTTGTCTGAGAAGAAAATCCTTTTGTTAGGTATGGATATCCGAAATCCTAAATTAGCCGCCGATATGGGATTTGCTAAAGGTGCCGGTTTGACATCATACTTGTCGGGAAGCGAATCTGATTGGAAATCGCTGCTATCTTCGGTAAAAAGTTTTCCTAATATGGATATCATGCAAGCAGGAGCAATACCTCCGAATCCGAATGAGTTGTTGATGAAGCCTGCATTGAAAGAATTATTGAAAGAAGCAAGGCAAATATATGATATCATCATTATCGACTCGGCTCCTATCGGTGTTGTTTCCGATACATTCTTGCTGAGTTCTTTAGCTGATGCTACAGTATATGTAACACGTGAAAACGTCACTCCTAAGAATGCCATAACATTTATAAATGAAGTACACCACGACAATAAATTACCAAATATGTATCTGGTAATAAATGGGGTAGAGCCATCTAAAAATAAGGGCAGATACGGTAGATACGGATATGGCTATACCTATGGGTATGGGGCGAAATAAGAAAAGCAAGATAAAAGGTTCGATTTTTTAGGGATCTAGGATATATTCTATAATAGAAATGACAGGAATACGCCAAATACAATCTTTTATCGCAAAAAAGCTTAACAGGTCAAATGCGCGAAGCTCAAATATACTAAAGAATATAGTAGCGTCATTTGCCATAAAGGGTGTTAATATTGCTGTAGGTTTCCTAATCGTTCCTGTAACTTTAGGATATGTGTCTACTGAACTATATGGAATATGGTTGACATTATCTTCAGTTATGACATGGTTCTTCTTCTTTGATATGGGACTTACAACTGGTCTAAAGAATAAGCTGGCTGAAGCAATATCTCTACACGATTATAAAAAAGGAAGATCTTTGGTATCGACTACTTATGGTGTATTGTTTTTATTAATGATCCCATTATGTTTGCTGTTACTGGTTAGTATTTCTTATTTTGATTGGTGTGCCTTTTTAAATATTAATATCTCTTATCAAGATGAAATAAGGCGAACTCTTTATGTATTAACTGGATTCTTTTTTTTGCAAATGATCCTAAATACATTAGGTACAGTCGTTTCCGCATTTCAAAAAACAGCATTGTCCTCATTGTTTACAATGTTGGGACAAGTATTAGCCCTAGTAATTATATTTACTCTAACCAAGTTGGCACCTCCTTCCTTAGTGGCTCTATGTATTGCTTATATGGGTGCACCTATTGTAGTCCTATTGGTGGCCTCAATTTATATGTATAATAGCCGATTTAAGATTGTAGCACCTTCTTCACATTATTTTGATAGACGCTATATTAAAGAATTATTAGGTATCGGTTTAAAATTCTTTTTAATCCAAATACAGATAATCGTTTTATACCAATCAACCAATATCATTATATCTCACCTTTCTAATCCGGAAACTGTAGCTCAATACAACACGGCATACAGATATGTGACAGCCGCAGAAATGCTATTTGCTATTATTTTAACTCCTATCTGGCCATCATTTACAGAAGCATATACAAAAAGGGATTTTGATTGGATGAAATCTATATATATAAAATTGACCAAGGTTTATGGCTTTATTGTACTAATGATTATATTTATGATTGCATGTTCTCCTTTTGTATATGATATATGGTTAGGTGATAAAATCACTATTCCTTTAGCCATGACTATATCAATAGGGGTATATACGCTGATTCATTCATGGGTTTCACTGCAAACATATATGATAAATGGTGTGGGAAGTATAAAATTGCAAGTATATGTAACATTGATCGGATTGATAGTACATATTCCTCTTTCTTTTTTTATTGGAAAATATGTAGGTGCATTAGGTGTTGTATATTCTATGACAATTATCGCCTTTGTTTATAGTCTGTTTTTTACAGTCCAAATGCGTAAAATAATTAATAATAAAGCTACAGGAATTTGGATTGAGTAAATATTTATTAAATGTTATGGTTTCAAATTTTAAAAAAAACACAAAGAAATTTATTTTAAAGCATTTTCCTATATTTTTTTCCTATAAAAATGCAATAAATGCAAAGAGCCACTATATAATCAATACAAAGAAATTTGGTTATTGGGGTAAACATTCCCATATTGGGCTACCTACAAATCTTGCGGCTCCGGCTAATATATTTATTGGTGATTATGTCCGTATTCAGAATGATTCGAAAATAATAAACTCTACAGGCAAATTTATTGTGAAGAAATATTCTGCAATAGGAGTTAATTTTATTGCGATACCGGGTAATCATAGACCAACAGTTGGTATCCCGCAGTATATTCTAGGATCTTCTCATATAAATGATACAGAAGGAGATATAGTTGTCGAAGAAAGTGTCTGGGTTGGTGCGAATGTTACCTTATTACAGGGAGCCCAAATAGGAAGAGGGGCGATAATAGGAGCCTGTTCCTTGGTAAATAAACCTATTCCTCCGTATGCCGTTGCTGTTGGTGCACCTGTGAAAATTATTGCAAGTGTATTCACCATTGATCAGATTATAGAGCATGAGAGGACAATATATCCGGTAGAGGAGCGGTTTTCAAGAGAATATCTTACTGAGTTATTTGCAGAATATTTTCAAGAGAAAAAAGCTATTGGTCTTTCATCTATTTCAGAAGAAGAAAAAGTTATTTTGGAAAACATGAAAAAGGAATTGGATATCCCAAGTTATGAATAATTATCTTTACTATAGAATAACTCTATTACTATTCGGTTTTAGTATATTGACTGTTTTCTTTGCTTCTTGTAGCAAAGAAGAGACATATGACGATATTGCTCAATGTATAGAATATGATGGGAAAGAAGATACTTATGTGCAAAAAGAAGAATATAAAGAAGGTATATTCATAAATACTTATTGTGCTTTAGGTGCTTCCACCGCTTCCATGCAATGGCAAAAAGATGTTGCTGAAGCTGTATCCGAAGACTATAAAAGTTATTCGATTCCGGGTTGTAGATGGGCATATGCACCTAATTCTAGTAATAATGTATCTGTTATGGCAGATGAACTCGCCAGCCTTCTGAAAGATAAGAATGAAAATGGATATTATCCGGATTTGATTACTATTATGTGTGGTATTAATGATGCATCAGGAGGCTTTCTTGGAAATTGTAGTGATGCAGATCCAATATATAATGGGAATATAAGTGTCGATCAATGGCTTTCATCTTCAGAATATAAGCCTTTAAGAGAGTCTGTATACGGGTCTATAGTCTTCATGATGGAAAACTTAAAAATAAATTTTCCAAAATCATGTATTTTGATTATGACTACTCAACAAATAAATAATTCCAATTTTGATGCCAATAAATTAATTTGGATAAACCGAATTATAAAGTCTGTGGCAAAGAGCTATTCTATACCTGTAATTGATGTATTTAATGATTCGGGCATTAATTTTTCTAATATAGGGGTGTTCCTTGATGATACACGTCTTCATCCAAATGTAGAAGGGGAAAAGTTACTGCAGAACTATGTGGAAAAACAGGTACGGTTAAAATATACTTCTTATAAGTAGGATTATAATAATGCTAAACGGTAAAATATATAACCAAATTAAGATATTCTTATTCTCATTTTTTATGGGAATGAGAGTAAATCTTGTTGGCCAATTAGCATTAAGTGAGATATTTGCCGTCCTTGACAACCTTTCTTTAAAGAAATGGATTAAGACTATTAAAGAAGTTCCCGATTCTAAAAAAATCTGTATTGCCTATACTCTTGTTTTACTATCACAAATGATAAGTGATGTGGTAAATGGTTCTAATACGAATGATCTTTTGAGGGGATGGGCTAATGTTTTGATGGCAATATTCTTGTTCATGTTCTTGATAAGATATTTAAATGAAAGAATATCTTTAATTATATTCTTCTTATTTGGACAGATTGTTCGACTGATTGTTTTTGACCCGATAGAACTTACTGGAGAAATGACATTGGATAATATGCCATTTTTCAAGTTTAAGTTGGTTCCTATTTTGAGTAACTTGATATTAGTCATTTCATGGTACTTATTGAAAAAGAGAAAGATAAATAAATTGACATTGACGGTCTTTCTGATTATATATGGCCTGTTTTGCATGGCCTTTGATGCCCGCTCGGCTGGATTATTCATGATTTTGACTGCCATAATATACTTCAATAAACATATAATAAAGAGAATAACCCTGAAAAAGGTATTGCTATACACCTTTATCTTTGGAATCATTTTTCAAGGGTTATATTCTATCTATGTATCTCAAGTATTAGCAGGGAATCTTGGGGGAGAACACTCTCGTGGATCGCTTTTGCGGGTGGAGAATCCATACAATCCGGTTAATTTATTAATATCAGGTAGGGCTGAAACTTTTGTTGCAATACAAGCTATCATAGATAAACCAGTATTTGGACATGGCTCTTGGGCTCCGGATAAGAATGGTAAATATACATATATGTTATATATAATGTCTGATAGTGAGGATAAGTTTATTGCTGAATATAAAGATGCGGGAAAATTTATAATTCCGAGCCATTCTGTATTATTGGGAGCATGGGTTACGGCAGGACTTGGCGGATTCTGGGCAATACTATACATATTTGTCTTATTTTTGAAAAGAGGAATATCTTTGATCGGAGATCGTAAAATTCAGAATAGTCCGTATATATTAATCCTCATATATTATTTGCTTAGTGGAGGTTGGATATTTTTATTCTCCCCTATAACTCATATCCGTTATACTTTGCCTATTATACTGGCATTTATATTTGTACAATATAAATTACGAATGAAAGAGAAAGTATCTAAAACAAGCTAGAATGAAAAAGAAAGCAGATATACTTGTTGTTACAGCAACATTAGGAGATAGAGATACTTTGTCAAAGACAATAGATTCAGTAAAGGCTATAGGGGGAGATAGAGTTCGGCATATAATTGTAGCTCCTTTAGAAAAATGTGATAAGCTGAGACTTACTTATTCTGAGATTGATATTATTCCTGAGCTAGCAGATTGCCGGGGTATTTATTCTGCATTAAATTATGCTCTATCGGCTTACTGCAGAGATTATAATTATTTGACATATATAAACGATGATGATTTCTGGCTTCCGAACTTTAGTAAGCTTTTTGAAATAATAGATAAAAATCCGAAAATCGATGGAGTTTATGGACGCACAATGTTTATTGATTCTCATGGACGAAAAATAAAAGAACAGACCTCATCTTCCAGATATAAAATGTTTGGAGCATTATTAAAAGAAAATATAGTTCTGTTTACTCAACAGGCAACCTTGATAAAGAGAGATTTATATTTGAAGATGAATGGATTTGATGAATCCTTTCGATTAGCTGCGGATACTAAGTTTTGGCTGGACTCTATAAATGATGGAGCCATATTTCATTATGTGGATAGTATTTGTAGTGCATATACATTACAAGAGGATCAGTTATCCTCAGATAAAACTCTTCAACGGGATGAGCATGAAAGAATATTTAAAAGTATTGCATCTATTGACAAATGGAAAACTAAAAAAGAAAAATATTTATTTCGGATAAGTAACTTTTTTGTATATATAAGTAACTTTACATATAGGTTAAAAAAATAAGATTGAATGATAATAAAATTGATATGTATCCTATTACCTTGGAAATTAAGGAGACTTATACTGCAGAAATATTTTAAATATGATATTCATCCTACTGCCAGAATAGGGCTTTCGTGGATATATCCTCAATATTTATACATGGGGGAGAATTCAAGAATAGATCATTTTAATGTGGCGATTCATTTAAATACAATAAAAATGAATAAATTGTCAACAATTAGTCGTAATAATTGGATTACAGGTTTTCCTGTTGGAGGGGCAATGCATTTTCTGCATCAACCGGACAGGAAATCCGAATTGATTATAGGAGAACACTCTGCGATAACAAAAAATCACCATATCGACTGTACTAATAGCATTATTATAGGTAAATTTTGTACAGTTGCAGGATATAATACTCAGATGTTGACACATTCAATAAATATATATGAGAATATCCAGGATAGCGCTCCTATATTTATTGGAGATTATACAATGGTTGGTACAAATTCAACAATACTAGGAGGAGCAGTATTACCTTCATATTCTGTTTTGGCGGCAAAGTCTTTATTGAATAAGCCTTTTGTGGACGAGTGGACTATCTATGGGGGAGTTCCTGCGAAAGCTGTACGAGAAATACCAAAAGAGGCAAAATATTTTTATCGAACCGATGGTTTTGTTTATTAGCAAAGTATAGTATGAAAGTCCTTCATATCATATCGAGTATGAACCCCCAAACAGGTGGGGTTTGTCAAGCTGTTCGCTCATACATTTATGGGATGAAAAATATTGTTGATATAGAGAATGAGGTCGTCTGTCTCGATAATCCGGATTCAGAATATATACAGAATGAATCATTTTCGATACATGCTTTAGGTGCAATACATAACCGGACATCATGGAATTATAATAAAACACTGAAGCCATGGCTGGAAAGTAATATTCGGAATTATGATATAATAATTGTTCACGGATTATGGCAATATCAGACACTTGCACTATATCAGGTACTGAAGAGAATAGAGAATAAGCCCAAGTTGTTAGTTATGCCGCATGGAATGTTGGATCCATACTTTCAGAAAGCTAAAGGGCGAAAAATTAAGGCAATACGAAATGTTGTTTTTTGGAAATTAGTAGAGTCTAAATTAATCAATTCGGCAGATAGTATATTGTTTACTTGTGAAGAAGAAAAGTTATTGGCATGTGAGCCATTTACGCCATATAGCCCTAAACGAGAAATTGTTGTAGGATTGGGATCAGAATATCCTCCAGTATATGATAATGAAATGACGCGGGCTTTTTTTGAAAAATGTCAGGGTTGGGATGGTAGGCCATTTATACTCTTTTTAGGACGTATTAATGAAAAAAAGGGTGTTGATATATTAGTAAAAGCTTATTTACAGCTATATAAAGAAATGTCTGATATGCCCCAACTAATAATAGCGGGTCCCGATTTGGAGACTGCATATGGGCAATATGTAGAGATGTTGGCAGAAAAGAATGACAATATATTATTTCCGGGAATGCTTTCAGGTGATGTGAAATGGGGGGCATTTTATGGTTGTGAAGCTTTCGTTTTACCAAGTCACCAGGAAAATTTTGGGATAGCCATTGTAGAAGCTATGGCATGTCAAAAAGCTGTACTGATAACAGATAAAATAAATATTTGGCGTGAAATTAATATCAGTGAGGGGGGGATAGTTGTTTCAGACACAGAAGAGGATATATACAATATGTTGAATAAATGGGTACATTTGTCTATTGAAGAAAAAAAAGAAATGGGTATCTCTGCCCAAAAAGCTTATAGTAAATATTTCTCGATGGAACAAGTTACAAATAATATGATAACATCCTTGAAGCTAATTAAAGATTAGAAATATGTAATTGGGCATTATATATTTTAATGCAAATAATAAATAAAGGTATAAATATGTTTAGAAATAAAATATTATTAATTACAGGTGGTACTGGTTCATTTGGTAATGCTGTATTGAAAAGGTTTTTGACCTCAGATATAAAGGAAATTCGTATTTTTAGTCGAGATGAAAAGAAACAAGATGACATGCGTCATCAGCTTCAGAATCCCAAGGTAAAATTTTATATCGGAGATGTTCGGGATAAATACAGTGTCGATTTTGCCATGCAAGATGTTGATTATGTATTTCATGCTGCTGCTCTCAAGCAAGTTCCTTCCTGTGAGTTCTTCCCTATGCAAGCTGTTTACACCAATGTTTTAGGAACAGAAAATGTCTTGAATTCGGCTATAGAACACAAAGTAAAGAACGTAGTTGTATTAAGTACCGACAAAGCCTGTTATCCTATAAATGCGATGGGAATAAGTAAGGCTATGATGGAAAAAGTAGCTATAGCTAAAGGCCGGTCACTGGGATTAGAGACAGAAACTACTATTTGTTGTACTCGGTATGGTAACGTTATGGCTAGTCGTGGTTCTGTAATCCCCCTTTGGATAGAACAAATTAAATCCAATCAAGATATAACTATCACAGATCCACGGATGACTCGTTTCATGATGACTCTAGATGATGCTGTAGATTTAGTAATATATGCCTTCCAGCATGGAAAGAATGGAGACCTGTTTGTGCAGAAAGCTCCAGCCGCTACATTAGAAACTCTGGCAGCCTCCCTAATCGATCTATATAAGTCACAATCGAAAATACGAATTATAGGTACTCGTCATGGAGAAAAATTATACGAATCTCTTGTTACCCGTGAAGAAATGGCAAAGGCTGAGAGTATGGGAGACTATTATCGTATACCTTGTGATGGCAGAGATCTAAACTATGATAAATACTTTATAGAAGGTCAGGAAAAGGTTTCAAAATACGAAGACTATCATTCTCACAATACCCATCAGCTAAACGAACAAGAAATGAAAAATCTCCTGTTGAAACTAGAGTTGATTCGTGAAGATATCCAATAAATAAATAGATGACGATGTTAAAAGTAATGACTATAGTAGGGACTCGTCCCGAGATTATAAAGTTAAGCCGTGTAATGGTTGAATTAGATAAATATACTAATCATATTGTAGCACATACCGGACAAAACTTTGACTACGAACTAAACGAAATATTCTTTCAACAATTAGGCCTTCGTAAGCCAGATTATTTTCTGAATGCAGCTGGTGAGAATGCAGCCGAAACGATAGCAAATGTAATTCAGAAGTCAGATAAGTTGATGGAACAACTAAAGCCTGATGCATTACTGTTATATGGTGATACAAATAGCTGTATATCTGTTATCTCTGCTAAACGCAGGAAGATTCCGATATTTCATATGGAAGCAGGCAATCGGTGCTTTGACCAAAGGGTTCCTGAAGAAATAAATCGAAAGATAGTGGATCACTTGAGCGATATAAATATGCCTTTGTCAGAACATGCTCGCCAATACTTGTTGAATGAAGGAATAAAACCTGAAACTGTGATAAAAACAGGCTCCCCAATGAAAGAGGTATTGTTGTTTCATCAGGATGAGATACAGAAAAATAATATTCTGGAAAAAGAAGGGCTAAAAAAGGGAGAATATTTTATTGTTAGTACTCATCGTGAAGAAAATGTAGATTCAGAAAAGAATTTTTCAGATCTTTTAGCCTCTCTTACAGCTATCGTTGATAAGTATGACAAGAAGGTTATTGTTTCAACACATCCCCGTACACGGAAGAAACTCGAATCTATCGGGTTCGTAAATAATAACCCGAAAATTGAATTCATGAAGCCTTTTGGTTTTCTCGAATATATAAAATTACAACAAAATGCATTTTGTGTAATATCTGATAGCGGAACAATTACAGAAGAATCGTCCATCTTGCATTTTCCAGCTATTACTATCAGGCAGGCACATGAGCGTCCTGAAGGAATGGATGAAGGTACGCTTATTATGACTGGACTGAATAGCGATCGTATTTTAGATTCTATAGATATTGTAACCACTCAGTATAGAGAAAATATAAATGTAATTCGTACAGTTTCTGACTATGAGTCTGATAATGTGTCAAAAAAAGTTGTACGTATAATACTTTCTTATACAGACTATATTGATCGTACAGTTTGGCATAAAACAATATAAATTGGTAACATATGAAAAAAGTTTTGATATTGGGAGCTACTGGTATGGCAGGACATATGATATATCATTATTTGCTCAATACTGGAAAATATAGTATCAAAAATGTAGTCTTTCGCAATAAGCTGACAGAAGATAGTATTATAGCCGATATTACAAATAAGGATATCGTAGCGGATATAATTTCCACTATAAACCCCGATATTATAATTAATTGTGTCGGTATCTTAATTAAGGGTGCAAAGGAACATCCGGATAATGCTATTCTGATCAATGCTTATTTCCCTCATCTATTGAAAAGATTATCGGATAATGTTAATGCAAAGCTGATCCATATAAGTACAGACTGTGTTTTTTCAGGAAAAAAGGGCAATTATACAGAATCTGATTTTAGAGATGCTGATGATATATATGGAAGAAGTAAAGCTCTAGGTGAAATAATCAATGAGAAAGATCTAACGATCCGAACTTCGATTATAGGACCTGAACTAAAAAAAGAAGGGGAAGGGTTGTTTCATTGGTTTATGAATCAGAAAGGAGCTATAAATGGCTATACAACAGCTATATGGGGGGGGGTTACGACATTGGAACTCGCCAAATGTATTGACGTTGTTATTGAAGGTAATTATACAGGATTGATTCAGTTAAGCAATGGTGAGAAAATATCTAAATATGAATTACTTAATCTTTTTAAAGAGATCTGGGGTAAAAACGATATTATAATCAATGCCTTTGATGGGAATGGGGTTAATAAATCCATTGCTAAATCCCAATATTTCAATCATATAATTCCCGGATATCGTAGAATGCTTGAAGACCAGTATGAATGGATGCGGACGCACAAAGAATTATATATGGATATGTATGGTCCTGAAAATTAGTTTTTAATATGGATATACTGTGCATACTAGGCTCTACCGACGGATCAGAATCAAATACATTATTAAATACTACTATTTTCTATGGTTTGAAGAAAAAGGGGTACAACCTGGACTTAATTACTTTGAGAAAGAATGAATCAGAATCTTTTGATGTGAAACTTTCCCATTATTTCGATAATGTCTTCCTTATCAAAGATAATAGACGAGAATATAAGAGAATCAAGAATAATAAATACTTGTGGCTACCTTTTCATATTTGGACCAATATAGTTAAAGTTGCCATGTATCGCCCTTATAATAAGAAAGAACTAAAGGGGATTGTAAATAAAGAGTATGACTTGGTATTGGCTTTTTGTCCTCCGCCATTATCAGCCTTTTTTGCTCGTGATATAATTAAGTTAAATAATCTTCAGGATGTCCGTTATATACAGTATTGGTCTGATCCGCTATCTATAGGTATGTGCGATGATATAACAAAAATACCGGTAAAGCGTATTTTTCATAAGATCGTTGAGAAGAATGCGCTGAAAGATGCTAAGGAGATTGTTTACTGTTCAAAGTGTTTGTGCGAGATGCAACAAGAACTATATCCTCAGTATTCTGCTAAAATGCGTTGGAGTGATGTCAGTTATATTGAGAGGGAACCTATAAAGAATAAGGAGAAGATAGGTGATAAAATAAAAATAGGTTACTTTGGTGCATTCCAGAGAAGGGTTAGGAATATTTTCCCGCTTATGGAATGTGCGGGAGAGATGTCTGATTTAGAATTTGTTATTAGAGGAGATACAGATGTAGATATTAACATCGATCGATTTTCAAATATAGATGTAAAACTGGGACGCCGTCCTTATACCGAAATATCTGCTCTTGAGAATGAATGTGATATACTTATCTGTCTCGGAAATATTAAAGGTGTACAAATACCTGGAAAGGTATTTTATTATACTAATTTGAATAAGCCTATCATATACATAGGGGACGGGTTTCATAATGAGCGGATAAAACAATATCTGGCAGAATTTGAAAGATATATTATTTGTGATAATAACAGAGATTCGATAAAACAGGCTATTTGTAAAGCTGTTGAAATACTGCCCGGATATTCTGTAGTCATACACGATAGATTAAAACCCGAGAATGCAGCTGAAGAAATTGTTGCCATTAAATAAATAGTTTATGTCATATACAATATTATATAATGAATCTCAACACAGATACTCGCTAAAAAATAAGATAGGGCGTGCACTATGGGGTGTTGTGTATATATTATTGTTTCGTCCGTTTGGAACTAAATATTTAAATTTTTGGAGAGTGTTTATATTAAGACTCTTTGGTGCAAAAATAGGACAGGATTGCTCAGTTTCTTGTAGTGTGAAAATATGGGCGCCATGGAATTTGGAAATGGAAGACCATTCTATGTTTGCTAGTCGGGTAAACTGTTATAATCCCTCAAAAATTAAATTAAATTCACAAGTTATTGTTTCTGATGGGGTTTTTCTATGTGGAGCATCTCATGATGTACACTCGCCACAACATACATTGATTAGCAAACCCATAGAAATAATGGATCAGGCATGGATAGCATCCGATGCTTTTATAATGATGGGTGTTACCATTGGGCAAGGAGCTGTTGTTGGTGCTAGAGCATGCGTCTTTAAAGATGTAGAGCCTTGGACTATAGTTGGTGGTAACCCGGCAAAATTTATTAAGAAAAGAATAATCAGAGAATAATGTTAGATATTACGACAATTATCCTTACCTATAATGAAGAAATACATATTGAACGTTGTCTTAATAATGTCCTTCGATTTTCAAGAGAGATCTTTGTTGTAGATTCTTTTTCCACAGACCATACGGTATATTTAGCAGAAAGCTTAGGTGCTAGAGTTTACCAGAATAAATGGGAAAACAATCATGCAAAACAATTTAATTGGGGGCTTGATAACTTGCCAATTACTTCAAAATGGGTTTTAAAATTAGACGCTGATGAATATTTGACTGATGAGCTGATCGATGAACTTGAGCAAAATATGCCTGTTATAGAAGAAAGCATATCAGGAATAGTATTCCCTCTAAAGCGAATATTTCTTAATCAATATGTCAAAAGAGGTATAGGTAAAATGAATCTTTTGCGCCTCTTTCGTCATGGTAAAGGCCGTTGTGAGAATAGATGGATGGATGAGCATATAAAAATAACAGAAGGGGAAACCGTTCTTTTTAAAAATGCTTTTTGCGATCATAATTTGAACAATATTGGTTGGTGGACTCAGAAACATAATGGCTATTCGATAAGAGAGGCTATAGATTTATTAGATTTGGAATATAACTTCCTCCCGAAACCTCAGGGTGACTTATCTCTGGAAATGTCAGCCGATGCAAAATCTAAAAGGGATAAGAAGCTGAAATATGCAAGAATGCCTTTGTTCTTCAGGTCCTTCATATATTTTATATATCGATATTTCTTTAAGTTAGGCTTTACAGAAGGAAAAGAGGCATTTTTATGGCATTTTCTACAAGGGTGGTGGTATCGCACACTTGTTGATGCAAAAATATATGAGATTAAGAAGAAAAGTGGAGGGGATGTTGGAAAGATGAAAGAGATCATAAGGAAGGATTATGGTATTGAAATTTGATATAATACTCTGCTCGGATTATTCCATATATAAATAACAACAACTAACATGCGCATCCTCATTTACGGTATAAACTATACTCCCGAACTTACCGGTATAGGTAAGTATACAGGAGAAATGGCTTCATGGCTTGCTATGCAAGGCTATGACGTAAATGTGATTACAGCTATGCCATATTACCCAGAATGGGAAGTTGCTCCACAATACAAGAACAAATGGTGGCATAAGGAAGTCATTGATGGAGTGAATGTCTACCGTTGTCCCTTTTATGTACCAGCTAAGGTAGACTCGAAGAAGCGTATAGTCCATGAATTCTCTTTCTTGTGGAGTAGCTCGTTCCGTTGGTTCGCAGCCTTGTTCAAGAGAAAGTATGATCTGGTTATAACAGTTTGCCCTCCCTTTCATATTGGCTTTTCACCATATATATACTCGATATTCAAGAGAACGACTCTGGTTTCCCATATTCAGGACTTGCAGATAGATGCAGCAAAAGACCTCAATATGCTGTCTAACCAGAAAGCGCTGAACCTGATGTTCAGACTGGAGAAGTTCCTGTTGCGCAGAAGCGACTATGTCTCTACCCTGACGTCCGGAATGAAGAGCCGTGTGGCGAAGAAGGGAATTCCTGATGACAAGATCGTGATGTTACCCAACTGGGTCGATATAGACTTTATTAAGCCATTACCGAAAAGCCAGTCGCTGAGAGACAAGTTCGGGATTCCACAGGATGATATTGTAATCCTTTATTCCGGTAATATGGGCAAGAAGCAAGGATTAGAGGTACTACTTGAAGTCGCCGCACAATATAAAGATCAGCTCCATATCCATTTCATGATGGTTGGCTCGGGCGCAGAAAAGGACACCTTGAAAAAGATGGCAACAGATAACGGATTGACTAATATGACCTTTTATCCATTGCAGCCTTACGATCAGTTATCAGCTTTGCTGGCAACAGCAGACCTGCATCTGGTCTTACAAAAGAAGGAAGCATCCGATCTGGTAATGCCCAGCAAGCTGACCGGAATACTTGCCGCCGGAGGATGTGCCATTGTAACCGCTATGCCCGGGACCACTCTGTATGAAGATATCAAGGATAACAATATGGGCGTGCTTTGCGAACCAGAGTCTGCTTCGGCACTGAAGAACGCTATAGATACAGCCTTAACCTCCGATCTGGCACAGATAAGGAGCAATGCAAGGCAATATGCCGAGAATCATCTGAATAGAGACCGGATACTCTCACAATTTATAGACAAAGTAACAAAGAACTAATCATGGCAGAATCACTATATATAGACACAAATGCGTCGAAAGCAGAAAAGTACGAATCCTTACTGCCGCAGATGAAAGGCTTGCTTACAGGAGAAACCGATACCATCGCTAATTTTGCGAACGTGTCTGCCGCCCTGAAACAAACATTCGGCTTCTTCTGGGTTGGTTTCTATATCGTGAAGCGCGAAGAACTCGTACTCGGCCCTTTTCAGGGAACGATAGCCTGTACACGTATAAAATACGGAAAAGGCGTTTGTGGAACAGCATGGAAAGAGAAACGCACTGTAATCGTGGAAGACGTTAATCAATTTCCCGGACACATAGCCTGCGATGCCGCTTCACAGTCCGAAATCGTAGTGCCGCTGTTTATCCGCGATGAAGTGATCGCCGTGCTCGATGTTGACAGCGAACACCTTAACCATTTCGACGAAACAGATGCCCGTTATCTGCAACAGATCGTAAAACTATTAGAAGCCCAATACTGATCCCTTTAGAAAGGGAACAGTAAAGGAAGTATCATTATCATTATTATACCCATGATGATCTGTAAAGGCAATCCGACCTTTACATAATCCATAAAGCTATAACGTCCTGCACTCATCACCAACGCATTTGGAGGAGTAGAGAACGGAGATGCAAAACACATACTTGCAGCCACCGCTACAGCAAACAGAAATGGATAAGGGCTTACTTCCATGCCTATAGCCGCTTTCATGGCAATAGGAGTAAACAATACGGCTGTCGCCGTATTACTGATAAACATTGTCAGCAGCGACGTACAGAAATATATTCCTGCTAACAGCGCATAAGGCCCCATATCACCCAGCTTCCCGACCAATCCACCCGAAATAAGCGTATCCACACCCGTATTCTGGAACGCAGTAGCCATTGGCAACATAGCCCCGATGAGGACGACACTCTCCCAGTTTATACTGTTATATGCTTCCTCTACATTACGCAGACACCCTGTAACCACCATCAGTACGGCAGCAACCATGATAGCAATTACCGATGGCAATACCTCGAATACCATAGCCAGAATCATCAATAGCATTATAATCGCGGCTATCGGTGCTTTCTGGTCGAGAGTAACTTTAGATGCCTCTTTCAGCGGCTGGCCTACCAATACAAGGTCGTCCTGTCTTTCGTCCAGATTGGCAAGATCTTTCCATGTACCCTGAATCAGCAGTGCATCGCCCGAATGCAGTTTCGTATCTTTAATATCCTGCATCTTATACTCATTCTGACGCTGAATACCCAGCACATTTACATTGTACTCTTCGCGGAAACGGATTTCCGAAATAGTCCGGTTTATAAGTCTCGAATTGGGCATGACAAAAATCTCGGCAATGCCCGATTCCTGAAAGTCGGAAAACGGCTCTTTGTCGTTTACCCTTTCAAAGAACAGATTGTTTTCAGAAACAAATCTTTCTATATTTTCCAGATCACCATGACAGTATAGTATATCGTCTTTTAAGATTGTCGATTTTGGCCCTGCTACTTCCTCTACTACATTCTTTCTGAATCTGGAATTACCCACCTTACGTACGATCTTGGTAATATTTACATTATAATTTGTGGCAATTCTGAGATCTTTCAGATTCTTATCTAATAGAGGTGAATCATATCGTACCTCTATTCTGTACGATTGTTGTTCCAACTGGTATTCCTGTGCCAGTTCGATAAGCGATTTCCCTTGTTTTTTCTTGCTGCTCGATGTGTCATTTTTAGATACCAGAATCTTACTTGCAAAGAAGAGGACAATGATACCGACAGACAGGGCGACAAAGCCTATCGGAGCAAAAGAGAAGAATGCTAATCCATCATATCCGGCCTCAATCAGGGCATTGTTTATCACAAGGTTGGGAGGCGTACTTATCAGCGTAAACATACCCATACTACTCGCAAAAGCCAGTGGCATCAGGTAGCGTCGCGAATTGATATTGGCACTGGCTGCCATACTTATAATAATAGGCATCATTACCGCCACCGTTCCCGTGTTGCTGACGAATGCACCTATCGAAGCCGTTACAAGCATGATCAGTACGAACAATTTATTCTCATTATTCCCCGCCAGATGAAGTATCTTACTGCTTATCATTTTTGCCAGTCCGGTACGGAAAATGCCGGCACCTACAATAAATAAGCCCACCATCATTATTACTACCGAATTGGAAAAACCGGCCAGAGCCTCAGTCGGACTCAGTATATCAAAGATAACCAGAGCCAGCAAGGCACAGATAGCCACAAGGTCGGAGCGTACTTTTCCCTGCATAAAGAAAAATGCAGCGAAGAATAAAATAACCAATGTGATATTCATCGGAGTGAGGAGAGAAGATAAGTCCATAATTGAAGCAGTTTTTTAATAGTTTCCTTTCAAATTTTGCCAATTCATACAAAGATAGAAAATACTGTATCAATCAACGAATCAAAAAAGATAACAATATTGAAAAGATTAGGGAACTTTAGCCTTTTTTGCTAATTATTAATATGTGTTTTAGTAGTTAACAGCAACAGATGCAAAATAGAATCTTTTCGTCTCTACAAACTCATATTTCCTTTCCTCTGTCACTCTGCCCAGCGGGAAGAATCTCTTTCATCAGCCCTATCTTTTTCTTTGCGTCTTCGCGTCTTTGTATGAAATAATTTTAACTAAAAAGTAACGAATCAACGATCGACAGAGCGAAGCGGAGTCAATGTAACGGTTTTGCACTGTTTTTGGTTTCTATTACTTTTCTTTTATTACCCTCCCTTTTGTAGCCTCCCCCCCGGGTAGGTTTGGAGGGGCTGATTCTTCATTCTTCAT